>NZ_JBPEHG010000009.1:0-161621 GCF_054177585.1 Haladaptatus rarus | reverse complement strand
TCCGAACCAAACACATCCAGCGGAATCATTCGTGTCGGACACCGCTAACGCGGTGTCCTTGCCCTCTTCGATTCGAGAGCAACAGCTGAACTGTATCAACAATCTCCTACAGAAGAGCGTTCTCCTCGATGAGGTCTTCGAGGCGGTCGGCAACCTCGTCCGTCAACACCGATTTGCGGTATTTCGGACACCAGATGAAGTGGTAGTGGAGGTTGTGAACCGACGTTCGTTCTCGACTATACCCGCGTGGCATGGTCGTAGATAGATGCTGTTCACTATTAGATGTGGTGATTCCATCAACCCTACGCCGTGCTATTGAGGATGGATTGTGTCGGAGTGGTTGGATTCATCCCACGACTGAAGTCGTGGGCTTTCTCCTCGATTTCTGTAATCCCACTTCTGCCCCCCATCTTATATTGATCTCTTGGCTTTCGACCTTTTAATAGTAAACAGACCCTGACTGTCGTACCCCTCCGTGTATGGGTGCACATTCTGACTGCGTTCTGACTGCAAACTCGTCAACGCGAGCTTTGATGGGAAATAAATGTAGGAGTGGGTGTAACCAAGAGTGAATTACTAAATAATAGCTAATAGTCGATGGACAGACAGATGACGGAAAGACAAACGCTGGGGCGACGAAGTGTTCTCAAACTTGGTGGGGCGCTCTTCCTGACCCCGACAGTATCGACGGTTGGAGGGGCAGATTCCAGGCATATCGATGAAAAATCGATGGGCCTACTGACACAGATCGGGCGGTACGAGAGCGGCGTGTACAACGAGGATGCCGCGGAAATCCCTACCTACGACGCAAGCACGGAGCGTGCATTCGTCGTGGATGCAAACGAAACCAGTGTTGACGTCCTCGACATTTCCGATCCTTCGAACCCGACGCTGGTCGATTCGATTCGAATTACGGATGTCTGGCAGAACCCTGGCCCTGCAAACAGCGCTGCTGCTCGCGATGGCGTCGTTGCGGTCGCCGTCGCTGCCGACCCGGAAACCGAGCCGGGTCGGATCTTTTTCTACGATACCAAGAATCTCGACCTTCTGAATTCGGTAACTGTCGGTTTTCTCCCCGACATGGTGACGTTCACCCCTGATGGCGAGTCATTACTCGTCGCCTGCGAGGGCGAACCCAACGATTCGTACGACATTGACCCACCCGGTTCGGTCAATATCATAGATGTTTCCCGTGGTTTCCAAAACGTGGACGTTGCAACCACCGGGTTCCAAAAATTCAATTCGGAAAAGGAGGCGCTCCGCAAGAAAGGCGTCCTCATCTATGGACCGAACGCGACGGTTGCACAGGACCTCGAACCGGAGTACATCGCGGTCTCCGACGACTCCGAGACGGCGTACGTCGTTCTTCAGGAAAACAACGCCATTGCCATTGTCGACATTGTCCAGGCGAGCGTCCGTAACATCGTTCCGCTCGGAATTAAGAATTTCTCGCTCCCGAGGAACGCGCTTGACGCGATAGACGACAAACGGATCGATATCAAAACGCAACCGCTCTTCGGAGTCTACCAACCCGATTCGATAGACGCATATACAGTCGAAGGAGAGACATATCTGGTCACTGCCAACGAGGGCGACCCTCGTGGCTACAGTGGGTTCACAGAGTTTGGCACTCTCATCGAGGAGAATGGAACCTTCGGACTCGACACGGATGATGACGGACGTATCGACGTTCCGATCGACGAATCACGGTTCGACAGGTGCACACTCTTGTCATTAGTAGGTCTCAGAGTATCGACCTTCCTTGGTGACGTAAACGACGACGGAATACTCGAAGAGCTGTATATCTACGGGGGCCGTTCGTTCGCGATTTGGAAACCGACCGACGATGGTATCGAACTCGTCTTCGAGAGCGGCGGCATGATTGAGAGCATCATCGCTGACCTCATCTCCAAAGGAAAACTCCCTGAAGCTGCGTTCAACACCGGCTCGGACTCGATTGAGCTCGACGAAGAGAGTCCAGCAGCCGGCCCTGAACCGGAAGGAGTGGCAGTTGGCACCGTCGACGGAATCGAGTACGCGTTCATTGGGTTGGAGGAAATTGGTGGTGTGATGGTGTTCGACATTTCTACCCCTCAGAAACCTGTGTTCGTCGAGTACGTGAACAATCGGATATTCGATTTCGCCAAACTGGGATTGACCGGTTCCGACCCGGATCTCGCCGAAGCACTCGAAAGTGGTGAACTGGCGGCCGGTGCAGCCGGTGACCTTGCACCGGAGGGGCTGACCTTCGTTCCGGCCGAAGGTAGTCCTACGGACAACTCGCTTCTCATCGTCGCGAACGAACTGAGCGGGACGACGACTATTTACGAGGCCACAAAAATGTGACACGAGCGTTTAATCGCGGCTCGAAGAACCAGAAGACTGTGATTGTGAGGGTCTTGTCGGTTTCCCGTGCTGGCCGTGCGTAAGAACCGGACGAAAAGAACTACCGAACTAACCACCACTTCACCTTTTTCTAGTCTCAACTCCCGGAAGAACCACCGCCAATCCCGAAGCCTGCGCCGATGATGACTAGCAGGATAAAAAGAACCAAAATTAGTACGAATGCTCCACCGTATCCTCCAGTGTCTGCATCCGTTGGTACACCATTTTGGAGGCGATGTTCGAGCATGTCCGTACCACCTTCATTTTCCATAACTGTCTGAAGACGCTCGAAGTGCCGAGTATCGATCTGATCGAGATACTCATGGACTGCATTTGGAGCAGTATTGAATTCATCGGGGGTGTCCCCGTCTGCGAGATAACTGACTAATTCACTGACAATTTTCTCAAGGTCTTCGTGTACCTCGATGGAATCGACATCCATCCTGGTGACCTCATCGTTCTTGATGGTCGCCTCAAATCCCTCGATAGCGAACATCTCCTTTGTTTCACCATCGATAGTTGGCGTGAACTGCATCCACTCGAGGTGGAATTCGTCGTCGGAGAGTGACAGACCATTCAAATCGAAGGAATCACTCCGCTTGTCTTTGCGATTAGCAACCGTACATTTGCTATCGTTGTTGTCACTACTCCCAACAGCAGACCCAGAAATCGCTCCCATAGCAATTGCTGAACCGAGGAGTCGAACTAGTGTGCGCCGCGATTGCTGGAGTGGGAAACTGTTCGTATCGACCTCTGAGGAAGTCTCGTCGGACATTAATTGTAGTCAAGTAGATCACAGTAAGTAGTTTAGTTACTTACTTCCTGAATTGAGTAACAAGAAGTCTTATTCTAAGACTCTGGTGACAAGCACTTCCTACCGGGTGTATCTAACCACGCGATGGAATGGGGCTGGCCGTTTTGCAGCACGCTTGATGATGCCCTCGGACTCATCGAAGTCACCAATGAGTGCCATGAGAACCCCGCAGCCCACCAGTACACTGTCTCCATCGACGACGTGACTCACGAACTGATGGTCTGTACGTGCCCGCATCACGTCCACCGTGATGCGTTCTGCAAGCACATGGCCGCCGTCGAAAACGCAACCGACGACGGGACGCTCGATGTGTTCCCTTCGGAAGACGAAGACGATGCCGAACCTGAAGACTGTGACTGCGACGGTCTCGACGGCTTCCCGTGCTGGCTATGCGTGCGAACGGGACGGAAGGAACTGCCGAACTAATCCACGTTACCGTTCTTTTTCTTCATATCACGTCAATTGACGTTCTCATATGTTGTGACCAACGGTCGTTATGGAGAGTGCGAGTGCAGCGACCGACGATGCTCCTGAGATCTTCACAAACTTGTCTCAATTGTGCTCCTACTGACTCGATGCCGTTGCTATTTGATTAACATTCACTACTGAATGAGCATGGTTAGTTGCCCATAATCACGTCAACCGCAAAATTTCATTTATAGCCAATTCCACTATAGAATGGGATCAATAAGGGGAACGCTCATCAAATGGTACCGCCCTCCAAAAAAGACTACCCACTCTACAAATGGATTGTCTGCGGTGAAACAGCCCTAGCGACGACATTGCATATCGCGTACTCCGAGTGTGGGGGCAAACTCGAACGGATCGAGCTTGTAAACAAATTCTAGTGCGAGAAGGTTGCAGGGCGCGTGATGAGAGCGCTGTCGCGGGTGACGACTTCGATTTCGAGGTGACTGCAATGAAAGACCCAGAATCCAGAACCGTGTTCGCCGGCGTCGACAGACAAGTCGTCTTCTTATAGGGATTAGCGAACGAATTTAGCTGAATTGCAGGCGGGTAAGCCCTCTTCCTCACCGACCGACCGAAGGGAGTGAGGAGGGAGGAGGATCCACCCGACGTCTGTGGGTACGTTCACTATACGCCATAGCCGTACTTCCCCCGCGTTCGAACGGTGTAGTAAGACACTTACTACAATACGTTCGATGTTCAAACGCACCAAAAAGCGTGCATCGAACGTGGGAGTTGAGTGTCCAGCCGGGAGGAGTGTCCCACTCCGAACCGCCTGTCAAGGGACCTCGCCTGTGGAGTCTGGAACTGCTGTAGGACCGTTTCCTGCTTCGCTCTTGTGGACGCTGTGGGACCGCTTCTTGCACGTTCTGACACAGAAACAGGAAGCGCCCACCGCAACAAGTGAGGGCCGGAGAGGCCCGAACGCGGTAGGGCGACGTAGTTCACACATTGGTTCTCTTTACTTCAGTTTGCTTCAATCGCCAATATTGAAACCGCATCGGGAGGATACTATCGGCTCTGTTCTAAAATCAGATAAAAACTGCTAGAATTAGATCACCGATTGAAGAGGTAGTGAGCGAGAATACCGACAGCGACACCAACGACGAACATCTGTAGGCGATCCTCTCGCTGTTGAGCTTTTGTCTGCTCCGGAAAGTGCTCTTCAAAAGCATCAAACATCTGTCTTCCAAGTTCATCTTTCGCCTCATCTATGTGGGACTGAGCACGTTGCTTCGCTCGTTCCTGAGTATCCTCAAGCATACAATTATGTATTAGAATTCGGCTTTAAAAGTATGCTGGCCGATCTGAGTATACATTGTCTCTCGAGGACACATCTATGAAGTCGAAGGAAAGATTTCTCTGGTTGCGTTGTGGTTACACACATTCAAAGAGAAAGCCCACGCCGTTAGTCGCAGGAGGAAATCAAATTGGCAATATGCCGATTTCACCAACATAAAATTTAAATTGAAATTATTACGAATTTATAGAACAGCTCGCCGGTTTATTGAGGCCATTCTGAATCACGATAGATATTATTACCGACATAATCGGCTCATAATCGGTTAAATGTGCCCGAAACAGTTTTGCAACAGTTCTTACCCACATAAATTCAGTAAACGGTTGTATAGTTCTATACCTTCGAGCTATCTTTCCACGAACGGATGTCAGAGCAAAATCCCACTCGGCGAACATTTCTGAAAACTACTGGTATATTCGGAACAGTTGGGGCAACCAACACACTTCCAGTCATTGCTGAAGAAACTCCTGATGCACCAATTCCAGACGATACTGATTCACTCACGTATGCGACGATGGGGACGGACAAAGACAACCCCACGGCGACGGTGTATGGCAACTTTAAGTGTCCCTACACGCAGGAATTTGTCCGTGACGGTAATCTTGAAGCAGTGCTGAACGAGTATGTCACCTCTGGTGATCTCAACCTTCGGTTCCGGGCACTCGCATACCAGCCACCAGGAACGACCTCTCACGGCAGTTCGTACTACTATATTTCTGATAGCGATCCCCTTATTTCGGAAGCTGCATTAGGTGTCTGGGACGTCTCTCCTGCGGATTACTGGGGATTCTTCAACTACATGTTCTCGGAGCTCATCTCGGGGAACGTCTCGTTCAGTGAAATGGAAGACCGCATGCAGTCCAGTGGGGTGGAGAATCGAGATACGATCATCGACCGAGCGTCCGACGACCAGTACACTGACGAAGTCACAGAAAGCCGCTATACAGCCGGCGACTATGGTGTTGAGTTCACTCCGACGCTCGTCCTCGATGGTGATACCATCCCGCCCCATCACGAGACCGACGACCTGCTGGACTGGATCGGGCAGCGGATTTCGAGTTCGTCCACGAGCAGTGATGGCGAGTCGACCACTGAAGAATCCACGACCACTGAAGAATCCACGACCACTGACGACTCGTCAGAGAGTTCTTCCTCGGGCGAAACAACAACCGAGACATCGACTTCGACAGAGACGTCGGATTCCTCTTCCGGAGACGAAACTACCACTACCAAATCCAGCGATTCGAGTAGTGACACATCGGACGACTCGCAGTCGAATGACAGCAGTGGGTCTGAAACGAGTGGGGATTCGAGTAGCGGTACCACTACGTCGTCAGAATTAGATGGATGGACAACCAAATCCAGCAAGTCGAGTAGTGGTACTGCTACGTCTTCAGAATTGGACAAATGGATATGGGGGTCTGACCGCACTTCCGACGAGGGCTGCTAAGACAGCCTGTCTGTCTGAAAATTTTTGAGGAAATCGGCCATCAGTGCCTTTCTCGTATCCTAGCACCCACGACCGGCCTGGATAACCGTGGGAAATCCAACGACGGTAGTCGTGGGAGAACTCAAACAGAGCCTTCGAAGACGGCATACCCGACGCGTTCGGTCGTGTGATTCGTCTCGGTGTCGGCGCTTTGCTCCTCTTCGACCTTGACCTCAACGCCGGTGCTCGTGAGATTCCGATAGCGCAGGGTTGCCGTGTCGGGGCCGTTGAACGTCTGCAGGTCGGCGATGAATTGTGGCTGCTCGTACTGTTGGTCGAACGTGAGACGCGTCCAGTTCTCATCGACCGCTGTGCCAGTTCGCCGGACTTCGAACGGTCTTCCGTTGAGTACGCCCGATGCTTGTTGGAGCGCAATGTAGCCAACCGTTTCAGTCGTGTGCCAGCCTTTGGCCTCCTCTTCTTGGACTCGAACATCGAACGAACTATTCGAGACGTTTTGGAGCCGGGTGACGATTGGGTCGGCCCCATTAAATGTCTGGGCTTGAGCGAGCACGACGGGTGTCTCCGTGCCGAAGTAATTCCCGAGCACAACGGATTCGAAGGTGTGGTCAACAGCTACGGTTCCTGCTTTCACCCGATAGGTCGTGCCATCTCCCAACTGCATCGTCTGTTCGGTCGGTTCCACAGCGAGACTGTGGAACGTTTCGCCGACGTGTGAGCCGTCGAGATACTCCCATTCTTCGAGTTTGTACTCGAAGTCGCCATTGACAACGTTGCGGAGGCGAACATGAGCGGGATGATCGCCGTTGTACGAGAGGGGTTTTGCGATAACAACGCGACTCTGTTGGGCATCGGAATCGAATTCGTGCCACACATCGCTATTCGGCTGATTTTGCGTGACCGTCGCGGTAGATAGTGGATCAGAGAGCGTGAATTCGAGCCTCACGATGGAGGCTGGCGGCAGTGTCACCTCGATATTTCCGTTAGCATTTGGCTCCAGTTGGCCGGTTTCTCGGGTGAACCCATTCGTCGTCGTCCAGCTCGTCTGTTCTGCAAATGGGTTATTATTCGTTGGTGCTTGAAGGACGACTGGGACTTGGGCGGCAGACGGATCGCCTGTGGGCGACCATCCATTGACGCTTACTTCGGTCGTGTACGTTTCCCGCAAATTGCGGTTTGTAACGTACACGATGGCTTTCGACTGACTCTCCGCATCTCCAATGGCAGTTGCGTCCACGTAGGGGACGTTTTCCATCTGACGGATTCTGACACCTGTCTCGGGAATGGTAAGCGTCGGGCTATCAATGGTTGTCGAGAGACGGTTCCACTCCGTGCCGTCCTCCACGAAGGGTTCTGCGAAGGTTTGAGCGGCATAATCACACGGTGGAACCGGCCGGAAATCGATCGGATACGGGCGCCAGAACAGCGAGTTATCCCGCATGTGGCTCATCGAAATGGCATTGCCACGACGCATGAACGTGGTGAACATGCTGGCCGTAAACGCGGCATGAGCCATCGTCGGATAGTCCGCACGTGGCCACCCGGGGTTCACTGCCGGTTGGAGATTCCACTCACCGACATCGATTTGGAGGCCATCGATGCCGTACTGGGCAGCTTCCCCGACGACCTCCTGCATGAGCTGGTCGAATTCACTGGGAAAGTTGACGAGTACCTCGTTATACCCGACCGGGTCTGTTTCGTTTGTTTGCAGCCAGTCTTCGCGATTCGCCCGATTGACGATTCCCCGGACATAGCGGTGGATATCGATACTCATCACCGACTGCCCGGCGATTCTGAACAGCTCTTGATTCCAGATCGGTGGCTCTCCAAACCGGGTTTCAGACGATCCGTCATGGAAATCCGTATACATCGGATCGATACCGACAGCGTGGACGTCGATGCTTGCATCGGCTGCTTCCATTGCAGCCTGGTATCGCTGGAATTCGCGGGCATAGTCGTACACATCAGCATTGCCGATCTGATACTGCCCGTAGACCTCATTGCCGACTTGCCACGAGGTCACGTTCCATGGGTCGGGATAGCCATGTTCTGCACGCAATTGGCCCATTTCGGTTGACTGGTCGCCGTTCACGTACTCGACCCAGTCAGCCGCCTCTTCCGGTGGGATTTCCGACCAGAAGCCAACGTTGAGGATCGGTTCGATGCCGGTGAGTTCACAGAACTCAAGGAATTCGTTGGTACCGAGATAGTTCCGTTCGAGCCCACCCCAGTTCACGTTCGGAACGACCGGGCGTTCTTGGAGTGGCCCGACACCATCTCGCCAGTGATACTGACTCGCAAAATTGCCGCCCGGCCACCGTAGACTCGTCACGTTGAATTCGGTGAGCAGATCGACGGTCGTCGGATTGAATTTCCCATTGATGGCGTCGCCGGCTCGGAGTATCACCCAATCGAGATCCAACCGGCCCTCACCCTCGGCGGTGAAGGAGAGTTCGTATTCACCGAATGGCGAGCCCTGAAATCGCTGTGGACTTTGGGTGCTCAGTTGTAGTGTCACCGACCGCCGCTGCCAGCGCCGCGTGACGGGAACCGATTCAGTAGTCTGGACGCTCCCATCAGGTGCCTCGAGCCGCACATTACAGACGTTAATCTGCCGTCCGCGAACTGAGAACTTCACGACGTACTCGAGCGTGCGCTCATCTGGTAGCGCGGTTCGTTGTTTTACACCGCCCTGAGCGCTGTTTGTTCCACTTGGCGTGAGGAAAATGCGCTGGAATCGAGAATTAGTTACGCCCGATGGGGTTGGGCGCTTGTCAGCGGGTACGCCATCGCCCAGTTCTAAGTCGGGTTCCGCTTCTCGTCCGTGTATCCCACCGGGTGTCTGGACGTAATCGATGGTTCCAGCCGTTTCGACTGGTTCCCATGGATAGGCGATCTCCTCGTATGTTGGCGTCCCTGGGTACAGGACGGCCGTGCGATCACCTGCGGTCGGGATATTCCACACCTCGAAGGAGCCGTTGGCCACGTGATCTGAGTAGATGCCGGGGTATGCATCCCTCCCATTGTGCTCGATGAATTTGCCGAAGATGCGGTCATTAATCGTCCAATCAGTCGCATTCGACGAATCAACGCTGATAACTGCGTTACTGTTGGCTTGTGCGATGGTACATGCGGTATCGGTATCCTCCTCGTCTCCGCCGTCCGTCTTTGCAGTGGCGTTTGCGGTCAGCCCACCCAGCCCGAAGATGCTCGTGCCACCTAGTGTTAATCCCTTTATGTATTCTCTACGTTCAATCCCAGTTACATCATTGTTTTTACCCATGAACAAAAAATCAGAGCGAGGATTCGGGCTTTGTTATGAGGTGTCTGAAGATGGCTTTTCGAGCGTAAGAGTTGGTTGCTTCGGTCAGAATAGAAATCTGAATTGAGAGACGATATTTCACACATCTAATCACATCAGGAACCCAACTGAAGTCGTGAGTTTGGGCCTCGAATCTGTATGCGAAATCCTCGACCTTCCGGGTGAGGAAGTCACTCTCGTGATAAGTCCTGTTTCAGGCGCCGACCAGAAGACAAGTCGATCCACACCTACGCTTGGCCGGAGATTCGCTAGCGGTGCTGTCCCGCAGTCACCGGGATATCCGTACTGATTGTTATTGGATGTTGAATATCTCCAAGACTAAAATGAGTCCCCGCTATGTCTCCCCCGAGCAGATCGCTGTTAAGACTGCCACTTTTGCCTAACCCCTATCGCCATCTTCGTCATCGGATTTGCGCTTCTCTTTGAAGGGCGTGTCTCTGAGGCCATCTCATGGTTCGGTGGTGATTGGCGAAAACCGGAGTAGCAAATACAAAATTGATTACTCATGTTCGAAAACAAATATATAATCCCAAGTGACGAGATCGCCGAACTTCGACACCGACTCTACAAACATGAACAGGAAGTTTCCCATCTCAATGAATTGTATGAGAAAGCCCGACTCAAACTCATTGCTGAAATCGAAGCTGAGGCAGAGTCCGAAGAATTTCGCGAAACGATCGCCGAGGGATATGACGCCTGTTTCGACGCGGTGGACGAACTAGCACTCGAACTGCATGAAGGAGTCGAAGACCCGTTGATTCCGGGCCAAGAGGGCTCAAAGCCGACCATACAGAAGTGGAGAAACAGCTGGGTAGTGCATACGCTGCAATCATCTGTGCCCTTCTGGATCGGATTGCCGAACTAGAACAGGAACTTGCCGATGCCCGCGATCAAAACGAGGCAATCATCGAATGACCTCCACCGCCGTGCCTTAACGCCATTACAGAGGCCCATGGAGAAAGCCCGCGATTTCTGAATTGGGCTTTCTCCGTGACTCTCTGTAACTTCCCGGTTGTGGAATCTTCCCCGTTAGGGCGAGATAGAGGTCAAAGCAGCGTACGTATCCAGATATCCCGACCCGTAATACTTTTTCTCGTACTCCTCGGGCACCGCTGCAACCTGCTTCAAGGTGCTCTTGACCTGGTTCGCATTCAACTGTGGGTTGGCACTTTTCAGCAGTGACACGGCTCCTGCGACCTGCGGTGCAGCCATCGAGGTGCCTGCATACCAGTCGTAGCCATAGGTGGCTCCCAGATATTCACCGCTCTCATCGTATTCCGGTATTGCGACGGTGTTCACAACGAGATCGTAGTGCCAGTTGACACCCGTCCCGATGGCGTCGACAGCTGCATTTCCACCAGGGGCCCCGAGATCGACGGCGTTCGTTCCATGATTCGTGTAGAATGCGGGCGCATACGGTGGTTGTTCAAGCCCGTTATCGCCCCACTTGAATCCGATCGGACCAGTCGCACTCACGGTAAGACCACCTGCTGTCTCGGAGGAGTCACGTTGATCTTTGTCGAACTGAAGCGTGCCACCCCAGTTGCCACAGGCGTGGGTGAGGACAGTCCCGTTTCGGTTCGCATAGGTCGTCGTTCGCTGCATCGCCTGTCCCCAGAATTGCCCCCAATCATCCTCTCGAAATCGGAACGTCCACCCGAGGCTGAGGTTTGCAGCGTCTGCCCCAATTTCGGCACTGTATACAATCGCCGCCAGGACGTCACCCATCCACGCCGAGAAACTGGCGGAATTGGTTTCAGAGAACACGCGTAAATCAACGAGTTCCGTCCCTGGCGCGGAGCCGATGACACCTGCATCGCTCTGATCACTGGCTGCGATACTCCCAGCAACGTGTGTTCCGTGAGCGCCGCCGTAGGGGCCCGGTGCTCCATACGAGTCAGGCGTGAAGTTCTTCGAAAGGTCGGCGTTGACGGTGCCTTGCAAGTCCGGATGTCCTGCTCCGATGCCGGAATCAATGACTGCCACTCGGGTGCCTTCTCCGCGAGTGATCTCGTGAGTTTCCGGAATCCGCTGATCTTGCTTATCCCATTGATACGTGAACAACTCGTCACCTTCTGGCGGATACGCAACCCGTGGCGACTGGTTAGAACCACCGGCAGGTACCCTGGGTGAGTACAGATCGTCACGGGCATATTGGGCGCCGGTGAGCGCATCTTCGGTCGCGTTCACAACAAGGAGGTCTACTGGATCGAGGTCGTGGATCACCTCGACGTTTCGTTCGCTCCCCAAACTCTGTCGATCGACGATGAACCGCTGGGTCGAATCGGCGCCGACAATCGACGATGTGAGCGCAAGAGCACCGAGGGACGCGCCTGTTGTTTGCAGGAATTGGCGACGGTTGGAGTCCATCATCGTCGCAGAACACCTCCGTCATATCGCATGGTCGCGTGCAACGAGACACGGCCGCGTTTTCGATTTCTTTCTGTGGCTATCGATGAAAGCTCGTCGGTGGTATCACCCACGCTGCGATCAATCGACGTTGAACTGACACGGTGGTGCTCATCGGGACGAGCGTTGGTTCTGGCCGGATTCGCGCTTCCCAATCCGTTCAGTGCGTCACTGCTTTTCGTGTTAGAATTTCTCCGGTTCAACATGGGTTGCTATTGGAAAGAGGGGTGAATGGTTGCGACAACTACTTCCCTCTTCCCACAACTAGTTACATTCACAACTACTTAATGTTATGTAAAATATTATTGATGTATAATGGGTTCCCGACAATGTATTCTACAGGCAGAATAGAGTGTCCGCGAATTGACCTCAGCGGGTTCGGCGAATCCCCGAATATGACGTTGTAATCGGCCACCCGGTGGGCACGAGCCCTCCCATGGGATCGGGATGATTCCACTCGACGCGCATACTCTTCTCGTGGTTTTCTGATTTGTAAGCAGAAAGCCTACGACTGAAGTCGCGAGAAGATGTCAGTGGTTTGGGAGTGCTTTGCTCTCCTCGTCGGAAAGGATCCAAGCAATATTCAATCGGTCACAAATTAGATAGAGAAGAATATATTTTACCTATTTTCTAAATTATTTCTGAGGTTCGACAATTATTTGCTGGTGCGCCACAGCCAAGCAATTAGCCAAATGCCCTCATCCCGAACAACGGGTGGAAGACTACTGTGTATGGTGGTGCTGTGCACGCTTCTCGCTAGCTCGCTCGCTACTGCTCAGGTACCCCACTCATTACAGTCGGATGGTATCGAGATCGAATACCAATCATGCAAATCAGTTGCAGTGAGTGGCGAGCGGTATGTGAGAGTCGTTTTATATTTCCGTTCGGGTTCTCAGTCGTTTTATGGCCCGTATGACGGTCGCAACGTCTTTCACGGTGAGGGGCAATACGCAGGGGAAGATATCCTCAGTGTGCGAGTCGATACATTCGGCTCTACCGTCACCAAAGACAATCCGCTCCCGTGTGACTCTGGTTCAACGACGAGCACGACGACACCACCAACGAGCACGACTACATCACTGACCACAACTACACCATCGACCACGACAACAACAACGACCACGACATTCACGACGACTTCATCAACGACGTTGCAGAGTTCTACGACGCAGACCACTACGTCGCGCGAACCGTCCACGTCATCCACGACATCGATATCGACGAGTGATGGAGGAGAGACCACTACGACGGTCACTTCTTCGACTTCCCGATCAACGACAGAGGGGAACAACAGTACAGGAAACGGCCCACAATCACAGGGCGACACGGGAAAATCCCAAAACGGGACGAATAGTTTCCCATCACTGCTACTTGCTTTGCTTGCCGTTGGGGGACTTCTTGGCCTGGGTACGATTGCTGGCTGGAAGTATCGTGATACTATTCGCTCGACCGTATTGAAACCAAACGAGCAAATCGACAGCTCGACAGGGAGGGATATCTTTGATTTCGTCACGCGAAATCCAGGGACGAATATGGCATCCATCGTGGAGCATCTGGAGATCAGTCAATCGATGGTGGAGCACCATCTTCGTAATCTCACCGCAGACGGGTTTCTCGATACGCAATCGGTCCAGGGATCGAGTCGATACTTCGTGGCAGGGAGCGATGGTCGATATGATGGCTCGGTCGTTGCCGCGTTCCGGAACGAGGCGTTGCGTGAACTCATCGATACGCTTCATCAACACGGCCCACTGTCTGAAGCGAAATTGAGTGAGATCACTGAGACAGACCAATCGACGATTTTGCGTCAGTTAGACGCTCTTGAAGAGAGCGGCATCATCAACAGGGTTTCTGATGGGAATCAAATAAAAAATGAGCTTACTATTGACTTACCACCAAACAGCTAATTGTTGGAGCTATTCAGGAGTAGAACGGTGCTCATACGCCTCAATAGCTGCGAGTGTAACTGGATGACTGGCCGAGTTCGTAGTCGTCGCGCTGGAGCTCCGTCACGTACGTCTGTCCGTGTTCTCACCGTTATTTAATTTCTATTATGAAAAGATGTGCATGTCGTCGTGATTTCTCCTATGACTGAAGTCATGGGCATTCTTCTGCGATCTTATAACTACCACCGCCAACCGTTAGCTGGTCGTGGTGGTAGTCATGGTCGATGCCTCTTCGCCCCCTGCATCCAGGGTTGTTACGAGGTCGAACGCTTGTGCTTCGTCGCCGGCCTCCAATAGACCGACTGCGAACGCCGACACGACCGTGCCACCGTCAAGCGTCACATCGAACGTCGCGACAGCCTCGTTCTCTCCGGCTGGTCGAACTTCGATGGAGTACGATCCGGCAGGCACGTTGACGTAGTCACTGGCATTGCCGAATTCGAGTCCCTCAATGAGGACGTCACCGTCTGCCGCGATATCGACTGCGGGTGCATCGGGTGAGAGATGAACTACTCGCAAACGAGCCTGATCCCCTGACTGCGTCTCGTTGTTGTCGTCGAACAAGTACGTTTCGGGGCTATCGACCGTGCCTGCTGCCGCAATCGTTGAATCTGTGTTTGCTTCGAGCGTTACCTGTTCTTCAATAACCGCACTCCCCTGGCCTTGTCCTGCGGGCGCGACCTGAACGGTGTGATTTCCTGGTTTGAGTTCGAGGTAGTCGCTGACAGTTTTAAATTCCACACTCTCCAGAACACGCTCTCCGTCAACGAACACGTCGACTGCCGGCGCGTCGGGGATGGCGTGGATGATTCGAACACGAGTGACCTCCCCGCCGCTCGTCGTAGTCGTTTCTTGTGCGCTCGAAACCCCACCGAAAATGGTGAGTCCACTCGCGCCGATGGCTCGAAGGACTCGTCGTCGTGTCTGTGTCATCTTTATTTCCCCCATGGACGACACCACTGGTTGGTAAAAAAGAATTTTGCCCAACGGGTTCGACCGGGTTCACATCGCTATGAAGCAGTTATCCAGCCAGTGCCGTTCCGCGAATAGTAGTATGCTCTCGGTCGACTATCGATGTGTACCATGAGCGAGAACGATAGACGCCTCGTTGCTGGCTGGCACGGGCGGTACTTCGAGGATTTCACCGTGGGCGACGTGTACAAACACCCGTTTGGAAGAACAGTAACCGAGACGGACAACGTCTGGTTCACGAACGTCACGATGAATCGTAACCCGATGCATTTTAACGAAGCATACGCCGCCGAGACGGAGTTCGGCGAACGACTGGTCGACGGGACTTCGTCATCGCCCTCGTAGTCGGAATGGGTGTCATCGATATCTCAGTCAACGCGACGGCAAATCTCGGTTATGACGAGGTTCGCCATCACGCTCGCGTCTTCCACGGTGACACCATCTTCGCGGAGACCGAGATACTAGAGAAACGTGAAAGCGGATCCCGTGAACACATCGTAATCGTCACGACGGAGCCCCGTGCATTTAATCAAGACGGCGATTTGGTGCTCTCACTCAAACGCACACCGATGGTACTCAAATGAGCATTCGCACAACCAAGCGCAGAGGTTCCTCCGGGGTGGCCTGAGGGCGTTGGGACTCAATCGGATGATCTCGATTCGTCGTGAATTCTGACGACGACTGACACTCAACAGGACGCCTTCGAAATCGATAAGCGCGGTCACAATCGTGGGATCGGTGTCAATCCGAGGGTTGCGAAATCGTCCGGGTCGTACGTCAAAATGTACTCGGCGTTTTCACGGCGGGCCTGGATGCTTATCAGATGGTCAGTAAACGACAGTGTGTGGTCGTCGTACGCGCAAAATTGCTCGCCAGCTGCCCAAAAGAGGTCGTCTGATATGCTCAAGATATGGATTGCCTCCGAGTCACGGAGCGTCTCGAACGCCCGTGTTGCCGTCGTATGGTTAACGTGGGAGTCGAGCAGGGTTAGCAGTTCGTCAACGACGTACTGATTCGTGAGTAGTGGTCGATACGATAACTCCGGCAGTGCCTGCATGAACTGCGTCACTTCCTCTGTGACTGGCGACTGGGTGTCAAAGTACGGATACAAGCCGCTGGTATCGAGAAAGAGGGGTGTCGCGCGTTGCCCTGGTGGCGCGAATCCCGGCGGGACGGGCGGCGAGTCGCCCTCGTCACTCATGGTCATTCCCATGTGGGCGCTCGTAGAGTGCATCGTCAAGCTCGTCCGGGGCGAGCGGCTCACCGCGCCGGCCTTCATTGAGTGCTGCCATCTCATCGGCGACTGTGAAGAGGGGGTCGCTCGGGTCTGGCGCATCATGGGCGTCGATGTATTCGGCAGCGGCTTCGCGCAGTGCCTCTTTCAGTGATTTCCCTTCTTCCTGTGCGAGACGGCGAAAGCGGGCGTATTCGGCGGGACTGAGTTCGGTTTGAACGACTTTTGTGTCGTCATCAGTGTTCGACATGTCCATGGACACCTCCATGTCCATGTTATAATGCGCAGTCAGGATACAAAAACGTGCCTTCTCTCACCGCTCTTCCAGCCACCACAAGGAGCGGTTCAGCGACGTGACGTTCGAGTTTCGAGAATGCGTCGTATCCGAGTAGCGACTGCTGGAACTTACACTCACCGGCAGTCAGGGTGTCTCCCGCGGAGAGGCCCATGACGTCGAACTTGTGTTCACCGTACCACCACTGCCCGGTCTGCGTGATCGTGTCCTCCGGGTACAGCGACCGAAGTGCCGAACAACACAGCTCTTCGAACGACCGGCTCACGAAATCGGCCAACTCCGATTCGATGAACGCGCCGTATGCGTCGTCATACCGTTGATGATCCGTGAAACCGACGCGCGGATGCGCTGATTCAGTGATCCAGATTCGACATTTTTTGCATGCTGCTTGCCAATAACACAAGTAAGAATCACGCTGTCATGGAGTAATTGATCGGTGAATAATTTTGATATTATATTTTCAGACACCTCATAACAATTGTTAGGGTGAACAAAAAATGGATCATGGTATCGAATAAAACCAGTAATCGGCAACTATATGTGAGTGGCATAACCGATCGGCGGGCGATCGGATTAATTCTTAGTGATAAACAATCTGATAGAACTGTGGCTCGGAATCGATACTCTGGTAGCTGCGGTGACACCAGGACCTCATCGAAGGAGGGGACGTGAATGCCCACCTACGACATCGTCGAACAGGGAGCGGATGATACTGGCCAGAACGCTATCGACCCCATTCTCGGTGATCTCGTCGGGAGTGATACGACTATCGTGTTCCCCCCGGGCACCTACAAACTCAACGAACTCGTGGTGCAGTCCGGCACCGACGACCTCGAACTCATCGCACCGGACGGTGCACGGCTAGTGCCTGGTCGGTCAGGCGACAATATCAGATGGTTCGACGTGTACTCGAATGGATTCGTGCTAGACGGGTTCGAACTCGATATGCGGAACTCGGCGGTGCCACCGTTCGTGCGAATGAACTCCAGCGCAGGCGACTGGGAACTCAGACGACTCATCACCCGTGGAAAAGTTCGGGCGGCTACTGACACGGATATCGGGTCGAACAACTCGAGCGATGCACGGACATACTTTCGATTATCGTCGGCAGCGGGCACCCGTGGTCTTTTACAGGATTGCTACTTTCACGAGGGGTCGTGTGAACCGACTGAGGCGAGTAATCGTCGAGCGATCCTGGTCGAATCATCGAAAGGTGCGCTCACGTTCAACCGCTGTTGGTTCGAGTTGTGGGGCGAGAACACGATTTACGCCAAGAAACCCGAAGGAAAGCTTAAAATTCTAAACTGCTTCGTTCGTAACTCGCAGGTCGGGATACGACTCGGTGGTAACACAGATGTTCGTAACTGTGTCTCGATCAAAGATGCCCAGCACCCAATCCAAGCCTGGTCGGGCGGGTCGCTCCAACGAGGAGTGAACGTGGAGGCGACTGACCCGGCGAATTCGTCACAGGGAATTAACACCTATGACGGAACGCTCACCATCGCTGATAGTGACTTTTATCACCGCTACTTGGACAGCAGTTGCGGTGGGCCGATCACGGCCCCGACGCCGTGCCAGCGAATCGACGTCCAGCGGGTGCGAATCAGTTACGATTCGACGAAGAATCACGACGCCATCTACACGTACAATGGGACGATGAACGATGGCACGCCCGCGAATCTCGAGTACTTCCAACTCGAGGACGTGCACGTCCGCAACGACCACAACTCGGAATACGGCATCTACATTGGACAAGTTCCGGATACGTGGGGGACAGTGTCCGGTGTTATCGGCGGCAGCGGCCCGCAGACCAATTCGTCTTACATTCAGAATCACATGACCATCAACGGGAATCCTACCCCACCGGATACCACGCCACCGCTGCCGAGTCCACCACCACTTGGGGACATACCGATGATGCCGTCACAACTCGTCCGCATCGACAACACGGGCAATAGTTCGGAGACGACCTATCAGATCACTGCTGGCGAGTACGTTCTCCCGGCGGGAACCGACGGTGCGACGATCACGACAGAATGGGGTCCGGACGGTGGGCCGAGACGGCCACCGAATTCGGCCGTCGCCACTGGCACGGTTCCAGCAGGAAAGGCGTACGCCTTCTATGTGACTGGTGGTATCGTCTCGATCGAAACGACTGGCCCAGCGACCGTGACTGTCGATGGGGAACCATATGGCAATGCAACGCCGAGCGTCTCGTGGGCGAATCCAACGGATGGAGCCACCGTCAGCGGAACGGTCACGCTCCAAATCAACGCCACTGACGCCGAGGACACGGTTGGATCGCTCGCCGTCGAATACCGAATCGACGGTGGGACGTGGAATACGGCGACGTGGAACGCCGGAAGTGGGTACTACGAAGGCTCTTGGGATACCGCAGACGTGGCAGATGGCGTTCACTCGCTCGATGCCCGAGCAACGGACAGCGACAGCAACGTCTCGACCACGTCGATCACCGTATCGACCGAAAACACGGATAACGCACCCACGGTCACCTGGGAGAACCCGACCGACGGGGCTACCGTGAGCGGTTCGACGACCCTGCAAATCGCGGCCGGTGACGACCGCGACGCCACGGGCTCGCTCACGGTCGAATGGCAGTTCGACGGTGGCGCATGGCGATCCATGTCCTACAATTCGACCACCGGATACTACGAAGACAGTTGGGATACAACGGCTGTCGCCGACGCCGACCACACCCTAACAGCACAGGCGACCGACTCCGCGTCCAACACGAGCGCGGCGTCCGAAATCACGGTGACCGTCAGCAATACCGGCACCCCCCCGTCGATCGATATGTTCATCATAACCGATCGAAGCAACCCACGCTGGAATTGGTTCAGGGTCGATTGGAGCGTCTCGGACGCGAACGGTGACCTCTCGTACGTGTCCATTGAACTGCTCGATGGGAGTGGTTCCGTGCTGGATTCGGCCACGACCAACGTGAGTGGATTTACAGCCGCCGGAAGCACCGACGTCCGGACGACGAGTAACGCCGCCGAAGTCGTATTGACGGTTACTGACGATGCCGAGAACGAGACTACCGACTCGAAAATTCTATGACGGGAGTCCCGGCCACAAACATGGTGGCCGGTACCACCTTTCCACCGCCCGCTGGATCATAGGCGATAGCCACCGATACAACTGCCGTACTCACGAGTAGCCGTATCGCGTCAGTCCTGAACTGTGTCACTTCGGGACGTCCACAACCGCGTCCGTTTGGATGTTCGTGGGAGCGGTGTTACCTTCTCGGGCGTGATTATGCTCCGGCCACGCTACTCTCCGGCAGCCTCGTCTGTGGCCGGGGTATCGTTCGGGTTGTGATTCGACACCTCACCGGGAAGCTCAACGTCCGCTTTCAATACGAGGCGCGTCTCTCGATACCGTAACCCATCCTTGGATCGCTTTCGTTTGGTCATCCCCAGTCGATGCATCGAGAGTTCGTGCATCGCGTCCATGGTTCTACGAGCGAGTTCCTGGGAGTACTTCTTGCTCACGCCGGACTCTTTCAGGCGAATCCACTCGGCGAGATCTGAAGCATCGAGATAGGTACGAATCTCGCCACTGCCCGTCGACCATAACGAATAGCGACCGGCGTCATCGCGTTCACGCCACGCCTTGCTTGCCAGTTCGTCGGGCTTGCGATTCGTGACGGATGCGAGCATCTCGTCGTCGTAGCGAGCGAGTCGTTGCAGTGGGAGGAGGTCGGCCGTCGAATGGGCGACTGTGCCGCCCCGATCGAGCGCATCCTCTTCACCAGGGAGTCGGAAGTAGGTTTGACCATCGTCTTTCGTGATACGTTCGAGGGTGTTACCTTCGACGGTGATGCGATTCTGGTCGACGTTCTCGGCGAGGAGATGGGCACCTTTCTCGAGTTCGCGTGCTTGCAGCTCGTCGACACGGTCGTTGCATGCCTCCGTTTTGCGGGTAATTGCTTCCCGATGGGCCTGTGCTTTGGTTGTCGTGGTTTCGAGCTCCTCGATTCGTTCGTTTTGCTGCTCGACGGTCATCTGAAGGGCATTGATTCGCTGGTTTTTCTGTGCGAGTTCCGCTTCAACTTCGTCAATGTGGTTGTCTTTCTGTGTGAGTGCCTCGTCAAGATCGTCGAGCTGCGCGTTCTTCTCAGCCACGTCCGCTTCGAGGTCGGCGATACGGTTGGTGAGTCCCTGGACGTACTCGGCAAGCTCGCTGACCGAAATCCCGTCTTCGGTGACTGCGGCCGCTCCGACCGGAGTGGTGTCACTCATTGACCGTCACCTCCTCGGGTCCGGCTGTGTTGGGGCGGTGGAGGGAGTTGCCATGGCAGCCACTCCGGACGACGATGTCGACATCGACGGTACCGTCTGGGAAGCAGAACCGACAGGGGTCGAAGAACGCGAGCAGCCCGTCAGAGACGGGGGTAGTTCGCCACGTGGTCTCTGGATTGTGTGTTTTGACCGAGCAATCGGGGAGAGGTGTCGCAGTAGTCGGGTCGTGGGACTCGCTCATTTGTCCCGCCCCTGCTGTACGTCGGTGACACCGGCTGGCTGGTGGTCGGTGTGTTCACCCGTGGTGTGGGTGTCGGCGGGGCGCGTGACGGTCTCGATCGTGGCGTGTGTGCGCACCCACGCGTACTTGCCATTTGGTGTGAGTTCGTAGCGGTCGAGTCGGTGTTGGGTGTGGTCGTACGCGTCGTAGTAGGTGCAACAGAGGCGGTACAGGTCGTTGCTGGGAGTCGCGAACAGCAGTGTGTGGTGGCCGGGTTCTGGCCCCCAGTGGGTGTGGGTTGGGTCTGAGTGGTCGTGGTCGTAGATGACGCCCGTGAGCGTGCGTTTGGTGGTGGTGACCTGGATGGGGTCGGTTGCTTCGAGGGAGAGGATGGTTTCCGTGGGAGGGGTGGAGTCGGTCATTGGACCTCACCCCTCGACGGGTGTGCAAAACGAGGTGTCGTGAGTTGGTAGGTGCTTTGCGAGTGCTGCGGCTCTCGGACGGGACACTTTTGTCCCGCGTGCGTGTAGAGGGGCATGCGGTTTCGTTCCTAACGACCGCACGACGGGCGCGTGCTGGTACCACGCGCCTTTTGGATTTCTGTGGCTAATCGCCCGTCGAGCAGTCGTTAGTGTACACGATGAAAGGGACCATATTAAGTCTTGTCTGTAAATACTGATATCAAAGTCTGGATTTACGAACACAGGATGATACTTCCGGAGAAACTAAACCTAATGTCTGGAATCACTATGTGAATGCGCAAGCGGGCGAAATGGATGAATGAGAAGGACGATATCATCCTTGAGTTACTACAAGAAACTGGGCTCGCATTGCCAGTGACGCCTATTCATGAAAACCTTCGTCTGCAGGGTCATGATTTCACACGGAGGACCGTTCGGCGACGGTTGAAGGGGTTAGAATCGCATGGCTTAGTTAATTCGCTACTCGGTGAGAAAGGCTACTACCAGATTACCGAACAGGGAGAGGCATACCTCAGTGGGGAATTAGATGTGAGTGAATTGAATCCAAATGACTGATACAACGATTAGTCGTTGTTAGTAACGGTTTTACGCCACCAAACGACACTCCGTGGCCCAAGCTTCACTTTTTCAATTTCACCTTCACCTGCTAATCGTTCAAGCCGTCGATGGGCTGTCTCACGTTTCTGGTTGAAGCGAACTGCGACCTCATTAGCACTGTGAAATGGCCGATCACCACTCTCGAAAAACCGGATAATCTCCTCATCAGATATCTTGGAGCTATATTTTCCAGTCTCTGAGTTCCTTGCCATAGATTCCAGTTAGAGGGTTGGACACTTAAATCCGCGTACTCATTGGTACACCGGTATATTTATCACCGCGTAACCATTAGTACATGGTAAGGAAGGACGGTTCCCTCAGGGACGTAGAATCGTCCCGGGTGTTCCAGCACCCGGAACCGGTCTTCCTGACTAGGGTGAAAGACCAATGCAAGCTACGATACGCGCTAATGAAAAGTGTTCCGACGAACAGGAGTGTAACTAACCATGGGGTGCAAACAATGCGGCTGCACCACCCCTCGCTCGCGACTCTGCAAACAGTGCGACCAATTCGAACACGCAACACTGCCGAGCGAGATCGAGTGGAGCAACGAACCGAACTGTCCTGAGTGCAGCGGCATCACGAGCGGTGAAGGCGTCGTCTGCTACAAGTGTCGGTGAGTGCGGGACGGAATCAATCAACAAACTGTCTATGCACATTCGGAAGTGATTGGGCAGGCATGGCTTGGCGTCACGTCGCTCTGTGCTGCACAAACCACGTGGCTTTGCATGACGAACGTCGAGCTAGTTGAGAAGAATTACCGGAAAAAAGGGTGCCATCGAAGTTGTGCAGCAGGGAACGCGAGGGGGCCATAATCAAGCTCGTTCACTTTGTCCTCACGTTACGGCTCTGGATCATGATGCTGGCAGGCCATTCCAGGAATCGGCACTACACACTGACACCGCCCAGGCCCACTCCGACGTGGCTGCCCACAGATCGGGCGCCCATCCTCATTTTTCGGATAGTCTTCGGCGTTAGTCCAGCACTGAGAACCCATTAGATCCACCAATCAATGCAAAGGAATCAATCGAATTGGCATAAGTCTCGTGGCCTCGGTTGTGGATTGCCGCTTTCACTCTGGACCGCGACCGTTTCGTTTGCAGAGGGAAGGAAACGTGACTGGACACCGTATAAATAAAAGATGATATACTGAAGGCTAGAATTGAGCATAATCGTATGTGTTTGAATAGTGTAATGAGCGCCGAAAAAGTCAACGAGGGAAGTAGCACCAGTCTAGAGATGTGCCCGTGGTGTGAAGAAATTATCGAACAACAAACTAATGATGTCACCATCGGATCACCCGACTCTCTCCCACCTTCTTACACATGGCACCTCCACACTGAGTGTGCCGCCGAATGGCGCGAGTACGTGACCCACCTTCGGACGCTCTCCGGTCGTGGCGCATTTCGAACGCTCGTCGAAGAACCTCTGCTCGGCGACGTGAATGAGATGATTGAGTGGAACGACTCGTAGGGTCGGCAACTGGCAGTCTTGAAATCGTCGCTGAACTCTGTAACTGCTGTCCTCGCTTCTTTGAATATGATTGGTCGAACTGATAACATCTTCTCCCCTGTTTTCAAACAGCGAAAATCCCGCCGTTTACGGTAGGTGAGGACGTCATCGCAGACAAGCAAATCGTTTCTCGAATTGGTTTATTAGACCCAGTCCTCGTCCCGATCGCTAATATCTACCGTCCCGTCGCTCTCTACTCGAATTCGCTTACCTCGATAGTTGAATACTACGTGCTGAGTAGACTGTGCCCGATCACGTATTGAGGAGGTTAATAATGAGTCAAGTGCTTCTGGGTCGATAACGTCGTATAACGGTGGTTCAAGTGCTGTCGGTTCGACTTCCTCGTAAGCTGCAAGCTTCATTAACACTTCCAGACTTGGCTTGGATCGTCCTATGGGTGTATCTTGGTCCATGATGTTTCAGCCGTTGGTATTCAGTGAAGTAGATGACAAATAGTAGCCTCATCGTTTTCCCTATTGAACTAAATAAACGAATAAAATGATGGTACCTGCATTCCAAACGAAATAATATCATTCTCATAATGAGTTTCGTTGGTTTGCCGAATTCACCGTGACTGGCCTGTAAATCGCACAGCCAACAACAAATTGGCCTATTCGACGGTCACGCTTTTCGCGAGATTCCGTGGCTTGTCGATGGAACGGCCTTTCTGATTCGCGACGTGATAGGCAAACAATTGAAGATACACGTTCGCAACGACCGGTTCCATCAAGCCAACCTTCGGCACCTCAAACGTGACATCGAATACTGGATTCGGGTCAGTCTCTGAGGTCACTCCAATGGCGGGTGCCCCCCGTGATTCGACCTCCTTCACGTTGTGTAGCGTCTCGTCAGCACTCGTTCCCTCGGTCAAGATAGCGATTACAGGCGTGTTCTCCGTGACGAGTGCGAGCGGGCCGTGTTTGAGTTCACCGCCAGGAAAGCCCTCCGCGTGGTCGTAGGAAATCTCTTTGAGCTTCAACGCACCTTCGAGTGCAACCGGATGGCCGAGCCGCCGGCCGATAAAGAAGAACGCATCACTGTCGGCGAACTCTTCAGCAGTTTCACGCACGGTGGGCTCCGCATCCAGTACTTGTTGAATTGCACCTGGAACTGCGGACACCTCCTTCAAAATGGTCGATGCTTCGTTCGAGGAGAGAGCGTTGCGTTGTCGACCGAGATAGACAGTCAACAATGTGAGCGTCGTCACCTGCGAGGCGAACGTCTTGGTCGCAGCAACGCCAATCTCTGGGCCAGACCGAATGAAGAGCGTATCGTCTGCTTCGCGGGCCATCGTCGACCCGACTGTATTCGTTACAGCAAGCGTTCGTGCACCTGCGCCATCGGCTTTGCGAAGTGCGCGCAACGTATCGGCGGTCTCACCGCTCTGGGTGACTGCAACGACGAGCGTTCGCCACGGGTCACGGTTCCCTCGGAATTCGTACTCACTCCCAACGTGAACTGAAACGCGTACGTCCGCATGTTGTTCTAACAATTCAGCGGCGTACAAACCAGCGTAGTACGACGTTCCGCACGCAATGATCTGGATTTCATCGAGTGAGTTGCAGTACTCTTCGGACAATGATAGGTCGAGATCGACTGCCCCGGCGAGTTCGTCGATACGGCCCGAGAGCGCTTGTCGAACGGCGTGTGGCTGTTCGTGAATCTCCTTGCGCATGTAGTGTTCATAGCCACCCTTCTCGGCTGCATCAGCGTCAATATCGATAGTCTGCTGTTCTCGATCAACCAGCTGATCGCCATTAACGATCGTCACATCGTCTTCAGTGAGATATGCAATGTCACCATCTTCGAGGAATGTGACCGTCTGGGTGTGCTCGACAAAAGCCGTGATATCACTCCCGAGGAAGGTTTCATCCTCTGCGTGGCCGATCACGAGGGGACTATCCTGTCTTGCGGCGATGATGCCATCGTGGCCAACGGCAGTGACCGCGATTGCGAAACTCCCTTCGAGCATCGAAACAACTTCTTCGACGGCCTCACCAAGGTCATCGCCAGCTGCGAGCGCGTCTTCGATGAGATGGGCGATGACCTCGGTATCTGTTTCGCTCGTGAACTCGTGGTCGTCGCGGAGGTCTCGTTTGAACGTCTCGTAGTTGTCGATGATGCCGTTATGGACGACTGCTACTTGTCCCGTACAGTCAGTGTGCGGATGGGCGTTTGCGTCAGTAGGTGCACCGTGTGTACTCCAGCGCGTGTGGCCGATTCCACAGGTGGCATTCGGTATCGAGGGGATCGTGAGGTCGTCGATCTGACCACTTTTCTTGTGTACCTCCATTGAGCCATTCAGTAGCGCAACCCCAGCGGAGTCATAGCCGCGATACTCGAGATTCTTCAAACTCTGTGCAACGATTGTCGAGCAATCGCCATCTCCGATATAGCCTGTTATTCCACACATGAATTACCCTCGCTGCACGAACGCGCCATCTTCGATCTGTCCGCTGACAATCGTACCACTATCTGCGGTCACACCCTCGCCGATGATGGTACCCGGTTGCACCGTAACATTACCCCCCAGGCGAGCGTTATCACCGATGAGGCCACCGAATGTCACGTCTCGATAGACTTCATCTTCGAGGGTGATGTCGGCGCTCCCACCCTCGATAGTGGTATTCGCGCCGGTTGTGGCGTTTGCTCCAACGATACAGTCTCGGATGATGGCACCAGGGCCGATCGTGGCATCCGGGAAGACCACAGCGTCTTCAATTACGGCGTTTGATCCGATGGTGACGTTCTCACCGATGGACGTTCCACGGAGCACGGCTGCACCAGGTTGCACTGTTACGTTCTCATCCAGCACAACGTCATCATGTACGATGGCGTTTGATGCAACGTGTGCCGATTGGCGAGCGTCTGATTCAGGAGAGGTGTGTTGCTGATCTAGGACGTAGTTATTGAGCCAGAGAATATCCCATGGGTAGGAGACGTCGCCCCAAAGGCCATTGCACGGAACCGCCTGGATTGGGTGAATCTCCGATTGGGTCTGCAGCGTCGTCGTCAGTGCCTGTTCACCGTGACTCTCAGTCTGGCGAATCGCCGCAAAGATTTCTGGACCGAATGCGTACACACCGGCATTAATTTGCTTTGACGACGTTGTCCCGGGAATCGGCTTCTCAATGATCTCGGTGACGGTCTGGCCGTCGAGTTCGACGACACCAAATCGGTTTGGCATTTCAACGCGCGTCACTGCGAGACACGACTCACCTGTTTGGCGGCGTTCGTCGATTAGATCCTCGACGACCTTTGATTCGATGTGCCGGTCGCCATTCAACACGATGAAATCCGAGTCGATATAGGGTTCCGCCTGGAGGAGGGCATGCCCAGTTCCTAGCTGCTTCTCTTGAATGGCGTACGTGATATCGACGTTCCAGTGGTCGCCATCGCCGAAGTGGTTTTGAATCCGCTCCCGGTGATAGCCGACGGCGAGGACGATTTCTGTAACCCCAGCTCCAGCAACCGCTTCGATAACGGACTCGAGCAGTGGTTTGTTCCCGACCGGGAGCATTGGTTTCGGTCGATGATTGGTGAGTGGTCGCAGTCTCGACCCCTCACCGGCAGCGAGAATAACTGCTTTCATGGAGGCTATAACTTGAACGGTGGTGTATAACACTTACTATTAAAAATTCTACTGGTTGGCTGTGTGTCTGAGTTATCTTCAATATTGGTTCCCGTCCTGTATTTTAATTATGATAAATTGACAACCTATGTCGCACAATATGCTCTGCAACCACTAGACGAGGCTGTATTATGCTGAATGCATCTTCCCATTTTCTCACTATGCACACGGTATTTTACCTCGTTTCTCCTAGGTGCGTTTGAAACAGATTCCAGTAGTGCAAATAGAAAAGTCCAATAATTTATTTGTCGGAATGAGAAGGGCACCGTATGCCCACTCCTGATCGACGGACCGTTCTTACATCGCTCAGTACCCTGACTCTCATTAGCCTCGCTGGCTGTTCGTTTCTTCCATCTGAGCGGCTTCCGGCCGGGAGTCTTGTGTTTGAGAATCAGCACGATCTTCCGCACTTAATTACCGCTCAAGTAACCGGCGTTGGTGCAGAACCAGGAGAGGAACCCGAATCCCCTCAGGGCGACGTCATCGTGCCACCCTCTCAGCGGTCCCTGTCGGCGTCAACAGTCCTCAAACCGGGTGAACGCCAGACGTATAAGAGTGTCTTCACGGAGTCTGTCTGGTACAGCGTCCGGTTCACAGTCGACAATCGGGAGCCGGCTAATGATGCAGGTGTGATAACGTTCAACCCTGCACCACGCGACCGCGCGTACGGGACCTTTCTCTCTGGGAGTGTTTATCAGTCGGGTGAGTTTTCGTGGGTGGTCAGTGGGACGAAGAACGCCGGTTCGTTTGAGTTCGGAACGACCACGACAGGGACCTGAATCGTCGCCATCGCCAGACTAAAATATCCCGACGGATCGAGTAATCAGATATCAAATGATTATGAATAGGAATTTTTCAACAGAGCATTGGTTCTAACCCTCAAATATTTTACAAAACTTTCACATAGGCCCATTCTATCACATAGACACATACACACTCGTAGTTCCGCTGGAACTCTAAGCAAAGAAACCCTGAACGAGTAAGCGAACAACTGTTCTATTCAGATCCCATGACACGATACGACGATCTATTCGATGATACCACGCCCACAGATAGTGTTTTCGACGATAAGGGTGTGCTCGATCCATTGGCGAAACCGGACAAAATTATCGCTCGCGACGAACAAGAGCGGCAACTTGCGACGATCCTCAATGGGGTTCACGAAGGATATCTGCCCACGACGGTGTCGATCTATGGGCCACCCGGTACAGGGAAGACGACGACAACACGACGGGTGTGTCGCGAATTCGCTGATCGAAATGAACAGGTTGCCGTCGAGTACGTTAATCTCAAAGAGTGTCGAACGCTGTTTAGTGCCGCCAATGAGATTCTGCTTGAGGTAACGGGCGAGCGGAAGAAGGCCTACGAAGGGTTCGACGGTGTCTTTGCCAGTCTCTGGGAGGCGCTCGAAGACTATCCGGAATACACGATCCTTCTCCTGGATGAGATCGATCAGCTCGCCCAAGACTCGAACTACGATCCAAACGACTTCTTCTATCGCTTATTGCGTGGTGAAGGCCGGCTCAAACGCGACATTTCGCTATCGACGTTCCTCATCAGTAACGAACTGCTGGAAGTGGATCTCCGTCTCGACAGTCGCGTTCAGAGTGCGATGAGCGATGAGCAGATATTCTTCCCGCCGTACACGCAGTCACAGTTAGATGAAATGATGGCTCCACGTCTTCAACGTGCGTTACGTGAGGATGCATTGTCGGATGACATATATCGCTATAGCCTCCAACAAGCAGCGATACGATGGGGTGATGCACGGAAGACATTGACACTTTTCAGGCACGCAGGCGAGACGGCAAACGAACGAGAACTTGATGCCATCACCCGTGACTGTATCGAGGTCAATCTTAAACAGACAGACAAAACAGCCATTCTTGACCGGGTTAAGCAGCTTCCATTCCAACACTTTCTCGTCTTGATGTCGATTACCGCCTGGACGAATCGGCAAACGGGTGAGATCGTCCAACCGGTTACGTTGGCACAGGTTGAAGAGTCGTACTCTATGTATTCGCTTCCGGAGGGGGTTTCCATCGGTTTGCGTGCAATGCGCGATGTCGTGACCGATCTAGAGACAATGGGTCTCGTCGAAACGTGGATCGATTCGCGTGGCCGTTATGGGCGCGTGAAGCAGATTGAAACAACGTTCGACCCCGAGTGGGTCACGGATGTCAAATCACAGTATTTCGAGCGATTCAATAATCTGCCGTGTTGAATAGATGCTGAGTCACGGTTAGAGTGGCTCACAGAGCGGTTCTATGTTCGAGATGGCGAACATAAGGACGATTTCACGGAACTGTCGATACCAGCCGAGCGCTCGCACGGCGTCGCCGAGCGAGCGCTTCGTTGACGAGTACGATGTTTCGGCCATCCAGCGCTGAGAGTAGCCTTTTGCCCGGATGAGTGCGTTATGTCCTAGCGTCAACGGTCTCGATCCACGCTGTAAGATGAGTGGCTCGACACCCAGCGCGTAGAACTCGTAGTTCGTGATCCAGTTGTGGAAGGCTTTGTCAGCTGCCACCGAGAGCAGGTCGTCCGCGTTCCGGCGGACGACCTGCGGCCCGGTCTTCGTATCGTGTTTCCACCGCGCTGAGATATGGACGTCAAGAACGGCAAGCGACTCTCTGTCGGTTAATGTCGTCACTTTCAGCGTCTGTACGGTGCTTCCAGATCGCTGACGGTAGTACGTCGAGGCTGAGCGGCGGTCGAAGAACGTGCTGTCGAGTGCGACGTGGCCAGACTGCGGGTGTTGCTGCGCGGAAACGCGCAGCAGCGCCCGCCATACCCACATTTTCAGCCGGTCGAACGATTTGTAGATCGTCGTGTATTCCGGCAGATCGTCCCGATCTAAGCCAAGTACGTCACGAATCTCGGCCATGTACTCAAGCCGATTCGGCGTTTCACGGTAGCTGTGGTCCTCTTCGAGCCGAAAACAGTGCAGGACGACATGGACCCAGCGGGCGAACCCGCCGCTGGCGGGCTCGCCCGCGTGCTTTCCCAACGCTTGTTTGGCTAGGTAACGACACTGCTCAACGAAGTCGAGGAGATCGACCTCCATGGATAGAGTCGAATTCCTCGACTTCACCTTTCTAACCCGCGATATCAGCCGATTAGATCGCTATTCAACACGGCACAATAATCATATGCGTCAGTCAGAGTCTGAATAGGAGATTTGGATGACCGTTTATAACACGCGACTGAGAGCTGCCGATTCTGGAATGGTTGACAATAACAGATGCTGATTGCAGCAGTCGTTAATTAGGACTCCTTGTCTCGAGCGGTAGCGTTGAGTGCCACGACGCCCCTCAGGACTCTCCCTAAACAAGACGGCGGTGCTAAAATCGCCCACCGATTCAGTCGTCAAGGCCAACCGTGTGTGCACTAACGACACCTCTATTGGGTTTGAGGAACTTCAGTATCCACACTCGCTTTTCTGTGCAATTCCGGATGCAACGTCCATGGTGCCACAGAGTCCACCAGCGAGAGTCAGAAAAATGCCAGTAACGGGTTCTGCGGTTCCAGCTCTACCATCTTCCCTGTGAGTTCTATCGAGAAAACCAGCAAAAATTACCCCATCAATGGGTTCTTGATTGATAAATAAATTTGATAGTTTATCTTCAGACACCTCATAACAATTGTTACGATACAGAATAATTGAGGTATGGTTTCGAGTAAAAGCTTCGCTCAGCGAACGCATACAGTTGGCACTACCGATTGGGGAACGTATGACAGACCTCTCGATGGCACGCAATCACAAACATCCGTGAACAGCCGTCGATCTTTGGGTGTCGGAGTCGACTTTTGGAGATCATCAAGGGGGGATATGTAAATGCCGACCTACAACATCGTCGACGAAGGTGCAGACGATACCGGAGAGGATGCCATCGACCCCGTACTTGGGGATCTCGTCGGGAGCGATACGACCATCGTGTTCCCGCCGGGAACGTACAAACTGAACGAACTCGTAGTGCAATCTGGCACCAACGATCTCGAACTCATCGCACCGGACGGTGCACGCTTGGTGCCCGGTCAGTCAGGCGACAGCATCCGGTGGTTCGACGTGTACTCGAACGGGTTCGTGCTAGATGGGTTCGAACTCGATATGCGGAACGTACCCGTTCCCCCATTCGTGCGAATGAACTCGAGTTCGGGGAATTGGGAACTCAGGCGACTCATCACCCGTGGAAAAGTTCGGGCGGCCACCGACACGAACGTAGGATCGGGCAACTCGGGACAAGCTCGGACGTACTTCCGGTTGTCGTCAGCGGAGGGGACGCGTGGGCTCTTACAGGACTGCTATTTCCACGAGGGGTCGTGTGAACCAGACGAAGCGAGTAACCGCCGAGCGATCCTGGTCGAATCCGGCAAGGGTGCGCTCACGTTCAACCGGTGTTGGTTCGAGCACTGGGGCGAGAACACGATTTACGCCAAGAAAGTCGAAGGACGGCTCAAAATCCAGAACTGCTTCGTTCGTAACACGCAGAATGGGATGCGCCTCGGGGGTTTCACCGATGTTCGCAACTGCGTCTCGATCAAAGACGACCAACACCCGATCCAAGCCTGGTCCGGCGGCTCGCTCCAACGCGGCGTGAACGCTGAGGCGACCGATCCTGCGGATCCGGACGCGGGGATTAATAGCTACGACGGCACACTCCTGATCGCCGATTGTGACTTCTATCACCGGTATCTCGACAGCAGTTGCGGTGGGCCGATCACAGCACCGACGCCGTGTCAGCGTATCGACGTCCAGCGGGTGCGAATCAGTTACGATTCGACGAAGAATCACGACGCCATCTACACGTACAATGGGACGATGAACGATGGCACGCCCGCGAATCTCGAGTACCTCCAACTCGAGGAGGTTCAGGTCACCAACGATCACAATTCGGAGTACGGCATCTACATCGGGCAGGTGCCGGACGCGTGGGGAACCGTGTCTGGCGTTATTGGGGGCAGTGGTCCGCAAACCAACTCTACGTATATCGGGAATCGAATGACGACGAATGGTGATCCGACACCACCAGATACTACACCACCAATGCCAAGTCCCCCACCACTTGGTGAGGTTCCAATGATGCCTTCACAGTTGGTTCGTATCGATAACACGGGCAATAGTTCGCCGACGACGTATCAGATCACCGCTGGCGAGTACGTTCTCCCGGCGGGTACCAATGGTGCGACGATACCGATTGAGTGGGGGCCAAACGGCGGCCCAACACGGCCACCGAATGCGGAAGTCGCTAGTGGTACGGTTCCAGCAGACAAAGCGTACGTCTTCTACGTGACCGGCGGTATTGTCTCGACGGAGGCAGAGGGTTCAGCGACCTGGACGGTTGATGGAGAGGTGTACAATCCGGGTGCAGAAGATGTACTCATGACGAACACTATTTCTAGCAATCAGGCGAGCAGAGATCAGTGGCACCAGGTCGATTCAGTCGTACAACCGACTGATATTGCTATCGCAAAGCCACTCTCATTTAATGGCCTCGCTCCGGCTCACATCCGCCTCCAAAACATCGCTGAGGGTAACTTCGAGTACAAGCTCGAAGAATGGGAGTATCTCGATGGCTCGCATGCCGCCGAGACATTTCACACACTCGCTATGCAACCAGGTGAACGTGAGTTGCAACTTGGCGATGGTACGTCCTATCGGGTGAAAGCTGGAACTGTCTCAGCCCAAACCGAGTTTATTATAGTTCCACTCGACGACTTCTTTGGCACGGAAACACCGGTCGTTCTCGCACAGTCACAGACGTTCAATGGTAACGACCCAATTGTCTCGCGATTACAAAACGTCTCGAGTGGGTCGTTCGAGGTGCGCGTCCAAGAAGAGGAAGCCTCTGATGGCACGCATCCAAATGACGAGACTGTCGGCTATATTGCGCTCCAGCAAACCACCGCCCGACTCGATGGAACACCGTTCGAGGTACAACGAACCGGGCCAACAGTCACTAATGAATGGTCTCGTATCACCTTCCAACAAAAGTATGAAATACCACAGTTCATCGCGGACTTACAGACGTTCAACGGTCTCGATACGGCAAATCTACGTTATCGGAATCTAACTGGAACGGATGTCGAGGTCAAGGTCGAAGAGGAGCGAAGCGCTGACTCTGAAACGAATCATGTCTCAGAAGTGGTTGGGTACGCCGTCTTCGAAAACTCCGTATAAGGAGTGTCGTTGAAATATCGCTCTTCTGTAGCGTAACGGAACCAGGAATATTAGTGCCTTCTCCGAGGCAGGAACGGGTATGTCCAATGAACGCCCTGCTTTCGTCAGGGGGCTTGAGGAGCTTGTTGAACTTGGAGTCCACTACTCGAAACAGTTCGGTATCGAGGCGAGATATCGCTTGTCCGAGCAAGCGATCGCGACGACAACAACACGAGACACCACGGTGAGACTCTTGTATGTCGTGGTGAGTCTGCTGTTGCAGAATGTCTGGCGGTATCTGCACTACGAATACTTGGCGACACCCGCCATCGGCGGGTGTCGCCTCTGGTGGTGGCCGTACAAGGAGTTCGTCAATATGGTTCGGCGGGCTGCGTGGACGGCCCTTGCGGTGCGTCGGGGCGTCCCAGTGAACCAACCACCGGACGACCGGTTCCACCGGTAGTCGCCGGTCAAGCATGCCTCTTCGTGAGTGGCAACGCTGTCGCGTCGGCGGCTGAGCGCCGCCGACAGCGACAGCTCCCCCTTCTCTTGGCGGAGCTCACACACTAACGGCGGTTCGTCAAGAAGGACTGGTGGGCTCAGACCAAGTTAGGTGGTGATGCTTTGTGAGGTACTGATTCTTCTTATATACGAGACTGAACTTTAGTATCATGTATTGAACTTGTATACGGGTGAATTTACACTTTCTAACAGTCATCCATAAGTACAAAGAGAGACCAGATTGACTGTGATCAGCGTTCCAGACCGAATCTCTTCCAAACACCTGTATGGGTTAGCTGCCATTATTTCGGTTCTATCCCTTATCGGGGCTTTTATTGCTCCATCTTTGATTGTTTCATACCCACTTGCTGCGGCAGGCATTGCCTGTCTACTTTTCTTAGTTACTGCTTTCCCACCGTTTACTGGGCGGAACCTACAGAGCCCCCCACCTAGACTCTTGACAGCCGGTTCGATTTTAGGCATCGCTTCAATCCCAACCATTCAAAGAATGTCATCTGAAGCAATACCGGATGTTTTCTATATTTTAGCCGCTGCAACATGTATCCTCATTACTGTTCGAATTCTCGTCAATGATAGTTCGCCAGCTAACACATTATTATTGATTTTTGTATTTTCTTTGATTCTTCGATCAACTTTCTGGTTCAGTACATCCGTGACTGGTCAAGATTCGATCTATCACATGGGGATCATTGGTTGGATTATTGAAACTGGGGATTTTCTTCCGGATAAAATAAGCTACTACTCAAACTACCCCGCCGCACACCATTTTGCAGCTGTGGGAGCTATTATTATGGGACTCAGTAACCGCGATCTTGGTGAGCTTAAATTGGGTACTTTTCTCACACTCAGCTTCGCACAAACACTCGGAATTCTGTTTTCATATTGTATAACATCACGACTCGTATCTGGAGAGAGAATTCCCCTCCTTGGAGCACTGGTTTTCGGAATTTCGACGGGGCCAATGATAATGGGTGCAAACCCTATTGCACAATCCGTTGCAACAACTCTTGTTGCCGGAGTAATTTGGATACTTACAACTTCACCGGATAAACGGATATTCCTTATTTTTATTCTACTCTCATTCGTCGCAGTAATAACACACAATCTCGCACCGATAGTCATTGCTGGGACATCAATCGTTGTTGTCCTATCTAGACGTATTGTCCATTGGTCTGGAGAGAGAGAAACGTCTAACCACCTCCAGAGTTTTCCCGCCCCCGATATTTTCACTGTATTTCTAATTGGAATTACTGGTATTTATTATTGGATTCAAGTTGGATACTTTAGATATCAAGTTGTCCGAGTCGCAACAATTATTTCTTTCACGGGTACCGGGTCAGACGCGATTTCTTCGACAAATGCTGCTGAACCACCACAAATTGAAGTTTTCAACTATGTTTTGCCAGGGGTACTTATGTGGGCCGCCCAATTACTTGTCTTAATTATTTTAGTCGGATTGGGAATTTGGATTGTACTGGACATACATATCCGTGACCAGAAGAAGTCAGGGAAACTCCCAGATTATTGGACACTGGTTACCGTGATCCTTTTCGGCTTGTTTGCTGTTGCCTATGCGATTGGTGGCTCTGGTCCAGTCACACGTTCACTACCGACCGTGACACTTGTGGTTATTCCACTTGTTGCCTTCGGACTTATGCGTCTAATGAACGCATCTCAGGTCGGGTCGCTTCTGGGGATATCATTGGTATGTGCTGTTCTTGCTTCGAGTATCCTAATGCCCGGTCTTGCATACCCGAGTCGAGAACCAGGAGACTTCCGTCCGATGGCAACAGAAAACGAGGTGTCAGGGGTTATATTTGTCCACAAATACGTCCCTGGCAGAACCAGCGCAGATAGTTATATATCAAATTATGACTATTGGAATCAGGTAGCAAAAGGTAATAGTTCAGGGGCCGATTTAGAGCCATTATATAATCATTCAAATTTATCCTCATCAAAAAATTATATAAATGAAACTAGTTCTAAAGAAAGTTTGATATTTCGGAAGAATAATGATGAAGTCTTCGAAATTCATCCACCAAAATACTGGTCAAAAGTATATAATTCTGATGGAGAGAAAGAATCAGGAATTTACTTACCCAAGTGAAACGACGAGTGCGAAATTACAACTAGTTACTCTCTCATCTCTCCCAAAGTACGCCTCTGCAATCAGTACCACCAGCTTGAGCACGAGCCTGCCCCGAGTGAGTGGAGTAAGTCTAACGAACTGGAGTGCCCAGGGTATATTGGTCTGACGAGTGTCGCTAGTTGTCCACTTTCTCTCAACAGCCCCGCAGCTGATACGTTGTAGGAATTAAACGGATAAATCAGGTACCTGATTCACACTGTGCAATTATAATTTTATATATAACAATATAACTTATCGAAAATTGATCACACTCTTGTAAGCTTCTCTAAATTTCTTTGTTTGCGTATCTTTGGTTAAATTCGAAGCGATTTCCCGACTTTTATCAGACATTATTTTTCGCTTCTCGAGAGGTTGATCGAAGTAATTTAGGATCGCATCGGATATCTCTACACTTGATGAAGGTACTACATTAGCACATTCAACCTGTTCTACTGCTTTCTTAGCACCAGTGGTATCGGTTACTATAGCTGGAATTCCCGCGGCCATAGCCTCGGTAACAGAGACAGCAAACGGATCGATTCGTGCTGGATGAATGTATAAAGAAGCAGTAGAAAACTCATCGGTTAAGTTCTTAACAAATCCTTCCAGATTCACTCCCGAAATCTTTTCAAATTCTACTGGATGATTCTTTCCGATTATACTGAGTTTAGCATTTGGATGGCGTTCCCGAACTCGTGGCCAGCTCTCGACGAGTTGATTGACCCCTTTGTGGTCACGAGCAACGCCAACAAATACGGCATGATTTGAGTTCAAATCGGGATCGCATTCTAAAAGCTGACAATGCAGGTTTTCGTTGAGGTGAGGAGCTACGGCGCGAATTATCTTATTTGGATATCTGATACGAAAATAATCTGCGAGAAAGTCTGAAACGGCGATTATCCCATCACAATAACGCAAAAGTGCTGATTCGGTACGACATTCCAATCTTCGATGTAAATTTCGAACTGCTTTCGATATGCCGCCTGGCTGGATATGAATATTAGCACCAAGGATCTTATGATGGCTTGCAAGTAGAATCAGTGGTTGATTTGGGTATTGCCTTTTTATTTTTGGAGCAGTATACAGCACTTCACTATATTCTAAAATGATTGGCTGTTCTGCCAACTGTGGGAGATGCATTTGTTGTAATATCTTTCCACCAATAGTTTGATGACCAGCGGGCATGATCGATGGCGGTGAAACTCCAACAAACTCTGCATTAACCGCCTCGCCAAAATCACGATGCGCATAGTGATTACATGGACTTGACTGACCATAATCAGGATAAATGAATGTTGGACGAGGACACGAAGACATACCTAGTTCTCTCCAGACCCAACACAAATATGTATTGTTCTGGTTTATTTCGATGGGTGAGTACTAGCTGGGGTGTTTCTGGTATGGGGCTGACTAAAGTATACTGTCGCCCAGAGCACTAAAATAATATTAACAGAAATTAGGATAGACTCAAAAGCTTTATTTTTGGTTATAGAATTACTCATCATAATGAATCTAATTCGTCAGGCCAGAAAACTCACTTCAGAAACTCACTTAAGATTTGAACGACAGGGAATAAGAGAGGCTATTGCCTACGCTTCTGCCCAAACACATAATAATTTTATCATGAAGCAGATTTTTGGGAAAGAGATGTTCGAGGGTATACTACCCTATGATCGGGAATGGGACTTATTGATTGTCCTCGATGCTTGTCGAGCAGACCTCTTCCGTGAAATAACCAATGGGAAAAATTATGATTTCATCGAACAGGAAGATGAAGTGATTAGCATCAGTGGAAAATCCCTAGATTGGATGAGAGCTATGTTTGACCAGAGTAATAGCTCTGAAGTTAAGAATACAGCGTATGTCACAGCCAATCCACATACAGAAATTGTTTTACAAGAAGAAGAAACTGTAGAAAAAGATGATTTTGAAACAATCGATGAGGTGTGGAAATATGGATGGGACGAACAGGTAGGAACTGTTTTAGCTGAGACAATTACAGACCGAGCAATAGACATCGGACGATCTTCTCAGGCCACACGGGTTATTATTCACTATATGCAACCTCATTTCCCATCTGTCCCGAATCCAGATCTCGGATCTCAAATCGAGCTTGATGTTGTGGGTGATGACTGGCCAAGTTCCATTTGGGAACGGTGTCTTCGAGGCGAGGTGACAAAAGACGAAGTCTGGGACGCTTACGTTGAGAATGCAAAATATGTGATGGAATCCGTAGAACTATTATTGTCCAATTTCGATGCGGAGGATCCAATAATCACAGCAGACCATGGGAACGCTCTTGGCGAGAAAGGTTTCTATGGCCATGGAGGTTATCCGGTCAGGGAGGTTTGGGAGGTTCCTTGGTGCCGAGTTTCTAGCAAAGATGAAGGTAATTATCAACCGAAGACAGAGCGACCAAATGAACCCTCTACCACAGATGTGGAATCGAGACTGAAATCCCTCGGATACATGGATTGAAAGCAATATCAATAAATAATTAAATATAGGGATATTTTATATTAGATATCAAAATTTGACCACAATGCACTGATTTCTGATTTTGTGACTGCTCCAAATGTAATTGATAATGTAGTAAACACTAATAACCCAAAAAACGGGACAATGAACAATGAAATAATATTTGAGCTAATATACGATGCAATGCCGAAGATTAGTGGAAGTGCCACTCCTGCCGTCAGTAGAACTCGAAACAAACGCAAATCTGAGAGAGGATCAAACCCAATTCTCCTAGCTGCATATATGTGGAAAAATAGCATAGACCCATAACCAATGCTAGTTGCGACAGCCGCTCCTCTCATTCCAAACTCTGGGATGAGGATAAGGTTAAGTGCCAAATTTATCACTGCAGCAGCTCCTGTAGCACCAATCAATATCCGAAGAGCCCCTTTTCCTTGCCCAATCGCGAAGATTGGTCTTGCAACTGAAAAACCAATTGTTCCTGGAAGTAACAATAGAAGGGGCATAATACTTGGCTGGAATTCAGAGCCATAATATAAACTAATAAATTCTTCTGATAATGCTGCAAGCCCTATTGATAGTAAAAGTGAAAGAAGGAGGGTATAACGCGCAGCTCGACTTGCTAATTCAGAAATCTGCTCTTGCTTACCTTCTTCCCACATTCGCGATGTAGCATGAAGAAAAACTGTTTGAATAGAAACGGGTGCGAACCAAAGAAATTCGCTCACGATTAATGCTGCTTTATAATAACCGGTCGAGGAACTACCCACCATTGGCTGTAGAAGAAGGATATCAGTGTGATATAGTGATTCAGTAAGGAATGCAAATACGACACTGTAGGCACTGAAGGAAATCAAATTTCTTCGTGGGATGTCTAAGGAGAAGTGGGTAGCGACAGAAGAGAGACATATGGAACTTTTAACGAAATATAGACCAATTGTCACTATTGACAAGAGAGCTACGATCCGGCCGAGAAGTACTCCTTCGACTCCAAATCCAAAACTCACGAGTGCTAATGCCACTATACCGAAAATTACATGTGAAACGACTCGCAGAGGTTCGGAGAGGTGTTCTAAATTAAGACCCATTAGGGCACTTCGTGACAGTTGGAAGAACTGTCTCCCAGTAAGGATGACAGCCCCCAACACAAAGTAAAGACCAAAGTGAGCTCCAAAAATGGACTGTGGCAACCCAAGTGCAACAGCAAACAATATTATGATGACTCCTCCCGCTGTGATAGCAGCACTATATCGGAAATAAAACCCGAATATCGAATTTCGCCAAATTTCTGATTCCGGATTTTCAGACAGGAACTTTCGCAAACCATCGAACATTCCTGCGTTTATTATTATTATAGTCATGCCAAGAAAAGATGTGACAACGGCGTACTCTCCATATTGATCACTTCCAAGCGTTCGGACAAGAAGAGGAGTAATAATCATCGTAACAGCGATAGCTCCTATTCTTGCCCCTGCAACGGAAATGAATCCACGAATGATCCGCGAGGACATTAAGTATGGAAATCTCTTTCACCCATATTAATAAAGGAGACGATTACATACGTAGTTAAGCGGACCAAATGACAAATGTTATTCTAAAATGGCGCTTCTAATGAATATGCAAACAATTTCAGTTATCATCGCGACTAAAGATCGTCTGGAAGATTTGAAACGATGTGTTCACTCAATTGGCAATCAGACACACCCTCCAATTGAGCTCATTATTGTTGATGATGGCGGTATCGAACCAGTTGTTATTGACGAAATGAGGGAATCTTTACCAGCGGATACAGATCTAATACACACTGAGTCAAATGGGCCACCAGGTCTCTCAGTTGCTCGAAATACCGGAATACGGAAATCAAATGGAAATATTATCCTTGTATTAGATGACGATGCAGAGATTGGAGAGTCTTATCTCTCACGGGTCGCAAATTGGTTTGACCGAGTCGATGATCCAAATTTCGTTGGTCTCGCTGGGTTCGATAACAGGCTTAGAACATATACGAAGGCTGAGAAAATATTTCGTCGAGTGTTTCTTCTTGAAGAAGGTGAGTGGAAAATCAATAAAGCCGGCATCCAGTCACGTTCTATCGGCATTGACTCCCCCACTAAAGCAGATTGGATGCCCGGATATAACTTCGCGTATCGCCGGGAAGTAATCGTTAACCATCTCTTCCCACAATATAACGGAGGAAGAGAAGCGCTTGAAGATATTGCCGTAGGTTGGGAATTAAAAAAGGAAGGGAAATACTCGATTATTGACCCAGAATTACCGGTTCGACATTTCGACCCACCGAAGCAAGATTCAGGTTATACAATCGGAGTTAAACACGGTCGCAACCGGCTTCGATATTTCAGGAAATACGGCAACCTCCGACACTCACCTCTCTTTGTCTGGGTAATGATTGGAGTTATAATGCTCGAACTGGTTTCGCCTTTCACCACCCGACGTTTCCGTTTCCATTGGAGAAAGGCAATGGGTATCATTGTTGGGCTAAGCCTTCAACTCTTGACCAAAGGGGAGAATCCTGTCCGGTAGGGTCACACTCGCTTTAATCTATAGATGTCACTTGTGGCTATTGAAGTTTATAAGTTGCAACAATTGCATATAGGATAATCTGAGCAGAGTAAACTGACTACACCAATTATGAATTGTTATATGAACGGATGATTTCCTCTCAGTCAATGGAACAACCAAACATAGCATTACTCGTTATGGATACTGCTCGTGCATCAATCGTATCCCAAATGATTGAGGATGGAGATATGCCACATCTTCGCAATTTAGTGGAAGGAGGAAGTTTATTTGAGAATTGCATGACGTCTGGTCCCTGGACCCTCCCGTCTCATGCTTCAATGTTCACCGGACAATATACATCTTCTCATAACACACATGCAGGAACGAAGTTATTCAATCCAGAGGTTGCCACCTTAGCTGAACGAGTACAAAAAGAAGGATACGACACAATTGCATATTCAAATAATACCTGGGTAAGTCCAGAATTTGGATTTGATGCGGGCTTTGATGATTTCTTAGTCAGATGGGAGATTTTTGAGGAAGGGGACGACCTCTCCTCTATTGAAAAGGCTGAATCAATTAAAGAGAAGTTTAAAATTCTATGGAACAAAATTCAAGCAAATCCACTAACCTCTCTTGCGAATGTACTGTATGCCGCATATTTAAATTATTCAACTCAAGAAGATTCGGGTGCAGCTCGAACTAATTCTCGTTTGAAGAATTACTTTCAAAACCGGCAATCGAATTCGCCGTTTTTCTTATTCGTAAACTATGTTGAGCCTCATTTGCCCTACGACCCTCCAAAAAATTACCAAGAGAAATTCATACAATCCAAGGAATTTCAAGATGTAAATCAAGATCCTTGGAAGTACCTAACCGGCGCAGTTGAGATGAACGATGAGGACTTTGAGATCCTTGAGCTTCTCTATAAAGCTGAACTGAATTATCTTGATTATAGAATTGGTGAGCTAGTCGAAATTTTACGATCCATTAACGAATATGACGATACTGTATTCATCGTCGTGGGCGACCATGGTGAGAACATTGGTGACCACGGCTTAATGGATCACCAATATTGCCTCTATAACACTCTAACGAATGTGCCACTCATATGTCGCCATCCTAAATATTTCCCTGAGGATAGGCAGTTTGATGAATTAGTCGAACTTCGTGACCTCTTTCCTACTATTCTGGAAATCATTGGTGCCCCAACAGAGTATTCTGAAGAGTCCACTTCATCAAATAGTCTCGTTCATCCAGATAATTCCGACTACGGCCGTGATTTCACTATTGCAGAGTATCTTGAACCTCAACCATCGCAAGAGGCTCTAAAGAAACATGTAAGCGAAATAAATAAAAATATTGAACGCTACGATCGAGCACTCCGATCAATCCATACAAAAGAGTGGAAATTTATCGAGGGAACAGATGGTTCAGAAGAGCTTTATAAAATAAATGAATTCAATGGTGAAGATCAGGACATTTCGGAACATCATATCGAAATAGTAAATGAGCATAAAGACATGCTCTATGATGCGGTGGGTGACTTGGTGAGGGCTACTGGCAAAAGCAACACTAAAATGGAGCAAGATACGAAACAAAGGCTAGAAGATCTGGGATACCTTCAGTAGCTGTAAAAATGATGGCTTAAATGATGCTACCATAGAATCTCCAGGATTGTTCGGAAAGCAATTAATTCATATACGTCCATCTCAGAATTCGTTTAACGATGGCCGGTGACCAACAAGTTATTCTTATTGGGTTAGACGGGATAGGAGATAGTGAAATAAGCGAGTGGTTGGCTGATTGCACCTTACCAAATCTTTCGTCATTGAGTGAGAATGGAACATATTGTGATTTAATTAGCACGCACCCCCCTTGGACCCCGTGTGCCTGGCCATCACTGCTTTCTGGTAGAAATCCTGGAAAACATGGCGTCTTCGATTTCTTCACATCAAATGGATACGATAAAAACCTCATTGATCGGTCTGACGTTGATTCGCTCTATCTAAACGAGGCCGTAGATTCGAATGAGATGGTTCCACTCATTATCAATTATCCAGTCACTCATCCAACAACAAATTTAAATGAGGGTGCAATCATACCAGGCTACTTAGCCACAGAAGATGTGGACTTCTTCCCCCTAGAGATTCGGAGTGAATTTGAAGACAAATATGGTTCCTACCGTATTTATCCAAACTATGGTTCTGATGATGACGAGGTTGAGGAATATATTGATGTAGCCCGATGCCGACGCGATATGGCCCGTTTCCTTGATGAACGATATAATTGGGATCTCATGGCTGTTCAATTTCAGGTGACAGACTCAATTTTCCATGATCTTGATAACCGGTTTATGATCCGTGAAATTCTCAAGGAAATCGATTCGTTTGTGGATGACATCATTGACCTCGGTGACAAAGATACCCGTGTATTCATTGTCTCAGATCATGGAATGGGCAACTACGAGTGGACGTTCTACATTAATTCTTGGTTAGCAGATAACGGCTACTGTGAAACGACTGAAGGCGACGTAGAGTACTTCCGCCAAGAAAAATCGAAATTAAAGGGCGATGTCAATAACGACTCAAAGTCAAGTAACCTGGGGAGTAGTGTCAAAGTAGTATCTGATATACTCACTCAGATCGGGTTCTCACCGCAAAAAATCCATCGTGGGCTCTCGAAGATCGGGTTAGCTGAGACTGTCGAACGCCTATTGCCTGAAGAGGCACTCATTGCGGCGCAGAATCAAGTCGTCGATCATGAGAACTCGAAGGCTTTTCAGTTGTATTTCAACAGCCTTGGGATTCACCTCAACGTCAAGGGACGCGATCCCGAAGGTATCATCCCAAAACACGAGTACGATAATGAACGCGAAGAACTCATGACCAAACTCCGGAAAGTGCGAGACCCAGACGGAAACCTAGTATTCGATGAAGTAAAACCTCGAGAGGCGGTCTACAGCGGAAAACATCTTGAAGACGCCCCCGATATCCTCCTTGTACCTCGTGATTACCAATATGACGTAAGTGGCTCTATCCTCGACACCTTCCGTCGAAATCCACACAAAAACCACAAGTCAGAGGGCATCCTCATTTCAGATCACTCCCTTGGCAACATTGACCAAGCCAAAATCTACGACATTGCACCAACAATCGCCGCTGCGCTTGGGATTCCAGTCGATTCGAATACGGATGGAACAGTTCTCCCCGGTTTCGAGGAGACTGTAGAACGCAAAGATTGGGATGAGCTTGCTGGCAATTATATCAATCAGAAGTCCGATAACGACACCAGAAGTGTTGAAGACCGACTTGCCGACCTTGGCTACATGGAATAACTAGTCCAGCTAGTCCGTAATCCGCTCGTAGATTTCATTGGTTCGGGCAGCGACACCATCCCAGGAGTATTCCGCTTTCGCCAACTCATATGCATTCGTAGCCCATTCTGAAGCCACCTCCGGATTCGAGAGGCTGTATCGAAGAGCATCCGCTAATTTCTCTGGTGACTTGGGTGGTACGAGATAGCCAGTTTCTTCATGTTCGACGAACTCTGCTATTCCCTCTACGTCACTCGTAATAACCGGAAGTTCAGCAGCCCAAGCTTCCAAAAGTGTCAATGGATGACCTTCCCAGACAGATGGTAAGACAAACAGACGCGCTTGACGATAATGGTGTGGTATTGCATCGTCAGAGACACGCCCTTCGAACCGAATACGATTCGCGACGTCATACTGGGCGGCTTGTGTTTTGAGTTCTTCCTCTAGAGGCCCAGTTCCCACAATCACGAGCTCTGTTTTGGGAAAGTCCGCTGCAATCAATGCAAATGCATCTATGAGATCGCTAACACGCTTCTTGGGCGCAAGACGACCGAGAAATAGAATTTCATCTTCTGACTCGGTGGCTACATCAAACCGATCTAGGTCAACACCGTTCGGAACAGGCGAAAGATTCGAATGGTGGTCTGCTAAGAGATCGAGGTGCTCTGTATTCACAGAGATGACGTGGTCGTAATCGAATTCAAGTACGAACTGGCGTTCAATCTGGAGTTTTAAATCTCCAAGGAGAGATGTATCATGGCCAACTCCTGATGTTATTGCAGTTCCATGGACAGTAAAGACGGTTGCTGCGTCAGATAGCATGCTACCGAAGCGTGTCGGAACCGCTGGAAGGAACGTATGCCCATGTATGATATCGTAATCTTTCGCAAGGAGTGCTGGGAGTGGGGTGACAAGGGATGTAACGCGACCGAACGCATTCCAGTACTCGGTGCAGGGTTTCAACCGTGTGACTGAAACTAGGCCGTCAGCGTACGTCTCACTGTCTGTATGGGAACGTCCATCCTGACGTAATGCTCGTGTATAGATATCGATATTATGTCCGTACTGTTCGGCGAGGGAAATTGCGAGTTCGCGAACGTGGACTGGCCCACCACCCGTTCGAGGCCACCAATCGTCCTGGATCATAGCAATATGCATCCAATCACTCCTTGTACCCAAGTGCGCTCAATCGCCGTTCAATTTCCTCGTCAACCTTTTCACCATCATCTTCGTCTGTTGAGTCAATCTGTTCGACACGTTCTCTGACGTAATTTCGCAACGACCCAGCTAGGTCGTCATCAGAACACGATTTGACGGAAATCGTCTGATCTTTTCCATCCCATTCGGCGAAGCACTCGCCATGCTCCGACTGGACTGCAAATCGTCGGATATGTTTATACTCACCCTCACCACGAGCTTGGGAGAAAACCGTCCGAGAGGAAGAATGCTTGGACAAGAGCGAGCGATGATATGAATGAGCGTTGTACTCAGCATTCTCAGAGATAGTCACCGCAACATCTAGAGTGCTGACTGGGGCATCCACAGTCTCACTCGTTCCGTCCGGGACTCGGACGAACAGGGGAACATGCGTTAGTTCTTGATGTAGGTACCGGGGATGTTCGAAATATCCATGCTCGCCGAATGCGTCCCCGTGGTCAGCAGTGATAACGATGAGCGTATTCTCTAGTAACCCACGCTCGGATAATGATTTGAGAAATCGCCCAATGTATTCATCATTTAGACGGATTTCAGCGTCGTAAAGGTCAATCAACTGTTCTCGTTCTCCATCAGTAATTGAATTAGGCTTTTGAATTGCTCGTTTGTAAAGTGCCTGAGCGTCCTTGTCTGACACCCTCTTATCATGGAAGATTTCTCGGTATTCTTCAGGTGGTTCGTATGGCCCGTGAGTATCCATGTAGTGGTTCCACAGGAAGAATGGCTGTCCATCGTCTAACGAATCGATCCACTCCAGCGATCGTTCGTTGATTTCCCATGCCCTCGCGTAGTGTCGGTTTCGGAGTTTATCGAACGCTCGCTGTGCCAGCGCAATGAATTTGTGCTTCCCAAAGTGAAGGTCATCATCGAACTTATCGAATCCTTCGTCAAACCCGTACGCTCGTGAGACGTAGGGGTTTGAGTGGAACCCGGCAGTTGCGAAGCCTTCGCGGGAGAGAACGGAAGCAACGGTTTCACTGGCCAAGCGATAGCTCTTATTGATTGCCTTATCGGGGAACTTCCCGGTCAAAAGCGCAGGGACAGCCTCGCGGGTATGGGAACTTGCGCTGTACGCATTTGTGAACCTGAGACTTTCGGAGGCAAGCCTATCGAGTTCAGGAGACGTCTTCCTATCGTAACCGTAGCAGGAGAGGTGATCTGCCCGAAGGGCATCAGCAGAAAGAAGAATCACGTTGTTCCAATTATCAGTCATCATCTCCACCTCCTGCTTAGTAATAAAAGTATTTTTGTATTTCAAAGAGTCGTCGGTTGTCTCTAATTCAGTATCGAAAAGTCATTGGTACTGTAGTATTGAAGAATGACCAATGGATATTGCTTTCGTCTCTAATGTTGTCTATCCCTACGTAACTGGAGGCGCACAGAAACGAATCCATGAGATCGGGACGCGCCTCACAAACAAAGGACACAAGGTTACCGTCTATGGGCGGCACTTCTGGGATGGCCCCACCGAAATCACCAAGGATGGGCTCACTCTCCGAGCTGCGGCTCCCGCTGCTGAGCTCTATCAAGAGGAAGGGCGCCGCTCTATCACCGAAGCAATCGACTTTGCCACCAGGCTCGCTCCGATTCTCCGTCGCCGAATTAACGAACACGATCTTGTCGTCGCAAGTGTCTTTCCCTATTTCCCAGTACTGAGTTCAAAGATCGCTAGTCTCGGCACTGACACACCTGTTGTAACTACTTGGCATGAGGTCTGGCGAGACTACTGGGACGACTACCTCGGTGTACTCGCACCGGGGGGCAAAATCATTGAACATCTTACTGCCCGTGTCCCGCAACATCCGATTGCCGTCTCCGGCATCACCGCGGATCGTCTTGCAGAAATTGGCCCATCCCAAGACGAGATAGAGGTGATCCATAATGGTATCGACGTCAATCAAATCCAATCGGCTCCGATACCCAAAACACCCTACCGCGCTGACGGTGGATTTGGGTTTGACGTACTTTTTGCCGGGCGACTGATTGCTGACAAGCGGGTTGACGTCCTTCTCAACGCCTTTGACCGAGTGGCTGCTCAGCACGAGATAACACTTGGAATTATTGGGGACGGCCCTGAGGCTGACCGGCTCCGAAAACAAGCTTCGACACTTAACCACACCAGTCAAGTAATCTTCCTCGGATTCCTCGACGAGTATGAGAACGTTCTAGGACATATGCGGGCTGCAGACGTGTTTGCATCGCCTTCTACCCGAGAAGGCTTCGGAATTACCTACGCTGAAGCGATGGCAGCTAACTGTACGGTCATTGCGGCCGACCATCCCGAATCTGCAGCCGGAGAAGTGGTTGAAAACGCAGGATATCTCACCGAACCAACCGTTGACGGTGTTGCCAGTGCACTCGGGCATGCATTGAACAACGAACGTCCTGTGCAGTCACCAACCAAGCGGGCCGAGAAATTCGACTGGGATAGAGTTGCCGCACGAGCTGAGACTGTCTATCGAAACACCCTCAAAAGCTAGCTCTCGTTATTGGTCTCTTCCGACCGACTACTCACCTCTCGAAGTGAAACAAGCACGTACACCAATCCTAACAGACGCGTCAGAGGAACGACCCACGGCTTCCATTCACACTCAGTCGGGTTCTCGTAGGCGATGTTCATACTAAACGCGAGATACCGTCTCGGCATCAAGAGGGCGGGGAGACCCAATACACCGAGCCACCGTCTAAACGCTGACGAACGCCCTCGCACGCCAAGTACGACGAATATGACTCCCTCGACCCGAACAGCCGTTCGAACCCACGACTTCAGCGTGCAGTCCCCCATATTCTCGAACGCGAGCGATTCCGACCGGTCGACGAGCTGATCCGGAGCGAAAATCTCGATCAACCCGAACACCACGAGCAGTCGTTCAAGCATAGGTGACTGTTCGACAGCCAATCAGATAATGATACTCTGCCTCGAGTAACTAGCGGCGCAACTGACCCGGAGACGCCCTACGAACACACAGTCCGGAATCTGCAGACTAGAACTACGTGGTCGAAACCTGCGACGGCTCTAGTCGTCCGTTTCTTTCAGCCACTCGTCGAGAAGGGTGCGTATCGCTGCGTCGCGGTTGTCGCGATGATCGGCGAACGCGATGTCGTCGATCTGTTCGAGTTCCTCCTCCGTGAGTTCGATCGTGACCGTCGGCATATCAAGATCCCCAGATTGCATGTGAAAGATGTCTGTCGACAAAGCATAAATATGTACGTCAGACGGACGACTGCCAGCGCGGTATGAAACGAATGACGAGCGTGTCCACAGAGCGATGAGAATCAATAAGAAACGAACCGAGGATCGGCCTACTCAGCAATTGCGCTCATGAAGAACGACGAGAACACCGTTTGCACACCCAGTATTATCGCCGTGAACGCCACAATGTCGTCCATCAACAGCGGCAACTCAACGAAGCCACTCGTCACCCACTGCACCAGCAAGTACCCAGCATACGTTGCACCTCCAGCAAACATCAACAACCCAAGCGTCGCTGCGTGCTCGAGCTGCAACCGCTTCAACAACCATCCCATCACGGGCTGTTGCGACTGCTTAATCGGATTTCCAGCAACGGTCGCAAATACACCGAGACTCCCGACCTGATAGCCACCGATCGCCAGCAAACTCCCAGCGATCATCGAATGCAGACCAACATGCACCCCACCAATCGAAATCCCAAAGTAGGCGAGCGCCATCACAAGCAACCCAATCCCGGATAACACCATCGCCGGAACCGAGAACAGATAGCCCGGCGCGTTGACGAGCATGAACTTCACGTGCCGCCAGCCATCACTGAAGCTGTCGAGCGTCGCATCTCCTTCACGTTCGTGATACGTGATGGGAACCTCCTCGATCGTCATGTCCCGCGCCCCCGCTTCCATGATCATCTCGCTCGCAAATTCCATGCCACTCGTCTTCAGATCCAACTTGTCAAGCGCCTCACGGTCAATAACACGGAACCCACTGTGGGCGTCACTCACTCCTGCCCCGTAGAACACGTTCAGGAACTTCGTCAACAACGGATTCCCGATGTACTGATGCAACTTCGGCATCGCGCCGGGCTTGATCTCACCCCCGAGCCGACTGCCCATTACCATCTCCGCTTCGCCGTCAATGACTTTGTCCATCAACCGAGGAAGATCCTCAAAGTCATACGTCGTGTCCGCATCACCAATTGCGATGTACTCCCCACGAGCGTGTTTGAACGCATACTGGTAGGCGTACCCATAGCCCGGCTTGTCAGGCTCGACGACGATCGCCCCCATCTCACGAGCAATTTCGGGCGTGCGATCACTCGAACTGTCACTGATGATGATCTCGGTCGTCACGCCGATTTTACTGATCCCGCGCTTGACCATCTCGATGCACTTACGGATGCCCCCCTCCTCGTTGAGCGTCGGCATGATAACGCTCAACGTGGGCGTGACTTCGCTATCCGCCCCGAAGAGCAACTCGTCGCCAGTGGCGCTACTCTGTTTGGTATACTGTTCGTCCGTTTCTGTGGTACTGTGGTACTCTTGTGTTGCCATTTAGCGTGTCAGTTGTTTCAATCGTCTGCTGGTGCTGGTTCTCGTTCTTGTCGGGTCGGTGCACGTGGCGTGATGGGAGATTCGCCACATCCGACGCAGGCGTACGACCCATCGACCGTCTTAGTGACGGGCGCGTTGCAGGCAATACATTTGATCGCTGCTGCGCGTGCTGGTTTTGGATATCGTGACATAGTTCAAACTACTTCGATTTCCTCAAATTCGAGCCCATTTGTCGTGCTTGAAGAGTTAACTCGCTTCTAAGTGTCATATTAATAATGGTTTCTCCACATGTCTGATATTGTGATATTTGTGCACCTTATTCATTTTCAGCAATACGGCATAAGCTTTCTGCAACTGATCAAAACCAATTTAAGTGAAGACGAAAGATATAAGTAGGTTACTGACGGTTGGGAACGGAATTTAAATTCGACAAAATTCAGACTCAGCGCCTTGTGAGCGAGAAAACACAATCGAATCACTGCTACTTGTTGTATACACTACTTGTCTGGAGAGAAGCCACATCGTGTACCGTTCATCTTTAAGTTGTGTTGGTGCTGCTGGAAAGAGTTGTGCGCCAACAGTTGTCCATGACGACTGTGAAACGACTAGACAGCGCGGTGGCTGCTCGTTGCCATATAGCCATTGGTACACCGGGCGATAGCTAGCGTTCGTTCGCGTCGGATAGTAGTACGATGCTATGCGAGAGATGTGTCCATCACTGCTCCATGCTTCTGGCACATGCGTCGTAGCGAACGTAGTCGCCTCAAACTCGTCGGGTGTCGTCACAGGTTGGGCGGGTGTGGCGTGCAGTCCAAGAAATGCCAGGGGAGTACTTACAACCGCACTCAGTACCAAGAACGGAATGAGAGTAGCCCGAAGCCCCCCAATAAACCGACTTCCAGTCACAGATCGATTTCCTACGGCAACGACTGCCAGCGCCGCAAGCACCACGGCAGCTAGATGCAGGAATATCTGCCCTCGAGCGACGATATCCTGATACGCAACCGTGAGACCGCCAGTGAGCGCGAAGCCAATCAGCGCAAGCGGGCCAAACAGCAAGGCAACCACGACTTCGCCGTCTGTATCGATAGTCGTGACATACGGGAGTCCCCAACTAGCAATGATGCTACTGAGTGCGACGGGTGCCGTCAACAGCAAGACCAGCGATGGTGTTGCAGCCGTGCCAGGAAACACTGGTACGAAAAAATTCGCGACGAACACTGCACATCCGACGATCAAGAGTCCCAGTGGAAGCCCACGTTGCAGTCGCGTCCTTGTCGTCGGTACCCACATACTGAGCACTACAAGCACGACCAGCCACGCCACGAATAATCCGGGAGCGGCCGTCAGACGTCCCATCTCCCCCATCCCCAAGATCGAATAATATCCCACCAGATAGAGCCAGAACATCCCAACAAGGAGCCCACCGAATCGCAGGTCACGTACCTGGAATCGGCGCACGGAGAGCGAGAGCAACGCAGTGACCACCAACGCACCTTCAATCGTCGCAAGGACGTGCGTCAATGGTAACAGAAAAACGAACACGAACGATAGAAGCATCCACGAAAACCGTCCTGTCCGCAAGGCACGGTAGAACACCACTGCAAGAACCGCCACGAAAACAATACCAGCGCCCTCACTCGTCACGGCAGCAGACCGACCGAGATAGATCCCCTCGACGGCCAAGACAAGCCCGGCAACAGCCGCCGTGAGGCGTGTCTGTGATACTTGCCATCTACGCTGCATCCCGATACGGCGCACTAAAATCACAGCCACAAGACATGGTACTGCCCCGATGACCGCGATCAACGGCTGTGCAATGCGAAGTGGTGAGACACCGGTTACCTGACTCACGATAGTGAGCAACGCCGAGAAGCTGTATTTATCCGGTTGGAAATACGGTTCCGCACTCGGAAGATGGCCATGCTGAAGCGCATACCGAGCTGGTGCAGCGAACTGGAACCCGTCGAGATTGAACGGGAGATAACTCCAGTACAGGGGTATCGTTCGCATCGCAACTGCGACCATGAACACCGCCACACCAACGAGCAGATACGGCCGACGATTACTCATACAACTCCCCCCGTGCCTGTCCCGTCTCAGGATTGCCACCGCGATCAGTAGCCATCAACGTCGTTGGGGTCTGTTTGAGCAATCCAGCGACAACGAGGAGTGCACTCGTTAGCATAATCACGATTCCAACGGCGACTATTCCGACCACCGCCACAGGCGACAGCATCGGTCTAATCCGAATCCCATAGAGCGTGAGCAAATCGAAGTGCGCAAACGCAACAGTTGCGAGGAATGCAATAACCAGTGCGAGCCCTATCGTCGGGACGGCAAGCCACAGGACATCGGACAGGACGAGTTTGACGAGTTGCCACGGAGCCACACCGGTCGCTCGATACACACCAATCGCACGTCGACGTGTGTGGACAGCATACGCGAGCGTGGCCGTCGTACTCCCAATCGTCATTAACGCAGCGAGTGCCACGAGTATCCCTACAAGGAGATTAAGATTCCCAACAGCGGTCGTGAGTGCATTCCCGATACCAGTGCCGGTCGCACCGTTTCCACTGTGCATGTACGCCGCGACCAGGCGGTCATCTCCCGTGACGGTGAACGAGTGTGTCCCCAGTGACTGCCCCTCACTCGTGACCCGAAGCGTGTGCGTCCCGGGTGTGTGCCGCCCTACTTGAATCTCGAATGTTGTTCGTCCCCCCGGCGGGAGTGAAACGTTCCGCGTGTACGTCTTCCCACCATAGGTCAGCGTAATCTGCCGGTCAATGGTGGTGTTCCACGGATTTCGTAACTGTACCCGTGCAGTCGGCTGCGATGTGATCGTCGGGCGGGTCGGCTGGATTTGAATCGTCGCACTCGGGACTCGCTCGGCAGTGTGACGAACACGAACCATTTGTTCGATGGTCTGATCCTGATATTGAACGGTTACCTGTACCGTACCCACCGATTCAAATGGCACTCGGGTAGATCCATTCGCATTCGTTCGAACGGTCTGGTTCCCAACACTGATGGTCGCCCCCTGAACAGGGGTTCCAGATGCTGTCGTGACTGTGACAAGCGGTTCACTGCCGGGTGGAACCTGCCTGGGCAACCCACGAAGCTGAAGCGAATCAGACTCGACGATGGTGACATTCTGTGTATACTCACGCACGCGAAGCGTCTTAGCCCCGGTTTGATTCGCCGCAAACTGAACCGTGACCGTCCGCTGTGCAGTCGGCTCTAGGTGAACGGACACTGTCCTCGTCTCCGTCCCAAGCGTGACCGGAATCTCCCGTCTTACCTTAGACGCCCCGAGGTTCTTGACCGTGATTCGAACGGGGAGTGACTGATTCTCGGTCACTCGGTCTGAGGCACTCACGTCGAGGACGGTAATCCCCGAAGCCGACGTATTGGACTGCTTGAGCCGTTGGTTCGTCCGGATGAAATTGACCATCCCCGACTGGGCTCTCGACAAATGCCGTGCCGTCGGCAACGAGACGAGCAATTGGTCATCAAAGGGGCCGGGTGCAGAGAAAACGCCCACAACTTGCACCTGTGCAACCGTTGACGTCGTACTCCCACCGAGCGTTAATCGATCACCTACACCGACATCCAATGTCCGTGCGAGGTCGGCCCCAACGACAGCCTCCTCCGAACCGCTTGGCCTCTGCCCACGGACGAGGGTCGCATTCGACACCGTCGCGAACGCGCTATAGTTCGCACCCCGAACCACCACCGGATTTCCATCGTGGACAGTGAAAACGAGGATTTCGGGACTTGCTGCAATGCCATCGGCGCGAAGCACACTGGCATACTGTGTCGGTACTTTACTGGCGACGGGATGTACCGCCCCAGGTTCAGTGATCGTCGTCCCTGAGGTCGTCAATAGCGGACTTGCGACACCGACAAACGAGAGGAGGACGATCGCAATCGTCGCGAATACAGCAAGCGATGCGACACTCGGAACGAGGGGTCGCCAATCAAGTAGGTGAAACGGGGATCGAAGCCGGTGCCACAGTCCATCGTCATCATGATGGTCAGCAGCGGAAATTGTGGTGTCCCAACGGGCCGCGGGCGGTCGATTCGTCGCCGGCCACGACGCAAGCCACCCAGCAACAATCCCAACACCAAGGACACCAAGGAATATCCCGATCAAAATCATCGCGATCTCCCCTGTCACCCGAATCGCCAACGATGTTGGCACACCTGCAAAGACGGCCAGATTCGCAGCACTTCGGGTGAGAATCACACCGAACGCGTACCCGAGTGCGATTCCAACGAGTGTGAGTAACCCCGACCTGAGCGCGAACAACCGCCGGATCGTGCTCGGCGTCCCACCAGTCGCCCGAAGGACGCGAATCGCTTCTCGTCGATCACGGACGGTCATTCGCGTCACACTGTGTACCGTCACGGCGGTGAGGACAGCCCCACCGACTGCCGTCACTGTCACGACGGCGAGGAGTTGACGTGTACCTGCGATGAAAAAGGCGAGAGCAGCACGAATGGGACTGCCGTTATCAGGCACTGGTGAGTGTGCATTTGCCGGTGTGATAACCACTGCACCCGTTGGCCCCAATTGATCGACTACCGCCGGACGACCGAGATACCACTGTGGTGGCAGCACATCGTTTTCTGTTGGTCGTGGTTCGACGCGAACACTCTCACTCCCTTGGTGTCCCTGAAGCTGTTGCTTCCCGGTAGTCTGTCGAATCCCACTCGAGACACCCGTCTCAGGAGGGGTGGAAATCTGCCCTGCAAATGCGTCTCGCCTCTCGGGTGAAATTCCTGCGACGTAGCGTGTTTTTCCATCAGGGAGTGTGACCTCCGCAATCGGAATGACGAGTGCAGACTGTGGTGCTCCGTTTCGCGCTGCACTGACTGACTCGTATTGTATCACTTGCCCGGTCGGTGCGTACTCTTCGGCGATCGTGGTTGTCTGCGAACTTGTGGCCATGACAACCAGCGTCGTCCCGGTCAAAAACCCCACAGTAACCGCAATAACCACGACTGCCAGCTTATCCCGTCGCGACCACCGCGTTAACAACGCGCGTCGGTATCCCACGAAGTCACCTCACGATGCCGGAACGCCTCGTGCCTGTGCTGTGGATCCATTCGCAGTCACGTTCACCCAGAGATGGAGTTCCCGATACGCATTATCAACAGACGGATTCTGTGGGACATCATCAGTATACAGCATGTACACCAACCGCAATCGCTCTCCAGTCAGTGTCGGCGTAATCTGGTGCGTCGTTCGCCACGTCTTGTTCTGATCGAGTGTCGTCTGGAATCGCTTGAGCTCACGCTCGTCATGAATCGTCGTCGAGTTATTCTTCATCGTGACGTTCTGCAACAGCATGACGACTTTGTAATTCTCGCGCTCGTGTTCGTGATTCTCGATGCCGACAATGACGGGCTTGCTCTCACCCTGGGTAAAATTCGTCGGGTACCCGTCTGCCACTAGCTTTCCATCGTCGTCCTCGGTCAGCAGATAGAACTCGGAGAATGACTCTCCCTGCTTTGGAACTGCAACGGCATACGTCACACTCGCTGCGGCAAGTACCACACTCACCACGAGCACGACGTTCAATATCGCATCAGCCCGCGTATCCGGTTCGAACAACTCAGACCGTGCGTCACCAAGCCAGAGTTCGTATGGGACTGCAAACCGCTCGTCTTCGGGAAGTTCCCATCGTCGAACGGCTGCAACTCCCGTCATGGTGAGCGTGAACGCACTGATGCTCACAAGGACGGGAACGAGCCGGATTCCCCACGGCGTGAAATTCAACACCAAACCGATCAGCGGGACGATCGCAATGCTCGTCCCAAACGATAATGCAACCCGTTCGAGGCCATCGATACCGTCGTGAAAACGTGAGACATCCGTGCCGCCGTCCGTCTCTTCAGTGTCATCCTCGAGTTCCTCGTCATCCACAGGAGAGCCCCCCGCTTCCGGAAACAGCGCCGCGATAAACGCATATCCCGGTGGAAATAAGACGAATGGAAGCCCGAGAACGGCCCGGATCGGCGTCTCATTGAGCCCCGGAACGAGAACGACGATACAGGTCGCGATCACAAAGCAGATAATAGCAGCAAGATCCGCGGGGAGACGCCGAACTGAGTCGGGGAGGAGAAGCCACGGATCAATATCGCGAGACATTCACTTCTCTTTGGGAAGTACCCGGATAAAAACTTCCCGGAGTAACATTACAATTGATTGATTAAAAACCACAACGCAATCTTAATAAATGTCACGACAGCTATAAGAACCGAACGTCGTTCGAAGGTGTTCTTTCAGAGTATTCCTTTCTATGGCAACGATATTTAAAATTCAAGGATAGAAATGGAGTAGCGACTCGGTGAATTTCACTGATGGCTCTTAATTGACGAACGCTCCTCCAAGCAGTGGGGGAACATCCACTACCGGACTGATGGTCGGACAGGTGAAAACTGATGACGCTCAGAACGGTTCTATTCAATCACTAGATGGCGTCAGGATAGGTCGGTAAATCAGAGGAGTTGAAGCGGGTGAGTGGTGGTTGGGATGAACCTCACTACCCGCTTCACCGAGGAAATGATGTCGCGCCACATTGTATCGATTTCAACAAGCAGCACAACGCCAACAAAAATCCATCACTACTCTAACAGTCGGCAGGAATCGAGGTGATGATTGACGGTTAGTTGCTGGTTCCCATCGATCAATCCTGAAATCAGCAGACTGCGTTAGGTTGATGGGTAGAGATAATTACCGAACAGGCTCTACCCGTATCAACAGTGAACGACGACGCGTTGAATCCGCTCGGAATCTTCGTCCCAGTACACGGTAACCGTATTCCGTTCCGCACACGCCTTTTGGATCACGTCTTCCATCGACTCCTCGGTGGAACGGAATGAACGCCGCCCAGGACAGGACTCGAGAATGAACCCCTCGAAGTCACCGAAACAATCGTAGACCACGGTCGACACCTTACCGGTGTAGCTCCGTGCACCCCGAGGCGGCACGAGCGGCCCAGTATCGACTGGTTTTTCAGGCTCTGTCGGCTGCTCATCATCTCTGGTCCGCCCTGTCCCGGCAGGTGAGGCATCAATGGCGTCGGGATCAACGCCGAGACCCCTGACCCGCGCCGCGAACTCTTCGAGATATGCCTGGAATACCGGATACCACCGACTGGAGGGGGCGATTGACTCGCCGGCCCACTTGAGGACAGCGTAGCTGTTCGAGAGCCACCCGACGATTTCCTCGGCCTTCTGGACCGGAATGTCGAATTCGAACGACCCGACTACTCGCCGCTGAATGCCGTCGATTTGATGTGCCACGACGTGAAACTCGTCTCCGGCTACGATCGTCTCCGGAAGATGCAGGGTCATGAGGCCCGCGATGTTCCCCGGGGTATTCCCGACGATAGGTAGATGAGTCGCACCGTCGGCCTGAACTCGGAGAGTGCTCGCGTCCACCTTCTCGATGAATTCAGGGCCGTATCGACGCCGGTGGAGCTCTAAGACTGAATCGAGGTCAGCGTTCGGCATGAACAGTTCCACCTCTGTACCGCTCGGAATGCCATTCCAGAAGATCTGGAGTTCGTCGTGGGTAAACCGTGATGGACGCTGGACAAACGCAGCTAAGCGGTTCGTCGTAAGAACTTCGGTCGCCTCCTCTTTCCCAAGGAGTGCCCGGACAAATCGTCCTGGAACCTTCGGTTTCAGGTCGAAGGTGTGTTGAACTACTCTCGAGGTTTCGCTCCCGGGGTTATCGGAGGGAAGGTAGGCAAGGTTCCGCTGTGAGAGCTTGTCGCTCGAGCTTGGCGTATCCCCAGGCTTTAACAAATCCTGAAAGTCGACCTCTGCGACGAGGCACTGATGCTCGCCACGCGCGACGAGCTGCTGGATGCTCCGTAGTGGATTATCCGTCGTTGCAGTGTACGGGCCCGTATTATCCGGATCGATTCGCTCGGGGAATCGTAGGGCATCTGATTGATTGATGTCCAGCCAGCACCCGAAGTACCGGATTGACTCCTCGCCCTCTCCTTCCAAATTACGTTCCTCAACGGTCTGCTCCGACATGTCGTCTGCCCGGGGATGAGCGAAGAACGGTATCGTGACGACCTCGCCGCCGACCTGTCCAAGGAGCGGAACCGGGTTCTCCCCTTCCGTCCGGTGGTACGTGGTATCGGGATCGAACTCAAAGTTAGTGACCGCCGTCTGGAACATCCGGAAGAAGCACCGGACTCCGCTCGCATCGACGCCGGGACTCCCACGGTACCGGACCTGCGCCAGCGCGAAATTCCAAACAGGTTTTCCATCCTCGTGGGAGGCAAGGTTGAGTCGTGCGTCCTCCTGAGTAGTCGGGAGCGTCTCAAACCCGCCTTCGTGCGATGGACTCTCGAGGTTATCGATCACTTGCTGAATGAAGGCATGCGGGTCGCCTTCCACCCGCTCCCCGAACTTCTTCTCGTCGTCTAGCACTCGGAAGACACGTAAGTCAACGCTGAGCCAGTGCGTTGGCCCGTCGAGCATGTAGGGATTCGGCTGGTCGATCAGGCGTAGCGTCTGGGTACACCGGTGTCCGTTTACCTCGAACTCTACCCCGATCTCTCGCAAATCGTCGCCAGCGGAGGCATCCGGGAAATCTTCGAGGTTCTCAAAGCGGACGTTGTAGACGAACGTGAAGCGCTGTCGAAGCCCGGGGTCAAGGTCAGTCGATTCGGGAATGATCCTCTCGGGCTCGATTGTCATCCCTAAGACAGAATCCGTAAGGGACATGTTGGGTGGTAGTGAGTCGATTGCAGACCCCGTTGGGAGCGTGTCACCGATCTCCAACTCGCCTGGGAGGAAACCATCGACATGCACGTAGAACGTCTCCTGAATGATCGGCTCCTCATCGGAGTCGATGTAGGTCTGTATTTCGTCTCGACTGAACGTGCTCCGGTTGTTGATGATCTCGCATTTGCGGTGTGAAATTCGGACGAACTCAGCGCGCTCGCAGGGTCGGTCGTGCTCGTCGATCAGGAAGACCATGTAGTGGCCCGGCGGGATGACGCTGGAATCGTGCGGTACCGTCACCTCGAGGACGTCATCGCCCTCGTCGCTGAAGCGGCGGGTGAAGCTTGCGGGGACGTACCGTTGATCGCTGTCAGTGTGATGGGTGACGGCACCTGGCCGCATCAGAACCGTTTCCCGGACCCGACTGGCATCGTCAACTCGCACCTCGAATCGTCCCCCGTAATGTGCATGGCCTTCCGGACCATTTGGGACATCGATTCCCCGAATCTCGAGCCGCGGTACGTCCGGTTCGGTAAATAGATAGGGTGGGTTGTAGAATTCCATCGTCCGACCATCGCCCGCTGCCATAACCCGCCCGTCAGGCAGAAGGAGCGTCACCGAGTGATAGCCGCGATTGGCTCCTTGAGCTGCCACTGTTTTGAAGTCGCCCGTTTCCGGATCAAAGATCTCTGCATTACGCACGAAACCGTAGGGGGCGTTCTTGTGGTCGTACTTTCCCCCAGCGATGAACACCTTGCCGTCGGGGAGCAACACGACGTTCACGTTCGCGCGGCCACGGACCCCCTCCGGGCGATCGGACTCGGGGTCGGGATCGGGACCGATGTTCATGTCGCCGACCGTCTCCCAAGTCGGGTCCGTGGAAGCGGGGTTGTCGGGTTCCCCTTGGGTATGGAGAACCTCCACGGCGGCCGGGTTCGAAGCCGGGGTGAGCCCGCCCCACTCCAACACAGCCTCAACGTGCGTGACCCCGTCAAGGGCACCTGTCCCTCCTTCCACGTCGCCGTCGTCGTGTTCTCCCGGCGTGATCGTCCCGCCAACCGGGATTGGATTCCCTTCGTCGTCGGTGACGGGGTTCCCATTCCTGTCGGTGATCCCAATCACCGTGCCGGTATTCGGGTCTGCAGCGACGATGAGCTCCTCGTCGCCCTCAATCCGCCACAGCAGGTTACCGTCGTCATCCGTCGCTTGGACATCCGGGGCTCGCCGTGAACCTCCGATGAGGAGGATTTGTCCGCTCTGTCCGGGTGGCATGAGGACGGACATCCCTTCTTGTCGTTCCGGAAAGCTCGGGAGGAGCGGGGCGTCCCCGACGCCGGGTTGGTTGTATTGGTTCCATTGAGCGTCGTATGGTCCCGTCATTTCGAAAGAAACCGTGGGGAATGCGGGTCCGTGCTGGTGCCAGCTCGTCCCTGTGTAAAAAATCTCGCCACCTCGGACTAAGTGCATGCCAGGATAGATGTAGAACTCTCGATCGAGCGCTTCGCCGAGATCTCTGGGATCGTACTCCGGAGGAGCGAAGAGCTCGACACGGGGATTGATCCCGTGCTCGGGATTTCCGTCTCGGTCAACATCCTTCTCGCTATTCGGGCGTCCGGAAAAGACGAGCACTCGTCCGTCCGGAAGCATAACGGAGGTCGGATACCAGCGGCCGAGGGCCATGTCCTGGAGTTTTGTCCAATAGTTTCGGTACTCATCATCAGCCCCCGGAGGCGTGGCTTCGGGGTCGAACACGTATACTGCGGGGAGCCCAGCGGCGTCACCCGGTTTGTTCGCGCCGGCACCTCCAACGACTAAGACTTTGCCGTCCTCCAGATGGATATGGTGGGAGCAGAACAGGTCAAGTCCCGGCTCGAAACTCGCGGTCGCATGGCCCTCATCGTCAAGCCAGCCCTCAGGTTCTTCGGGATTTTCGTTATTGAACGGGGCGCGCTCCGCGTCCGCAGTAAACGCCTCTGCCTCCTCCTCAGTTGTAATGGATCCTGGCGGGCCGGGATCCCCTGGCTCCCACACCCATCCCTCGTACAACGATTGGGCGGATTCGAGCCGCCCTGAAAAGAGTAGGACTTCCCCCGTATGGAGCAAGATTCCGTGGACTGCATAGACACCTTCATTGTCGTTTATAGCCCTCGCATCTCCCGGTGTTTTAATTACATCGGACCATTGTCCCACTTCTTCGGGATGATCTGGCATGGTGACATCTGACAAAGACGAGCTGTAGTATAATATATTTTCGTTACATTTCAACCGAGTTGAGCGAGGGTGTTGAACCGTTGGTCTGATTGGAGAAGATATCCGGTTGCGGAAATGTGTTTAACCTCCCTCAACCAGACGGCTATCTTTCGGCCTCGGACGTCAAAGGCGTAGCGGACGAAGTCATCGGTTCTCTCGGCTCTAGGTGCGATGATTCGGTGCTTGATCAAGGGACGAATTCCAAGCTCACGGAGTTTCTCACGTAACCACTAGCTGTCGTAGCCTTTGTCGGCGACCACCGTGTTCAGCAGGGGGAGATTTCTGGTCAGCACTTGCCAGCCGATCATCGAGAACACACTGCTGGACCCCCTATCGATGTCCTGAAACAGTGGGTGCGGTCGATTGCTGCGTCAGAAAGCTTATTTCGCCAGGGAGAAGTCCCTGATTGAGATGGAGAAAAAACGAATAACAAGAATCCTGCGGGCGGGAGTTGCCCTCCTGGCGATTGGTCTCCTCCTGGCGAGCACTGCAGCAGCACACTCGACAACAACCACGAACGAGAGCGTCGACACGGATGGCGACGGTCTCTCTGATGCGGAGGAGGAGCAGATGGGGACTGATCCGAAAGAAGAAGACACGGATGACGATGGCCTCGAGGATGGCCGAGAGGTGATGGAGCTCAGCTCTGATCCGACCAAGCCGGATACGGATGCGGATGGCCTCGAGGATGGCCTGGAACTCACGATCGGGACTGATTTTAAGAGCGCGGATTCCGATGGCGATGGGATCAGCGATCAGCGCGAGTACGAAGAACTGAACACCGATCCAACTGACCGGCATGATCCGAACGGGCCGACGGCCACGACGACCGCGCGCCAGTCGTCTAATAAGAGTGGTGGGATTCCGGTGCAGAATCCGTATGCGCTGGGTGCGTTTGGGCTCCTGGGCGTGTGTGGGGTTGGTTTCTTCGTGCGGCACCGGTAATCGGCTTCTTTTCCCCGCGTATCAGTCCGTCCTTTCTTGTTTCGTGTGAATACAAAGATGAGTGTCGATAGTGCGCCGAGGAGTCCAATACTCCCGAGTCGGATGAGCGCTTTCACTTTTTTCGGAGGCCAGCAACGCATTTTTCTACCAGTCGTTTTCTTGTCCAGCTATTTTGGTAACAGGCGCCGTATAACAATACTGGATGCGGTCATTGTACCAACTGCGAGCGTGGCAGGAACCCGCTCGCATGTCCCTGCACCGTTCAAGCACAGTGCGAAAACCAATGATTGCCATCATGGCATGTCGCCTGTTGAGTCGTGGCAGGTCGTGCCTTCTTGGCACGACCAGTCTCCACGCTTTAGGGGGGAGTGTCCGGGGCGTGAACTGGTTGCTTGTTGGCATAAACACCATCAATATTCTGACTTGGATCGTCGATGGGGGCCACTCTGTGGCCCCGGTGGTTCGATTCCATCCCCGTTCGTGATTTTCGCACCGTTCTTATTTTCGGCAGCAACCAGCAGTCTTCCCTGCTTAGGGTGGCTGATCCTTGGCATGTTGCTACTCTCGATTTTTGTGCATCTCGCGGGACGCACCGGACGACCATGGGGATATCCTTCAGGTGACGTTCCCGGCACCAGCAACGTGCAGAGGGCGTCATCGACGCACGCGCTCCAGCAGAACGGCGAGCTACAGTGGAGAGTGTCACGTGAGCCTCCTGAACGTTCCAATGAACCGTGGGTCAGCTACCCACGACTGACGTCGTGGGCTTGTCAGTGGACAGCCAGTCTCGAGCGATGAACTCCCCGCTCGGTGACAGCGTCCCTGACTTCAGGGCCAGCTGACTCGTGGCCCGACCAGCCTGACACGTTCGGCCCGACTGGTCTCGCTGAGCGTCTTCTCGATTCTCCGTGAACCATTGGAAGGCGATGTTTCGTGCCGCGTTGTAATCCGCTTGCAACGATAAGCCACGCTCTACACACTCGAAGTCCTTCCCGTCACGATTCGCCCGTATACATGAATCACACTCTGTGTGGGAACACCGCTGACTCGTATACTCTGGGTTCACCGTGTCGACTGGTATTCCAAGGAGTTCCAGACAGAGGAAGATGTCAACAATCTTGTAGCAATGCTTCATCGCCGTACTTCTCACGGAGCGAGCGTAAATACTCGCGTTGATCGCAAAGTCGATTAGTCGGGTCAGCGTACGTATAGTCAAACATTTCATCTGGGTCGGCATCGTGTGCCTCCACCGGTTCGATCAGATTTGCAAGGGTATCGTCGATTTCAGCATTAATGCGGTTGATCTCGTTGTCGTCAATGCGATCCGTGTTGCGGAGGAACGATTCGAACCGACTCAGTGGGTCACGCTGGCGCCAGCGTTCTACGTCTGCTTGATCACGATATACAGTGGGGTCATCGGCAGTCGTGTGTGCGCCGAATCGGTATTGAACCGCCTCAATCAGAGTCGGACGTGGGCGACCGTCAGTCGGTTGTTTTGCCTTCTCGCGAGCAGCATTTGTTACGGCATACATCGCAAGTGGATCCATGCCGTCGACCTGGACGCCTTCGAACCCATAGGCATGAGCTTTCTGTGCAAAGGTTTCACTGGCGGTCTGGCGCTCTGTGGGGACAGAGATAGCCCACTGGTTGTTGTTGCAAATGAACACCGCCGGAACGTCAAAAACGCCAGCGAAATTGAGTGCCTCATGGAAATCACCCTCCGAAGTAGCACCGTCACCGAAGTGTGCAACCGTCACGTTGTCATCATTTCGTGACTTCTCCCACGATTAACGTCGTGGGCTTCCCTCACTGAGAGTCAGGCCCACGTCGTCTGGGGAGTTCGCAGGTTCTATCTCACCGTTAGTTCCCTTGAGTTTGACCTGCGTTCCGGGCTGAGCCACAACAGCCCCCACCGTCGATAGCGGACTCTGAATGTTCTTACCGACGGCTCGTTGACCGATATTCGACGCACCATTCTTGTCGCCATTATCGTCCAACCCACAATCGTGGCACTCCAGTCGTCCCTGAACGTCACGACTCGTGTCCCGCGAGCCACAGCGCCAACACGTCACAGACGTGTCGTATTCCTCCACTGGCAGGCACTCTCGCCCATTGAGGTGGGCTTTGTACGTGAGGATGTTCGCCATCTTTGCATACGGCATTTTGTGGGTCTTGTCGTTCACGTACCGTCCCTTGTCATTGTCGAAGCGCAATCCCGTCATATCACCGAACACGATGACAGCGTTGCGTTCACGAGCGCGGGCGACGAGTTCGTTCGCCACCTGATGCAGCTCATGTTCGACTGACTGCGATTCCTTGTCACCGAGGCGCTCGATGACCTGTGTCCCCGAGCGAACCTTTGCTTTCCCGATGGACTTGCGAAGTTGCTTGTAGTGTTCACGAATACGACGAACTTCCGCGCCATGGAACTGCGTATCGCGGTCAGAGAGGAACGTGCTGACGGCTATCCATTTCGCACCCATATCAACCGCGAGTACGTCGTCGTACTCGTCTGCGACGGTCACAGACCGCTTGCAGACAAGGTGGACGTACCACTCCCCGTCTCGGTGAACAAGTTCCGAGTCGCGGATGCACTCGTCACGGAGCAAGTGTGTGTCCTTCTCGGGGACGTGGACGGGCACCCAGATGCTATCACCCCGTTCTCGCTCGGGATTGTAGACGGGAAGTTTGAACCACCAAGACGAGAGAACTGTGTCCTCGTCGTATTCGATGGTGATGCAGTCGTTGCGGAGGACGACGGGTTGCTCGGTGTCCTCTCGTGGATTCTTGTTCGAGCGGACTTTGCCCGCCTGTTGGTTGGTGGCGGAGTAGAGGTTCGCTTCATCGTCACCGTGAACGGCATCTTGGAACGCGGTATATTCACGCTCGACAAGACGGGCTTTCCGCTCAGTGAGCGAGTGGAGTTTGACCCGTACCGTCGTGGTGACTTCTCGACGCATCTTACTGTCCAGTCTGCGCTTCGATGTATTCCTCGATGATCTGACTCGAAACCTCTCCCGCTGAGGAAACGAAGTACGAACGTGTCCACAGCGAGGGAAGGCCGAAGTCGAACTCCTCGCGGAGGTTCCGCGAGGTGTAGCCCTTGACCTGTTGGATGATTTTGTTCGGGGCGAGTTTCGGATTGCCTGTGATGAACAGGTGTACGTGGTCTGGTTGGATTGCCAGTCGGAGGATGTCGAGATCGAGTTCGTTGGCTTTCTCCTCGATGAGTTGTTCGAGGCGGTCGGCAACCTCGTCTGTCAACACTGGTTTGCGGTATTTCGGACACCAGATGAAGTGGTAGTGGAGGTTGTGTACCGACGTTCGTTCTCGACTATATCCTCGTGGCACATCAATAGATGGATGGTATCCAATTATAGGTGTTACGATTCCATCAACCATATGCCGTGCTATCGGGGATAGATTGTGTCGAGATTGTCGGATTCATCCCACGACTGAAGTCGTGGGCTTTCTCCTCAATTTTCGTAATTTCGCTGCCCATGCCATCCCAACGACGTGGGGGAGGTGATCGCCGATGGTGATATTGAGTGGCAAGATGTTTTTGTCCGCGAGGGCTGCGTTCCCGTGTTCATCACCAGCCCAATACAGCAAGTGTTTCCACGGGAACCCTCGTGCGACAACAGCTCCGTGTTCGCGGTATTGATACGAGATAATATCATCGTCGGCCAGTGCATACGTCGAGCCGATTTGTGCACCCTCTTGGCCAGCAAGCGATGAGTAGGTTCCAAGGCGACCCTGTCGCTGCAAACTGATGACGCGCTCATCGAATCGACGACAAAACTGCATATCGCGGTACATTGCCACGAACGTCTCGTCATCGAGGTCGGGGACAAGCTCTGGCGTGACAACGTGGCCGTCAGCGTCCAATACTTGTATCCGATCGCTCGGATTACGTGCTAATAGCTCAGTTGTGTTTGTCATTCGTTATCGAGCACGTTGCTCAACTGGCTACAAGAAACGTCGGGCCGTCAACTACGAAGTTGCCCAATTAGTGCCCTCCGTTTATAGAGATTTAAGGAGAATACCTGATCCTAAAGGGTCAGAAGTTCGCTATTCGACTGAAGACACCGACTTAGAGTGACTCACATGCGATGCCGTCATCGTCGCCATCGAGTCGGTGGGGGTCACTCGGGTCATCGTCGAGCACAGCTTGGGCCTGTTCTTGTGTGTCAAAGCTGCTACAATCATAGTCCCCATCTGACGGGGGTGGCGGTATATTCACTCCGTCGCCGCCATCAGAGGATTCCGCAGTCGTTTCAGTCGTCGAAGTCGGGGTCGTTCGTTCGAAATTCCACACCCCGACGTTGTCTTGTTGTGCGTGCGCTTCAGCACTCTCGAAGTCACTCTGTTTCGAGAACGAGCTTTCATACAGTCGTGCATAGCCGTCAGTCAGCAATCGGTGGTTGAAGTTCTCGCCATCAACATAGAGGTAGACTAACAGGCGTCCGTAGCTTCCACGACGATCGGCTTCTGGATCCATCTCAATCCGAACCGATTCACCGTCGAGTTTATCGGTGGCAAATTGACTGGCACGCTCTCCCCAATTGAAGAGATGGTCGCGTCCTGCTGTCGTCTCTGGAATCCCTTCGAATTCAGCAGGATCCACTCGCCACAAATCCGTTTCCGGTGTATCGACTCCGAGGAGGCGGAGTGTATCGGTTTCACCGTTTGGAAACCGTACTTCCATCGTATCGCCATCGATTACTCGTACGACTTCAACCGTCCACGATGTCTTCGGATCCGAATTAACCGACGACTTAGGGGTCGTGGTCAGTGTTGGACTCGTTGTGGTGGATACTGTTGTAGATGTGGTTGTCTGTATTGTCGTGGATGGTGGTGGTTGTGTAGTCGTAGTAGGTGGGTGCGTAGTCGTCGTGCTCGTTTCTTGGGTCTCCGTTGCTGCAGTTGTCTCTATCGCTTGTGTCGCCGTGGCTGTTGGTTTTGGCTTCGCACCGAACTTGACCTGACCGTCCCAGACAGCAATCACATCATCACCAAACACGTCTTTATCGAGAAGTTCGACACGGATGGTTTGTGTCCCAGAGTACTGTTCAAGATCGTGCTGCTCTAGCTGGATTGTGTACGTTCCAGTGGGCTTTTGTGGTAGTTCTTGCGTCTCGGCAATCCAGTTACCATCAATCTTGACGGCGAGTGCTGGTTCACTAGCGCCGTTTGTATCTGCATCCGGCATTCGCGTGTCGACAGTCACTTCAAGATCGAAATTTTGAATCGCAGAACCAGCGGGATTCGGTTGTTTGTTGATAATCTGGACGTCAAACTGCCGATTTGTGGTAGTCGTGTTGGGGGGTACTGAAGTTCCGTTTGTCGTGGTAGCGGTTGTTGATATCTTTGTCGTCGTATCAGCCGCTGCCGTAGCCGTGGGTTCAGAGTTGGCAGTTGTGCCGCCGATACAGCCGGAGAACACTATCATCAACGCCACGAGCAAGAGGGAGATACTTCTAGTGAAGGAGCGATAACTCATCGGAGTTGTAACCAAATATCGATGGGTTATGTACGGATATAAGTCTTCTCTGAGTGGGAATGAATGGCGTGAATTTCAGTCAACTACCTCAGAGTCACGCCCCAAGGCACTCGCTCTCTTCAGCCTGTAGTGATCACGCACCTCGTAGACGTCCGCAGCTTTGACTCGCTGGTTCAATCTGGCTACCGAGCCCACAATTGGGTCGTGGTCTGCTCAACCAATACATCCCGAGTCACGTCCAGTGCTGACCGCCAGCATCGATTTTCTCGTCGAATCGATTTTGACTCGAATTGGTCGATCGAGTAATGTTTTTCGACCGTTTCAGTGCGATGGCGTCTGAATTATTCGATAGCTGATTGTCCGTGATAAGACCATTATTACTTGCAATCAGAAGGATTCCTTGCACGCGACTATCCGTGACTGTATTGCCAGTGATAGCATTATTATCGCTGTGCAGAAGCCGAATGCCCACGGCATTCTGGCTGGCGGTATTGGTTGATAGGCGATTCCGATTCGACTGGTCACCGAGATACAATCCGTAGAATCGGTTCGAGACAGTGTTATTCGAAAGCCGATTATCGTCTGCCTCAGATAACCAAATGCCAGCAATCCGATTCGCGGTCGCACTATTATTGATAACTGTGTTTGCGTTGGCACCAATGAGAACGATTCCATACTCGTTTTTCGAGGCGGCGTTTGAGGCGATTGTATTGTTTCGCACGCCACTCCGAACGAGATGAATGCCAAACAGCGAGTTTGCTGTTGCAGTGTTATTCGCCACTGCGTTGTGGTGACTCGTTTCCTGAAGCGATATCCCATACACCGCGTTTTTCGTGGCCGTGTTATTGACAACCGTCGTCTGATTCGAACTGAGTAGTGTGAGACCGACGCGATTGTTCGCAGTGACTGTGTTTGTGACCGTTCCATTCACAACGTGGATATAGCGGATCCCATCGTCCCAGTCAGTCACATTCACGTTCCGAACGGTCACATTCGAGATCGATGCATCGAACGATCCGACGAGCACACCGCCGGTGCCGAACGCTCCCGTCCCGTCGATCGAATGGCCGTTCCCGCTGAATACGACGTTACTTGACGCAATTCGAATGCACTTGTTGGCGCTGCTGTCTCTGATGTCCGCCGTGAGTTCGTATCGGCCAGGTTCATCGATCGTTGTGCACGAATCGATCTCGGACACATTCTGTGAGTCTGTGGTCTCTGTTCCAACGAGGTGGATACCGGCGTATGTAGTGACACCAAGGACGACCACAAGTCCACTCACAAGAATCGCAGTCCGGAGTTGGCTCTGACCGATATCCACAGCCATACGAAACACAGGCACCGAGTTCAAATTAGTACTATGGTGAAGATTACCGAACTACGGTAAGTTTGAGGTTGATTGGAGGTAATTGTGCCGATTGGTGAGTACTGTCCAGTGACCCTTCGCGGGACAGTCTATACCGCCGATCATGACTGGCACCCCCCATCTGTCAGTGGTTTAGGTAGATTCGAGGGTGGCTTCACCATCAGAGACAAGCCTCGGGGCTCTGACCTTGTTTATCCGTAGAAATTGCATTTGCACAGCAACAGCATGAACTTCATACCCCCAGCACACAGACTATGACACAAGAGACAAATCGATGTCGAGTCAGAAAGGCGCCAACCGGGAACGGGAACTCGTCAATCAACTAGATGACGCTGGCTTCGCCGTCATGCGGGCCCCAGCCAGTGGGAGTGCAACCCCGCGTGAGTTGCCCGACGTGCTCGCTGGTAACGGAGAAGTATTCTACGCAATCGAAGCCAAAGCAAGTAGTGGAAACCCGATATACATCGACGGCGAAGAAATCACTGACCTCGAGTATTTCGCGCGTAGTTTCGGCGCTGAACCCCGAATTGGAGTACGCTTTGATCACGAGGAGTGGTATTTCTTCCTGCCGGATGACCTCTATGTCACCGATGGCGGGAACTACCGCGTCAAACGTGCCACCGCAATTGCCGCTGGCACTGATTTTGACGAACTCACTGGCCACTCCGTCCAAACCAAACTAGACGATTTGGGGAACGCTAATTGACATCCGCCCCCACGCTAACGCACGGGAACCCGCGATGGGAAGTTCACGGTACCGCGTGTCCTCGGCCCGCAAGTTCCCTTTAGGGCGTGGTAGCGTACTGGCACATTCTCACGCCGTAAACGGCGGGAGGATGTTACAGAAAGTCAAGGAAAATGCCCACGGCGAAAGCCGTTCGAGGATGTCAGTCTGTTCGCAGCGATTCGGTGACTTCTGTATCGCGAGCTACTTCCGCGGTGGTAAAACGGAGGGGCTTATATTCGAAATCGATGAACATCTTGAGCTGATCAGCGTAATGTGTCTCTTTTGTTCCGTCAGGAGAGAGGTATCCCGAATTACCTGGTGGGAGGATGTTCTCAGCAAAAAAGTCGTGACGTGACTGCTGATTCGATTGGCCATTCGTCCGACCAACGCGCACAAAGTGATTCTCTGTACCACGATTAAGAAACGGCATTTCTCCAGCGTCTCCAACACCGATGGGCAGCCCAAAGAGGGCCATGTTATCAAAGTTATCGACGCGAGCTGGTGCCTGCCATGTTGAAACGTCGTCGCCATACTTCGCACGCAGATCCTCGACCGCCTTTTGGAAGGCTTGACGGAACACCGTCGGCTGATTGCCATGAAAGTAGTCAATGGCCGGTTCGAGTGCCACATCAGTCGGATGGAGGGCACGCATTAATACTGGACGGCCGTAGCGGTAGTTCAAAAAGACGCTCCGAACCGGCCCATACAACGACCCAAGCACCCCGAACGTGGGTTCGAATGTTTCATCAAGTAGATGAGAAAAGAATGCATCAAAGACAGTGTATCCAACAGAATACTCTCCCAGATAGTCCGTCCCATCTCCTTGCCGTAAGTTATCCCAGTCTGCCACGGCCTTGAACGCCGACTGTTCAATGTCACTTAACTCAGCATCGGCAAGCGCCGCCACAAGGGGCTCTTTATATCGAATTGCTCGGAGATCGACGAAGGCAATGTCATAGACGATCTCCTTGAGGAATGAATAGTCCACTACGCCCTCAGTTGCAAGTCGATTCTCAACGAGGTTTATTATCCGCTGAACACGGTGATCAGTTCCCCACGCATAACTCATGTCACCGTTGTTCCATCCGGGTGCCGGTTTATTGTTCCACTGGGCTGTGTACCCCGTCGATGGAGTAACTGCAAACGGAACAGCACCGTCAGCAGCACGTAGATAGTCAGCATCGGTGAGTTCGTATTTCGTGCCATCAGCGGGGAAGCGTGTATCCCACGGTACCTGCTCCCAATCGGGGTACCGACCGAGATGGACATAGGCCACATCGCCATCGTCACCGGCCCACATGAAATTCAACGAATAATCACAGTTCTGGGCGGCAGTGACAAACTCGTCTGCATTGGTCACATACTGGGCCTCGTAGAATGCTTTCCACGAATTCATATCGCGACCCTCGTAGCTTCTCGTCTGTGAGATTGCCTCACCTTCATCAGGACGCCATTGTGTGACGACGCCGTGGCGTGTTCGCCGAATCGTCACCTCGGCGTCTGGCGCACCGCTGACCGGGATCGTTTCAGAGTGTACCGCTACGTTGTGCCAATCCTCACGGAACTTGTACTGTGCTTGTTCACCGTCGGTTCGAATCGTCTCGACAAACGTCTGGATGCTGTTATCGAGACCAGCGGTACTCGTAATGGCACCGTGATTATTGTGTCCGAACATGACGAATGGATAGCCGGCAACGGTGATTCCAGTGATATCGAAATCCGATCCGTGAAGACCCACCTCGTACATGACTGACGGCGTTGTAAAACCCATCTGCGGGCCGCCGAACAAGAGAGCGTCACCACTCTCAGTATGTGTCCCAGCAACGGCTAGTGCATTACTACCGAGTTTAAACGGTAAACCTAATGCGTCAAGGCCGGTCGCGAGCGTCCGTTGACGAGCCATTTCAGCCTCGTGAACTTTCTGTGGATCGGTCGGAATCCGTTTTTCGCCGGAGGGAGCGGTATGCTCTGCTGGTTGATTATTTTCGCCTGTCTCTGACGTTGCCATTGGATTCGCATTCCCAGCAGGTGTGTAGGGGGGTGTGTATCCAGTTGTCGAGGGTTCCGTCGATGTGGGTGCACCTGGGTCATCACCCCAATTGAGATCTGAAAACAGGTTGATGGCTTTTGCTGATGTATACTCGCTGTTCAACCCATCAAGGACGGCAGCGTTCAATGTCTCCAACTGATAGTCGCTAAAAAAGGACATACTCGCGACAAAGATCCCGGCAACATCCTTGCGAGTCCATCGTTTCGGTCGGAAATCATACTCATAGAACCCCTTATGAAATTCTTTGTCAGTTGATTCGACACGGTCTATGTATCGATTGATTCCCTTGGCAAACGCTTCAAGGACAGCTTGGTGTTCCTCGTTGAGCTGCTCCTCAATTTGGAGCTCAAGCGATGTGGTAGTCGATCGATTGCGTCGCGCTTCGCGATCGAACGCCACCCACTTGCCTTCCTCCCCCGCTCCGAGAATCTCGGCGACAGTACCGTGGTAGAAGCGACGATACATCTCTAATTGAAACAGTCTGTCTTCTGCAACCGCAAATCCGTGTCCGAAATAAACTGCCGGACGTTCTGCACCCCCAGTAGCATACACGTGGGGGACACCGTAACTATCGCGCTTAACCGTCACCCTAGAGGCCGTGCTTCCTTGTCCATACGCGAGAGTGACCGATGAGAGCGTTGTTGATGCGAGAATGCCTGTGCCTGCGTGAAGAAAATTCCGTCGACTGGTGAATAATGATTTTTCATCCATTGTGGTGCGTTACCACGTGTGTTCACGTGATAAGTTTTTGTGTTGGAATAGGTGTATACTAATATTCAATATTGATAGCTGCTAGTACCACAGTCCAAAATTGTCTCTTCGGATCTGCTCGAGCGAGTGCAAACAAATGTCGGTAGAATGCATCTGTGGCTGCTTGCAGCAGTGCACAACCAGCAGTCTACCTGCACGACCTCTCCTGCGGATTCCAACCGCAGACAGCGGAATTGACATCCTCCTCCGCGTTCACGCGGAGGAATACCTGAGCGTTGGAGATTTCAGGTGTGCAGTTCCCAAATCACTCCTCATCAGACGGTTCTACTGGGACTCGCGATACCTCGATGTCCTCGTAGTCTTGCTCGGATGAAAGCACGTCCATCCCACGTGTTTCTGCTGTTGCCGTATGGAAGACGTCGAACGGTGTCATTCCTTCCTCGTAGTAGTTAACGGCTTTCAAGACGACTTGTTTCTCTTCCTCATCCCGGACAGGAACAAGTTCGAGGAGATTCGCCACCAATGGAACATAATCGAACTCGTAGCGTTCGCGAGCGAGGATGAGTTCAAGGTACGAGAACGCCGACGTTTCGACCTCGTAGTTGTCAAGGGCCGCTTCGGCCGGCTGCTGCAACCAATCTGAATCCTTCGCAAGTGCGAGCAAAAAGTCCGTTTCTACGTAGACTGTCATCTATCTGTGTCCTTCTCTTTGGCTTCGGCTTTCGCTTCTGCGTCAATTTCCTCTCGAATCGTCTCGATGGATGCGTCACGGAGGTCACCCGCTGCCTCGCGAACGGCTGCAAGGGGATCATCTGCAACCGGGATGAGTTCGATCCTATCTTCGTATGTGACGATATGATACTTATCGCCGTACTTCTCCCGTACCTCTTTGGGGATGTACAATCGTCCCTGCTTGTCTGTCTCTGTTGACATAGAGGGAACTACGATGGCATTAATGAAGAATGTTTCCATCAAACTGACTTTATTGGAACTCGATTAACCTGTTTGCATGTCAGAGTGAGCACCGCCTACTCACCATTGGGTTTCTGACGGAGTCGAAGATCATCAGCAGAGCCGGATTGGGAGATCAGATATTGGAGTTCGTTCAACGACACTCAAAGAGAGCGTCTTTCGTGATTGAGTACCCACCGGATATGCCAGTCTCTGCACATTGTGTCGTTGAAACGGGGATCTCCGTCTGTTAGAGTGGAGAGATGTCATTTAATTATATTCTCTATTTGGGATGTAACTACACCTTACGATGTAATAACAAACTTCAGGGGCCGCATAACAATACCTCAAGCTGATTTTTGGAAGGTTGCACTATGAGGGAAACCAATCGAAAACACGGAAACGTTAATCGAAGAGATTACATAAAAGGAATCACGGCAGGGAGCATTGCCATTGCTGGGATCGGTGGACTCTCGATGTCGTCCATCGCACAGGATGGCGAACCCATCCCCGCACCGTTCTGCGATGAAGCCAGTACCCCACCACAGAATCCACCAGGGGGACAGGCGGGACAGTGTATTGGATGTGTTCCCTGTACAGGGGCAACTGCCTTAGCGCCCCTGTATAACAGTCCGGGGGATTTCGATGGCACTTGCTTCACGATTGCGGCCGATGACATCCCGGAGGGTGCCGAATACCTGACATTCAAGGCGGGCGAGAATTGCTTCCTCGCGGAAGTCCCTGACAGCGCGACAGGGGACGTCACGTTCTGCCTGGAACAGGTCAACAATCAACCACCGATGTTACAGGACATCAGCAACGCGACATTCTACGCGTGCGAGGAGGAGAACCCCCCGTCAGTTGACAACGTGGACGTCACCTGTGATGAAATAGTCATTACCACCTCGAACATTCCCGATGGTGATTCAATTACCGTGACCGTAGAGTTCTCAGACGGAACGTCGCAGACCGAAGATGTGGAGGTTCAAAATAATCAGGCAACTGTCGAATTGCCCGGTGACGTTGACCCAGTACACGTTCAGATTGAGTATGACGGGCTACTTCTGTTCGACTCAGGTGTGGCGGCATCGGATGCACCATGTGGAGAGGGACCGTCAGTCACCGATGTCGAGGTCACGTGTGCGCAGATCACCATTCAGACCGCGAACATTGATGAAGGTGAAGAGCTGGATGTGACAGTAACCTTTAGCGACGATTCCACCCAACCGTACACGCCGACAGTTGATGCCAACGGCGTTGCAGTGGTCGAACTCCCAGGAGATCTAGATCCGACCCGTGTCGTTGTGGAGTATCAAGGGCAGGTGCTATTTGATCAGTTTGTGACAGCAGACGATGCACCGTGTCGAGAAGAGCCGAAGTGCCCACCGGATCTCAATATCGCGTTCAAATTCAAATACGGAACGTGGTGGCCGGATACCTACGACGATATCGGTGAGGAGGTCGACCCGGATGTGTTCTCGATCGAGGGTGACAAAAAGGATGTGACGATCTGTGCACCCTTCCCATTCGTCGTCAGCTATGCGACTCGAGAGAAAGACCACGACTGGGACGGCAAGAAGCACCACAAAAAGCACGGGAAAAAGCACCATCACAAGGACAAGAAGCACCACGAGAAGCACGGCAAAAAGCACCACAAGCACCACGAGAAGCACGGCAAAAAGCACCACAAGCACCACGAGAAGCACGGCAAAAAGCACCACAAGCACCACGAGAAGCACGGCAAAAAGCACCACAAGCACCACGACTCCAAATCGTGTGGCTGCTTCGATGACTGTAAAGAACAGGAGCCAGTTCTTGCTGAGCAAGTCGACGGACAATTCTGTGCCAGCATCTCCAGTGCCGGGGATAGCGATTGTAAAAAGGAAAAACGAAAGTCCAAAATCTGTTGGTTCCGAGTGCATTGCCCAGAGGACAACGGCAACAGCGGGGGGTAACATCCTCGCCTGCCGTGAACGCCGGGGCTTCCACCACGGGTGGAATACCCAGACTGACTGGGAGTGAGGTTTCAAGACGGGTGCGCGTCACCGGTCTCCGGCTCCGCCCCCACTCCCACCGCTGGTGAGCTAGACGAACCCTTGTCATCGGAAGCCCGCGTCTCCGACGGGAGTTCCTCGCTCGGTGACGTGTCTTTGCGGGCCTGCCACTGGCCCCCGCTCCGTGGCGAGTCATCACCTGCCGATTTCACGGGCAGGCTCTCTCCCCACGGATTTAGCCGATTGGCTATGTTCGCTACCCGTTCAAATCCGCTTGGTACTCCGACACCCAACACACCTCGTTCGTACACTTCTCTTTTGAGCTGGTAGACGAGGAGACTGATGGTGTGTAGTCAGGGATGAAATTCTCGTAGATACAATTTATCGATTGATTTTAATTTTATTTTTACGTGAATACCATAATTATTTGGTGGTGAGAATAATCTAGAACGCCAGGATTAAGAGAGAATGGAAAACCACAGGCTTTCAGTGATATTGTTCGCCGTACTCCTGTGTCTTCCAGGGTTCACGGTCGCGCTCCCCACCGAGAACTTGCACGGTGAAAACGTAAACGGAACCACGAACACGTTGACTGTCACGGCCACGACCAATATAACGACGACTCCAAAGTCGACGGTGAGTCAATCGAAAGCTAACGCACCAGTGATCGCGACGACCGCCGCGGTGTCGGACGTGTCCACTACTGCCGATGATGCGAACGAGTCTGACTGGACACAGTCCACGACAGACCCTGAGACGACGACTCTTAAAAAGAACGGCACGACCGACACAACAAACGTCGGCGACACTCCCGGCAAAACCAATGTGTCCGGCACAACCGGCACAGTTGGTGAGACGAGTACCAATACCACTGGCTTCTCCTCAGTGACCACGACGAGTGACACCAACGATACAGTTGAGCCGAGCGAGAATGTGGACGAGAACAAAGCCACCCCTGACGCCGTCAACAACAGACCGGTGTCGACTGGTAACTCATTCGAGGGAACGAAACCCGACTCCATCACGACCAATGCGGTCAATTCGGAACGCGGCAATGCCGGGGAAGTGAGCAACACAGTCGTCAAAAAGGTGGGCCAAAGGGCCGATAACGCAAAAACAAACGCGCATTCGGGACTCGATATCGCAAGCAAGGCGACCGGCGGCGTCATCGAGGACAATCTGATCAACGCGTCGCCACGTATGACGAAAACGGATGAGAACGTACCTGTCACCGTCGAAGAGAAGACCGCCAGAGGTCGTTCGTCCAAACCGATTGCAACCGCATCATTGCCCGTGGCGCAAAGCGAAAAAGTCGAGTCGAACACTGTTCCTAACACCACGGCGCAATTGAACGACACCACATCCGGCGATGATGCGAACGCGGACGGAACGATGAGGACAACAGAGGTGAACGATCCAGGGACACACCCGAACGGATCTGTTCCGGCGACTCCGGCCCATCCTACGAAAACCGCCGAACTCATCGGCGTGACTGTCACTGCCGGCGTCGTCCTCCATCACCTAGAGATCGGAACGCTGGCCACCCACGCCGGTACTGTCAGTGTCTTCCCCAGACCAAAGGTCGAAGGCCGGGTCTGGTGGCCGTTTATGCCGCTCAGATACAGCAAGTATGATGACTCTGATCCACTCGAACAAGAAGTGCGGGCGGAGCTTTATAATCACATCGAGCGCACGCCTGGAACCTATCTCTCGCAGTTGGACAACCGAATGAATGTCTCACTGTCGACCATCCGCCATCACCTCCGAATACTCGAAGACGAGAAAATTGTGACGAACGCGAAAATCCGGGGTAAACGACGATATTATCCGGCTTCCGATGACAAGGTCGAACTCAGAGCGGCGCTCGCCCAAACCGCGACTGCCGCCGTACTTGACGGTGTCTCACGACAGGAGCCAGTTACGGTGGGTGAGCTAGCTGATGAACTTGACCGCGATCCTAGTACTGTCACGTATCACCTGAAGCGGCTGGCGGAGGACGGTCTCGTCGAACGCAAGCGGAACGGGAGAACCGTTTATAACCAGTTGACGTCGAAGACACGGGCAGTGTTCTCGAGACAGCCGAGTATCAGTGCAGACGACTGAGCTGCCCGGACTACTCACGATGCCAATCTGCGTTACAGGGGTGCAGAAGAAAGCCCACGACTGAAGTCGTGGGTTTTCTCGCCCTGCATTTTATGTGAAATTGAGTAGTGTTGGGTTCAGATCCGCTGTTTACAGCAAAATTCCTCCCTCATTAAAAGACGTTTGGAGAGTTTTGCCATTTTCTCTTTTTACCATCGATGTTATGGACGCGTTGTGTTATGACGCAGTACACTGCGATACAAGAGACAGCTCTAGATGAAGATCACAGCCAGTCCGATCGAAGAACGGAGACACAGCTCAGTACGATTCTCATCAACGCACTCGCAGATTGGGAAGACATTCACATAACCGAACTCGACAGGCTGTCTCAGTCGATCGACCTCGAAGCGCTAGACGACCTCTTTGCTCCCACACACGGCGGAACGGAGCGATCTGCCGGGCAGGTCAGGTTTCAATATCATGACCACTATGTTACTGTGACCAGTGATGGTGTAGTACGGATCGAGTCACAGAGTGAAAAACCCAGCAAAAGATATAAGCAGGATGAGAAACCGTAGAGGGGATTGACAATGACAAAATCGAGCATGATGGAACGGTCTGGGACGAGAGCGGGATCAAACGGCGAGTGAAGGTGGTTGGTGACCGGTTTTTGTGAGTCGGTGAATGGCGGACAGAAGGTTGTACGTCGCTGTCGACGGAGGAGTCAGCTACCCACGACTGATGTCGTGGGCTTCCTCGCCCTGCATTATATGTGAAGTGAGGTGACAGACTGCCAAATTGGTGACTTTAGAACGTGGTTGTCAGGCTGGAATAAGTTCTTGGTCAAGATACTCTTGCTCCCAGTCTCGCCGGTCTTCGATTTCCCGTTGGCCGCGGCGACTAACATTGTAGACGTTGGTTCGTCGGTCTTTTTCGCCTTTCTCGATTAGCCCTTTGTCGACGAGTGAATCCAGGTTTGGATACAGGCGGCCGTGATGGATTTCCTTCTCGTAGTATTCTTCGAGCTCCTCTTTGATCGCGAGTCCGTGTGGTTCGTCTAATCCACTCACGACGTACAGCAGGTCACGTTGAAAACCAGTCAGATCGTACATTGGTATTCGACTAGTGATTGTCAGCGGTCAATTAAGTTCTTTTGGCCACATTGAACTCCCCTCAAATTGGCGGCTTGTGACTTGGTTCCGCTCAAGCTCTTCTCCGTGGGAGTCTAAATGGACGACCTCAAAGGACGTAGGCCTACCCTCCGAAAAAGAAAGCCCCACGGTATACTCAAGATACATCGTCTCACAATGACGCTCAGGAGGCCGTTGGAAGTCACGAATCGCCACTTCGACCAGGGCTGTCTCGCCATCTTCTTTCATCTGTGCTCGCCGAAGGCCGGGAAGGTAGTGTGGATTCGACGATTCGATCCAGCCGGAGATGCCGATATCACAGCAGTGGACATCATGAACCGTCAAGTTTCGTTTACGACACGCTCGATCATACGAAATCATCTCTCCAGCTGTGATACCGACACCGAGTTCCGGTGAACTATCGGGAAGCGGTGGGAAGGAATAGGGCGACTCGACTCTGACGGATTTCCAGTCGCTGAGTGCGACTGGCGTCTCTGGCGGCATATTTCCATTATATTCGAGCATGGTTTGCCCTTCAGGAGCACCTGCGTGTATCTCCGAGAACCACAAGCCAAGGTAGTACGGGAACTCATTGACCGAAAACGCTCCTGCGCGGCTGATCACACCGTGTTGGAACCCCCCACAATCCATTTCGGAGCGCTGCTCGTTTGGAACCTGATCCCATGTCATATCTCCTAACGAAACGAGGTCAAACCGATGTCCAGATTGGGAGTAAAGAGCGACGCCAGCAGCAGTAATCCCCGCATCACCCCCACGCACGTAGTTGAGATACACCGAGAGCGAACACTTTCCACTCCATATGCTTGTCATGGCGTTATGGGAGATATCGTCAAGCTGAACGTCGTAGCCGAGACCCGTCTAGGTTTCACCCAGACATCCTCCACCTCCTCCTGGTTTCCCCCCGCTACAGCCACTCAGCGAGGTAACTACTGAAGCGGTGAGTCCGGCAAGTACGTCTCGCCGTTTCATACTCGAACAAATAAGTCATTTGTATAAACTCTTAGGGGTGAAAACAAAGTGTGAGCGCAAGGCCTATCTCCGAACACAGACCCAAGCGGCCATTTTCAGCCAATGGTGACCGACTTCGCCAAGACTGATTCGAATACGCCCAATTTCACGCGTCTAAACAAGGTCCAGGGTGCGTATCGCTTATCCGGTTCCCATTAGTTCGTTAGTCAAGCTAGTTATGCAACACATCGACGTTCTCCCTCATACGAAGCCACAGGAAACTCACACTCAACACGAGCACGACGTTCAACATCCTGCTGTAGCCGATAGGCAGGTTTATCTCGGGATGAACGGCGTAACTGGATCAGGCGCAGATGCGTCCATTCATAGCTTCTGCGAAGCTGCATGCGAACCCGATTGCCGCAATCAGTTTGCAGACCAAGGGAAAACGCCGATCATCGAAAGGTAGGGAGGCAATCCACCAAGGTAAGCAGTTGGCTACTACCGAAGCAACAGAATCTGTGCTCCCGAGCGATGTCTGGAATCGGTTGAGCTCTTGCTCGTCAAGCCGCAGGTATTCTCCTTGTATCTCGATAATCCGCCAACCATCGACAACCCACTGCTGGACCCCCTATCGATGTCCTGAAATAGTGGGTACGGTCGATCGCTGCGACAGAAAACTTATTTTACCAGAGAGAAGTCCCTGTTTGAGATGGAGAAAAACGAATAAGACTCCTGCGGGCGGGGGTGCCCTCCTTGCAAACGGCCTCCTCTTGGCGAGCATTACGGCAGCACATTCGACGACAACCACGCACACGACCACGAACGAGAGCGTCGACACAGATGGCGACGGCCTCTCTGATGCGGAGGAGGAGCAGATGGGGACTGATCCGGAAGTGCAAGACACGGATAGCGATGGCCTCGAGGATGGCCGAGAGGTGATGGAACTGGGCTCTGATCCGACCAAGCCGGATACGGATGCGGATAGCAATCGTCACTGTTCGACGAAAGCCGTTGGAGCTACATCCTGATCAAGCATATCATCTTTATCAACTCGTACAGCGTAGATTCTAGATGATCCGCTAGGGGTGGGGAATACCATGGCCCACGAGGAACAATCATCCACACGCACAACCGATGCATCAACCGCTGATCGACCGAGCACTAATCGAACAATTGGTGACTATACCCCACTTCTGTTTCCGGCAGGAGCTCTCCTTGCTGGGATAATTCAGGTTCTCCTCTGGAGTACCCCGGCCGTCGAAGCGTTCTTACTCGCATTTTTAGTCGTGGTCGTCGGCCTCCAAGGAATCTGGGCGTTCCTCGGTCATTACTTTAGATCGGACGAGATAGCCGCGTTCATCGGCTGGCCGGCGGGCAACCCGTTCCAAAAAGAAGTCGCATTCGCTAATCTTGCCTTTGGTGTACTGGGCGTTCTCTGTCTCTGGTTCCGCAGTGGATTTTGGATCGCAACGGCAGTTGGTGTCTCAGTGTTCATGCTTGGCGCTGCAGTCGTCCATATCAAAGAGATTCGTACAACACAGAATCGAAATCCTGGAAACGCTGGCGCAATCCTGTGGACCGATATCCTGACGGCGCTTGTCTTGCTCGTCTTAGTGACTCTCTATTCTCTGTGAATTACCACGTGTTTCGTATATATTCCTCCGCAGAGAGTTCAAAACGGACAAACCATACAGATTATAAATTTGATGTATTAGGTATACTCTTTCTGAATCACTGTCTCGCCACTACTCGTCGTCACGATAATCGTATCGCCACCGTTATTCCAAATCGCACTCCCAGAGCCCCAGTACAGCTTGTGTGCCGAATTTGATCCGCTCTCCGTATACAGGGTCACAGACTCGCCTGCACCAAGCTTGACATCCTCCCACGGCTAAAGCCGTGGGATTCCTCTGTGGGCAACCCAGCCAGCGTGCTGCCCGGAGGATGTTTGCGGTTCGCTGACGCTTCGTTGGTCAAATGACCCGAGTGTTCCCATCACCTCGTTGGTGCGTGGTGTCCACTCGTGGTCGTTCCACTGGAAGTACGTGACGTCGAACGACCCGGTGTCGTTGTCATTGTCTTCGTCCCGTGCGCGTTCAGCGTCACGGGCAGCGGGCCGTGCCATCGGCCGAAACCACTCAGAAACCTCTACACCTGCCTGCTCGTGGAGAATCAGTGCTGCGCCCACGATATCTGAGTGCGAAAAGAGCAGACAATCTTCGCATATCAATTCATCACCTTGTCGGTTCACGTCCTCTGACCCGCAGTGGGGGCATGTCGAACTCGTATCCGCTTCTGATACCTCATCGAGACTGATATCGGCAACTTCCAGTGTGTTTTCGAGCTGTTCGGTGAGTTGTCCGTGACTCCAGAAATTGTGCGTTTTCTGGCTCACCTCTGCCGACCAATGTGTCGACAATACATCCGATAGGTCTCCAACGTACACGTCGTCAACACCGCGTTCACCCAACCACACCGCGGTCTTCTTAATCGCCGCGTCACGGTGATGATCGCGTTGTCCGTACATCTCGGCATATTCGGTGCGGATTTGTTCACTCGAATACACGCCCGAGGGGAGTTTGGATTGGAGTCGTGAAATGTGGTTGTACCGAGTATTGAACCGGTTGAATTCTGGGCGAGCGTGAAAGACGGCGATATCTCCGTCTTCAGTGATGATGGAGAGAGTGTTGTTGGCTCCGACGTCGATTGCCGCCGAATTAGATGGTTGCTGTTCCGTGTTCTCCATCTGGAGTGTAGTGGTGTGTGGGAAGTCGGTCTGTTGTACGCGTTGTTTGTAGTCTGGCTGGACTTTCACAGACTGACTGACACGGAAACAATCAGAATCCTTATCATACGACATTTCAAGTCGGGCCGGTTTCCCCTTCCATCGTGGGTCGCCTTTCAGTTCCAATTCAACGAGATACCCACGACCGGGGATGTCGTATTTGTCGTTGAGTGCCTTCCCAACCGGAATCTTAATCGTGGACTCTTCAGCGCCCCAGTTGATTTGGTAGAGGTCGTTCCGAATGACTGTCCGCATGTCATATCCCTCACGACGGTTCCCCCAGAACCGGGGGAAGCTTGGGTTGTCGTGGGGTGAATCGTCGTAGCTGCGCCACGCCTCAGCGTTCTTCTGCACGATCTGCTGGCACGTTGCTTTACTGATGACGGCTGCGTAGTCATCGTACAAGTCGGTGTAGGTGGCGCTATTCCAGTTTCCGGTTTCTTTCTGGGCCGTGATACGTCGGTAGTTGATTTCGTTCCAGAAGGCATCGGTCGCGGCGAGGCACTCGCACAGGCACGCATTCTGCCACTTTTCACGGGCATGGGCTGTGAGTTTGTTTGCTCGCCGCATGACCACTCTTTTTCGTTGCAAGGATAATAAACGTAGTTACCAGCGGGGTTGCAGTCATCACGCAGTCCTTTGGTTTGTGTCGTCGCCATGTCGGTTTCATCCCACGACTAAAGTCGTGGGCTTTCACCTTGCAATTCGGTAATTACGCACACGGCGGATGAGAGTTTGGCGAAAGCCTGTGCTTGCATTCCTCCCGAATTCGGGTATTACGAGATTGAATCGCGGTACTACAACCCACCACAGACAGCGAAACAGGAGTTTCCCACTGTCGATTCCCTCACATGGGACAGTCGATAACGCCGATCATGACTGGCAACTCCCTATCCATCGGTGATGTAGAAAGATTCGCGGCTGGCTTTACCATCGGAGACAAACCTCGAGGCACTCGGCCTTGTTCATCGTAGAAATTGCATTTGAACAGCAACGTCATGAACTTCATGAAACCCCGACGACGAACCGGCTATTCGCGTGGAGTGCCCCGGGTGTGGTGCCGATGTGGAGGTGTACGATGAGGACGCGCTGCCGATGGGCTACGAGTGTTTCCGCTGTGCGGCTCTCTATGAGGTTGTCCGGCAGGATGATGGTGACGTTGAAGTGGAATTCGTTGAAGAGATGTAACGAGTGTGATTTCTGCTATCTTAAGGGTGCTTGGCTGGTGGGAATAAAACTTACATGATTGCGACCATCAAAACGGATTCCAGATTAGATAACAACGTCACCATCGGGCAATAATTCTCGTTCTGTCTGTTTCGCTTCGGTGCCCTCTTTGACGAGCGTCGGTTCACTGACTGATTCTGTAAATCGATTCGGATCCGGTTCGATACGCGTGAGCATGTCCGAAAAGACCGACCCCCGCCGACCACCTGCTGTAACGATGCCACCGTATTTACGTTCTTCAAACGGTGTCTCATCCGGGTCGGGAAACTCCTCGCGGATGATCTGTGCCGTTTCTCTGATGTAGTCTGCCGCCTGCTTTTGTGTGTACAGACTTTCCTCGTAGTACGTCGTGGCGTACTTGTCGTCGAGTTCTTCACTCAAGTGTTCAGGTGACTCGAAGACGACCGACTCTGTCGTGATGTGCTCATCGGCAAATCGAATGTTCACTGTGAAGCTATCCGGATATCGAATGATGATCGGGAAAAACAGCATAGCAGTAATAGTGATACGCTGTTGAACCCGCCACAGTCCCTCGAGATAGTACGATGTCAATGCCCCAATCCGGTCGTTTTGCTCACCACGGTTATACGCCATCGCAACCGCCGTGTAGTCGTTACCTGCGATATGGCGAAGCCGCCGCTTGAAACCCTCCACGACACTATCAAGTTCAGTTTCGTATGCATCGAGCACTGAGACATTGGGGTCAGCGAGCAGCTCTGCCTTCCGCTCTCGCGCGTCTGCCACAGACATCATATTCTCGTGAAAAACTCGCTCAGTCTCTTTATCGGGAAGCGGTGTTCTGACCGCTTGCTGATGCAGAATCCCTGCGTCCCCGTTGAATTGATACTGTTCCCCCCGCATTATCGGTTCTCTCGGAGATGGAGCGACATTAATTTGTCGGATAAAATGATAAGAAAATTGGAATAGTTTATTTCACGTATTTCTGATAATTGGGAAGACATACGTCTCGAGTATGTGTCTCCATTAGTACGGATTACAATTAAAAATTCGCTGACAATCGATCCCACTCCGTCGATGGCCTGTCCATCTCGAGTGGCGGTCACGGCGGTAGATCGTCCACCGTCACCTCAGTCGATTGCTCACGATACTCGTCGAGTGTAGCCTCGACCCAGGACCGGATGGTTTCGTTTTCTGTCTCAATAAGTGCGACGGGAATGCCGTGGTCGTCGGTCGGTGCCAGCATTGTGGTCTCGTCTGCGATGGCGAGAATGAACGGAATCGCGTCGTCGTACTTGTATATCTTTACACGATCCGATTCGAGACCCTCGCGAATTAACTTCGCCGACTCCGGATCAGCCAACGCCTGGTCGAGCGTCTCCGCTGAGTTGATCGATTCGACCCGTCGGTCACTCTTCTGGAAGCCCTCGGCGCGATTCCGGTGATCTTCCTGAGTTCCCGGTGGGGCCGAGTGGACCAAGATTTTGCCACATTTGGCTCCAAAGAACAACTCCGTCAATCGGTCGACGGGGCTAAACACGTCACCCGCTTCCGGCGTCGTGACGGTGGCGTCGCCGAACTGTCGAATATCAAAATCGATCTGGTCGGTCGGGAATTGCTGGATTACGTCGCCGAGGCGCTGGACGGTCTCGACTGTGCCCAGTAACTCGGTGAACTCCTCGAAGACGAGTTCACCAAACGGGGTGAGTGTGTACTCGTGGCCTCGCCGTGCGACCCAGTTGCGGTCCTCGAACGCTCCGAGAACGCGCCCCAGCGTCGGCTGAGAGATGCCCGTCTCGTCGTGGAGATCGCCCCGCGTTCGTGGCCCCGATGCGAGGGTTCGGAGCACCTGGACGCGGTGGGGCGACCGGGCGAGAAAATCAACGTCGTCGAGTGGAGTATCGGTCACCATTGAATGCTGAACCTCGATAATGACTAATTATGAACGACTCGCCTAATAAATATACATGCCTCGCTCTTCGCCTGCACACTCGTTTCGGGTGACAGCAAACGGTTTCAATTACCTGTAGAGGGTTCGATTCGGTTTCAGGGGGTGAAACTCTATCAGACGGCATCATGATAGTGGGCGACTGCGATAGATGGTATCATGAGTCCGACGTTTACCGGAGTCGTTCGGGGCACGGGGAACGGTCGCACTTGCCGGAGACTCCCATGAGTCTAGAACGCAAGGACCCCCACAATCACCGCGAGTGGCTAAAAGAGCGTGACCTCACGCCGGTTGAGCGGGGGTATCTGATAGTTCTGCTGTGGCTCGACCGACGACTCCGTATCGTGGACTATCTGGAGTTCTTGGAGACCTTGTACTATAAGGTCAACATGCAGATGCCGAAAAGCCACACCGAGCAGTACGGACTGGACAACAAATTCTGGTACTGGTATCCACTGTACGCGCTCGGATCGTTCTCAGTGATTGCGTACGTGGTCGCAGCGATCAGTGGCGCGCTGCTCGGGTTCTACTACTCGCCCTCGACGGCGGCCGCCCAGGGAGATCCATCGGCAGCGTACCAACAGTTGACGCTGATCATGACTGACCTCAACTTCGGGTTCATGCTTCGGAGTATCCATCGCTGGTCGGCACAGGTGATGGTCGCAGCGGTGTTCCTCCACATGCTCCGTGTCTACTTCACGGGCGCGTACAAGGAACCCCGCGAAATCAACTGGCTCCTCGGCATCATCCTCATCAGCCTCACGATGATCTTCGGATACACGGGCTACCTGCTTCCGTGGGACCAGCTCGCGTTCTGGGCTGGACAGATCGGCGTCGAGTTGTTCCTCTCCGTCCCGCTCATTGGTGAATGGATCGCCCAGCTACTGTTCGGCGGCTTCAGCCTGAGTCAGGCGACGCTACAGCGGATGTACATCATCCATGTCTTCCTGTTGCCGTTCGTCATGACCACGCTCATCGCGATCCACATCGGCATCGTCTGGCTGCAGGGTATCGCAGAACCACACTGATGCGGGGCCATCTTACTCCGTGTTCGCCAACTGTGACTGCTCGTCAGGAACTGGCACGACGCTCGTGCGAGACGGCCACCAGTCAGCTGGCGCTGAAGTTAGAGACCGTGAACGCGAATGGGCTGCCTGCCGAAAGGATTCACAATCGGGTGACTCGCTGGACTGCGATTCATCGATGATGCGCTACCTTCGCTGCGCGACTGGCCGACTCCTGCCATCAGGTGCCATGTCCGGAATCGATTCGCGCCCATCGACACGCACAATCACCAATAATTATACTATGAGATATATCGTCTCGGACCAAAGGTGACTAACCATCAAAGGATTCGAACCCATGGGAATCACTTCAGAAACTGACCGCCCCCCTGGTCCGCAGGGGCAGCCACTTATCGGAACCGCGTTGCAGTCGCGGAGGGCACTCGAGTTCATCACCGAGAATGCGCGCACGTATGGTGATGTCGTCTACTACGAATTCCTCAATGAATCGATTTGGCAACTCAATCATCCCGACGACATCGAATCTGTGCTCGTTGCAAACAATCAGGATTTCGTCAAGAGCCACCTGACTCGCGACGTGCTCGGCCCCATTCTCGGTTCGGGGTTGTTCACTAGCGAGGGTGATGCGTGGCGGGAGCAACGACAACTCATCCAACCGACTTTCCATCCAGATCAGATTGCTGTGTATTCGGCCCTCATGACCGAGTCCACCGACCGATTATGCGACTCGTGGTCCGATAGGGATCGAATCGATACCCACGAGGCGATGATGGGACTGACGCTCGACATTGTTGCCCGAGCGCTCCTCGGTGCCGATATCGGCCGTGATGTCGAAACGATAGGGCGGAATCTCGAAATCGTTCTCAACCGTCTCGGTAGCATCTCGTATCACATCTGCCCATCCTGGGCCCCGACACCCGGGAACCGGCGTTTCAAACGGGCAGTCACCGAGTTGGAAACCGTCGTCGATCGGATTATCGATGAACGGCGAGGTGACCCAGACGGAGACGATGTGGTGTCGAGACTCCTTGCCTCCAAGAATGAACGAGGAGAGCCGATGAGCACGCGACAACTGCGAGACCAGGTGATGACCTTTTTGGGTGCGGGCCATGAAACGACCGCGCTGGCGTTAACCTACACGTGCTATCTGTTGGCCACGCATCCTGGCGTCGAGCAGCGCCTCGTCGAGGAGCTCACCACTGTTCTCGATGGGACGCCACCGTCGATGGATGAAGTGAGTGATTTACCGTTCACCGAACGGGTGGTAACGGAGTCTCTACGGTTGTATCCTCCGGCATACGATATCCACCGCGAACCGGTTGAAGACGTCGTTATTGGTGGATATCACATTCCTGCAGGCGTTACCGTTTCGCTCCCACCATGGGTCGTTCACCGAGACCCACGGTGGTATTCTGATCCACTGGCGTTTCGACCCGACCGGTGGACCGATGAGTTCCGAGCGGAGCTTCCACGACTCGCGTACTTTCCGTTCGGGGCCGGTCCTCGCCGGTGTATCGGGGATCGATTCGCCCTTCTGGAGACGACCGTGGTACTCGCGACTATCCTCCAGCGATGTCATCTCGAACTCTGCCCGGAGACGTCGTTGGAAGTGGAAGCAGTGATCACGACACGTCCCAAGCGTCCTATCTGGATGAAAGTTCACGAGCGGGAGGCATACACCGAGTCGGCGTGATAGAGATTAATAGCGCATACCTCCATCTTCAGGGGGAGGTCGAGCGATAGGCATAGTCCGTCCGTTCTCCGGTACCGTACACGGCTGGATTTCGCCCGCGTATGCGACGGTTGCGATGGCTGGCGCGTTCATCCCCGATTTGACGAATATCAAGCTCGTCATCAACAGCGGGACGGTCGAACAGCTACTGGGAATCCCATTTGGCTGGGGTGCACTCCACACTGCTGGCGGTGCCCTCGTCGCAGTCTTCATCGGTGTGACAATCGTCGCACCGCACGAACGAAGACGGGTGTTCGCCCTCTTGAGTGTGGGCGCACTCTCGCACCCGCTCGCCGATGGCCTCCTCCAGAAGCCGTCCGGACACTCGTGTGCGATAGTCTGGCCGCTCACCCAGTATCATCCGCCGACGCCGGGGCTGTACTTGAGCACGCAGGCCGAACCGATGCTCGTCGCTGCCACTGTTGCGCGTGTACTTCACTTTGTCACGCGCTATCGTTCACAGCGTTGACCACTTCTCCGCAGAAGATATGGGAAGAAAGGGAGATTATAGTATACAGTCTACCACTTGCCCCCGGTGAGTATCCATGGAACAAGTCATCTCTGCGGTGGCGAGAAAGCCCCGCCGTATACGGGAATGATATCACTCACTTACCTAGCTAGGTGAATATATTTTGGTCGAAGATTCAACCTATCACGAGATCGCACTGCAGACAAAACCGCGAGACGCTGCGTTTCTCAGAATCAAGTATGGCAAGACCTTAGACAACGCGGCAATTGTCGACGGTGTTACTGGTCACGATGTCGAATGGGATCCATCGACTTCCTATTCAAAGACGTCTCTTCGACGCAAGCTCGCCGATCTGAAGTCACGACTGCTCTGGTAGAGATAGCAAAAGTATGACTTCAGGGTGTTACGTTGCCGTTCTCTTGGGTTCTGTTTCTGTTTATGAGAGGGGTTAGTGCCTGTTAAGACGTCGCCAGCAAATTGATCTCAAAACGAAGCTCGGTGTAGATCGAAGCTGAGAGGCTTATGAGAAACTTTCTCGGCGGTACGACCGCAGAGCCGATTACTCGTGTCTACACAGTGCGTCATCGAAACAGGAAGCCCCTCCCTCAAGCGCGAGCCGTCAGGCGAGCGGTAGGGTGGGGTAGTTCACTCATGATTCACTGTCTAGTAGTTCAACAATCCCGTTCGTGCCATCGACACGAATCCGCTGACCTGACTGTATTTTCCGGGTTGCATTGCGGACAGAGACGACCGCCGGAATCCCGTATTCGCGTGCGACAAGGGAACCGTGACTCATCTGCCCACCCACTTCCACGACGACTCCGGCTGCATTCAGAAACAGCGGCGTCCAACCCGGGTCGGAAGATGGGGCAACGAGAATCTCACCCTTTTCAATCCGCTCTTCACTCGGATTCCGAACAACCCGAGCGACGCCTTCAACAGTCCCATCTGAAACACCAGTTCCCATCAGTGCCCCCGCTGGAATGTCTTCGCGTTCACTCTCACCGCTCAGAGCTTCACCGTCACTCGCCAGGACCGGCGGTGCATCCATCGAGACGTGACGTTGAAATTCGGCGCGGCGAGCTGCGACATCGACGTCGACCGATTCGTCATCGAGTAGGTCGAACAGTTCCGCTTTACGAAGGAACCATACATCGTCAGAGTCGACGAGTTTCCCTTGCGAGGCCAGCCGTTCGCCAGCGTCACGAAGTACATCGTGCCATGCCGCGTAGAAGTATGCAACACCGTGTTTTGGATACTCACGAGTTTGAATACCATCGCGATACGTCCGGATCAGTCGACTGACGAGGCGTCGACGGAGTGAACCAAAGAGCCTGTTGCCTGCTCGTTGCTCGAGCCGTTTTCCTGCCGCCGCCGCCTCCCGTTCCAATTCGTGGACGCGGTCGCGGTGTTCTCCAACGTCGCTCGTCTTGACTGTTGATTGAACAATTGACAGCACTACCGACGGATCATCTTGCCATCGAGGACGACTAATGTCCATCTCTCCGGTCGCTCGGTGACCGAAGGAATCGAGGAATTCTGCAAGTTCAGCGCAGAATTCGTCTCCGCCTTCCACAGCTTCGATTGCTTCGAGTGATGCATCACGATTGAGGTCTTCGACGACGGCAGGATACTCTCGCGCTACATCCGCAAGGTCACCGATTCCGAGATTGACCTTCGTCAGCATTTCCTCTGGCAAGCCCCTCCCGACAGCGTTGATGTCATCAGGAGCATCAGGGAAGTGTCGTTCAAGTTTGCCCTCTGCGGCATTTCCGGCGATAAGTGAACCCATTGCTGGAAACTGCGTGGCCTCCCTGGGAATGTCAAAGACAGCACGAACTTGCCCAGCTGTGTCTTCAGGAGACCGCACCTGGGAGGCGATGTTCTGCCCCCACGTCTCCCATTTTGCCTGTTCGCGCTCTGGAGACACAGGGTCACCAATGAACGCGCCAACGAATCCACCAAACACCGTGATTAGGTGAGGGATGGATTCCCGCAGCAGCGTCCAGGCCGAACTCGCAACAGTGGGTAGTGAAGCAAGTCGTTCCAAGAGCGTCCGGTCCCGATGAAACTCCTCGCCCCGTCGGTCAAGGAGGTCGCCGATAGCGGCTCCCATCTGCTTGTTTGCCTCACCCATTCTCTCAGGAAACCGTTTTCGCAACAGACTGGAGCGGAGTGGAGGTGATACGTTGAGGTAGATGCGCCCGCCTGCCTCGACCACCCACTGTGTATCGGGGTCAAATCCGTATTCGGTAAACAGTGTTTGAACGTACGACTTCCAGATGTCTACCACGAGTGGAGGCATCGCTTCAGCGAACGACTGCCCGTGTCCCATGCTGATGTAGACATGGAGACGATCGTCATCTGGAGCGGGTGAGGGCAGCGGGAACAACGACGTAATCGGTCTGGACTGCAGGATGATGACCTCGCTGTCTGTTACTGACCACTCGATGTCCTGCGGTCGATCGAAGAGTTCCTCGATCTCTCGTCCGATCTTGACCAGTGTATGCACCTGGTCGTCGGTGAGTACCCGACTCGATCGTTCGGAGCTCGGAAGTTCGACCGTCTCCGTCCCTCCGTGGAGGCTGCGGCGAACTGCAACCTGCTGGTCACCGACCTCGTAGGTGCGAATATCGCCCGTCCGAGCATCGACTGTGATGCTGTCCGCGTTCACTTCTCCAGAGACAAGCGCCTCGCCGAGACCGAGAACCGACTCGATGGAGGTAGTGTGGCGGTTCCCCGTCCGTGGGTCGGCTGTGAAGAGCACCCCCGAGACGTCCGGAGAAACCATCTGCTGAACGACGACTGCAATCGAGACATCCTCCTGTGAAATCCCATTCTTCGCTCGATACGCGATAGCTCGATCAGTGAACAGACTCGCCATACAGTCACGGATGCGGTCGATGACCGCATCCACCCCCTGTACGTTCAGGAATGTCTCCTGTTGCCCAGCGAACGAGGCATCAGGGAGATCCTCGGCCGTCGCACTAGACCGCACTGCGTATGTCTCCGTTGAGGAGGTTCCTTCCTTTTTGAATATCCCCCTGATGGAATCCCGAACGTCCTCTGGGAACTCTAGTTCCTGTATCTGCTTCCGCACGGTCGCGCCAACGTCTGCAATCGCTTCTGAATCCGTCGGTTCGAGTTCGGATAGCGACGCAATCACCTCTCTCGTCGGTGTATCGATGAGCTGTTGATATGCGACGGTTGTCACACAGAACCCGTCCGGAATCGGAAACCGCGAAGTCGCAAGTCGTGCGAGGTTTGCTCCTTTCCCGCCGACAAGCTCACGGTCAGTCGCTGCAGGATCGCTTAATGAAATGACGGCCGGGTTATCAAATCGCGCTCCCCCGATTTCACTCATTAGAGAAGTCCTCGGAGTCCTGCTCTCGCGTCAGCCCTGCTGCGACGGCCGTAATGAGTGTCTCTCGAACCTGGGGATATCGTTCGTCCCCGATGCGGTCTTTTTGCCGGGCGAGTCGAACGACAGCCCTGATCGTGTGGGCAATCGTTTCTGGGTCCGATCCCTTGATTTTGCCGTCATGGTACCAGCTCTCGATGTACGGAAGGAAGTGGTCTATCGCACTCGCTCGTTTCTCAGTTGCTTCTTCGTCCGGAATTTGCTCGCGTATACGGGGAAGTTCCTGTTCGTCTATGAGGACTTGACGGAATATCGGATTGGACTCTATTTCGTTGAGAGACTGTTTGAGTAGTGCCGCGATTGCAGTCTCTGGATCATCATGTGTCTCGAACGATTCCCGCAACAATCGGGGAATCACTTCTTTGCTCTCTTGCTCTAGGATATCGATGTAGAGCGCTTCTTTAGAGTCAAAGTACTGATAGAAAGTGCCAGTGCCAATGCCCGCTGGTTCGGTGAGTTCGGATATTGTTGTCTTACGGATACCCTGTCGAGTGAACAGTTCTCGACCGGTATTACGGAGCGATTCTTTGACTTGGTCTCGTTTCTCCTCTGAAAATGAAGGCATAGTTTCTGGTGAGTCTTGATAGTGCGATCTGCTTCGTGACTACTAGATTTGCGCTATCTGAATATTTGAACGTTTGGTTCAGACGGTCACAACCGGGTTTCTTCGCTGGGAAGATTCTGGTACAGTAATGCTGACAGTCCATCTTGCTGTCTCGGGCTAGTTCGCTTCCCCTCATCGAACGAAGAGACTCTTTCGTCCTCTTAGAGGACGCGAGTAAGTGTTCGTTCGCACAGTATGAGGGCACGCTGATCGAACTCCATGTCTGCAATGGAAACATCCGACGTGTACTGTGTCGATGGGAACGTCGCACCGGGAACGACCCTCCAGCTCACCAAGTTTTCCCGACCCGAGCGTATCAGCCCTCTTACCGAGCACTCAGCTTACGCCACTCGCCGCCCTACTTCTCCTTCGAGATGCCGACGACTGCCACCGAACGAACGACCAGAACCGACACGCGAATGAAAGCCGTAACGGCTAGAGAGTACGGCGGACCGGAGGTACTCCGACTCTACTCGGCGCCGAAACCCACTCCGGGACCCGACGAGGTCTTAATCCGCGTCCGCGCGTCCACCGTCGGACCGGCCAACTCGGCCATGCGCGAGGGACGACCGTTCCCCGTTCGCTTCTTTAGCGGCCTCCGACGACCCACGTCTATCCCGGGCGACGCGTTCGCCGGTGAGATCGCGGGCGTCGGCAGGGACGTTACGCGTTTCGCCGTCGGCAACCGGGTGTTCGGGACGACCGCGCCCGAGTCGGGCGCGCACGCCGAGTACGTCTGCGTCCCCGAGGACAGCACGCTCGAACTGACGCCCGCCGGGGTGAGCGACGCCGAGGCCGCCTCCGTCGCCGACAACGGCCTCACGGCGATGCTGTTCCTCCGGGACGTGGCCGACCTCCAGTCCGGCCAGTCCATCCTCGTCAACGGTGCCTCGGGCGGCATCGGGACGTTCGCCGTCCAGCTCGCCGCCCACGTTGGCGCCGAGGTCACCGGCGTCTGCAGCACCGGGAACGTCGACCTCGTGCGGTCGCTCGGCGCCGACGCAGTCGTCGACTACACGACCACCGATGTCGCCGGGACGGGCGAGACGTACGACGTGATCTTCGACGCTGTAGGCAAGGGGTCGTTCGCGCAGTTCGAGAACGCGCTGAACCCGGGCGGGCTGTACATGACGACTGTCCCTTCGGTAAGGATCCTCCTCGACATGGCCCGGACGAGGCTGGTCGGCGACAGGCGGGCTGTCTTCGCAGCCACGGGGATGAAGCCGACGGGTGTGCGGAAAAAATACCTCGGGGATCTAAGGGAGCTCCTCGACTCCGGGGTGATCCGCTCAGTGATCGGACGGCGGTACCCGGTAGCGGAAATCGTCGAGGTGCACCGCTACGTCGACACCGGGCACAAGCGCGGGACTGCCGTGGTTACGATCGACTGACTGGCCAAACCTCAGACGAGTCGAGACCACCGAACGCAGCGTGGGAGACGTCGAGGAGTCAGTCCACCCGTCGTCGGTAGGATAATACTCGCCATTCGTCTTACTGGAAGCTGATATTATATCTATTTGGAACTATCTATCGAAAAGTGTGTACCAGAACCATAGCACTCCTGTCCTCGCTAATTTTCTGCTATAGTCAGGCTTCGAGTGGTCGTATAGAAGGATCGTATAACAACAGTCGAGAAACGAACTGTCCTCTAGAGAGGTGACATGCTACTCAATCTGGTGCTGGCTGAATGATGTGGAAGAGTGTTTGAATAGGGTGTGGACTACGCTGCTTTCACGTCTTTCAGTAGGGCGAGGAGTTTTTCGATTGAATCGTCGTCAGCACAAGCGTCGCTTCGAGCCAAGCGAGTTCTCGACTGAAGTCATCCGGAACTTTAATGGTTTATTTTTACTTGTTCTAGAATATTTATATGAATGATAAAACTGGTGACACCGGCCGTTCATCGGTGGTTTCCGCTCAAAATATTCGCCGAACGTATCATTTTGGCGAACCTGTCCATGCATTAGACGGTGCCTCACTGTCCCTCCCTGAAGGTTCGTTCACTGCCGTCATGGGCCCGAGTGGCTCGGGAAAGAGCACGCTGATGAATCTCCTCGGCTGCCTCGACACGCCCGACGAGGGCACTGTCGAGATTAATGGCCAATCGGTCACGACGCTTTCCGAGAATGAGCGAGCACGGCTTCGTGGCACTGAAATCGGATTTGTCTTCCAGACATTCAACCTGATGTCGCGACTGAGTGCCGCTGAGAACGTCACCCTTCCGATGGTATTCCACGACGCTGTCAGCGAGGGTCACCGATCGCGCGCGTTACAGCTACCTCAAACGCGTTGGACTTGGTAATCGTCTTGATCACGCGCCAAACGAACTTTCGGGCGGCCAGCGCCAGCGCGTCGCCATCGCTCGCGCGCTCGCAAATGAACCGTGTACGACTTCTCCCACGGCTGAAGCCATGAGCATTCTCCTCGAATCACTGTACTCTTACAGTGGTTCTCCAAATCGATTATACGAAGCAACGTCCGCTAACGTCCGTCGGTGTTTCGTACCCATCCCCGACCCGTTCGGGTAGCCAAAGCCGACAATTGCACCGACGACGAACTCGTCCGGAATATCGAATCGATCGTTGAAGACGCCCTTCTCGACACCGGTGTAGATGCAGGAGCCAACGCCATGATCCCAGGCTGCAAATTGCATGTGAGTGATCGCGCGACCGACGTCAACCCCATGAGAGGGGTAGTCGCCAGTCAGCTACCCACGACTGACGTCGTGGGCTTGTCCCCATAGTGGGAAGTCGGCCCACGCCATCGGAGGCTGAGACCTTGATTGCAACCGGCCACGTCCGGTGTGGCCGATACTCTCGATTTAATTATCAGTGGCCGAAACCCTGATTTTGGGGCTGGCTGACTCTCAGCCCATCCCACCCGACACGTTTGGCCGGAAAGGAGTATTCGAAAAACGCATCGAGGGCACTCAAGCCTTGCGATTTCCGTCTTTGCAACCAAAGACGGGCGATTCCTCCCACGACTGACATCGTGGGCTTCCTCGCCCTGCATTTTATGTGAGGACGACAACGGCAAAGGCAGCGTCGGCGACCCACGTTCCGGTGGGGCTCATCGCGGCCAGGTCATCGAGAGCGTCGTCGATCAGAAGGAAGTGCCAATCTTGTCGATTCCGACTCGACGGTGCCAATCGTGCAGCATCGACGACTGCATGTTTGATGTCGTCTGAAACTGGCGCGTCGCCGTACTCTCGAACTTCGAGTCGGCGTTCGATAGCCTCTGTGAAATCCATATACCTACTTCTTGCCGAACGACTATATACAATCAAGGCGGCAATCGTGATGGTAAGTCGTTCGCCGGCTACATAGTCATATTCGAGAGAAATAGAGCGATCCGCCGATCGTGAGTATTAGCATCCCGAACCACATTAGCAGCAACGCCATCCCCGTTCTCGTCTGTGTGATCACACCACTCTGATTCACGGCCGACGAACCAAGTACCCAGATCAGTGCGCCGAATAAGAGCACACTGCAGAGAGAGCTACCAACGATAAAAACCGAGAAAGCCAAATTGGATGTCTTTGCATATGAGTTTGATTGGCTCATTAGTGGTGGCTCTCTCGTCACGGCGGAAGTTGTTTGCTATGTCTTTCGATCACAACATTGTACGTCACGGCCGCATCCCCATACCCCGGGCGGCTCTTGGCGTACCAGTCTTCTGTACGTACAGAAATTCGAGGAGAAAGCCCACGACCAACGTTGTGGGAGGGTGTTACGTTACTTCGAACCCACATATACCTATGGCAGGAAACGCCAGTACCACCCAGTCGTCTCTTCGAGTATCGTCGTTGCAGCGCGCGATAGAAGAACGAATTGCGAACCCGCTGTTCCGGTCGGCACTCCAATCACGTTTCCACTGGATTGTGAGCAAATGGCTGATACTCGTCTCATATGTCGGTTGTCGGAGCGGACGAACGTACACATTCCCGGTCGCGTATCGCCAAATCGACGATGCGGTCGTTGCCGTCACGCCGAAACATGAAAGTAACTGGTGGCGAAATTTCCACGACTCTCGAGAATGTCGCGTATGGCTCCGTGGCACCGAACACACCGCCACCGGAGAACTCGTCACTAGTGACGAACGTGGATTGCTTCTCGGTGAGTACTTCGAGAACCACAGACTCCTCGGACGAATGCTCGGGTCTGATATTGATTCAGCAGCCTCACCCGCCAAACTCGCCGCAGCGAACCAGAACTTAGCCGTCGTTCGATTCACCCTCGACGAGATCTGATTGATACACGCTCTCTATTCAGCACGGGACTCCTGACAATAGCATGGCAGTTCGTCAAGTCGCTGCTGAATAGAGGGCGCGAATCGGTCACCAGTAGTCGCAGTCTAGGGTGGACTCAAAATGACAAACACAGAGTGTACGTGTATCGCTTCACATCACTCAGAGTCGCCGTAAATATTTGTCTGTTCACCTCATCAATAGGAATATGGAAAAGTGGAAACTCAGAGCGATACTCATGCCGCTCGGGCTATTCGTTCTCTCGGCTGGAGCGTACTGGTCAGTCCTAATGGGTATCGTTCCGTTCGACCTCGATGCGCCACTCATGTTCGCGGCGATCGCAGGGGCGACTGCTCTCGGTGCTGTGAAGATTGATGCACGGACACCAGCGCTTACTGCGGGGGTGGCAGCTCTCGGATTTGCCCTTGCTGCCGCAAGTGTGGATGGGATTTTCGGAGTGGGCGACTCAGCGATTCTCGTCGGGGCAGCGCTCGCAACGCTCGGTGTGTTGAGCTATACAGTCAGTATGGTCTACCACATCGGGACCCGTATCCGCACCGTGAGTCCGGCCTAATCTGCACGGATTCGCATCTTACTGCCGCGATACACATACGCTCTCCCTATCGGTCAGTTCCACTCGTATAGTGGGAGACGAAGTGCGACGGTTTGCTGACTACAACCCTCTGCGTCGGTTTCGACGTTCCTGACATAATTCGAGTAGTTCGTCGGGGCTATGCTGCATGCAGGACGCGTATCTTCCATTCCCTACTCTCTGGTTGGGGAGTTCGGGGCGCGGTGATTCGGTCATCCCGCCCATCGGGCTCCTCAAACAATCAACTCACAACATACTTCTCGATTACCGCACAACTCATGTGCATGAACCGCCGTGCCCTCCTCACATCGCTTAGTGCGCTCGGTATCTCGGGGGTTGCCGGGTGTTCGAGTGTTCTAAACGACGACATCCCTGCCGGGAGTCTCCAGTTCGAGAATCAAGATAGCCTCCCTCACATCATTGGAATGTCGGTCGTAGACGTTGGCGCTGAATCAGGGACGGACTCTGATGGATACAGCGTCTCTGGTGACGTGACCGTTCGACCTCAGCAACGAGAACTGACGGCCTCCTCGTCAGTCGCTCCCGGTGAGACGCAGACGTTCAAACACATCTTCACTGAATCCGTCTACTACCTAGTCGAGTTCACACTCGACGGCGCGGTTCCCGAGACTAGTGGGCAGATTCCATTCAATCCGTCACCGTCTTCGCGAGAAAACTACAATGTGTTAGGCGGAGTTGTATTCCCATCCGGTGAGTTCTCGTGGCAGGTGAGTTCGACGGAAAACGCTGGTCGATTCAACCGATAGGGCGAACGCCCTGTGGCAACTGATAGATACATCCTCTGGGCCTTGTTTAGACGCGGTGCAGATCGTCTTCTACGGCCGTTATCCAACCAACGAAATCTGGTTGCGAGACCCTCACGGGCTGGCTCTGTTTGACCGACATAGCCACTAACCAGTGTCTTCTAAAGCGTCTAAACACGGCTCATCCTCTGTATTCAGCACGGCACTACTGACAGCGACTGGGTAGGTCATCGCACTCGTGCTGAATAGAGGGCGCAAGTGTATCACGAGCGAGTGGTCACAAACGAGGCGAATGGATCGTTCGATACAGAGGGCTGGTCTATCACTCGGAATTATAGAATTGCAGTGCGAGAAAACCTACGACTTCAGTCGTGGGATGAATCGCCGTCATCGGTTTCAAACACTGAAATCAATAGATTTGAGTGCCCTCACCACGCATCTGGGTTTGTCGATTCGATGGTTTCCCATCGGATTCTGACAGTCCGAAAATTGGCAGTTGACTCGGTGTTTGCCGCATCAAAACGTGAGCCCTCGGACATGCAGACCGACACAAAACAATCAGGTACCTCCGAGTCTTTCCCATGATAGGAGTAACGGGGGCGTGGCACTCCCATCGGCGTGTCGGGTCGTAAACCCGAGGTTCCCAAACCAACGCAACCGGGCGTGGGAAGCCCACGACTTCAGTCGTGGGAGGATGTCACGCGTTAGTCCGTTGTTGAACACTCATGAACGAAGTGGCGCTCTCGGGATCCGCCTACGAGATCGGAGAACAGTATGGAGAGATGTTGAAAGAGGGGGGTTTTCGACCGGAACCCATTACCGACGAGCAGCGCCAGTTCGTTGCAGACTGTGTTCCGCTGGTGGAGGATGCCGCCCCTGCCATACTTGACGAGCTTCGTGGTATCGCAGATGCAGGGGATTGGTCGCTCGAACGTATCCGCGTGATACCACTCGCGCTCGGATGGGATGCCGGGTGTACAGTCGTCGCCCTCTCTGGGGAGCTAACCGCAGATGGAACACCAATTTTCGGTCGAAACTACGATTTCTCCACCGAGTTCGCTGATTACGCGACACTCTATCGAACGGATCCAGACAAAGGGCTGGCGCACGTTGGGTGTTCGGATCACTGGACCGGTCGCCACGACGGTGTCAACGAAGCTGGACTCGCAGTTGGGCACAGCTTTGTTCCCCATCGGGGGCTCGAACCGGGGGTCATGTTCGCGCTCGCCGCTCGAACTGTGCTTGAAACCTGCGAGTCGGTCGATGATGGGGTCACCTTCCTCGAACGAGTGCCTCACGCCCGCAACACCAACTTCTTGCTCGCTGATTCGACAGGATCAATCGCACTCGTTGAGGCAAGCCCGGACGAGGTGACGACGACCGTTTTCGATGGCATGGGGGTGGCGACTAACCACTTCCAGACGCCAGCGATGGCTGTCCACGAGCCTGACGATGACGGACGCTCGGATAGCGACGCGAGACTGACAGCCATTCACGATTGGACGAATGCCGCGTCTGGCCCGGTTCAGCTTACAGACTTGCAGCGTACGTTAGCGAACCCCGAGACGGGTATCTGTTCGTGCGTGAACGAAAGCGATAAGTCATCGGTCGAGACTCTCTGGTCGTGGACGGCGATACTGGATCCGCCAGAGGCTCACCTCGCAAGCGGGCGACCCGACAAGAATCCGTACGTCCCCGTTATGATGGAGCACAATCGGTAGATGCGCCCCACACAATATCGGCTGAATCAGCCCTCACACCGTGAAATCAACCAACAACCGGTGCTGCATACAGCCTCTCTATTCAGCACGATGCTTCTGACAGGAACTGGGTAGATCACAGGCGACGTGCAAGATACAGGGCGCGAGTCGGTCACGAGCGAGTGGTCTAACGATTCGATTGGAGCGATCGATACAGAGGTCCGAGTTATCACGCCGAGACGCATTTTACCGAATATCGGTTAGAACCGGCGTGCGAGATACAGTGGATTGGCTCTGTTGAAATCCTCAGTGAGTTACACGTTCGCCCGATAGTTTGACTAGATGCAGTCCCTCCCGAAGTCGCGGTTACTTCGGTTCGTGGAGCAGGCATTCCACTTGGCTCAACGAGCTGTCGCCCGCTACTCCTCAAAGTTTTCAAAACGCCGCTACACACTCCACCAGCACATCGTTCTACTCTGTCTCAAAGTTCGGAAGAACACGACGTACCGGAGGCTTCTCGACGAACTCATTGAGATGCCCCGCATTCGGAGAGCCATCAATCTGGACGAACTCCCTTCGCCCTCAACGTTGTGCAAAGCGTTCAACCGGATCGATATGGCAGCCTGGCGAGTCCTGCTCAACCTCTCGGTCACACTCCTCCCGACCAACGGTGTCGTCGGGATTGATGCATCTGGATTCGACCGCAGTCACGCCTCGAAGCACTACACGAAGCGCACGAAGCTGACTATTCAGCAGTTGAAAGTCACACTTCTCGTGGACACGAGAGCTAATGCTATCATCGATTTACACGTAACAACGACACGAAAACACGACACCCAAATCGCACCGTCGCTTATCAAGCGCAATGCCGACGAAGTGGGGACTCTCCTCGGAGATAAGGGGTATGACGACCAGATGATCCGCGCGTTAGCCCGTGAAAAAGATGTTCGTCCGCTCATCAAGCACCGAGAATTTTCTTCGCTCCACAAGGCATGGAACGCTCGGCTGGAGACCGATCTCTACAGCCAACGGAGTCAGAATGAGACGGTGAACTCCCGTCTCAAACGGAGATATGGGGCATTCGTCCGCTCACGTCACTGGTGGAAGCAGTTCCGTGAACTCGTTATCGGCTGTCTCGCTCACAACATCGATAAGACACTCTGAACAGTGGATAGAGATGAAAGATAGATCGAACCAAGTTGTGATATCCCTGGTTCTCGTCAGAAGCGCCGTGACCGAGATAGAGCACGAAATCAGCATGAAGAACAGTACTCGGTGATGATGTGCCCCTCTGCCCGCTGGAGGATTCGGCTGACAACGGATTTGTTCACGTCCAGTCGGTCAGCGAGATCGCTCAACGTACACCGGCGAGGTGAGTCATAATATCCGTGCTCAACTGCCAGTTCAACGACTTCCTGTTGCCGGTTAGTAAGTGCATCCCCTGCTCCGTCTATCCCAGAAATCTGGACGAGGTGGTATTCTATCTCCCCAGCGTCTAGCTCATCGCGGCACGCCGAGAGTTGCTTTCGTGACGCCGTGATGTCTCCGACAAACCATCCGTTTTCCAGTCGTAGCGGAAACGATGGAACGACCCCCGAATCCGCCATTGCTCCGTGCGGTGGAGGCGTTGGCGTACCCACCTCGAAAAGAATCTTTCCGGCTGTCGAGTGTCTGATTTCGACATCGGTGAGAGTGGGGATCGATGAAAGCGTCTCCTTGAGAGAGGGCAACCCAATAGTATACGTTTCGACGAGCACCCTGAGGTTGCCATCAGTCGGCCATGCACCCAGCATCTTGAACTCGGTTTCAGGATGTTGCTCTGACAGGGCAACGAGTGCTTCGTTGGACTTGATTTTCAGTGTCGCCTGTGGCATGGGTCCAGTTACTATGACTCAACTGTTCTCTACCTCTCCGCCCAACTGTTGCACGAGTCCGAGCTGGTCGCTTTGCGTCCACGTCTCGATAAGTTTCCCGTCCTCGAAGCGATTGATCTCGATGGCTGTGAGTTCAATTTCCTGTCCGGTTGGTTCGACACCGAACATCGGCCCTCCCTCGTGGGTGCCCGTCATCGTCCACCGCAGTGCGACCTTCTCGTCAGACCCCAGTATATCCTCTACCGTGATCGTCATGTCCGGAAAGATGTCTCTTGTTCTGCGCGCCAGTGCTCTGTACAGGGCGGGCCCCTGCATTTCGGCTGCCAGTTCCCGGTCGTGGATATGGTACTCTTCATGAACTAATTCGTTTGCTGTTCCTGGGTTCGATTCGTTCCAAACATCTTCATACAGCCGGATGAGTGTGTCTTCCGGTGTCTGCATATCACCTGTTACTCCTGCACCCAGATTGGTAGTTATGGTCAACATGTTGCCATCGGCGTGTTGGAAATTCCCGGTGTGAATGGCATTATTCCGCGCTCAAAATCTCCGACTGGCTCGTCTGATATGATGGATAAGCGTTGTGTATGCAGCAGGTTCGCGTAATTATCTACGGTATTGGTAGTTTCTCTATCAATCAGCTCGCACACCTACCTAACGGATATTCCGGCAGGAAAGATGTTGAGAGAATAGGATTTCAACAGAGCCAGAATAGCATTCGTCTTTAGCTAAGACTCACACCTCGGTTGCGTAGCGGTAGCGAGCGTCTCTTGCAGTATCGATCGTTGCTTGTGGATCTTCTGCGCGTCCTCGATCAACCGCTCCAACAGCGGTGGTGGCGAGTAGCCGAGATACTCACCCAGTTCGTGGAGGATGAGCTGGGCGTGCGACCGGAAGGTCGCCGCCCAGCGTTCCGGCGGAAACACGATCTCATCATCGGCCTGCTCGGTGACCAGATCCAACAACTCACGGCTCACCAACAGTGACAGCAACGCCGCGTACAGCAGAATTTCCACGACATCCGGGTTGCTTGTGTTGAACTCGTCCAATTCGTACTGCGTCTTCAACTCACGGAACAGCGTTTCTACCTCCCATCGACACCGATACAGCGTCGCTAAATCCGCCGGCAGGAACTCCTCTCGCGGCAGGTTCGTGATGTACAGATGGTAGTCGTCGGCGTCCCCGTTGTGGACGCCGACGACGCGGAACCGCTTCGTGTCCAGTGAGCGCGTTCCCTCGTACTGCCCGCGCTTGAACTCCACTTCGACCTCAACGTCGATGTACTTCCGCGAGAGGTCATCGACCACATCGTGGATCTGCTCGCCTTCCAAGGGAATGGCGCGCCCGCGCCATTCCCGTAATTCTGCCGTTATCACCGGATTAGCGCTCTTCTTCAACCGACTCACGAAGTAGCCGTCGTTCTCGTCGATTACCGCAAAGCGGCGGTACTTGAAGTACGCTAGGTCGAACAAAACGAGCCGTCCGCACAGCCACGACCCCGTCTTAAACAGCGTGCTGTCGTGCGTTTTCTCGTCAGTCACGTCGAGTCGTTCAATCGTTTGGTCGGTGGCGTTGTGGAGCAGGTGGAGCTTCGCTCCAGCCTGCTCTTCGTGGCGGGCTTGGAACTCCTCGGAAAGGAACTCGGGCAACCGCAACACCGTTCCATCCGCGATCATCACGTCTCGGAATCGGTCGATATCAGCATCAACAGTGTCGTGAACAGCGACCTCGTCGAGACCGCGCTCGACGAGGTCGCAGAGGTACTCTGCGAGTGCTGGCGTCAACCGGTGATAGAAGCCGCCGGGAGAGATCGTCTCGTCAGCTGTCGAGTTGTAGCTCCGTCTGAATCCAGCGAGTGTTCGGCTCTCGCCTGCGGCGAAGCCGAACACGAGCGCCCACACGAGGACAGGAATCTGGAGCTTTCCGTCTCGTTCGACCACACCGAGTTCCTCGGCGTGATCTTCGAGGAACTCGGAGGGAAACAGTGTAGTAAGCCGACGCATGATTCTCGATGAGGAGGCGTTTGTGTGCACAGCGGACATCTCCTCATTCCTCTCGAAAAGTAGCCTCGATAAGCCGCGGCTATCACGTGATTCTACTCTTAGCTAAAGACGGATGGTGACGTTGTATACTGGTAGCTTGTGAGTAGTTGATTGGCGATGCCGTGAGGTCGATCCAATGACCCCTGCCACCAGCTATGAAAACAGAGAGATACCGCTCACCGACTGCACGATCGTATTGATGCACGAATGTGAGCGGTGCATATCACAACACAGGAACCGCTCAGCTAAATGAATTCTGGAGAGTTACGCTTCTGTATCGACTGGCACCCGCTCGAATCCCATCGTCAAAAAGTCACTGTCGAAGGCAAACATATGCTCGATCTCGTGCTCTCGAGCAAGCACTGCACTCGTTTGATCGACAAAGGAAATCTGCTGGTCGCCAAAGCGATCGAACTCCTCACACGCCGCATCGAACGTCGCCTTGCCCACCAGTAGGATATTGAACGTCCGTGATTGGCGAACCGTCGAAAGGGCCTCAACGGCCGCTGTGTGACCAATCTGGTACAACATCAACGTCGCAAACTCCGAAAGCACATAGCGACTGGTGAACATCGGCCCATACTCACCGGCTTCCATGCCATCGAAGACCGCATTTGCCTGTTCGTGATTTACATCGTTTTCGTCAAAGGCAGCGTACAACCCACCGGTATCAACAAACAACGGTAGTGGACGACTCATTTCGACCGATTCCCATAGAGGATGTCATCCACGTGCTCGGACGCATCAGTCGGCTCTCCAGAGCTGTAGGTCGTCCGTGAAAAGATCGGGTCGCTCGGATCCACTTCACTCACCGAATCCTCATCGACAAGCCACCACACGACTCGCCCGGCAGTTTGACGGCTCTTCACTCGGCCCTGTTCCTCGAGTTGTCCGAGTTTCCGCCGGGCAGTCTCTCGTGAACAGTCAAGGGCATCAGCGACATCACCAGAAGTCACTACTGGTCCCTCTACCTCCTCGAAGATAGCGAGTACGTCGGCGAGCGTCACCGTCTCGACGTACCGCCCAGAATCACTGCGGTCTTTGGACATACTCCACAGTACACACTACTGAAGTATAGTCCTGGTGGTGTATGCCATGTGGCGAATACCAACCTTTATGACCATGTGGCGTATACAATATGGTAGGAAGAACGGTGCTCTCGGGCGTGTAGAAACGCGCCGGGTGTTCTAGCATCCGGCACTGGTCTTCCAAAACCTGCTAGAAGACCATGAGTACAAAATTATCCGCAGCCCTTGAAGCTGACGAGACGGCACAGAAACGCGCACAGGCCGAATAATTTGCCTTCGACGTCGATGCCCCCGGACTCGTTGAAGTCACCAACGAGAGCCACGAGAACCCCGCAGCCCACCAGTACACCGTCTCCATCGACGACGTGACCGAGGAACTGCTGGCCTGCACGTGCCCGCACCACGTCCACCGCAATGCCTTCTGTAAACACATGGCCGCCGTCAACGACGCCATCGGCGATGTTAGGGAGATTGCAGGCGCTTAAACCTCGCTCTTTACGCGTAGGGAGATGTCATTCGGCTGGATCCCTGTGCACAGTGAGAACAGGGATGTCGGCGTGCCGCACTATAGCTTCAGTAACGCTTCCTAAAAGCGTTCGTTTGACACCTGTTCGGCCGTGAGTACCTAAGACAATCAAATCGATATCGTGCTCAGGTGCGTACGTAAGGATCTCATCGCGGGGAATTCCCCGACGAACAGCTGTTGTGGCTTCGATATTACTCTCTTTTGCCCGCGCAGCAACCGCTTCTGTTACGCGGTGGCCGTTTTGCTCAAGCTTCTCAATAAGGCTGTCCAGACCCGCGAATCTGTCTCCATCACTAGCAACAGACGGTGGTTCAACAACGTAGAGAACGTGCAATGTAGCATCGTGCGTTTCTGCGATGTTAAAGGCCGTCTCAATAGCTGGCATAACTGCCTCACTACCATCAGTTGGAATGAGTATTCGGTTGAACACGCGAACTCCCCCGAGCTAATATCGATTTGAGCCACGATATATGCTCGGTCGCAAAGAAACAGAAACCCGATCCATGCGCCAATATATATCTGATATCTACCTATTCTCAGTACCTCACAAAGCATCCTCGCCTAACCGCTTCTGAAGCCCAAGTTCTGTGTCCCACCAGTTGAACTGACGATTCTTGGTGAGCCGAGCAAAGACGGATCGACAGGGTGCCGTCGCTGTCGGCGGCGATCCGCCGCCGACGCGACAGCGTCGCCACTCATGTCGCAGGCTAGCCCGGTCGGTGGCTACCGGACAAACCGATCGTCCGGGGGCCGATTTGCGGGGACGGCCCGACGCACCGCGAGGGCCGTCCCCGCTGCCCGTCGGATGATGTTGATGAACTCTTTGAATGACCACTGCCAGAGGCGACGCCCGCCTCGGCGGGGCGTCGCCACGTACTCCCAATGCAGATACCGCCAGACGTTCTGTAACAGCAAGCTCACCACGACGAACAATAGCCGTACGACTGGATTCTGTGTTGAGGTGGTCGCAATACTTTGCTCGGAGAGCCGATAGCTGGCCTCGATACCGAAACGCTTCGCGTAATGGTATCGAGCATCTCGTGGCGAGTCGATAAACGGCGCGTCAGCGGCGTAGCCGTGACGCGCCACACCATGGTCGTCGTAGCGTCCTTGCTGGTAGGTACAGTCGATGTAGACAGGAAACTCGACGGTCCAGCTATGACCGTCGAGTTTCGCCGTCAGATCGTGTTGGATGACGCGACTCCAGCCTTCCGAGAGTTCCTGCTTGATCGTCTTTCCCCAGCGGACGATTGGCATCACGTAGGCGTGGTTGTGTGCCTGAAGCAGCGTCAAACACTTGCTATCGTAGAATTCGCGATCAAGGTAGACGGCCTTGACGCTAAGGTCAAGGCCGTCGAGGATACCGAGAAACTCTGCGAGGACACTGCTGGCGGTGTCGCCGTCTTCGAGACGGCGCACCGCCAGCGTGTAGCGTTTGTTCCTCACGCGTGCGTAGAGTGTTGCGTAAGCGTGAAATGCAGTGGTTCCGCGTTTCGCTTCCGAGTGATAGAGACTGTCTGTGTCATCTTCGTCACCGTAATAGGGCCGCAGGTGGAGGTCTGCGACGACCTCCACCTGTTCGGGGAGGACTTCAAGTACATCTCTCTGGAGAAGCATGTTTCCGACTCGTTCAACCGACTCAAGATCGAATTTCTCGCGGAGATGATACAGAACCGTGTTTTCGTGGGGTGCATCTTTGCTGTTCTCACAGAGCTTGGAGACCGAGGTCCCGTCGGCGCGTGCGCCGACGAGGACCTCGTAGATGTCTTCAGCATCGATTTCAGCATTGTTGCCGAGGTCGAGAGCAACTTCCTCGTCAAGCGCGTTGACGAGGAAGTTAAGGAGCTGGTCCTCGTGGATTTCACCGTCTGCTTGCTGGGTTGTAAACACACCTTCAGCAAGCAGACGTCTCAACTAACCGGCTTTGTGAAGTACTGATTCTGGGTCTCAGTTGGCCGCGGCCAACCTTGTCACGACAGCACTGGTGATTGATCGGTTGCTCGAGGCGCCAATACGTATCGATGGCTCTGAGGGTGAGTTTGAAGGTCTACGGCATCTTCTCCAGTGATCGGACGGTATCTGACATGGTCCACGCCGTCTCACTATCCGGTTCTTCGATACAGACCGCAAAAAATGAATCACGACCCTCATCAACAGTAATTCGGTACCCACTGGATGCTAATTCTAAACCTTCGTCAAAAGGTGATTCAACTGTCGTCACACTCGCCATCAGAGCCAGCAATAAATAACAACCGTGTATTGAAACAGATGCTACCCAAGGATTCTTTTCATGGTTAATATTTTTCTTTGAAAAATATGCCAGATATCAACCCTCGAACTCATCGACGTCACCAATGAGAGCCACGAAAACCCCGCAGCCCACCAATAGATGGTCTCCATCGACGACGTGACCGAGAAACTGATGGCCTGCACGTGTCCCCACCACGTCCACCGCAACGCTTTCTGCAAGCACATGGCTGCCGTCTACAACGCAACTGACAACGGAACGCTCGAGGCCCTCCCTCCGAGGACAACGACTCCGAACTAGAGGACTGTGACGGCCTCGACGACTTCTCCTGCTGGTCGTACATGAGAGAAGATCAAAAATATTAAACATATAAGTTATAATTATATATATGTATTAATAACATACCATAATGTAAGATTGACCTGTATAGTGGATTTTGTAAATTATTAGTTTTTAACGCTGGAAGTGATTGATTCTACTCTCTCGACATCGGACCGTCGGTCGCATAGCTTCATCGCCCGTTCTATCGCTGGGTGAAACACGTATGGATGGGAGCTATTTTTCAAATTAATTCGAACAAGTATCGCGGTCGTGTCGTGGATTTCGAAGCGAACAACGATTTCACAGCGGTCATCTTCAACTTCGTAGCGTATCTCCATGGTCTGCTCGTCTATTCTGCGCTCTTTTTCGTTGATCAATTTGAACATTACAACTCACTTCCTGTGAAGAATAGTCAATCTTTTTTGATTCGATGAGAGGTTATAAATCATTAAATTGATGTTATAATAGCCGATTCACCTTGACCGTATCTACAGTCCAGCGAGCGATCACAGCAGGACACTCAGACTAATGTATTGCTGCGAGAATATCATTCATAGACCGCCCCTGATCATCGTACTGACACACTTGATTTTCGCGTCTAACGAGCAACTACCCATTCGATGGGCCATCGTCAACGAACGATGATGCACACAGAGAGGAAACCAACTCCGGTTGTCCATCCTTGCTGAAAACGAGGTGGGTGTGGGATTTTACAAGTCGCATGACTCCGAACGGCTTAGGACAGAAGAAATCGAGTTCGATAGATATATGTAGAAATAATAATAAGTGCGTTAAATCTCTCTAGTAGGTCCGCGTAACCACTCAACGGCTATTTCACACATAGAAAGGCCCGGATAATTGAATTTCAACAAAGCCAACCAACGATTCGATGCCACCCTTCAATGAGGCAGTTCGTGAAATCAGTGGTTGAATTGTAAGGATCGATTAACGATCAGGACGCATTCGGTCTGGCTTCATTGTAGAGGTTCGTCAATGACCGACGACGTACGTCCTGAGTGCGACTACTGTTCACGCCGTAGAATCCAGCCTTAGGATCGGTTTCTCAATGGTGATACAAAGTTGATTATCACAGTTATTAAATTGGTGTAGCTACTGAGCTATCAGTGATGAACGGATATAAAATGGAAAATACATCGTCGGATGCCATTCGGACCGACCTACGTACTCGTCATCGGCTACAGTCTTCTATGCTAGGCTGGAAAAGATTTTCTCACCTCGTATGTAGAGTCGTATGAAGATTGATCCGATCAACTACGACGTGGATGAGCTCCACGAACTCTTCGATAGGGAGGGTGAAGTTGGGCAATTGGAGAGTCAGGTCAAAGAGGACGTGGTCCTCTGGCCATCGAAAGCCCAATACCCGGCACTGAGTATCGAGGATCCAACACCCGAGCAACATAAGTGGCTGTGCAAATTGCTGGAAGGGGTCAACCCGTCGATGCTAGGGTCGAAGCCGTACCTGCACGAGTTCCCGAAGGACAAAGAGGCCTCTGCGCTCACATTCGACTGGCTTCATTTCCTCTCCGAGACAGCTGGCTTTTGGGGAACGGTTGATACGCTAATACTCTACCAAACGCTGGGCTGGTTCACACCCCAGGTTGCGAAGGATCTGCACGACCACCTGTTCGGTATCGCCATGAGCAACGGCGACGGTTACAAGGCGCTTGACACGGCCGACCACCTGTTAAGTTTCGCGTACGTAGCTAAGCTCGCTGCGCTAGTATGATTGACATTTTGATTCATATCCCAAATCGAAAACAGTAGTATTATAATACCAGTATTGCTGGTCGAAGATGTATGAGCAGCGAGCGAAGCAACCAGGAGACCACAGATGAGGGAACGCCGATCCCAGTAGGAGTCAAGCTGGGAAGCACGCGCACCGTCATCGCCCTACCGCAAGGGAATACTGTACAGACCATCGATGCACTCACCTGCCTCGCGACGTACGAGGACGTACTAACCAATGAGGAGCGCGTCCTCTATGGCGAGCAGGCGTCTCTGGAATACCCCGACCGAGTGCAATACATGCTTCGGTCAGGGCTACCGGAGAATGACGACGACGTAAGGGTCGCGGAGCGCTTTTTCGATGAGCTTACTCAGACCAATGACATCCCCGCGAATAGCGTCGTCGTCTACGCCATCCCAACCATCGACAACGAACGAGGACTCGACAACCTCGCGACGGTTATTGAGAGCAGCAACATCGGCAACAAACTCATCCGGAGCTACCCGGAATCACTCTGTGGCGCTATCGCCGCCCCCGGCATCGGGGTGGATGCTATCGAGCAGGTCTTTATCGGCATCAACTTGGGCTCGACCAACCTTGAGGTGTGTGCCTACCGCCGGGGCCAGCAGTTGTCACGGGTCGCGACGGGCGCGGTCACAGGCAACAAAGTCGATCGGTACATTAGCAACAATATCGAGGAGGAGACCCAGGGACGGGTCAACGTTGACACACAGACCGCCCGCGAGTATAAGGAGACGCACGGCGACTTCGAGAACTTCGAGCCGTTCACGGACATCATCCAGCAGCCTGGCGGTGGTACCCACGAGTTCACTATCGAAACCAGCGTAATGGACGGGCTCGACGCGTACGTCGACGAAACCGTCGATAAAATCGCCGACACGTTCCTCCCCCAGTTGGCCAATGATCACATCAAAATCTACAAGCGGGCGCTCAACGAGGACATCGTCCTCACGGGCGGGATGGCGTGTATCCCGGGGCTAGTCGATGAATTCGAGACCCGCCTGAGTAAGGAGCTTCAACACGAGGTGTCAGTGACAGCACCCGACGATCCCGCGACGGCTGCCGCCCGCGGCGCCCAGCGTATCGCCGATCGATTTGTTGAAAACAACTCGTACTATACTCAATAACATAAAGTGAGCGTGTCATAGAATACGTCTCACTTACTACCCAGCGATTGTACGGTCCTCATTTCGCTTATAGTCCAGTAGTTCCATCAGTCATCTGTTTTGTCTACAATTAAGATCGTGAATAATGGCGATGTACTTGTCATCGGGAAGTTCCGATTGCAACTCGGCAATCAACTCGGACAAGATGTGGAATTGGTCGAACTCTGGACGAGCGTGATACACAACGGTTTCTCCAACGGTGGTGACGATGGCGAGCGTGTTGTTCGCGCCCACGTCGATGGCGACAGAGTGTGTCGTGTTCTCGGGGGTGAGTGTGTGAGTGAAGGCATCCAGTCGCTGTTCCTGGAATTTGTCTGGTCGTATGCGAACTGGATGCTTGACACGAAGCACGTCTGCTGTGTCGTCGTAGACGAGTTCTACCCGCGAATCGTCACCATCCCACTGTGGAGTACCACGGACTTCGAGTGTGACGCGCTCTTAATACTCGAAGTCGTATTTCTCTTCGAGGACGGTACCAACACCGAATTCGAGGGTACTCGCATCCTCGTCCCAGTCGAACGCGTACAGGTCGTTGCGGACGAGGCCGTGGAGCTCGTATCCGTCCACACGGTTTCCCCAGTATCCCGGCGGACTGGGTTTCTCGGTGACTGTCGAGTCTGCGTCGTTGTGGTACGTATCGAACAAGCGGAAGTGACTCCGCCATGCCTCGCTGTTCTTGCGGGCGACCTGTTGGCACGCTGCTTTCCCGAGGATAGGCGCGTACACATCGTACAAGTCCGTATACTCGGCATCCCAGACGTCGCCGTCCTCGGTGAAGTACTCTTGTCGGCGTCGGTAGGTGACTTGGTTCCACAAGGGGGCGTGGGCGGCCAACCACTCGAACAAACACTGCCAATACCGTTTGCTATCGGATCTGGCAGTGTACTCGTTCGTGCGTTGTGGCCGGTCGCTCACCTGTTATATTTCAACGTTTTAATTGTGAATATTAGGGTTGCAGGTAGCATAGGAGTGTGATTGTCTGCTATAGTGACGGATTCATCCCACGATTTTAGTCGTGCGCTTTCTCCTGTATCTTCTGTAAGTCGAGCAACTGCACGGTCAATATCGAGATCCATGAGCGAGACGACAGCCAATGGGGAGACAAACGATTCTCGATTCAATGTTCCCGCCTCGAATTCGTTCGCTAGTGAGAGTTCTTCCGTCTAAGGTACTCACGCGGCAGGAACACGTCTGGCGTCGTCAGACTCTCCACATACCCCACCGTGTCGTGGTCGAGCACCTTTCGCGCTAACTTTGCACGGGTCTTATTCGTCGTCATGACTTAAAAATAGGCCACACACAGTCTATCGATGATTATCAGCCGAACCGTGAATCGTGGCGATGGCTGACGCCCCGAACACCTTTCTAATCGCAGTACAACCCCTCTCTCAGGCTCAGCTATTGAGTTATGAATAGGACGAGAGCAGCAGGAAACTCGTGACAAAGAGTCCGGCGATGAGGTAGATCGCTGGCCCGACTGATCGCCAGAGTGGATCATCAACCCGGAAGAGATGTGTCAGGATGGCCCCAATCATCGTGCCGATGATTAATATTCCGCCGAGAACAGCGAGAATCTGCGCGAACGCGAGACCGACGAGCAACCCGAGACCCCCACTAACTTCGATGCCACCGGTAACGAATCGGAACCACTCTGGATAGCCGTACCGCTCGAAATCCTTTTTCGCGAGCTCGACGCCGAGTAACTTCACGCTGCCTGCACCCACCATGATGAGTCCGAGTAGTCCTTGCACGACGGGGATGGCCGTTTTAATTGTGCTCATAGATGTTCTCTACTACGTTGGGCGAGACCACGGATTCACGCGTGAATAGATTCACCTTTATAAGTCATCTGCGAGTCTGTTAAACCACTCGTCAGCCAACTCAAGTGTGGTATGCCTCGTGTACACCTCAACGTCAAAATTGGGGCAGACGACGACAATTGGCTGGCTGGTGTCTCGACCGATTTCTCGGATGCCGAGTTCAAAATCCTGGCGACCCATCCCATTGACGATGACGTGCTCGAATTGGTCAAAGTAACGACATTGGACGGGGACGCCATCGTTCGCCGGTTCAACGAGGCACCGGAAGTGCGCTGGTCCGAAGTGCTCCATTCCGACGAGGAGATAATACTGATTCAGTGCGTGTTTCCGATGCCGTCGTCGTATAAGGCGGGGCGTGCGACGGGGAACCTTCCGCAACTTCCCCTCATCATTCGAGACGGGTGGATATCAGGCGAACTAATCGGCTCACAGGAGCAGTTGTCGGAGTTCACTACCGAGTTAGCGGCGGCTGACATCCTCTATCAGATCGTGTCGGTCACGCAATCATACGATGCGAGCGGACTCCTGACCGAGCGCCAACGGGAGGTCATTACTGAAGCGGTCGAACGCGGCTATTACGACAGTCCTCGCGGCTGTACGCTCGTCGAGCTTGCAGAAACGTTCGGGGTCAATCAATCGGCGGCAAGTAGCGTTCTGCATCGGGCTGAAGGGCGGATTATCAAGGAATTCATCTCCTAGGCGGCAGAGGGAGACGAATCAAGGGAGTCGGGAGTGAAGTCAATCTCCGTTGAAGTGGTTCGTTGTTTCATACTACTCGTAGCTACTCAGACGACGCACGAGCATACGAATGCTGCCGAATACTTGGGGTGGCTTTATCAACCACCGAAACAGACCATCATGAGCGTGATGCCCGCATATGGGCCAGTCTACCGCAATCGATCTCCATTCAACGATCCCGACGCACCGGTTGAGCAGATCGTTGACCCGTTCATCGATGCAGAAACGAGCGAACGGTCGCTCCAGCTGAACGTACTCATTGAAAACGCACTCGCCGAACGTGGCGATAGCATCTTCGACAGTATTACTCGATACGGCTATTATCCGCTGTGGGGGTCGTACCTCGATACAGTTTGTCCGCAGACAGGCGCGGCAGGGCTTCTCTACGAAGCGACTGGGCAGACTGATGACCGAGGTCAGCAAGGCATCGGACAGATGATTCAGGCGACGACCGCCGGTTTCCTGGCCATATTCGACGCGATGGCCGACGGTTCCATCGCAGACGTTGACGCAGAGAAATACTGGGACATCCCACTCACGGGTGACTCTCTCGACAATCCACACGGCGTCGACATTCCCACTCGCTAACCACGTCATCTCCTCTCGTGCTCACTTTCGCATGATCTGCATTTTCAACCAGAAGAAAGCACTCCATGTACGCGAAATGGTTGTGAGAGGAGACGTTATGCCGAGTGCTGGCGTTAACCAAGTAACATCGCACAAATATTTATAATAGTATCTAATTGATGCAGTTACGATATGAGATTGACAGACTTAAGTAAAAATGTTGATGGGATATTTTCGCGACGAAAATTATTAAGAGGGGTCGCAACAAGTAGTGTTTTCAAAGGGATTATTGGACTCGGGGAAGTCCAGGAACAAACCGGCGCTTCAGACTCCAATCAGTATATTGTTGGGACTAAATCGTCTGGTAGCACGCACGCCGCGAGAAGACATGCTCACTCAGTTGATCATATTCTGCAACTTGAGTCAGACAAGCAAGCGGTAGCTGGTAGATTCTCAAGACAGGCTATCGAAGCACTTGAGCGGCGTCCTGATGTACGTTATATCGAGCGAGATGGTAAATACCGGGGGGGTGGACAGACTCTGCCCTGGGGCGTTGATCGGATTGATGCCAATAAAACCAGTAATGCTGGATTCACCGGTTCCGGCGCTCACATTGCCGTTATCGATTCGGGAATTGATAAGAATCATCCAGATCTACAAGCCCATCTCGGGACTGGGAAATCGTTTGTTCCAAATACTAATTCCTGGGATGACGATACGGGACACGGAACCCACTGTGCGGGCATTGCTGCTGCAAACGACAATTTACAGGGTATCATCGGAGCTGCGCCTGCACTAAAGCTTCACGCCGGGAAAGTTCTTAACTCGGACAACTGGGGGCGATGGTCGTGGATTGCCGCGGGTATCCAATGGGCGGCCGACCAGGGATATGATGTTGCGAATCTGAGCATTACCGGCGATGATTATTCACAAACGGTTGCGGATGCCTGCAAATACGCCCACGACAACGGTGTTCTTCTCGTAGCGTGTGCGGGAAATGACAATCACGGCCCAGTTACATATCCGGCTGCATACTCAGAAGTGATCGCGGTTAGTTCGACGACAAAAAATGATACACTTTCTGACTTCTCGAACGTAGGTTCCGAGGTTGAACTGGCTGCCCCTGGATCGGAGATATACTCGACTCTTCCCGGTGGTTATGGATACAAATCGGGTACGTCGATGGCGTGTCCACACGTTAGCGGTGTAGCTGGATTGTTGATGTCCCCAGAAGGGGGTAGCCTTTCACATACGCAAGCTCGCCACCGGCTCCGTAACACTGCCGAAGACATTGGTCTCTCGGAAGACAAACAAGGGTTCGGATTAGTCGACGCTGTAGCCGCAAAGGAGACCCCTAACATCGGTGAAGTCGATCGGGTGTCCAGTAATCAATCAAGCCCTGGAGCGTGGCATACTATCTCTTTTGAAGGCTCGTACGCCAATCCGGTCGTAATCATGACTCCGGGGTCGTACAATGGTACTCAGCCGTGTCACGTCAGAATTCGCAACGTGACTGAGAGCAGCTTCGAATATAAACTTGAAGAATGGGATTATCTGGATGGAAGCCATACAACCGAGGAAGTATCCTATCTCGTCATGGAGGCTGGTTCGCACATCCTTGAGGACGGCACGCACGTAGAAGTCCACCAAGTGAATGGAGTGAATCAGACCTTCGAGTTCGTCGACTTCCCCCAGTCGTTCAATCGGAAGCCGATCGTTCTTGGCCAGGCTCAGACGTTCAACGGACCGAACGCGATCGTTACGCGCTTGAAGAATATCGAAACAAACGGGTTTGACGTTCGTCTCCAAGAAGAAGAGACCAAGGGTTCGCATACGGGTGAGCGAGTCGGATATATCGCTATCGATCATGGCCGTGGTCGCAACGGAGCGAAGATCTACGAGGCAAAGCGTATCTCGAACTGTACTAATACATGGAAATCAACTACACTGACACGAAAATATGGAGTTAATCCGATTTTCCTAGCGAATATACAGACGTTCAACGGATCTGATACCGCTGGCGTTCGATGTCGAAATCTTGGACGGGACAGCGTTGAGATGCGTATTGAAGAAGAAAAGAGCGATGATACTGAGACGAATCACATTTCAGAGCAAGTCGGCTACTTCGCACTACGGGGACGTGGATTGATTTAAACCACACGTGTTCTCTCCCGTGTCACAGTATGTACTCGTCAATTTCGTAGATGAGTTCTTCCTGGATGAACTGATCGATGAATTTGTTGACGTCCTCGTTTGTGGCTGCTGTATCGAAGCATAACCGGATATCTGCGTACGCCAGTTCTGCACGCTGCAACACCATCACAGCGAGGATATCGATGATTCCCTCTTCGATCAATTTCTTCCGCCGGCGACGAGCAGCAGTCCAGGAGAGGCCAACTCGTTCGCCCAGTTCCGTATCCGAGATTCGACCGAGAGTGTTGAGCTCTCGGTAGATAGCGTAATCTGTCTCGCCAAGGTGTTCCTGGAGAATCTCTCGAACCTTATCGTTCTCAATCCAATCAGAAGCGCCTGAGCCAGTCCCGCTAGTGTCACTCATACCTTTTTCACGACGACCAACCAGAAAAAACCGCCGCGGGATCAAACCCCCTAGAACAATAACGTCTTGCTCCCATAATATTCCCATCACTATCGATCCTCATTCCATTTGTTCGCACCTCCTATTACTTTGGAAGAATTTGGTGGTACGTAGACCAGTTTGACGGCTTTAAAATTGCATATAATCGCTTAGGGCTGGTTTCCGGTGATAGAATCCAGCCTCAGGATTCTGAAGCTGGATCGAAATCATAAATGCAGTCTTCCACGGCTTCAGACAACCGAAAACAGGACTAAATCGAGTAATCCCGATTCCTATTACTCATCCAACCTTATACTCTTGTATTCATGTCACCATCCCAACTCGGTTTTATGGGTCGATATTGGCTCAATTCGGTAGTATCGCGGAATAGAGCGCCTCTACTCAGCCTTTGATATGGAATATTACAATCCTATAAATATAATATTGTATATTTGTGGCTTGGAAATATAATCGTTGACCCGATCATCGAATCAGGGCATCTCTTGCATTCCCAAAGTAGTTAGAACAGGAAGCCGTTGAGAAACGAAATGAGTCCAGGCCTCACTCAATGTCCTGACTGTGGATGGACCGGTAATACAAGTGATTGCGTGATCGATGAACTCGAACGAAAGTGTCCTGTCTGTCACCACGCATTTCGACGTAATCCGTGAATCGAGAAATCTATTCACTCTTTCTCTGGAATCCACCAGGTAACCATCCGGGGACTCAATTTCCCACATTCTAACTCACCCTCTGCATGCAACTCCTCGAGCCATCGATGCGCAGACGGCCGCTCAATGCCAAACATATCCGCCACCTAGCGAGCGGTCACTGCTGGTGATCGTTTTTCTCCTTTCCGCTCTCCACACGGACAATCGAGATACCCGACAGTATCGGATCTTCTTCCTTGTGTTTGAATCGAACGTTGATGACGCCCTCCTCGACTTTCACTGTGAACGATTTCATCGTCCCTCTGTCGTGGCCGAGTTCTTTGTACATGTCGTAATCGTGGAGGACCTCTTCATCCCCGATTTCGACGCTGAACTTACGTGGGCCGACTTGCTTGTTGAGCGAATCGTCGAGATACGTCTCGGCGAAGTACAGTCGAACTTCGTACTGACCGTTTTCGACCGGGAAGCGATACTGCATCTCCGTATCGTCATTGTGATCTTTCGTGTCTGCGTCCCATCGCTGACTGTGGAATATCGCTTCGGGCGTCCCGGCCGGAACCGCGGCCGTCATCGCCACCGAATCGTCGGTGGTGTTCGTGTGACTTCCACTCCAGAGTGCATTGCCGAACCGTGACGGGTTTTGTTCGCTATCGGACAACCAATCTGGCCCGCCATTCATCGCCGGAAGTCGCGACCCACCGACGTTGATCCGGTAAATCACCGGACTCCGTGACTGCGTGGTTGACGTCGACTGCGTGGTTGACGTCGACTGCGTGGTTGACGTCGACTGCGTGGTTGACGTGGTCGGTGCCGCCGTGGTCGAAGACACCGAGGTCGACGTCGCTGTCGTCGATTTTTTCGTTGTAGGACTGTTCGTCGTCGCCGAATGTTTGGTCGATTCGGCACTGGTTTGCACTACCGTGGACATCGTCGAACCTGGAGCGGCGGTCGTCTGGTTGCTACCACCAACTGCTGGGCCCAGGATACCACCCGGAACTCCGGCCACGATGACGAGTCCTGCGACGAAGAAGACGATGCCACCCCCGATCAGGACGCCGTGTGTGAAACCATCGGATGAAGAACCTGGCACGTCTCTCACACCCCGCAAGTGATCCGCTTCATTTTTGATGGTTCATCACCCTACTGAGTTAATTATATGCCGATTAAAGTGCAATCCAGGCGGAACGAATCGCGTCGCTCACTTCTTCTGTCTCATCTATCAATTGAGGCCAGCTGAGGGGGAGCGATCTCCGGTAGCCTTGGAAACGATATATCCAGAGCCACTCAATCACGGTCGCCTCTATCCGAGCATTGACCGACTTGTGGAGAAAGGGTTGATCATCAAACAAACGAACCAAGTGATAAGCACCGCGCTGCATATGCAACCGTCAGCTGGGAAGACAGGGCGATTGAAGAATACAACCAATTCCTGCACGTTATCGTCACGTCTGAGTAGTCATCACATATTCCCGACTGTCGATAGTTCCCAATATAGCAGTGTAACGAGACAATTCAGCCTGTTGGTCCGTTGTGCAAATGTAGATCTCGCCGTCTTGGAGCGCCGGCCCGTCGGCGACGAACGTCGGTTTCGCCGCGGACGTAGTTTTCCTCGACCACTTCCACGGCAGCCTCGTACTCGGCCTCGCGGTTCACGATGGGGTCGTTGGTTCGGGGGTCCGCCTGGTAGACGACGCGTCCGGTGCGATGTTGACGTGACCTACCTCGCCGTTCCCCATCTGCCCGTCGAGGAGGCCGACCTGCCGACCATGGGCTGTGAGTGATATCGTACGCGCCCCCATTCCTGCCCGGGCGCGAGTTCCTGGCTGTCGATGATGACGAGTGCCGCTCTCATGCGCTGGAGGACTCGCGGCTGTGACAAGACGGCTTCGATAAGGGTGTATCCCGGTCGATAGACACATAACCCTTGTGTGTACGTTGATCGGGTATGTGATGACCGAGTGGTTCGGCAGCGCCACTCACTGCGGGGTGGTGTGCCGGACACGATCCGAACGATTCCGCACGCGGTGGAACACGTCGCTGCGAACCTACGGTTGAATTCGTCTCGCAGCGGCTCTCCCCTGCTTGTCAGTTTTTTGTCCAAATCCGGAGGATGACTCGAGATGGACGTCCTCTCTCCCAGCTGATTTTCCTGAGAATGTTGTGCTGTTCGAGTATATGTTCAGTCGTTCGACGGATTTTGTCGATTTGCTCGCTCGGTGACGTTCTCAACTCGAAACGGGACAAGTCGGAGTATCACTCCACGGCCTCATCGACTAATTCGCTCTCACGTGTTTCATCGGATTCGGTAAGTGCCCCTTCGAGTGTATTCCGCCGTACTCGAAAGATTACATACGCTCCAACAAACGTACCTACAATCGCAGTGGCAACCGAAAACCACCGTTGTCTTCCGCCGACATTGGACGCATACCAATAAATGATAGCCATCACTAAACTTATTACAACCGTAGCTCCGAGTTCCGTTCGCTTTAGTATGAAGGCCATGAATCCCGACTTTGATATCGCAGAAGGTACTTTTGAACGTTTTCGAATGTTCTTTACAACTAATATCCCGAATCTATGAATTTCAATTATTGAATTATTAGAATTCGACTATCCGATAGATTTCATAATGATTTGATTTTATATGTATATGATAATACTATATTTGTATTTTGTTTTGAATTGTATTTTTCTCCAGAAAGGGCAATGTCTAGCCAACGAGCGAGCAGTTCTTGGAGTTGGGTATCATGTGAACTATTCCTTTTTAATCCACCAGATAACCACCCACGGACTCAATGATTCAACGTTCTAACGCACCCTGTTCATACAACTCCTCGAGCCGCTGATGCACTGGCCGCCGCTCTATTTCAACCGTATCTGCAACCCACCGAGCGGTCACTGCCGGAAACTCGGACGCACGAATCACTCGAAGAATATCCTCATCAGTGATCCGAATTACTGGTCCCCTCTCGACTATTTTGCCGCTGTCTTTTTGTAGTATTATATCATCTAAATGCTTGTATGGGCGATTTGATCGTCAAAGCGGCAGTGAAAGAACAGCTCGAAGGACAGAATGTGGCGAGTGATTTCTACGACGCGCTCGATGAGGAAGTCGCAGCAGTCCTCGACAACGCTGCTCGTCGAGCCGAAGAAAACGATCGCAAAACCGTCCAAGCGCGCGATTTGTAGCCGCTCATCGACTCACAGTAGCAGCAACCTGTTTTTTGTTCGTCGCTATACAGCACTCATTTCCCTACTGACGGACCGCTATTCCGGTCGAATCCAAATAACACGCCGTGGTTCGGGCTTCTTCTTCCGAATTTCGTCGTTCTCATGCAGTCGAGTGAGAACGTTGTAGGCCGACCGTCGGGACCATCCAAGCTCGTCCGCGATCTCGCTCGTCATGTAGGGTTCGAGCGGTTTCATGACCTCTAACACGGCCTCTTCAGTGTGCTCTTGGACATATTCCCCGCTCTCATTACGCGCCCTCTCATCGTTCTCTGTCATACCCACTCATTCATTTCCGCACGATATAAGCTTATTCTTTGTAAGGAACCGATGGTTTTATCACCTATGCCGTACAAGGAATAAGTAGGAAGAACGGTGCCCTTGGGCGTGTGTAGAAACGCACCGGGTGTTCCAGCACCCGGCACCGGTCTTCCAATAGGACCAGAAGACCATGTCAACGAAATTGCCTAGTGAACTTGAAGCTGACGAGACGGCACAGAAACGCGCACAGTGGGAACAATTTGCCTTCGATGTCGATGCCCCCGGGCTCATCAAAGTCACCAACGAGAGCCACGAGAACCCCGCAGCCCACCAGTACACCGTCTCCATCGACGACGTGACCGCCGAACTGATGGTCTGTACGTGCCCGCATCACGTCCACCGTGATGCGTTCTGCAAGCACATGGCCGCCGTCGAAAACGTGGCGGACGACGGGACGCTCGATGTGTTCCCTTCGGAAGACGAAGACGATGCCGAACCTGAAGACTGTGACTGCGACGGTCTCGACGGCTTCCCGTGCTGGCCATGCGTGCGAACGGGACGAAAAGAACTGCCGAACTAACCCGTACTCTGCTTTTTTCTCTATCACATCAACTTCTAATTTTGAATTTCATCGACCAGCGAATGCTCATGGACACCATCACGGTGGGTTTTGAGCGGTATTGAGCTCGGCAAAACTCTCAGTCTCGTAACCCCGACGCCATAGTTTCAACACGGCTCGAGTAACAAGGTGCGGTTCCTCGACCTCTATACATGACCGAATTGCCGTTTGCGAGTTTGCTTCCGGTGGTTCGTGGAAATGCTTTTCGGGAGAATGAGTATTCGGATGGCGATCGAATCGCCAGTTAACATCGGCATCATCCACGTAGTGAAATCGGTATGCACCGGATGCGTACCACGTGATATCGAATCGACACCACGTAGCGTCTCCAATTCCATCAGCAAATGTACCATGGAGTTCTTTCGGAGAGAGAACATTATCGAACACCGCGCCCTCAACGAGGGGTTCTTCCTGAAGAACAATATCTCGTATCGTCTGCATCTCAGCCGCATCAGGCGGCCCGATAGCACCAGTTAGCTCGTCAGAAGAGATTCCGGCAGTTGAATCGCCTACCATCTCTCAGACGAGTGTTCCCGAATCGGTTCCATGGGCGAACGCTCCACGAGATCCATTACTTCCCGTTGCCTCGGTACGATCACCACTATCGGGAGTGAAATCATAGAGTGCAAGTGCCGCCTGTGCAACGTGAAGGTTCTTTTCGAGTGCTCGCCATTCAGAAACGGCTGCCCACTCGTCAGTCTCTGCGGACTCTATTTGGAGTGCAAGATCATCTGGAGTCGTTGCACTATATTCGTCTTGATACGCCTGTACCTGCTCTCGGAGGTCTTGAATACCATTTGCGAGCTCTTCGCGGGAGAGCTGGGTATGCAACTCGCTAATGCGCTGCATCGCGACGGTCTGTCGTGAGCGCTTGTATTGTTCTCCGCGTCCTGTACTCACCGTCTGAGCGATACCTGCTTCGGCGAGGATTTGAAGATGTTTTCGAGCAGTTGGCTCACTTACACGGGCACGCTCGGCGAGTTCCTTGGCGTACTGTGGGTTAGTCGTTGACAGCAGTACCTCACGGACACGTTCGAATGGTGTCGTCTCCGCTTTCCATTCCTCAACGACTGCTTCGTTAACGTCTCCTTCCCATGGTGGATCTGTATCCGGCATTATACCCCTCTAAGAGCTACAGGCAAATATAGATTTTCCCAAGAACCCATATTTTCTCACCTTGTGGCCTCCAAGATACCATCTCCGTGTTTCTCGAAATCGCTCAGAAACGCGCACAGGCCGAACAATTCGCCTTCGACATCCATGCCCCCGGACTCGTCGAAGTCACCAACGAGAGCCACGAGAACCCTGCAGCCCACCAGTACACCGTCTCCATCGACGACGTGACCGAGGAACTGCTGGCCTGCACCTGCCCGCACCATGTCCACCGCAACGCCTACTGCAAACACATGGCTGCCGTCGAAAACGTGGCGGACGACGGGACGCTTGAGGCCTTCCCGTCCGAGAACGACAACGATGCCGAACTGGAAGACTGTGACTGCGCTGGTCTCGGTGACTTCCCGTGCTGGCCATGCGGGCGAATGGGACGGAAGGAACTGCCGGAGTAACTCCGCTCAAACCCTCTTTTCGAAGACTCGTTAACAAACGCTTTCGCAAATCGCTGACCAGTACACGCTCACGGTGTGCATCGACAACGTGGATGCGAAGAGTTGCGACCGTACCGCACCAGAGACACCGCTGGTCTTCCCGTCTAGGCGCACGTACGTATATATACACGACGTGGTTACTAAATTTGGCATATAGTAATAAAGGCGAAGAACGAATGGTGGATCGATTCTAACAGGGAAGCGGTATAGGCTCAGTTGTCAGATTCTACCCGAGGACGTACTCGAGGATTGGGTAGCGCTCGAGGAGTGACCGCCCACTGATCTCGTAGTTCTCAATCCAGGCATCGAGACCGAGGATCCGGCCGGCACCGAACGCCGCAACGGCCAGGAAGACGAGCATGTACGCGAAGTCTCCGTTGATAACGCCGTGAGCGATGTCCCAGTTCCCGAAGTAGAACATGAGCATCATGAGCGCGCCGAAGAACGCCGCAAGACGGACGACCGCGCCGACGAGCAGTCCAAGACCGATGAACAGCTCGCCCCACGGGACGGCGACGTTCGCGAATTCGACGAACCACGGGGTCGCGCCCATCCAGGCGAACAGGCCTGCGATCGGGTTACCGTTGGTCGCAGCGACGTTGGTAAGGTAGCCGCCAGCACTGAATGGTTCAACTGCGACGATCTTCGTAAATCCGGAGTAGGCGAACGCCCACCCCATCATGAGCCGAAGCGCGAGGACGAACCAGGCAGAGAGGCTGTGCGCACGGGTGCCGACCGTGTAGCCGCCGATGGTACTTTCGAAGGTGTTGCGAGTGTCTGGAGAGATGGTGGATGCAGTCATGGTATCGGAAGAAAAACTTCCTACTTTCTAAAACAACGACGAAGTATATAACTGTATTTAGATAGGCTGTATCATGGATTTGTATGGTTATAGAAATTATTTAGCTCTACTATCGACTCATTTTTGTCTCAGTGAATAGCGACGAGAGTGAAGATACTAAGACACCGATCGACGACGAGAGCGGGCCACCGAAGGACTGTGACTGCGATGGCCTCGATGGCTTCCCAGGCGATCCATCGTGAAAGCGAGACGGAAGGAACTGCCGAGCAAACCTGCGCTTCCGTTTTAGTCTATGTCTCGTCGAATCTCAGTGTCGCTAATTTGTCAAACAAACCCCAATCACAGAGTCAGATACCGATATATAATCGTTGAGCCAGTGAGCGTAAGCCACCCAGTACCAAACTTTGCGTGTCGAGCGCAAACAAGTTACTCACAAAAAAGATGGTGTCAGCTCGACAAGCGTGGGGGAATTGATTTCCCGCGGACTGCTATCCACTCCACGTTTCAAAACGGGACTACCAACATTCTCAGGTGGTTCGGACACGGAAATAGTGTACCGAGTGCGAGCCAGTAGATCGTACTCGGTGAACGTAGGAAGACGCTTGAAACTAATTCGCAAGCCATACGCTGATTTCCAGACTCTGTTGTCCTCTTCACCATAGACAAACCAGCAGGACGGGCTGCTGAAACGTTACTTCCCAATCATGGGTTTACAAACCGGATTGAATATCGGTATGTCAGTGTCGAATTCCTCGAGACGATTACCGCAGCTGAGTTTGACGACTAAGCTTCCACGAGCTCGATTCTTCATCGTAGCGGTGTACAGAAGACAGGAGGGTTTTGACGACACGATACCTACCCGTTGCTAATGGCGGATAAACCACTAGACAACACCACAGAACGCTCAACAGCGAGTGACGACGTTCCCCCCAGAGATCCACGCCTCAGACTCGAATTTCATTCCGATGATCTCGCAAAGCCATTTCGAGAGGCGTTCGATGAACCGGTAACAATTACAGTGAATTCTGTCGTCCAACTAGACGATGGGACTCACCTCCAGTACTGGACGGTCACTCACACCTCCCCCGATCGACTTTGCACAACAGTCGTAAACTTCCCAACTACTCTCGATGCCCGACTATTGAGCACGGTTGGCGATACCCATCGCCTTGAGGTTCACGGTGATACCTCGTCGTTGTTCTCAGCCTTCGATACATTCGATGGCGACACCAAAGCTGCCGTGTATGATGAGGATGGAGTCCATGTCGTCGCAGAATTTCCGTCGAGTGTTCAAACAGACATGGTTATCGATGCTGTTCACGACATCTATCCGGATCTCGATCTTGTTTCCTCTCACACAATTCAAACAGTCAATGTCTTTCGACACATCATCGAAGACCAGTTAACTGAACGACAATTGACCGCATTGCGGATCGCGTACTTCAGTGGGTACTACGGGCAACCCCGGATGAGTACGGGTGAGGAACTAGCAGAGAGGATGGGTATTTCAAAGCAAGCCTTTCATGAACATCTCCGAAAGGCATATGCAACAGTATTCGAACACCTCTTGGAGGACAGTGAATTTAGCATGGAGGTTGACCAGTAAAGTACCATTTTAATCTGCCAGCAAATCCATTTTGCTGGCAGTGAAATTGATGGACTCTTCTTCGGACCACCCAGACAAGCGATGTTCGCTTGACGAGCTATTCAAACTCCTGGCAGATAGACACCGCCGTCATATCCTTACGTACCTTGTTACACATGCCGATCAACCTGTGCCGCTCGAGGCACTCGCTGAACATCTCGAGAGACACACAGACACTGACCGAGAGCCCCTCGTGATTCGGCTCCATCATCTCCATCTGCCCAAACTCGCTGATCATGGCGTGATCGAGTACAATTCCTCACTGCAGCTCGTTTCGTACACGGAACATCCTCGTCTCGAAGCACTATTGCAGGCAGGACAGAGCCTCGGTGACGGTGGCATGAATCGGATGTGAACGAAACCAACTCGTAGCACTCTACGAATCTACGTCAGCAATGGAAACCGTTCGGTCAGAATGCACCGTAACGTGATACCCAATATACTCAAAGCTCACTTCCGGTGACCCATGCTGATAGAGCGCTTCGAGGGCATCTGGGTCAATCACCTCGTAGAGGGGCGTCGCAGGCTTCGTGCCATTCGCTTCAGTCACTGCCGTCACCACAGCAGCAGTGATCGACTCGGTGTCTGGACCTGTCGTTCGTATCGATAGCTCTGGCTGCGATGATGACGTGTTCTCCATACGCTCTGCTCAAGCAAGGTGTGCTAATAGTTTTTAGGGGCTACTCGGTAACATATCACACACTCTCCGAACAATCTCACTGAGTCGAACACCTCGTCTTCCCGATAACAGCCCCTGCCCACGCCTACCACCAACTCACTAGCATGTCACCCCCTTACAAACTCTCACCCTATGGACAGTCGGCCAGGCAGACACAGGGTGCCCACCCTGACGTCAAACACCCCGTCTTTCACGTGAAACCCAACAGCACAGACAACCAGCACCAGCCAGCCTGACAGTCCACTATTGCCACACCATAGTTCCGGAGTAACTCGGCGGTACACTACCGGAAGACGCCCTCTTCTTCCACAATCATTTGCGCTCTAACAGACAGCCCATCGACCCACTACCAATGACAGTCCTGCTACTACTTCACAGAAGACAATCCATTGGCCTCAACCAGTCCACTTCAAACTCGTTGTAGCACACTGGACAGTCCCTTCAGTCAACGCCGGATATGACCATCACCCGCAGGTACTAGGATGACTGTCCCACGGGCTGTACCACTACCAACGTCTGTTGTGCTGGTCAGGAACGGACAGCCAGAGTCCATTTTCGCAGAATAAGTTTCGTTAGTCGGGGCAAATCAGCATAGTACTCATTCAATCGAGTAAGTTCGACACGTTCCAATTCAGAGGTTCAAATTGGTTTCAGTGTGACTCGTTGGCGTAATAGATGTTGATACTTGAGCAACGACTGCTTCAACACTTGATTGTGAAAGAAGCGAGTTAACCTCGTCGTAGCAAAAAAATCGCTTGATTTGGGACGGTATCGTGTGTGGATTTGTCGTGCTATCTAATATTATCGTATTCTAAAAATAACTGTGGCTTCCACGCTATTTGTCATCACTATCATAAAGATAGACGATTCCTTCGTTCGTACTCAGTACTTGTTTGTCAAGTTCAACTGATATTCCCCGATCAGGCTCAATAATCGTATTTTTAGGAAAAATATAGGCAGGATCAAAACCTGTCTTGTTCGTTCTTCTATCTAATATTAAATATCACATGTTTTTCTTCTATATTAAACGGAAGCACGGGTAGTACAGGTTCACTTTCACTGCACTTGGCGCATTTATATGACGCTTGCTAGCCTATCTCTACTGGAGAGGTGTAGGCATGACATCATATCCTGAAACAGAAAATGCGGTCGAATCCAGGCAAAAAATCACTCCGAATCTCTGGTTCGATGACCAGGCAGTGGAAGCCGCAGAGTTTTATACCTCCGTGTTTGACAACGCGGAGATCAAGGGCACGACCCATTACCCGGATGCCGGGCAGGAAATAACCGGCAGGGAAGCCGGTAGCGTGATGACGGTTGCCTTCCAGGTTGAGGGGTTCTCGTTTGTCGCGCTCAACGGTGGGCCGGAGTTCAGTTTCAACCCGTCGATATCGTTTTTCGTGAGTCGAGAAACAAAAGAGGAAATCGATGAGTTATGGGCACGACTTGTTGATGGTGGGGAAGTGCTCATCCAGCTTGATGAACATCCATTCAGCGACTATTACGGCTGGGTGCAGGATCGATATGGTGTCACGTGGCAGCTCATTCTCCCCAGCAACGAAGGCGACTGGCGGCCGGATCTGGTGCCGTCCCTCATGTTTACACAGGACAACGTCAACAAAGCCGAGAAAGCTATCGACTTTTACACCAGTGTCTTCGCGGATACCGAACTGGGCCACCTGGAACGTTACCCGGAAGACACCGGTCCGGCCGAGAAAGGGGCGCTTGCCTTCGGAGATTTCAAAGTTGAGGACGTCTGGCTGGCTGTTATGGATACCGGCGTTGAACAGGACTTCGCGTTCAACGAAGCCATCTCCCTCATCGTCAACTGTGAAACCCAGGACGAAATCGACGAACTCTGGGACGCACTCAGCGCGGCACCCGAGGCCGAACAGTGTGGCTGGCTGAAGGACAAATACGGTGTCTCGTGGCAGATTACGCCGACGATGCTGAACGAGTTGCCGGACGACGACCCAGAGGCCAATGCGCGCATGATGGAGGCACTGCTGGAGATGAAGAAGCTCGACATTGCAGAACTGCAAACAGCATATGATGGTAACTAAGCTGCGTTAACCAAAGAACAATGTCAAAATCAAAAATCAACTTTACCGCTCAACTGGTTACAATCGGATCACGAACCGTCCTCAGGCTACCCGAGCACGCGAGTGAAAAGCTCCCATCTCGCGGCATGGTGATGGGCCGCGGAACCATCAACGGGTTCCACTTTCAGACCCCGCTTGAACCGGACGGTGAAGGAAGCCACTGGTTCGAGGTCGACAAAGCCATGCGTGAAAACGCTGGAGCAGACGTCGGCGACACTGTAACATTGGAGATTGAGCCGGTAAGTGACTGGCCGGAACCCACGGTGCCAGCGGACTTGGAGAATGCTTTTGCAGACCATCCAGAGGCACAGACTCTCTGGAATGATATCACAACGACAGCACGCTGGGAATATATCCGCTGGATCCGCTCCGCTAAAAAGTCCGAAACACGCGAGCGACGGATCGAGACTGCCTGTTCGAAACTGGAAGACGGTCAGCGCAGACCATGTTGTTTTGACAGCAGCTCCTGTACTGTTCCCGATATATCGAAGAGTGGAGTGCTGATTGAGCCGATGGAAAATCGCTGACCTGGAAAGCCGACGAACAACACGAATGGGAGCAATTCAGTTCCACCGTCCGGCACGAACTCATCCACGCGTGGCAGTACCACGAGTTCGGCGATGTGGATCACGGTTCGACGTTCGCCCGCTGGACAGACCGCTTCGACACCTCGCAGTGCTGCGAGCGGTTCGAATCGCCGATTGGCATAACGCCATCCGCGCGCGGAGCGTCTTGAGGCCGCGGAGGTCGGGGAGAATGGTGCCCCGATCAGGTTTTCGAGCACGAGCTGGCCGAACGCGTTGAGATTCCGATTGAACCGTCAGTGAATGAGTTAATAATTGACGAAACGAAGGAGTGATCGAGGAGTAATAGTCGTGATGAGGAATTGGCGTGAATGATCCTTGTTACCGATTGGATAAGGATTTTCCCCGCTGACATCGAGAAAGAGGTATGGACGGTATCCACGACCTTGGTGGGATGGACGGGTTCGGCGACTTCCCACTGGACGAACCCGACGATGCGTCGCCGTTTCACCACGATTGGGAGGGACGCGTCTACGCGCTGTTCGTCGCCGGTATCGCCAGTGGTGCGTTCAATTTGGACGAATTCCGCTACGCGCTCGAACAACACGACCCCGAATTTTATCTGGAGAAGCCGTACTACGAACGCTGGCTCACAGGTATTGAGTCGCTCCTCCTCAACGCTGGTGTCGTCGACCGTGACGAACTCGCAGACCGAGCAGCAGCGTTCGAGCGTGGGGAGGCCGAGATCTCCGACGAATCCGGTCCGTCGCTGGACGAGCTCACTGAGGGAGTTGCTGAGGTCTACCAATCGGAACGCGAACCGGAAGACCCCGTTTTTGAACCTGGTGATGAGGTTAGGGTTCACAATAATCATCCTAAGGGCCATACCCGGTGTCCGAGATACATTCGTGGCGTCCGGGGAACGATTCAGGCCCACCGGGGCACTCACGTGCTGCCAGACGCGAGTGCCCGCGGCGAGGATCACGCGGAACCACTCTACAACGTCAAATTCGACGCCGCCGACCTCTGGGGTGCCGACCACACCGATGCCGACACCGTCCACATCGAACTCTGGGAAAGCTACGTTATAGAACCATGACCGACACATCCAATTCCACCACTGAGACAAACGACCTTCGTGATCACGACCCCGAGGCCCGAGCCAGGGCACTCCAATCACTGCTGACCGAGAAGGGTTTGTTGAGCGCCGATGCCGTAGACGACGTGATTTCCACTTATGAGGAGGAGGTCGGCCCGTTGATCGGCGCGAAAGTAGTCGTGCGAGCTTGGACCGACCCCGAGTTCAAAGAGCGCCTCCTCGAGAACGGAATCGAGGCAGTGGCTCAACTTGACGTGGAGGTCAGCGACGAGGTGATGGAACTGCGAGTCGTCGAGAACACACCCGAGACGCACAATCTCGTGGTGTGTACGCTCTGTTCGTGCTATCCGTGGGCGGTCCTCGGACTCCCGCCGACCTGGTACAAAACGCCAGCTTACCGCTCGCGGGCCGTCGACGAACCCCGGACACTGCTCCGCGAGGAGTTCGACACCGAGATTTCCGACGATGTCGAGTTGGAAGTGTGGGATAGTAACTCCGAGATTCGGTATATGGTGTTACCCCAACGCCCGCCCGGAACCGACCGACTGAGCGAGACCGGACTCCGGGACCTCGTGACGCGCAACGCCATGTTAGGGGTGGAGCGGTTCGTATGACTGATTCCACGCCTGAACCCGGAGATGATGCACCAACGTTCGACGCCCCGTGGCAGGCTCGTGCATTTGCCCTCGCGGTTGCCCTTACCGACGAACAAGCCGATGAGACCCTCACGTGGCAGGAGTTCCAGACCCGTCTCGTCGAGGAAGTGAATGCCGACCGGGAGAACGGCGGACCGGAGGCGGTCTATTACCGCCAATGGCTAACCGCGCTCGAACGGTCGTTGGTCGAACGGGGGATTCTTGACTACGGTGATCTCACGGCCCGCGTCGCGGCGTTCGAAAACGGTGACCGAGACGGCCACGAGTTCGTTGAGGGAGATCCCCACGCCCACACAGACCGCCTGCCAGCCAGCCACGCCGAAGGAAATCATCATGACCATGGAACTACCGCGAATAGCGGCGATAGACAGCGACACTGAGGTTCAGGTCACAATGTTCTAATGTCGATGCCCCCGGGCTCATCGACGTCACCAACGAGAGCTACGAGACGCCCGCAGACCACCAGTACACTGTCTCCATCGACGACGTGACCGAGGAACTGATGGCCTGCACCTGCCCGCACCACGTCCACCGCAACGTCTCCTGCAAGCACATGGCCGCAGTCGAAACTCATCTCTGGTGGACGGTCTCGCAATGCTTTACTGCTCCCCACTCGTTAGTTCATTGAAACCGTGGTGTCTCTCCTGTTGGCACCCCAGTATGGCGCCCATGTGTCATCCCACCTCTGCCGTCACACGGGCATTCCGTGGGTACGTGCTACTGGTACCCCAGCTAGTGTACCAAGACTGGTTGACTGCGTGTCGCTCGTCGGCACCCCACTCCAGTGTGGATACTGGCACCCCTCATCGTCGCTTCGCGGGTTTCTCAGTATGTCCTGGCAGGGCAGACTGTCCACTTTTCTCGTCTATCACTGGCTCAAGGGTAATCACGGCCACACTCGCTTGTGTTGGCCATCATTCCACCTCTGCTGTCGGTGTGCTGTTGCTGTACTGTTGTAGCCTCCCTGCTGGACGGTTTCTTGTTGTGCGGTACACTGCTTGGTGCTCCTCATGGCGGCTTGCCGCTAGTGCTCTGTCGCTGTCCCGGCTGGTAGTGTGCTCTCTACTGTGGCCCCGTTGCTCGCACTGTTGGACTGTCCCCTTTGTCACTCTCCTGTTCTTCTCTGGATCCAGCACGGCCTGACTGTCCCACTGTCTCGCCCTCTGTGTCCCTCGTGTGACCTCGGTGGATTGTCCCCTCTTTCGGTGTCCTTCTTCCCCAGTTGTTCTGCATGGTGGACTGTCCTCTTCTTCGTGTCCTGGTTGTCGTCGAGGATTCGCTCTGGCAGACTGTCCGGCTGCTATTTCTCGGCTGTCTGCTCTGTCGCATCCTTGCTGATGCCCCTGCTGGTAGCCTGTTGGGGTGCCCTCTTTTCGCGTGTGTTGTTCATCATCTGTTTTATGATAGATTGGGGGTGCCCACTGGCTCTCGCTATCCTGGATTTGCCTGCTTTCGTCGCGGGTCTATTTACTCTGTATTCGGGGGCGGTAGTCCCCGCGTTGTGTCGCGCACACTCCTTTCCAGTTTCTGATAGAACTGAGGGTGTGCCCCCTTGCCGTTATTTTTTGGTGTTGTTTTCCGCTTCATGCACAGCTATCGGGAGTTGCTGATACAATTGGGTACAACCATAATATTATAGTTGTCTCAGTTCATTATCGTTGCGTGTGTGCAATTATGGAATCTGATACATCCAACTCCACAACGGACCTCACTCCCGACGAGATTGAGCAGAAGCTGAATCATGGCAGCCCCCACCGGCGCAACATCCTCGGGGTGTTTGACGCCGCTGAAACGGATCAACTCAATACCTCAACACTCCGACAACGTGCCGACATTCCCACCGGCAGCATGAGCCATCATCTGAAGACACTGGAACGGTGGGGGTTGGTCGAGGACACCGGGCGGCGAGAATACAGTGGCGGCGGTGGTCGCAAGGCACGGGTCTGGCAACTCACAACAGAGGGAGGGGCAATCATCGACGAGAATCCAGATGTTCTCTCTCCGCCTGCTGGAGCCGCAACAGCAGAGCGTGTGACCGCCTTAGAGAATCGGATCGAGGAATTAGAGCGAGAAACCCGCCAACGTCGTGAGACGATCATCGATATTCTCCAAGTGCTAACCACGACACATGACGATGCAACACAGCAAAAAGTAACTAAAATCGTGAATAACGCCGATCTATCGTAGTTCGTTGAGGGAGTCCGCCGCGTTCTCCTCTTTCTCACAGTTTCTCGACTATGATGGTCGCTCTCCGGAGACGATCGAGGTCGGTGGCATCACCCGAGAGCTAGATCTCATCATCGGTGGTCCGGAGAGTGATTATGATGGTGGTGAGAGCGAATTGCTCTATGCGTATCCCAACCAGGAATCCGATGACCCTGGGTTAGTATATAATACTAACCCTAGCACCTCAAATCCTGAATGAGCGCAACGGCTCTTTGCTACTATGATTGTCGCTCCTCGTTAGAAAACAGTAAATGCATGTCTATTACTCAGGCGATAGGCCGGCTACCACGCCAATCTCGCCAGAATGAGCGAGCAGTGACGAAGACGACGTATAACGACAAGAGGGCAATAGCGATGACAGGGATTCCAACAAGCACAAGTCCTACATCACCCATTCCCTCAGCAACGTAGGAGCCCATCTGTGCAAGTCGGAATGCAATGAGTCCTCCAACGAATGCAATGATACGGACGACTGCTGATTGGTTATCGATCCACGTTCCGAGCGTACTGATTCGATTTTGAATCATGAGATCACATACGCAATCTTACATCATAAGGTAGTATGCGAGTCGAAGGCTCCGCCACTCCGTTCGTGAACGAGGACTCGCTGTTCGGCGACCACCATCACGAAACCGTCGTTGATGAGGTCACTGACGACCTGTCGCGCAGTCTCTCCTCAATGCCACCGTTGAGAACCGAGCCGCGTTTCGGTCTTGGACGATAAATTCTGGTTTCGAATCGCTCGTGATCACCGATGGTGTCGTCGATTGCGTCTGAATCTGCGATGAAAATCACGCTCTGGGGCTTTGCTTTCAGGCGTATCCGTATCGTCCGATGCTAAGCTGCCGTATTTGCAGACTTTGTCTGTTGGCGACGGTCAAAACGCCTATTCGTCCCACAGTGTTGTAATTCGCTGTTCAATCTCGTCGAGAACGAACGTCAAGACGTCGCGATGATCGGTTGGCCACGACGCATCCTCGCCAAGCGTCGGAATAGTGGGTGGTGGATGGAAATGATCTCGAGTATTGTGCGGGTTCCGATGGCGATCCCAGCGACACTCCCAGGCGCTATCGGCGTGCACTTCTCGATAGTGAATTTTGAAGTCGTCGTTCGTGTACCACCGGACAGCGAGCGTCGCCTCATCTACCAACATTGGATAATACGGCTGGGCGAACGTAACGCGGAGTTCGAGATGTCCGTTGGCATCAGTGATGACTGCCTGTTCGACTTGCTGTGTGGCGATGAGCCTGGTCTGTAGAAACTCGAGGATTGGTCGGTCGATGGGCGCAGGACTGCCCCCATCACCAGTTGGCGGTACCATTGCTATCCTGAAGCTTGTTCGTGGTCGGCGGTACCCGCACGTTGCTGGCGTGCTCGTTCATAGCGTGTTCTCTCTTCGCGAGCAGTCATCCAGTCGGCGAGATCACTGTACACGTCATCGATCGACGTGTCGACACTCGTCTCGGCAACGGCGAGTGCATCAACGTCTGCCGGGGTCGCAGCGTCATACTCGTCTTCGTAACTTTTGATCGTTGTCGTTAATGTACGCACGTGCTGCTGGAGTTCCTCAAGCGAATGGCGTGCCGCGAGCTGATTGATGCGTCGCCACTCGAAATAGGCGTCATTGCGTTCGTAGGTGACTGGATGCCCGTCGTGTTGGGTGACGATTCCGAGATCCACGAACCAACTGAGATATTTCCGGGCAGTCTTTGGGTCACAGTCGGTTCGGTCTGCAATTGCACTCGCTGCTACAGGCTCGCGTGTCTGGAGGATGGTTCCATAGATTTTTTGTTCGACATCGTCGCCGCTGAATGCGTCCTCGATGGGGGGTGGCCCGTCGGTGGGTGAATTGGCCATATTGGGTGTTCGAGCTAGCAGGATATAGTTCTTACTTCAAGGAACTATTTCCCTTCTGATGGAGAGGGGGCACTGTCTAGTTTAGCTCCTCTTCGACAGGCGTTCGGTTGTTGAGCGATTGATGCGGTCGCTGATGGTTATAGTAATGTGAAAACTGTTCAAGCCACTGCTGGACGCTGGGCTGACTGCCCACTCACGACGTATGAAAGCGGTCGATGCGCTGTTTGAGCGTGTGAAACCACTTTTCGATCAGGTTTCGCTCGGTATAGTCAAGGTGACCGCTCAACCCAATTCGGAAGAGGGCAGTCCGATAGCCGTAGCCATCAACGAGAAACACAGCGTCCGAGAGATCGTGTTTCTCGACCAATCCAGACAGAAATGAAGCCGCTTGATCGGTCCCATGCTGATCAAACACGTCGATACCGAGCAGCAGTTTTGTTTCAGTGTCTATTGCAGCGTACACCCAAAACCACTCGCCGTTGATTTTGACAGCGGTTTCGTCCACCGCGACCCGCGTCGGCGCAGCCGACGGCGGGTCTGAGACGCTATCAGCGAGCCGATGTACCCACTGAAAAATTGCCTGGTGTGAGCGTTTTACGCCGAATGGTCGAAGAATTGCTTTTGTCTCTCTGAGCGAACAACCGGTCGCATGGAGGCGGACGGCGAACGCCCTGACGGGCGTCGCCGTCCGCTCGTTCTCCCAACATTCAAGATTCGCCGTCTCTAACGTTTCACTGAGCAGTTCTTGGTTGAGCATAGACACCAAAACCACGGAACTGCTCACTTCTTAAACTGGCCTAACTAGACAGTGCCGGGCTGGACAACAAGGCCGACAGTCACGAATTACACGAAGATTATGATGGTCAATTTTGTGAGATATAGAGGGGAGTATACGCCGGAAGTGGAAGTGAAAGTGGAAGTGGAAATGAAAACAGAGGCCTTGTTGAAACCCTCAGCAAGTGAGAGGAGCCGCGTGCTGAATAGAGAGCGTAGACGATGGGGTTCTACCACGGAATAACTATTTAAAGGAATTTGATTATCGCAATACTATTGAAAAGAAGACCAATGAAACGAAACGCAATTCCACCCGTTTCACGCGAATGTGAGACATCCATAATTGGGCCAAAACGCCGACCAAAGCAGATATCCTTTGCAAATACGAAGAAAAAACACCGAGTACGAACGGAGCGATATATTCAACGGACATGTTACTCACATATTGATATGCTGTTAGCGGCATAATCTTTGAGTCTCCACTTGTTGACTAGACACCACGAACTCAACAACCAGTGAAGAGAGTATGAACGATATGTGCCATATATTCAGCACGACCGCTGAAATCGATCACCGTTTGAGGGTTTCAACAAGGCCAAAACAGATGAAAAGTGGTGTGGGGGACAGTCCCTCAAAAGCGGGATTTCTACAGACTGGTGTGACGATGAAGGGATAGTCCATTGCGAGTGAAGTAATGGCTGGTCGTTGCTCGTCAGCGAGTGGTTCCAGCAGCCTCACGGGTCGTGGTACGTCGATCTTTCACCCACCCACCGATGGCACCAGCGATGGCCCCGGGAATCGCCTGGACAACCAGAACCAACAGGCCAAGTGCGAGTCCTGTAAATGCCGGGAACAGACCGGCAAACAGGGCACCGAGCACAGCCCACACGATGAGGAGGACGACTGCTCCAATGACCGTGGCGAGTCCACCGTGCACAGCGCCACGTTCGCCACCACTAACCATGTAGCCGGCGACGAACCCACCGATGAGGCCAGGGAGCGCCTGAATCAGTCCTGACATCGCCGTAACTGGGACGAACCAGACGACGAGTAGTCCGAGGATGAACGCGGTCAGAAATCCGTTAAGTACAGCCTTCCAGTTTATCTCCATGGTCACTATAGGGTAGGCGACCAGTAATGATAAATAATGTACAAAAACATCTGTCTTGTTAGCGACTCTTATTTTCCATTTTTGTGTTAGTATCTTGTTAGCACTGCCAACTGTCTCGTGGCGGTGTCACAACCGCGCCCATCCCGAGGCGAGTCATCGCCCACCGGTTTCCACGGCAGGCTCTCTCCCCACGGGTTTATGCGACGTGCGATATTCGCACTCGCGTTGATGTCTGCTTGGAACGTCGATACGTGGCAGTCCGGGTTCTTGCACTTGAACTCGGCTTGTCGAGGCCGATACCCGATGCGCTGGCACGAGTGACACGTCTTCGAGGTGTACTGCGGGTGAACGTACCGCACCGGAATCCCCGCACCTCGTGCTTTGTCCTCGATACGTCCCTGCAAGCGGGCGAACGCCCATGCGTGCAGGCGTCGGTTCATGTACTTCCCGTAGTCCAGCGACTCGCGGATGTACGCCAAGTCCTCCATCACGATGACGGGATTCTCGAACTGTTTGGCGTACTCAACGGACTCACGAGACACCTTCTCAATGATGTCCGTGAGACGGTTCTGATAGTACGAGAAGCGTTCTTCGACGCGCCATTCAGAAGCGTCTCGCTCTTGGAGACGCTTGAGGGTCGTGTACATCTTCTTACAGTGGTTCAAGGAGAACGCCCACGGCTTCAGCCGTGGGATGAATCCGACAGTGGCCGAAACCACCATGTCGGTTCGTTCCGTCGGGTGTGCTACCGAGTCCGAGGTAAGGATATGCACGCCACGGTGGCGGTAAATGAGCCCGCTATCTCGGTCGGGGGCCGTACTGGCACGGCCCACAACCCCACCGTCTCGGACGAGTGGGGAACCTCTCCGTCGTGGGCACGGTCTATGACCGTGGAACCCCACGACTGAAGTCGTGGGAGGATGTCAGGGAGTCGTTTAGCTTCCTTCCCGTTGATGAGCAACGGTTTGGTAGGTATGTCGTGCTGGAGGGCACAGCCCGTGACCAGCATCGACTCGCCAATATCGAAGCCCACCCGAGTCGTAGTCTCGGGCATCTCCGTCGTGACTTCAACCTCGTATTCGACGGTGACGTGGAGCGTCCACGTCTTGCGGTGTTTCTGCAAGCGAAGTTCGCCAACTTCCGTACTCGATTCGTCATCGAGGAGGTCGTCCCACAGTTCCTCTTGTTCAGAGTTCAGTCGGAGTGGAATCCAGAAGTTGGTTCCGCGACCGGGCTGGGGAACGTTCCAACAAATCTCGTACTCGCGTGAGGAGTCGTGGTCGAACTTCCCTGCTCGATTCACGAATCGAAGCGGGTGTTCGTTGTCTAACTCCTGCGCGTTTTACGTGTTGTGGAGTTTCGGGACGTAGGATTTGAGGGCGTCTTTCGCTTGGTACGGCAGGTTGTACGAAGTCACCACATCGTTCGTGGCACTCATCGTCGTACAGTCTTGCTCGAAGGCGTCGTGGAGTGCGTCTCGGTATTCGGACAGCGTTTGCTGGAGGCGTTGCTCTTTGCACCGCGTGGGTGGTGCGAGCGTGGCTTCCAGCGTTTTATTCGCTGTCTGAGTCGTTGACATCGTAGCCTTCGGATTCGAGTGCTTTGCGAAGGAGTTCGGGGTACGCGCGTGAGTGGCGTATCCCGTTGTCGCGGGCGTATTCCTTCACGGCTTCGTGAAGTGGCCCGCCTCGCTCCATGTCGAAGTCTGCTCTCATCCATCAAAGCGTAAGTTAAAGACAACGGGTGGCATTCGGGTCGAGCATCGGAGCGTGGTTAGTGTGGGAGTTGTCGGATTCCCTCCCTGTAGGAAGATGAATACCGTTCAATCCTCATCCGTCTCGCCCATCCGTTGCTCAACGAATGTCGCGAACTCGTTGGCGAACGCCTCCACCTCCTCCCAGTCGGTGTACTCGACGTCGGCCAGGGGATTTTCTCCCGACGACTCCACTCGGGCGACGAATTTAACCAGCGCACGCATCAGGAACCCATACTCTGAAAACCGCAGCGCACCCCCAAAGAGGCCAATCCGATCCGGATGCCAGTTCGTGGCCTCGATGAACTCATCGACGTACCGCGCTGCCTCCGCCGCACCCTCCTCGGTTCCCTCCCCGGATGATCCGGAGACCTGGAAGAAGCCGTTCGGCTTTCTCGCCAAGACGTCCTGGTTGGCTCTGACGAACTTGCGGATCGCCTTTTGCTGTTTGCCCATGTGGATCGACGCCCCGACCAGTACGGCGTCGAAGTCGTCGATGCCAAGGCTGTGGTCAATCTCCTTTACGTTCACTGTCGTCGTCTCGTGGTCGCGAGCTCTGAGTTCGGCGTCGATTCGCTCGGCCACTTTCGCGGTCTGTCCCTCACCAGTCCCGAAAATAGTGATGATCCCCGCCATAGATCACATACGGCTCCATCGACCAAAAATAGAGTCCTCTTTTTGAGACTAGAACCTGTTTTTGATTGAAAATGGGATATTCGTTAGCAGTTGAGTTCTAGAAGCGGGATTCGAGAGGATGTGACCTCGCTCGATACATCTTGGCGCCGCTGAACACGGCCCGAAAGGAATCGGTCGCGGACGTCATCGACCGTTGGAGAGTGGAGTCAGCGGCCCGATCGGGATCAAGGATGCCACACCTTGACGGACGTGGTGTCTCATTCTTCGGTTTCGGGCAGAAACCGTGGCAGGAACGACGATGCAACGAGCATGAGCTGTACGAACAGTACGAGGAGGAGCAGTGCCGCCTGCTGTGCGTCGAACATCGCATCCGCAAAGATACCTTCGAGTAATTGTCGTTGTGGAGGCGTGAGTTGGGTCAGGAACTGCTGCTGCGTGGCTTCGGTCGCTGTCTCTACCGCATCTTCGAGCGCGATCACCAACTCGTACCGCTGCTCCATCGAGATCGTCACCTCCTGCGTTCGCAGGACGCCGGACGCCTCGGCGTAGTTCGCGGTCGGGACAGCGGACAACGTCAGATTCACTATCTTTTTGCGAGGAGAGAATCCCGCCGTTTACGGCGGTGAGGATGTCACTTACTAAATGATTCAATAAATCCGCAATGAGGGCACTCGATTCCGTATTTTTCGTCACTCGTCCATTGGAGTGCAGTTTGGTTACACGACGGACAATTCACCGGTTTGTAATCTATATCTTCCAATTCATCTGCATTAATATGCCTTAATTTCTCTATATCAACATCCTCTAATTCAGCCTTATCAGATTCTTCTCCCATGATGTTTGACCCCTGCTCTGGCATCGGTCTTTTAAATCAAAAGTATGTGCATAATTTATACTAATATTTTAACAATAATTAGCCTCTACTCCGCTTCTCCAATACGCCTGTGTTGCGCCTCTGCCAGCCCTAAAAACGATAAATTATCCACTTACGGTGTCTCTCATTCAATCTCAGAATAGCAGGACGTAAAATTCGAACCACGAATTCCGTATAAATTGAGACGCGGGTACCGGGGTGGTTGAACTTCCGCTTACGGAATTAGGACGATGCTCACTTCGATCTACAGTGCTTCCAGTCGACGGTGTTAGCCGAGCGCACTCACTCGTGCTACTCTCTTGTCATCCTCGTTGTGTCGACAGCGTTCAGAATAATCAAACGATGGTACTACGATTACCATTGGAGAATGGGCGACTTTTGTATATTTTGAAACATAAAGACATAACTTTTGAAATCTCTAAATAGAATGGGCTTTAAGATTTTTTATTATTATACCAAAATTGGTTATAACTATTGATTACTTCCTAAGTATTGATTTCAGGCTGTTCATACCAAGGTATGATTCGATTTTCACATACTGCACTATGGTAGAAACTAATGAACGCAGTGAAAATATCAATTGAAGATGGCATCTCAAAAGGATTGCGGCAGCCGACATGGGCGCCGGAGTTCTTTCGAGCATTTTCGGCCGCGCACGTACCGCCTCGAATGGCTCCTGTGACTTATGCAGTATCTTCGAGGCGTGTGGCGACTGCGAGTAGCACTTCGAGGTTAGTCCCTCCTCGATAGCGCACAGTGTGTTTCTGCGGGTCGTAGTCAATAACGCTGAAGTCAGCAAGTTTTGGTAGATGGATTTGGATGAGAGACAGTCGTGCGTGTCTGAGTGTGGTAATCTCGGTGACTTTCTCGTAGACGTGTTCAACAATCTCGGCTAGTTCGGCGACGTCAGTGTCTCGCATGGTAAAATAGTGAAGGACGGCCCGCCGCCGGTCATCCGCGAGCAGCATGCAAACGGTTCCTACTGAGTGACGGGGGGTTGATGTGTGGCCGGTGGAGGATGGAATCATGGGCTATTTGTGGGATTATTAAGTGGGATTGTCACCAAACTCTTTTGACGTACGGTTGCCCTCTCGCAGGGGTGGCTCTCAATATGCTTTACTACTATTCCAATGTTTTGCACCATATATTTATGCTTTATTTTTATAATATTGATATATATTTGTTACAGTCGTCCCCATTGACTGTTAGCGAGGTAAATCAGAAGGAAACAGTGCCGACTCCGTTTATCCGTCAAAAAACCACACTTCGGCCTACTGTGAACAACTGTCTGTCCAATCAAGGTTGTCCCCGAGGTCGGATGTTGTTGCTCGACTCTGAATGGAGGCTTCCACTACCGATGTATTGTTTCTCTCATCTGGCGCATACTGGAAGCAGGTGGTCGAAGTCCGGCCGTTCATCACCCGATCCAAGAACGAAGAAGTTGGAGAAATAGACATACTCATAGTCAAGTGTCGAACCGGCTGGGTACGTTGTAGTGAACAATTTCCCATCTGCCATGACAGGCGTTCCGGCAGCAGGTGGGTTTTCGGGTGACGTTTCGAGATCGCTGCTGTCGAGCAAATACGCCCACTTTCGGATACCGGTCTCCAAGTCAATCGCGTAGATGACTCCTCGCCCACTCCAGCGGTTCGAACCTGGCGTATACTGGCCACCGATGTACACTGTCTCACCAGCTACAGTCGGACTGCTGAAGTATGACCCATTCAATTCTGCCGTCCACACGGATGCTCCTGTTTCAGAATTGAGTGCCTGTACGACGGTCGTCCCGTTGTTCTCTTCAAGGAACAGTGCATGGTCGTCTGTGACCGCGAGCTGTCCATCCCACCCGTTACTGTCAGATTCATGCGTCCAATTGACTGTTCCATCGTCTATTGACCGCGCTGACACGCGTACATTACTATCGTCTCCGACAATGTACTCGGTTTGGATGTAGTATACCATATCGTCGTTAACCGCAGGACTTCCGAGTGGGGGTTTGTCGTCGGCCACACGCCACATCACTGAACCATCGTCAGCGTTTAGTGCAGTTCCATCAGCGAAAAAGACGGTACCGTCTCCATAGCACAGTGCGCCGCCACCGCCGCCGTTCGCTATGCCACCGACACTGTCCGTTCTCCAGACAGTACTGCCCGTTGCTGGATCAAGCGCGTACGCGCCATGTTCGTTCAGTGTATACACGTGACGCTCCGTAACGACGGGGGATCCCCATTCCTGGGTGGCGGCTCGACGCCATTCCGTCTCACCGGTTTCGGCATTGAGAGCATAAAAGCCACCTGCGTCCGAAGTTTCCAATACGCTTGTGGCGAAATAGAGCATTCCATCGTCGAACACGGGCGTCTGTGGCGCAGGCAAATCTGTTCGTTTCCACTGCTGATTGCCAGTCTCGATGTCAAACGCGGCAACATACCCCTTGCTTCTGGATGTGTCCGTCTGCACGCCGAGATATATCGTCTCGTCGGCGACGACCGGCTCGACGTTGTACATGCTGCCGTCCAAGTCCATTTCCCAGTCGGTCGTCGCGTATGGTGTCGGGCCGTCATCAGTGATTACGCCCGTTTGCCCCGGGGTCGCCCGAAAAGATGTCCACCCAGTGGATGGTTGCCGACAGCCATCTGGCTTCCGTGCAACGGCGCTGGCTCCGCCATAGCCCATGATGCCCATCGTAAGTCCAATCGTCTTTAGGAACGTTCGCCGACCATTTCGACCATTTCGACCATTCCTCGTGTGTTGTTTCTCACTCATATGATACAATGCTAAAACAAGCTACTCCCATATTGTTATAGGCAACCTATCTCCTAAATGTATGCGAACAGATATAGTACCTTTATACTCATGTCGTTCTGGGGTAACCTTCAAGAATGGAGAGGCCTGAAGCTAAAAAGCCTATTCACGACTGCTACGGTGGTTTTTAGACGGGGATCAGCTTCTAGATCGATCGGAAGGAAGGAAAGCTATCAACCAGACAAAAGTGATACATCATAACGATAGGAATTTAATGAATCTTGGCGGTAATCATCTTTTACTGCAGTTTGGGTTGTGACGTGAATCTCTGTATTTGTAATCAGGCTCTTCATAACAATTTACTGGCCGAAATATAGTTAAATCATGGTTTTGAGTAAAACCATTGGCCGAGAAACGAAGACACGTTGGACGCACATTCGGTGGATCAGCAGGAGTCTCGATGACGAGAACGCACAACCAGCCGTGTCCATCCTTGCCACACGGGTCGCCGATTTCAGGCACAAAATCCAGTCGCAGGAGGGGATGTGAATGCCGACGTATGACATCGTTGAGCAGGGTGCGGACGATACCGGCACCAGCGCCATCGATCCGATTCTTACGGATCTCATCGGCAGCAACACGACGATCATTTTCCCGCCGGGAACCTACCGACTCAACGAACTCGTCATTCAATCCGGCACTGACGACCTCGAACTGATCGCCCCGGACGGCGCGCGTCTCATCCCTGGCCGGTTCGGTGATAAAGTCCGGTGGATCGACGTGTACTCGAACGGGTTCGTGCTGGATGGGTTCGAGCTCGACATGCGGAACGTTACCGTGCCGCCGTTCGTCCGGATGAACTCTAGCGCGGGCAACTGGGAACTTCGTCGATTAATCACTCGCGGACGGGTTCGGGCAGCCACCGACACGAACATCGGGTCAAACGATTCGAGCGATGCACGGACGTACTTTCGGTTATCGTCGGCAGCAGACACCCGGGGGCTCTTACAGGATTGTTACTTTCACGAGGGGTCGTGCGCGCCGACGGAAGCGAGCAACCGCCGAGCGATCCTGGTTGAGTCTGGGAAGGGTTCGCTCACGTTCAACCGCTGTTGGTTCGAGCATTGGGGTGAGAACACGATTTATGCGAAGAAACCCGAAGGGAGGCTTCGCATCTTCAATTGTTTCGTTCGCAACACGCAAAACGGGATGCGACTCGGTGGCAACACCGCTGTTCGAAATTGTGTGTCGATCAAAAACGACGAGCACCCAATACAGACTTGGTCGGGGGGGTCGCTCCAACGTGGCGTAAATGCTGAAGCCACCGACCCTGCGAATCCGTCCGCGGGCATTGACACCTACAACGGCACGCTCACCATCGCAGATAGCGACTTCTATCACCGTTACCTGGACACCAGTTGCGGCGGAGCAATCACGGCACCGACACCGTGTCAGCGCATCAATGTGCAAAACGTCCGCATCAGCTACGATTCCAGGAAAAATCATGATGCCATCTACACGTATGAGGGGCGGATGAGCGACGGCACACCCGCGAATCTCGAATACTTCCAACTCGAGGACGTCCACGTCACTAACGATCACGATACTGAGTATGGTATCTTCATTGGACAGGTTCCAGACACGTGGGGGACTGTCTCCGGCATTATCGGTGGGAGCGGGCCGCAGACCAACTCCTCGTTCATCCGAAATCGAATGACGACCAACGGTAATCCGACCCCACCGGATACAACGCCGCCATTGCCGAGTCCACCACCACTCGGGGAGGTTCCGATGATGCCGTCACAGCTCGTCCGTATCGATAACACGGGCAATAACTCACCGACAACCTACCAAATCACCGCTGGCGAGTACGTCCTCCCGGCAGGCAACGACGGTGCGACGATAACTATGGCGTGGGGGCCGGACGGCGAGCCGAGACGGCCGCCGAATTCAGCGGTAGCCACTGGAACGGTTCCAGCAGGAAGTGTGTACGCCTTTTACGTGACCGGCGGCATTGTCTCGACTGAGGCGAACGGCCCGGCAATCTGGACCGTCGATGGAGAACCATACAATCCGGGTACTGAAAATGTCCTCGCGACGAACACCATTTCTAGTAACCAGCCAAGCAGAAACGTGTGGCAGCAGGCCGATTCAGTCGTCCAACCGACTGATATCGCCATCGCAAAGCCACTCTCGTACAATGGTGGTCAACCGACGCACGTCCGCCTGCGGAATATCGCTGACGGCGACTTCGAGTATAAACTTGAAGAATGGGCGTATCTCGACGGTTCACACATCACTGAGACGTTCCACTCACTCGTCACGAGACCGGGTGAGCGCGAGTTGCAACTTGGCGATGGTACGTCCTATCGGGTGAAAGCCGGAACGGAATCCGTTCGAGAAGACTTTGTTACCGTTTCACTCGACGATTTCTTTGGCACGGGGACACCCGTCGTCCTTGCCCAGTCGCAGACATTCAATGGGAGCCAACCAATCATCTCTCGACTGAAGAATATCTCAAGCAGTTCATTCGAGGTACGTCTCCAAGAAGAGGAGGCCTTTGATGATGGGCATACGAACGAGACAGTCGGGTACGTTGCGCTCCAACAAACGACGGGCCAGCTTGATGGCACACCGTTCGAGGTACAGCGAACTGGGGCAACCGTCACTAATGAATGGACTCGTATCACCTTCCAACAAGAGTATGAAATACCACGGTTCATTGGGGATCTGCAGACATTCAATGGCCCCGATACGGCAAATCTCCGATATCGAAACCTCTCCGGAACGGGTGTTGAGGTCAAAGTCGAAGAGGAACAAAGCGCCGACGCTGAAACGGCTCATACCGCAGAAGTGGTCGGGTACGCTGTCTTCGAGGGGGCGACACTGATAGCGAACACTCTCTCTAACGACCAGCCAAGCAGAAACGTGTGGCAGCAGGCCGATTCGGTCGCACGACCGACTGATGTCGCCATCGCAAAGCCACTCTCATATAATGGCGGTCAACCGTGTCACACCCGCCTCCGAAACGGTGACGGCGACTTCGAGTATAAACTTGAAGAATGGGCGTATCTCGACGGTTCACACATCACTGAGACGTTCCACACACTCGCCATGCAACCAGGTGAACGTGAGTTACAACTCGGCGATGGTTCTTCATATCAGGTGAAAGCTGGTACCGTAGCAGCCCAAACTGAGTTCATTACCGTTTCACTCGACGACTTCTTTGGCACGGAAACACCCATCGTCCTCGCCCAATCACAGTCGTTCAATGGAAGCGACCCAATCATCACACGATTACAGCGTGTCTCGAGTGGTTCGTTCGATGTACGAGTCCAAGAAGAGGAGGCCTTTGATAATGGGCATAAGAACGAGACAGTCGGGTACGTTGCGCTTCAACCTTTCACAGGGCAACTCAATGGTACACCATTCGAGGTACAGCGAACCAGCGGGATCACCGATCAGTGGTCTCGTATCACCTTCCAACAAGAATACGACACTCCAAAGTTCGTTGCGAGCATGCAGACGTTCAACGGCCCCGATACGGCATCACTCCGGTATCGGAACCTCTCCGGAACGGGTGTCGATGTCAAGGTCGAAGAAGAGCAAAGCGCCGACGATGAAACGGCTCATACCGCAGAAGTGGTCGGGTACGCTGTCTTCGAGAACTCCGTATAAGACTCGGTATATTGACTTCCTTTCACGTGCTATATTTCGGGAGGCATGTGGCACACCGTGAATCACCCCACCCTCACGGGACGAGGTTTCCTGTTTCGACGACGTGACGTGCAGACACGGACTTGAAGTGAGTCATGTCCGTAGCGGTCACAGTCTCCACAGACGTTAATCCGTGTCCGCGAGCTGAGAACTTAGCGACTACTCTACGCGCATGAGAGGTATTGAGGAACAGGACGCCCCTTCTTTGCACATTCGCACTCCTATCAAAACAGTCACTTCAGGTATTCGATCATGCAGAGAACGAAATGACCATGCTGAACTCATCCTCTCTATTCAGCACGACGCTTCTGACAGGAACTGGGTAGATCACAGGCGACGTGCAAGATCCAAGGCGCATCTCTTTCATCCCATCCCCACTGGCTGGTGCGTTCATGGTGCGAACCTAACACGAGGAGTCAGCCATTTGAATCTCGTCATCCTCACCAAATCCGATGTTTATATCGATCTCCTCATCCATCGGTTGTGTCTCGCGTTCCATACAATCCATAGTTGCGTTGATGGTTCGTTCCTCCGATCCATTGAGGAACAAGATGACAGAATATGATACCCCAGAAGGGATGTTCGAGACTGCCTTCTCCTCTATGTGTATGTATGGATCAGCACTGCTGGCAGCGGGCAGTTGATACGTCTGCTCAAACATCACTCGTCCGTAGAATTGTATCTTGATTCGCGCGTTGTAGGCTGTACTCGTGTAATTGCGGAGCCTGAATCCGATTGTCCCGACAAGTGATGACGCACAGCCAGAAAGTCCAGTGAGAACAGAGAGACTCCCAAGGTGGAGAATTTGTCGGCGTGACAATTTGGTCGGCATATATTACCCAGCTTAGACGAGAATTAAAGCTTTTTTGGAAAATATACCCTCCCTATTCAGCACGCCACTTTTGACAGATATTGGGTAGTTCGTTGAGTCGCTGCAAGATACAGGGCGCGTATCTTTCATCCCACACCTACTGGCTAGTGCGTTCGTGGTGCATTTCTCGGAGTTGGATGTCAGTCGTAGAGGCCGAGATGGAGGGCGTCACGGTCGAGGAAGTGTCCGAGCGGGATACGTCGAAGTCGTGTTCGTGCTGTGGGCGGAAGCGTGACGCGAACCGTGTTGAGCGCGGACTGTACGTCTGTGACGAGTGTGGGACGGTGGCGAACGCTGATGTGAACGGTGCTGAGAACATCCGACAGAAAGTATCTCCGAGTCCCGTCACGGATGGCGGTGATAGGAGTAACGGCTGGTTGGCACAGCCTTCGACGTTCTTGTTTGACAAGGAGACTGGTGCGTTCGCACCTCAAGAACAGGTCACGTCGTAAACCACAATATCCCAACGCGGGAATCCTCGCCCTTCAGGGCGGGGAGGATGTCAAGGGACTCCTACACGGTCGAAGTCCGTGTCGCTGGCTGGTCACCCACTGACGACTCGTCTGCGCACGTCCCGGTCGTCCTGCAAACACCAGCGAACGATGATCCATTCACACGAAAGACGAGCTGGCGCAGGCCTAATGCATTCACCCAAACAACCGCCTACATGGCGCCGAACACGAACGGCAATATAGAGGTGACACTCCCGCCAGCCTCCATTGCGAAACTCGATACTGGTAAGGGCGCATCTTGGAAGTCGAATCAACGATGATTGCTCAGCGTGATTGAAGCCGCATTGGCAGACCATCCTTCGTCTGCATGGTAATCTCGGGCTCAATCGAGACCGTCGTCTCATCACCTGCCCACTCCAGCGTCCAGAGTTGGCCAATTGTCGCCAGCACAAGCACCGCTTCGAGTCGGGCGAAGTCGCGACCGAGACACGTCTGTCGAACACCACCAAATGGCATATACGCAAAATCAGGCAGATCGTCCTCGAGCTCAGACGTCCATCGATCGGGCCGGAACGAATCGGGATCGTCGTAGAATCGCTCGTCACGATGCACGGGCAACAGGGCGAGAAAGATGTGTGAATCAGCCGGGATCTGGTAGCCACCAACCTCGACATCGCGCGTCGTCTGTCGGGGAATCGTATGCACGGGCGGATACATCCGCAGTGTCTCGGTGATGATTCGCTGTGTCGTAGGAGTCAGCTAGTGAACCACCTCGGGGTCACGTCCCGAGGCACTCGCCCTGTTTCACCTGTAGAAGTGGGAATCAGTCGCTACTTGATTCTCCGTAATCGGGTGGTTGGCGCTCGTTAGTGATGTTTTCGACTTCTCCCTTTGGGAAGTAACAGGCCGCTTTGTGTCCATTTTCAGCAGCTTCTGTTAGCTGTGGTTCGGCCTGTCGACACTCCTCTTTCGCTTTCGGGCACCGTGGCGCGAAAGTACATCCCGACGGGAGGTTCACCGGATCCGGCGGTTCGCCCTCAAGATGAACTCTCTCGCGGTCAATCGAGGGATCTTTTTCTGGAGTCGCCGATAGAAGCGAATGTGTGTAGGGGTGTTTCGGTTGCTCGGCGATGCGATCAACGTCACCAGTTTCAATCACACGCCCGAGGTACATGATCGCAAGTCGGTTCGAGACCTGCAAGAGACTCGCAAGGTCGTGTGAGATGTATATGATACCGAGATTTTCCGTGTCGGCAAGCCCACGGAGGAGATTGAGTAGATTCACTTTCAAAGAAACGTCGAGCATCGATGCAGGTTCGTCGCAGATCAGGAAATCAGGGTCAAGGACGAGTGCTCGTGCGATGGCGACACGTTGCCGTTGGCCGCCCGATAGCTCGTGCGGATACTGGTCGAGGAACTCTGTCGGGGGCGTCAGACCCACCCTTTCGAGTGTTTCGATGATGGCTACTTCACGCTCATCGGTCCGATAATCGTGAATAGTCAATGGTTCACCGACGAGCTGACGCACAGTCTGACGCGGGTTGAGTGAATCAAACGGATCTTGGAAGATGATCTGCACTTTCCGCCGAAATTCCTTCATATTCCCATTCTGGTAGTAGTTGTGCGACTCGCCATCGAAGATGATCTCCCCACCCGTCGGCTCATCGAGCAGTGCAATAGTCTCACCGAGCGTGGATTTCCCACAGCCACTTTCACCGGCGATGCCGAGGATTTCTGAGCGTCGTACCGACAGGGAAACGCCATCGACTGCGCGTACATGGTTCGGCTCTTCACCGCGGAATTTACTCATGAGTGACTGACTCTGTGAGTACCACCTCTCGAGGCTATGTGTCTCAAGAATCGTTTCCCCGCTCTCAGTAGTGGCGTCATCCTCATCGTTGATGCCCCACGTTTCTGGCTCCATTGCGTCTCGCCGCATTTGGGCGGCTTTCTGGACGCGATGGCACGCCGAGCGATGGTTCCGGTTCGGGAGATCGACAAACCCTGGATGAGACTGCTCACACTCATCAGTCGCAAAGGGACATCGATCCTTGAACACACATGCAGATGGTTCTCGGTTGAGATTTGGTGGTGACCCCGGAATGGAGACCGGATCATCAGTCTCATCGATTTCCGGAAACGAGTTCTTCAGTCCCATCGTATAGGGATTTGTCGGATTGATGAGGACGTTATCGACACTCCCCTGTTCCATCACCTTGCCTCCGTAAAGAATCGACAGGTCATCACATGTTTCTGCGATGACTCCGATTTCATGGGTGATGAGTAGTAGTGAGCTATCGATTCGGTCCTGTATCTCGAGAATTTTGTTGATGATTTTGTCTTGAACAATGACGTCGAGCCCGGTTGTCGGTTCATCGGCAATGATGAGTTCCGGTTCGAGAGCGAGCGCCATGGCGATGGTTACCCGTTGACGCATCCCGCCGGAGAACTCGTGGGGATAGTCGTCGATGCGGTTCGGGTCGAGACCGACGAGGTCGAAGAGTTCTCGCACTCGGTCACGGGCCTTCGATTTCGATACGTTCCGGTGTTTCAGTATCGCCTGCTGAATTTGGGAACCAGTCGTCATCACCGGATCGAGGGCGTCCATCGCACTCTGAGGGATGTACGCGATTTCCTCCCACAAGACATCGCGTCGTTCACGAGGCGAGAGGGTCGTCAAGTCGCGTCCTTTGAATTGAATCTTTCCAGCGTCTACCTGACCGTTGTCGGGAAGCAGGCCGAGGATTGCCTCTGCTGCAGTCGACTTACCGGACCCAGACTCACCGGCGAGGCCATAGTTAACGCCTTCGTCGATGCTAAACGAGATACCGTTCACTGCGTGAACGGTGCCGTTTTGCGTGCCGTACGTTACTTTGAGGTCTTGAACGTTGAGTAGCGTCATTGTTCGATTTCGATTTCGGGGTTAATGACTTCCTCGTAGGCGCGACCGATGAGGAACACTGAGGTTGTAATGGCGGCAATTCCCAGTGCGGGTGGGAATACCCACCACCATGCGATTCGTATATTACCTGAGTCGAATACCATGCGAAGCATTCGCCCCCAACTCGTCATCGTGGGGTCGCCGAACCCAAGGAACGCAAGGCTCGCCTGGGCAGCGATCGACCATGCGACACCGTACGCCGTGTAGAGAAATCCGATCGGCAGGACGTTCGGTGCGACGTGGAAGAACATCGTCCGTAGGTCACTGGCTCCACTCGCACGTGCCGACTTAACGAACGTCCGCTCACGAACCGAGAGGACTTCCGATCGAACGACGCGAGCGGGCATCTTCCAAAGGAACCCTGCGATGATGAGCGTGATAAGCCAGATATTCGGCGTGACGAACGTCAAGAGTAGTAGGGCCATCGGCATGAACGGGAGTGAGAACGTCAAGTCCGTCAGCCGCATGAGGACTTCGTCGACCCAGCCACCGTAGTAGCCACTGACGAGTCCGACGAGAAATCCAATTGCTCCTGTTCCCAGACCGCCGAACAGGCCGACAATCAACGTCGGACGAGCACCAGCAAGGAACTGACTAAGGATGTCCTTCCCGTAGGCCGTCGTTCCAAACGGCGCCTTCGCGTTCGGCGATGTAAGCCGCATGATGCTCCCATCTTCTGCCTTCATATCGTGTTCGATGGGATTATGGGGAGCAAGCGCCGGCCCGAAGAGACCGAGTAAGATGAACGTAGCGACGATGATAACGCCAACGAGCGCGAGATTATCCTGTCGGATGAAGTCGAGCTGCTCTTTCAGAGCAGTTCGCCACGTGTCGATTCGCTCGAAGATGACGGCCCCGTTCCTCGAATCAGTACTCATGCGGCACCACCACCACTCGTAGAGACTGTCGGATCAAAGTATGCATACAGGACGTCTGCAAGTAGGTTTGCAATGATAACTGCAAGCGCCATGATAAATACAGCTGCCTGCACAAGCGGGTAATCTTGCTGTTGAATTGCCAGGACGAGCGCACGACCGATACCCGGCCATGCGAACACGACTTCCAGGAGAATGAGTCCCTGGAAAATCATCCCAAGTCGGAGTGCGAAGTACGTCAAGATGGGAAGCATCGAGTTCCGACCAGCTCGAGCAAGCTGCTCGAACTCGGAGAGTCCCTTCGCACGGTGGAGCTTGAGGAATTCGGAACCTTTCTTCTCCACCACTCCGTTTCGAGCAAGCAACAGGAAGTCACCACTATAGTACAACACGGCAACCGAGAACGGGAGGATATAATGATACAGGAAGTCGGTCGACAGGTATGTATCGAGATACCCATCCGGTGACGCGGTTACTTCCCGCATCCCGAATGCGGGGACGAGACCAAGGGTGTATGAGAAGATGATCACGAAGATAATAGCCGTAATGAACACCGGCGTCGATCGGAGGAACGTCGTCGCGATGATACTGACCTTCTCCAATTTCCCACCACGATTCCACCCGACATACATCCCGAGCAAGGAGCTCAGGATTGCCGTCGTGACTAGCGCGGGGACGAGTAAGATAAGCGTGTTGAGGAGTTTTGGCTCAAGTACCTCCCAGACGGGACGACTTCGCAGGATGGAGTATCCGAACTGGAACGTCAGGATACTCTTGAGGTAGCTGAGGTACTGCTGCCACAGCGGTTTGTCTAACCCATACATCCCCATGATTTCATCGACCTGCTCCTGGCTGAGATTCCCGGCGGTGATGAGCGCCTCAAAGGGACTCCCAGGTAACAAACGCAGGACGACGAAGATGACTGATACTGCGATGAGTGTCAGCGCTGCGGCGATCACGAATCGTTTCAGGAGGAATCTCCGAAAGTCACTCATTCTGCCACCTCATCGTGTCGGTCAAGAACCGTTCTGTACTGGTCGACGATCGCTGTATCGAGAAAGACACCGTCGACAACGAGCGAATCACGCTCAGCAGTGTCGAAGCTGTCGACAAAATGTCTGGCTTCCTCAACATCCTCCAGGGTTGGGGTATACACCTCATTAATCACCTCGAGCTGGGCCGGATGGATCGCTTTCTGTCCGATATAGCCGATTTCTCGACATTCCATCGCTTGTTCACGAAGCCCCGTCGTGTCGGTGTAATCTTGATACACAGTGGCGATTGGATCAAGACCACCAATAGCTGCTGCGCTGACGATGATTTCACTGAGGAAATCATGTATCCGGGTCGGTTTACCCGTCGCTCCGATTGCGCGTGTGTAATCACCGAACCCGTACGAAAGGCCCGTGACGGGGGGCAATGAACCACCACGGGTTGCAATCTCGTCGACTGCGAACAGACCTTTCGGCGTTTCAATCGTTACGATGAATTCCGGGACCCCACCGGAAGCGGATTCCGCGACCTGTATTGCTTGGTCGACATCTGCGGGTCGCTCAACCATTGGAAGGATCACCGTGTCGACGCCAGCAGCGACTGCTGCACGAAGATCTGTTTCCCAGTTCCGTGTCTGAAGGCCATTGATACGGACACAAACTTCCGTCTGATCGAAATGTGTGTCCTCAAGAATCGTGTTGATGTTCTCCCGGCCGTCGGCGACAGCGTCATCCGGGATGGCGTCTTCCAGGTCAAAGATCACTGCGTCGGCAGCATCAAGTCCGGCTGCCTTCTTCATCATCTCAATATCATCTGCTGGCGTGTAGAGGAAGGATCGTCGGAGATGGTCACTCATCGCGATCACCTCCAAGAGTCGTGACACCTTGTGCGGCTAGTCGATGCACTTCTTCGGAAGTTCGATCAGTCACTTCTGTGATGACATCAAGTGTATGTGACCCCATATTCGGCCCTGGATGGTCGACCGATCCCGGTGTTGCCGACAGTTTCGGGAAGACGCCGCGCATAGCGATGTCCTCGTCCTGATTTTCATCTTCGACGTAAATGATGGCATCTCGCTCGTCGAAATGCTCGTCCGTGAAGATATCGGCCATGCTGTTAACGGGACCGATTGCAGCCTCGTGTTCTTCGAATATGTCGACGACTTCATCCCGCGTGTGATTGCTCATCCAATCGTCGATAATCGCATCGAGTTCCTCAACGTGATCGAGACGGTCTTCCATCGTCTGGAACCGTGGATCGTCGACTAACTCCTCACCGCCGACGATGCGCAGTATTCGCTCAGCGATACTCGGTGAACTCCCCGAGATTGCCACCCATCGTCCATCTTTTGTCTGATACGTGTTCCGAGGGGCAGTACGACTGCTTCGGTTTCCTGATCGCTTGTGGTCGACCCTTTTTTGATCGTACTCGATGACGTGGTCGCCAAGCACACCGAACATCGTCTCGAGGATGGCCGAGTCAATGTACTGACCTGAACCACCGTGGACGTCTCGCCAGTAGAGTGCCATCAAGACTGCATACGCCGAATGAAGTGCACATATCGAGTCCGCCATCGCAGTCGGTGGAAGCGTCGGTGGACCGTTTGGATGGCCTGTCGAATACGCATATCCGCTCATCGCTTCCACCAGCGTTCCGAACCCGGGACGGTCTTTATACGGGCCCGTCTGGCCGAATCCAGTAACACGAACCATAATGAGATCGTCGTTGATGTCGGAGAGCGTCTCCCACCCAACGTTCCAGCGTTCAAGCGTTCCAGGGCGGAAGTTTTCGATTAGGACATCAGCATCGGCGATGAGGTCGGTGAAAATGTCCTGTCCCTCTTCGGTATGGAGATCAAGAGGAACACTCTTTTTGTTCCGATTCACCCATTTCCACGAGAGTTCTTCGGAGGAGTCACCGAACTCACGGAGTGCGTCTCCATACTCGGGGTGTTCGACTTTGATGACCTCCGCACCGAAGTCACCGAGTATCATCGAAGTCAATGGTCCGGCGTAGAGACTCGCCGCGTCGATGACCGTTACATCGTCTAGGGGTTGGTCTGGTAACATTATTCGAAATGATGTTTGGGGATAATTACGAGAAGTCGGCCTGTCCGAGCTCCTCACGGCGCTTGTGCGTGTTCCCGTTTTGGACACGGTCGACGAACGCCTTCCACGCTTTTCCATTCGGGAATTGAAGATTTCCGTTCGAATCCCAGGTGTAGCCAGCCTTCTTCAGGATGGTTCGTGCTTCGTCTATATTATACGCATAATCTTTCGTATCGTCGGTATTCCACGGAGTGAGCGGCGAAATCGGGTTCTCTCCGGATGGAATCGTCGCACGATTCTGGAGAACGTCCTTGACAAACCCTTTCTTATCAACAGCCTTTGCGAATGCGACCCGGAACTCCTTATCACGGATCAGCGGACAGGAGAACATTAGTTTCGCGTCAAGTGGGGCGAAATTCTCGCTCACAATTTTCTCGATACTACCTGTGCCAGCGGCGCGGTCTGCTTGGCTGTTTGAGAGCGTGCCACCGATGGCGTGGATTTTCCCCTGCTGGAGTGCTCCGAGCATCGAATCGACGTTGCCGACGTTGACCCAGATGACTCCCTCGATGCCTGGACCAGCCGCCACCTGATCACCGAGATGGTTTTTCCGCCAACTATCTTTGAACATCCAGTGGTCGTCGTTTCTCTCGACCTCGAAGCGAGAGCCTTGATCCCAGTTCTTGAACGTGAACGGTCCTGTTCCGACAGGATTCTGGGGGTTGTGTTGTGCCGGGTTATCAACCGATTCCCATTTGTGTTTCGGGATGATGACACTGCGAACAACACGCTGGGTCATGAAGGCCGCGTCCGGATACTTGAGGTTAAACCGTACCTTGTGCTCGCCGAGAACCTCGGCACTCTTGATTGGCTCATAGAACGACACCTGACTCGTCGACGAGTTTTTCTTGTAGAGGTCGACGGTGAACTTGACGTCGTCTGCTGTAAATGGTTCGCCGTCGTGCCATTTGACGCCCTTCCGAAGATCGAGTTCGACTGTCGTGTCGTCAGTGAACTTCGCGTTCGTCGCAAGGGCAGGAACCACATCCAGATCCGGTGTCGCATCGAACAATCCATCGTAAATGAATTTGAGGCGTTTTTCCTCAGCGCCGCCGGCCGCCCACGGAAGATTGAGCGAATTCATCGAGGTCGTGACGCCCTTTACGTACGTTTTCTCACTTGATTGTGGCTGCAGGTTGACCTCAGTCCATTGGAAGGAATCGCCCGTTGGTCCGTTGCCGGGTGTCTTCACATATCCCTTCCACTTCTTGCGGTTGACAGCAGTAATGACATCAGGGAAGATACTGATGATGCCACCGACGTCTTCAGCGAAGATGCGCTGCGCCTCAGAAACAAGCTGTTGCCGTTTTTTCTTGTCTCCGGTCACTTCTCGTTGTTTTTCGAGGATCTCGTTCAGTTTTGGATGGTAGTAGTTATCGTAGTTGGATGGATTGTCCTTATGCCGGCGCATGAGGAGTGGGTTCGGATCAAGTCCACGCTGGGGATCTGGCCCATGCGTACTCATGGAGATAACTGCCTGAAGTCCGGGGGTATTCCAGCTCTGTGCGTAGAGCTGGTTCAGTGGCCGGTCGTTGAGTTCCACCGACACACCGAGATCCTCAGCACCTCGCTTGAACATGAGCGCGTGTTCTCGCATCCAAGGGTCATCCTCACTGGAGAACTCAACAGGGATTGGATCAAGTGCAGCCCCAGCCTTTGCAGTGTACTGAAGTGGCGGTTTTTCCGCGTCGATATTCGACCAGTCGTGCCAGTATTTCGTCTCGACCGTTTTCGATACTCCATCTGGAACCTTTGCTTTCTTGTCTTTCGCCTTACCGTCACCCTTGGAATCCTCACTACTGCTACAGCCAGCAAGTGCGGTTAAGCCAACAGTGCTAGCTACAGACGCTGCCAAGTAGTTGCGACGGCTGATCTCTTGTGCATCCATACTCTCTTGCCTGCCCTCATGGTCTTTTGATACCATGCTACACACCACCATTAGGGATAATTATATTCAAGATACTCCCGAAGTGGGTCGATGATTATCGACATTTAAGTAATGGAAGGGCATAAAGTTGATAATATTTCTTAAATAACTATAACATCGAGGCAAGCTGGTTGCACTGTAGTCTACGAGAGATTCGGATTCACGAGCGCCCTGGGACTGAGGTTACGACTTTCGTCGTGGATCACTCACGTGGCCCGTAAATCAACTCTAAGAGGTTTCGCTCTGCAGTTCGTAAGCGTTCACTGAGTGTCGACTGAGAGATATCCAATTCGTCAGAAAGTGCTTGTGCAGATACCTCTCGAGGCACTTCGAAGTATCCCATGTTGTACGCTGTTTCGAGAACAGACAACTGTTCGTCGGCAAGTTTCGTAATAAGGACTTCCGTCAATCGGCCACTGTCGAGCGGTTCTCCCGGATTATCGATCTCGTTCATACTCTTGAGATCGAAACCACCGAGTGCATCCTGTAGCTCATCGGCGAGCGACCGAAAGTGATCCCAGGTCTGCACAGTGACTACCACATCGAACATGCCATTTTGGAGGACGATACGGTTTGGAATCGCCTCTCTGCGAAGAATCAGCCCCAAAATAAACGGATACGATTCATTAGCGAGAATCGTAAGTCGCCGAACAGTAACACCGGACGGCCCAGTCGGAATATCGCGTGTGTAATAGAGTGAAACACCAGGGATGTTGGAGATAAGGGCATCCGAATCAAAGTCGGTGGTCGATGAAATCGTGATCGACTCGATCCACGTGCCATCCTCGACATAGAAGGCGTTATCAAGTTCGATGCTCCGAACGTCGCTTAGATGAGCATCTAGCTTCTCTATCACGCCCGTCGGAATCGTTTTGAATTCGACACGAAGGATGGTTTTCGCCTCTCTGGTCGCTCTCTCTATCGTCCCCGTATTTATGCTTCACGACGCAACAGTCATCGTTCTGGTGTGTCACCAGCGACGATTCTCACTGCTAGGTTCGATCCGCTCCGTAACGGTGGCACGGCGTATGCGGAATGGCCTGAGGAACCTGTCTCCAGCAGGAGCAAGATAGTTCGGAAGAATACGACGTACCGGATGCTTCTTGACGAACTTATCGAGATGCCCCGGATTCGTAGCGCCATCGGTCTTGAGGAACTCCCTTCTCCTTCGACGTTATGTAAGGCGTTCAACCGTCTTGACATGGCGGTCTGGCGGGTTCTTCTCAATCTCTCAATCACGCTGCTTCCGACTAACGGGGTCGTCGGAATCGACGCCTCCGGGTTCGACCGTAGTCACGCCTCGAAGCACTACACGAAGAGAGCGAAGTTGACGATTCAGCAGTTGAAAGTCACACTTCTCGTGGACACGAAAGCGAATGCCATCCTCGATCTGCACGTGACAACGACCAGAAAACACGACTCGCAGATCGCGCCGTCGCTTATCAAGCGGAATACCGACGAAGTAGCGATTCTCCTCGGCGACAAAGGATACGACGACCAGGATGTTCGCGCGTTAGCCCGCGAGACTGGTGTTCGACCGCTCATCAAGCACCGCGAATTTTCGTCGCTCCGGCCTTGTTGAAACCCTCATTCGGTGATCGGTTTCAGTGGCCGTGCTGCATACTAGGCGCTTGTCTCGCACGAACCGTTGCGGTAGATTAAGGTGGACTTACATCTTCCAAGCGAGCAACTTACCTGGATGGTTTGCCGAGAGGCCCGACATTGGCACTCGCGCCTCTCGTCATTGTTCTCACAAGGAACACGCTACTAGCATCCGGAGAGCGGATTGCCGTGGTGAGGTGTGTCGAAATATCGATTACCGCCCAGCGAAGGCCAGTCAGTGTCTATCCTCTCATCGAAAGATGAGATTATGGCTCTGGGCACAGTTCATAACAAAGTATCTCCGAGTAGCCTCATTTAGGTCGCTGCATTGGGACGGGGTCACAATCGAGGATCGACAACATGGATCAACTGACACGCCGACAGGCGCTCCAGAGAGGCGGAACCACAGCACTCACACTTGGTGGACTGCCGGTGACGCGGACAGTCGCCGCTGATCCAGACTCCAGTGGGAGTCATGGTAACGGAACGGATATCCGGATAGCATCGATCGCGGAAGACGCGTACCTCTACGGCCTCCAGCAGGTCATCTTCTACGAGACGCGCTTCAACTACACGCAGAAGGAGGACAGCGACGTCTTCGTGGGCGTCAATCGGTTGTACTTTCCCAACGAAGGCCGACCGATAACGGCCGACTTCACGGCTGTCGTCAGTCCGAACGCAACTACCCTATACGGGCAGGGTTTCCTCGACCTGCAGAACGAACCCGTCGTCATCGAGATGCCCGAAGTCACCGACCGGTACTTTTCGTTGGAGTTGATGGACCAGTACGGGATCTACCCCCTCTACGCTGGGAATCAGTTCAACGGCACCGACGCACGGTCGTACCTGATTCTGCCGGACGGCTACGAGGGCGAGATTCCGGACGACTTCGCCGCGATCGACGTCGTCCAGGCAGGGACGAAGACCTTGTTAGCCGAAAACCGGTACGCGCTGCGCGACCCCACGGACGAATCTGAAATCGAGCATGTCAACGATCTGCAAGACCAGACGACTATTACCCCGCTCAGCGAGTGGCTCGCAAACGACCACTCGGGCGTGCCGCGGGCGGAACAGCCAGTCGTCCCCGGCGACTACGAGACGATTCCACGCATGGAGGAACTCACGACGCAGCAGGTCGAAAATCAGACTGCAGCGGATTTCTTCACCCTCCTCAACCTCGTCCTGAACGACCCGAGCATGTCACTCATCGACGACTCACGCAAGGAGGCTGCGATGCTCGACCGGTTGGAAGCGGTCGGAATTGCCCCAGGACTGGAGTTCGAGTGGTCCGCCCTTGATACAGACGTACAGGAGGCACTGATCTGCGGGTTCGAGAACGGGTTCGAGCGCGTCAGAACCACCGGTCAGGAGGGCTTGGTCGACATGAACGGCTGGCAAGTCCTTGTGCCGACGGGGGACTTCAGAACCGACTGGTTAACCCGGGCCGTCATGGCCGACATCGGCTTTGCGGGCCCTGACTCGCCCGCCTCTCATGTCGCTGGATTCCGATTCACCGACGCGGCCGGCGAGCAACTTGACGGGTCGACGCGCTACACCATCACGTTCGACCTCGACGACCTCCCACCAGTCACCGAGTTCTGGTCGATTCCGATCTACGACGCGCAGGGCTACTTCGTCGAGAACGAACTTGACCGCTACAGCATTAACAGCTTCATGCTCGAAGCGGGTCAGTTACACACCGAAGCCAACGAACTCGTCATCTACGTCCAGCACGAGAAACCGGACGATCCGGAGACGGTGATGAACTGGCTGCCGGCCCCCGAAGGAGGCATGCGTTTCGCAGCGCGGTTCTATGGGCCACGCTGGTCAGTGGTCGACGGATCCTATGACATGCCCGAGGTCGTCCCCATGGAGGGGTGACGATTGCAACCGTCGTCTTCAACCGGACGGATGGCCTGCTGCATGCATCCTCGGGTTCCGCAGAGTCGTGCTGACAGATCCCACGCACAAAGAGAAACCAATCGTCATGAGCAACGAGACACACGAGACGACAGCTGAATCGAACGCCGAACCGCTGCGAGCGACCCGCCGCACCGCGCTTCGCGGGACAGGTCTCGCCGGCTTGCTCGTGATGGGCGTCGGCAACGCCAGCGCCCGCCAAGTCGTCCCGGGCGCAAACGTCCAGCAGACGGGCCAGCAGCCGTCAGAAGACGATGAGCCGGTCCCAGTGACCTGGGCGAATTTCCCGCGCGCCCACTGTCATACCACATGGCAGTCGACCGTCAGCGATGGCGGGTTCGGACAGTTCTATCATCTTCGAAGTCTCACCCCCGTCGACGAGCAGTTTACCATCGGGTTGAATCGTGACACGCTCTACTCGTTTGGGGTGTTCGATCTGACCGAGCCAGTTACCATCACGCTCCCAGACACCGGTGACCGATACCTGTCGATGAACATCCAGAACGAGGATCAATACGGGAAGCTATGCGTGTACGATCCTGGCCCGTACACGATCACACAAGAGCTAACAGGGACTCGGTATGCTGGCGTCGCGATCCGCATATTTGTCGATCCTGACGACCCAGCTGATGTGAGACGAGCCCGGCAACTTCAGGACGAGATCGGCGTGGAGCAAGCATCGGCTGGGTCGTTCGAGATTCCAAACTGGGATCAGCAAACACGCGAACAAATGAACAACGCGCTCAACACAGTCGTGGCCACGGTAGACAACTACTCGGGCGCGTATGGTGACGTCGGCCAGGTCGATCCCGTGAAGTTTTTCCTCTTCTCTACGTCGGGGTGGACCGGCGTTCCGCAACCGTCGGAAGCCTTGTTCTTCTTCAGGACTCCCGCCCAGAATGACGGCACAACGCCACACACGCTCACCGTCGAAGATGTCCCCGTCGACGGGTTCTGGTCGGTCAGCGTCTACAACCGTGACCTGTTCTTCGAGAAGAACAAGTACGACGCCTATTCCGTGAACAACGTGACCGCAGAGCAGAACGCAGATGGCAGTGTCACAATCCATTTCGGTGGTGACCCCGAGCAGAAGAACTTCCTCTACACGCCAGAGGGATGGCGCTATCTCGTCCGGCTCTACGAACCGCGCAAGCCAATCATCAACGGAAGCTATCAGTTCCCCGAAGCCCAGCCGGTCGAGTGAGGCACGCGCAGAGATAGCAGGCGTGCTTGCCGCTGGCGACTATGTCATCGCACTGTCGACTGTCGACTCGTCTGCCGTCTCATGTCGACAGGCGTGCTGAACCCATCCTCTGTATGCAGCACGCCGTTTGTGATAGACGCTCGGTAACTCGGTGAACCGCGGCAAGATACAGGGCGCATATCGGTCACTGGCCCGTCATCCTTGACGGCATCTCGGAGCGATAGAGACGGAGGGTATAGCCAGCATTCCCAAATAGAAATCATAAACAAATCTATAAATAACCTTAACTGGCACTGTCTAGTTTAGCTCCTCCTCGACAGGCGTTCGGTTGTTGAGCGATTGATGCGGTCGTTGATGGTTATAGTAATGCACAAACTGTTCAAGCCACTGCTGGACGCTTGGCCGAC
>NZ_JBPEHG010000008.1:0-208618 GCF_054177585.1 Haladaptatus rarus | reverse complement strand
GTCGGCCAAGCGTCCAGCAGTGGCTTGAACAGTTTGTGCATTACTATAACCATCAACGACCGCATCAATCGCTCAACAACCGAACGCCTGTCGAGGAGGAGCTAAACTAGACAGTGCCATTTATAACGAAGCATCTATTTCGTGAAGTATTCCAATGAAGAAATAACAGAGGATTTCTACCGAGGGAGTGGTCACGACAGGAGTTCTTGATTTTTGTCGCAACCTTCGATCCGATATTGGCCATCCCCATCTGGTTACTTCTGATTCCGATAAATGCCGTTTTGCAGTCGCGAGTCGTCAAAAGTCTGGAGGAATCGTAGTTAAAACACAGTGATTCGATTTTCGATTGAATCTTAATCCCATTGTCTACATTCTCTATGAGCGTTCGCTGATCGGTTAGACCTGAATCGACAATTGGCGAGACATGAATAAAAAGAGCTGAAGCGGTGGTTAGTTCGACAGTTCTTTTCGTCCCGTTCGCACGCATGGCCAGCACGGGAAGTCACCGAGGCCATCACAGTCGCAGTCGTCTGGTTCGGCATCGTCGTCCTCGGACGGGAACGCGTCAAACGTCCCGTCGTCGGTTGCGTTTTCGACGGCGGCCATGTGTTTGCAGAAGGCGTTGCGGTGGACGTGATGCGGGCACGTGCAGGCCATCAATTCCTCGGTTATGTCGTCGATGGAGACTGTGTATTGGTGCTCTTCCGGGTTCTCATGGCTCTCGTTGGTGACGTCGGTGAGACCGGGGGCATCGACGTCGAAGGCAAATTGTTCGGTCTATGCGCGTTTCTGTGCCGTCTCGTCAGCTTCAAGTTCTGCGGGCGTTTTCGTTGACATGGTCTTTCCAGACTACCTTTTGGAAGACCGGTGCCGGGTGTCTCAGCACCCGATTCGGTCAGCGACCATCTGAGTATCCCGCCATCGGGGTAGTCGAACTTGATACCATCGCGTCATGCCTCAGCGTTTAGGTCGTCCTCTAGATGGTCGAGTCGATCTTCGAGGTCGTCGATGTACTTCTGTTGCTCGAGCAAGATCGAGACGAGTGCCGGAATCTCGACGAACTGGTGGTTCTGAATACCGCTTGCATCGGCGTGTGCTCGTGCGTCCTCGAACAGGCGGTCGAACACCTCCTGGTCAGTGCGTCGAAGCGCCCGGCGGTAGTCCGACCATCGTGATTCCATGGCGCGGAGTGCGTCGCGGTAGGTCGGATTAGTACGACCCATACGCACGCACCTCCGTTGGGGACTCTGCGCCTGCAACCGCTGGGTGACGGGCCGTTAACACGCGCTTCCAAAACGCGAGCGTCGTCTGTACCATTCCATTCTCAAGTGGATACACTAACGTCTCGTACTCGTCGCCCGAAAAGCGTGGCCCGTACGGCGTCTGTTCACAGCGGATGATATCGTCCGCGAATTCTCGAATCGGTGCTGTCAACGAATCGTCCGTGTGCTGGGTCACGAGTACAGGGACATCGAACGTCTCCGCAATCTCGCCGATGAGATCGACAGCCGCTGCAAGCATCCGCTCACCGTCGCCATGTGGGAGGTCTTCCGACCGGTAGAACCAGTCGAACGCAGGAAGGACGACAACGGCAGTGTCGTCCGCGAGTTCAGGTGCGAGATCCTGGCAGAGACTCTGATGTTGCCACGGCGTGAATGCACGCGCAATTCGGATGCGGTCGAGAACACGCATCGACGGTGCGATCCGAGAGAGTGGCTGGGTCGTCCCGTCGCCGTGGGCGTCCACCCAGACGGCCGAACCACCTTCGAGGAGCAACTGGTCAAGGACGAGCGACTGTAACGCGCCGGTCGCTCGCTCGGCCGTCTCAAGCAGTGTGATTCCACTGTCGAGCGTTGGGAGTTCTGGTTGGTCGTGGCGCATCATCACAAGTTAACATATCGACGGAACAGCACATAGGCAAGACAGGGTCGTTTCCAATCCTTCCGAAAGAAACGATCAGCGAAGCCGGTAGGGGCGCGCTCGATTTTTTCCTTCGGCGATTATGATCCGGCGTAATCTCGGCGGTGCCTGCCTAGTCGGCACGTCGTACCGCGTTTCTGAGTATACCAATGGTGATTCGTGCATCTCCGGCGACAGCATCAGCAATCAGGGTCAGGTGTTCGTTTCCGATAGCGTGTTCCGAAAGTTCCACCGAGAGCGCTTCGAGAACCGCGACGAGTTCGTCACCGTGATCCTGGAGAGCTGACGCGGTTGTTCGAACAAGCCCCACTCGAGAATTTCTGGGTCGAAGTCGATAGACTGCATCATCAGCTATCAGTATCGGTGTCACCGTCTCGGCCATCTGAGTCCGTATCGCCATCGTCACCATCAGTATCTGAATCACCATCGTCGCCGTCAGAATCCGAGTCCGAATCGCCATCATCACTGTCGGAGTCGGTGGCTAAATCGCTAGCTGCAGTCGGTGCTGGCTCGGAGTCGCCAGTAGTTGTTGGTGGTGACGGCGATTGCTTTCCGAGGTCTGCATCGAGTCGGTAGAGAATGATTGGTGGAACGATGTACGACGCGATTGCGAGGAGTGCAAAAAGGCGATTGATGAAGATCAGCAAGCCAAACGCGGTGAGTGCGGCTGCTGATGCCGCATGAGCTGCAGTGTGGGTGTATTCTCGATAGTACTGCCAGAAGCCGCGGAGCCACTGTGTCGCAGCTGCTGTTTGCTGTGGGGCGATAGTAGAAGACATGTGTCTGTAGTCGGGTCGCAGCAAGAAGAACCCGTAGGTGTCGTGAATGATTGATGACCTATCTAACCGACCGAATTACGCCGAATATGGTTATTTGGGCAGTGTGTAGAGGCCAATCGGTGTCCAGAGGGCAATTGTAGACGGGCTTGTCAAAGGTGATTCGGAGGAACCGAATGAGACGTAAAGGAACACACTAAGTTCGACCCGTCGGGCGAGGAGACTATGGGCGTCCAGGCCGTTGGTTTCGACGATGAACTCGCCTGACGACGGGTTCGATGTGGCGTACGCCGGAACGCCGCCGTGGGATATCGGTCGCCCTCAGTCGGCAGTTCGCTCACTGTTCGAGACGCGGTCGTTTGAAGGATCGATCCTCGATATCGGGTGCGGAACGGGCGAGAACGCACTCTTCCTCGCCGACCGCAGATACTCGGTTCGCGGAATCGACGCGTCCCCCCGAGCCATCGAGAAAGCGCGGACGAAGGCACAAATGCGTGACGTATCGGGGTGCGTGTGTTTCCAGATCCAGAATGCGCTTTCGCTCGATGACCTCGACGAGGAGTTCGGCGTCACTCTCGACTGCGGCCTGTTTCACGTCTTCGACGACGAGGCCCGACGAACCTACGTCGCGTCGTTAGGTACCGTCGTGACACCGGGTGGGCACGTCGTTATTCTCTGTTTCAGCGACCGAGAGCCGGGCGAGTGGGGTCCACGGCGAATCAGCGAACACGAACTTCGCACGGCGTTTGCCGACGGCTGGACTGTTGAGGCGATTGACCCGGCTCAGTTCGAAGTCAATGCCGGACAAGAGGGAATCGCCCCGTCGAATAGCGATAGCGTCGAAGCATGGCTTGCCGTCATTCGACGATCCAAGGACTGAATGAACAGTAGAAGAATTAGCTAGCGGAGTCGATAGGTGCGCGCGCGATTCTTGCCCTCGGCGATAACCAGCCGATAGTGCTCCATTTTCTGCAGATGATTTCTGACGGTGCGATTCGTCTTTGGATCGTCGACCCGTCCCTGATACAACTCGTACAGCTCCCCAGGATTGAGTTCGCCTTCCTCGTCTAAAATCTCATAGAGGGCACGCTGATGGGTGTTGAGTTGGTCGATGGTTTTCTGCCGGACTTCGTGGCGACCATCGGGAACTGCTTCGTGGACGGTATCGGTCGTAATCTGGTCGGTGCCCGACTGGTCGGCACGACGTGCTGCGTTTCTGAGAATGCCGATGGCGACCCGTGCATCGCCCGCTGCGGCATCGGCAATCAGGGCCAGTTGTTCGTTTCCAATAGCGTGTTCCGATAGTCCCCACCGAGCGCGAGCCTGAAGGATCGCCACGAGTTCGTCGAGGTGGTACTTCTCGAAGGGGATACGAACACACGTCTGTAAGCGACTGGTCAGACGGCTGTCGAGCTGGCTGAACAATGGTTCCTCGCGATTGGCGATGAGGATCATCGAGATGTTCCGCATCCGGTAGAGGTCATAGAGGACGCTTTTGTCTTCGAGTTGGTCGACTTCATCGAGGATAACAACGAACTGCGGGCCATCGTATCCCTGGAGGCGGTCGAGTAGTTCGTCTTTCGGCGTGGAACGGCGGTGGATATCGACCGTCTTGCCGATACCCTCCAGAATGCGGTAGAGCACCTGAAAGCGCGTGTGATCCTGCCAGCAGTTGACGTACTGCGTGTTGATATCGAGGACGTTCTCGCGCAGCCGTTCGACGGTGTAGTTGGCGATGCAGGTTTTCCCCACGCCGGACGGCCCGAGTAGGAGTGAGGTTTCTCCAGTTTCGCCGTCCATGATGGGTTTGAGCGTGTTCGAGAGGGCGTTGACCTCTGGGTTTCGATGCTCGACCTCGTCAGGGATGAACTGGGGTTGTAAGACGCGAGCATCGTGGATCATGTTGGTGGTGTCTATTCTGGCCGACATAATAAACGGAAGTGGGCGGTTTCCGATTCTTCCGATACGCCTAGGCAGCAGTACAGCACGTCGTTTTTCTGCCCCCTGACGGGTGCGGGGCGCTCGAACCAGAGCGTCTCGCTGATCGGTGATTCCGATGATACGCAGCAACACCTATGCAAGCGGCTTCGACGAAGACGTACCGAGTGAGACGACCAATCCGTGTCCCGACTGCGGCGGTCGAGTCACGACCACTATTCAGGAAACCATCTGCGAGGACTGTGGCCTCGTCATCGACGACCACCGAACCAATCACAGGCCGGAATTCGCATGAAAGACCTTCTGATGCAACTCACTGGCCGGTCGCACAGCACTGTCATTGCTGAGTGTCGGCAGTCTGGAACCCCGGTCGAGGTCGAAACTAACGAGTGTCCGGAATGTGATCATGAGGGATCGCAGTTTATCGATTCGTGAGGCGAGAGTCGTTGGTATCGGATGAACCATAGTCAGAGGATAGTATAGGAGTATGCGAAACAGATATACGCATTACAAACTGAAATATTGTAAGGAGCAATAACGATGTCGTACGAAGCAACAATCACCAGCAAGGGACAAATCACCATCCCGAAGAAAGTTCGAGAGCGACTCCAGCTCACAGAAGGGCAGAAGGTTCTCTTTCGGTTCGATGAGGACGGTGGAGTCCGAATGATCGGCGTCCCAAATGACCCGATGGACCGTCTCGAAACTGCCCGGAAACGTGCCGCTCCACTTGAACTCGACGCAGCAGAGTTGTTAGAGCGTGAACGTCGCGAGTGGAGCAGACACGCGTGATCTATCTCGACTCGTGGGTCTGGCTCGAGTATGGTCTTGATGGGGCATTATCGGATATCGCCGAAGAGACGATTCGCGATGCGCGGGACACTGGTGGCATCGTTTCAACGATCACCTTGACAGAGGTTGATTATATCCTCAACCGCGAGGTTAGCAGTGAAACTGCAGACCTTGTAACGAGTGCTATCGAGGATTTCGAGCAGATACACGTCATTCCTGTCACGAGTGAAATCGCAGTATACGCATCACGGCTCCGCACGAAATACTACCAACGTCGGGAGCGTGAACTGTCTTATGCAGACGCAATTCACCTCGCAACAGCTGTTCTCACCGACTGTGAAACCCTTCATACGGGAGATAGCGATTTCGAAGATCTAGACGAACTCGCAACAGTTGTTCATCACCCATCTAACTAGACGGTACTCGCGGCGAATCAGTATATCCAGGTATTGATTTTCGACAGACCATGAACGGTTGTAATATTGAGTGAGAGACACGTGTCTCGACCACTCGGAAGACGAATTCGGCGAGGAGGAGATTACTGATTGCACGTGTGGGACTACCCACAATCCTGTTTTTCTGCCCCCTGACGGGTGCGGGGCGCTCGAAACAGGGCGTCTCGCTGATCGGTGATTTCGATGGCAATCAGAGACAGCTACGACTATCGCTTCGACGAAGACGTACCGAACGAGACGACCAACCAGTGTCCGAATGCAACGGGCGAGTGCGTACGAACGCGCGAGAAACGATCTGCGATGACTGTGGCCTCGTCATCGACGAACAGCAGATCGACCACGGCCCTGAATGGTACAGCGGCGATGAGGAGACGAACCGAAAACGGACGGGGAACCCACGCACACCGACGTATCACGATTATGGTCTGACGACCGCACTTTATGGACGAACGGATAGCAACGGAAACACCCTGCCAGAAACGAAACGACGGCAATTTCGTCGTCTTCGAACCCAGCACTGGCGGGCAAGTTGGGGAACGAAGGCGAATCGAAATCTCGGCCATGGATTCACGGAGATTCGCAGGCTGGTGAGTGCCCTCAGCATGTCGACAACGGTGCGTGACCAGGCCTGTACGCTCTTTCGAACCGCACAGGACCACGACCTCCTCCGTGGGCGGTCGGTCGAGTCGGTCGCAGCGGCGAGCGTGTACGCGACGATTCGCTGTCTCGGTCAGCCCCGGACACTTGCGGACCTTGCCGAGTATTCACCGAACGACGAAGCGACGCTTCGAGGAGCGTATCGCGTACTGAATGCCGAACTTGACCTTCCTGCCCAACCACCCCGTCCACAGTCGTACGTCGCGAAGGTGGCGTCTGCCCTTGCCATCCCAACCGACGTCGAGCATCGTGCCAAATACATGGCAAAGCGGGCTACAGAAACAGCTCTTGTCACTGGCTGTAACCCGGCAGGTGTGGCAGCTGGCTGTCTGGCTATCGTAACAGACGAACACGATATCGACGTGCTGCAGACTGAACTCGCCACTGTCGCGGATGTTTCGACCGAGACAGTTCGTGCCCAGCGGGATCGAATTCGAAACGAACTCAAAGTGACCGAGGTGGTTGCGTGAAAGACCTCCTAGAGCGGCTTGTTGGACGGACTCGAAGCACCGTCATCGCCGAATGTCGCCAGTGTGGAACGCCGGTCGAGGTCGATGCGACCGACTGTCCTCGATGCGGGCACGATGGAATCGCTATCTATCGATTCGACTGAGGGTTTATCTGCGTTCGATCTCCGAGACAACGTGTCCATTCGTCCGCCCACCGGGACCGTTTTTTATCCCCCGAAAGGGTGCGGGGCCCACTGCGTGCCCCGTGGAGTCAGCATGCCCAGCCACGACCACGTTCTGTCCCAACTGACGTTCACCAGCCGAGTCGCAAAGCGCGCCCAGTACGAAGCCCTCGAGTTTACCATCGTCCCCGAGGGTGTCCTTGTTCGTAACGCAAGTCACGCGAATCCTGCCGAGCACGAGTATCTCGTTACGGTTCGGGATGGCGTGCCAGTCGCCTGTGAGTGCCCTGCGGACGACCGCTACGACGGCGCGTGCAAACATCGGGTCGGCGTCGCAATCCGAACGCCGATTTTACAGAAATCGAGGAGAAAGCCCACGACTGAAGTCGTGGGATGAATCCAACCACTCCGACACAATCCATCCTCAATAGCACGGCGTAGGGTTGATAGAATCACCACATCTAATAGTGAACGGTATCTATCTACGACCATGCCACGCGGGTATAGTCGAGAACGAACGTCGGTTCACAACCTCCACTACCACTTCATCTGGTGTCCGAAGTACCGCAAATCGGTGTTGACGGACGAGGTTGCCGACCGCCTCGAACAACTCATCGAGGAGAAGGCCGACGAACTTGAACTTGAAATACTTCGACTGGCAATCCAGCCCGACCACGTACACCTGTTCATCACGGGCAACCCAAAACTCGCCCCGAACAAAATCATGCAACAGGTCAAGGGCTACACCTCTCGCACACTCCGCGACGAGTTTGACTTTGGACTCCCCTCACTGTGGACACGTTCGTACTTCGTCTCCTCAGCGGGAGAGGTATCGAATCAGGCCATCGAAGAATACATCGAATCACAGACGGGACAGTAGGATGGAACGTGAAGTCACCACGACGGTACGGATCAAACTCCACTCGCTCACCGAGCGGAAAGTCCGTCTTGTCGAACGCGAATACACCGCGTTCCAAGATGCCGTTCACGGTGACGATGAAGCGAACCTCTACTCCGCCACCAACCAACAGGCGGGCAAAGTCCGCTCGAACAAGAATCCACGAGAGGACACCGAGCAACCCGTCGTTCTCCGCAACGACTGCATCACCATCGAACACGACGATGATACTGTCCTCTCGTCGTGGTGGTTCAAACTCCCCGTCTACAACCCCGAGAAAGAACGGGGTGATAGCATCTGGGTTCCCGCCCGCGTCCCTGAGAAAGACACACATCTACTCACCGACGAGTGTATCCGCGACTCGGAACTTGTTCACCAAGATGGTGAGTGGTACGTCCACCTCGTCTGCAAACGGTCTGTGGCCATCGCAGACGATTACGATGACGTTCTCGCCGTCGATATGGGTGCGAAGTGGATAGCAGTCAGTACGTTCCTCTCCGACCGCAACACACAGTTCCACGGCGCAGAAGTTCGTCGTGTCCGCGAACACTACAAGCAACTCCGAAAGTCCATTGGGAAGGCAAAGGTTCGTTCAGGGGCACAGGTCATCGAACGTCTCGGAGACAAGGAATCCCGAACGGTCGAACACGAGTTGCATCAGGTAGCGAACGCCCTCGTTGCCCGCGCTCGTGAACGCAACGCCGTTATCGTGTTCGGTGATATGACGGGATTGCGCTTCGACAATAACAAAGGGCGGTACGTGAACGACAAGACCCATAAAATGCCGTATGCGAAGTTGGCGAATATCCTCACCTACAAGGCTCATCTCGACGGGCGGGAGTGTATTCCTGTGAACGAGTACGACACGTCTGTGACGTGTTGGCGGTGCGGGTCAAAGAACACGAATCGTGAGGTACAGGGTCGGTTGGAGTGTGGCGATTGTGGATTGGAGGATAACGCTGACAAGAATGGTGCATCAAATATTGCGAAACGAGCCGTTGGTAAGAACATTCAGAGTCCGCTATCGACGGTGGGGGCTGTTGTGGCTCAGCCCGAAACGCAGGTCGTACTCAACGGAACCAGCGGTGAGATGGAACCTGCGAACTCCCCAGACGACGTGGGCCTAACCCTCAGTGAGGGAAGCCCACGACTTTAGTCGTGGGAGAAGTCACTGGCTATTCAAGACGGCTTTAGCACGTTGTACATAGGTGTTCTTCGACCAACTTCGTGCCGTACTCATTTCATCGAGTAACGACTCCGCATCAGCTGGTGATACAATCTCGTTTCGCACGAGAGCAACAAGCAGCATCGGCGTGGTCACAAGCCGAGTATCAACGAGTGACGCATGGATGAGGGCAAGCCGATTGAACTCGTCACACAGAAATTGCGTCGCGTTGAGTTCGTTCGTGAGAGTCACTGCGGCGTTCTCGCCATCGTCTAGTGGGAATGATTCATCGAGGTCAACAGCTCGTTCGTCGAAGTCCTCCCGTCGATCGAGAACCTGTTTTGCGCCGTGTCCCGACACATCATCATACGCTGCTGTCTCCTCTAACTCATCGAAAACCAGCGTTGGAACGATGATCGTGTGGGTAGCAAGGAGATGGTCGAGTGGGTTCCACGTGTGGTCGGCGACCGTGCCGAGGCTCACAAGAGCAGATGTGTCTGCGACAACCTGCATCTACGAATCAGCTAGCTCCTCAGCAGTCTCGTCAATGAATTCGTCCTCGAGCTGCTCTTTGAGAATACGGAAGTTGGCGGCTTCTTCGTGACCAACAAGTTCTTTCAACTGTGTAAAAGTAATATCGTCACTGTAGAATGCTTCTGCGATTTCCTGTTTGAGTTCATCGTTGTGCGCGGCATCCCGGAGATAGTCCCGAAGTGCCGAGAGAATGACTGTCGTCCGATCTGTCTCCAAGACTGTGGCGAGCGTATCCGTTTGCTGGACGAGCCGCTCGGGAGCACGGAATTGAACGCGCTTTTTCTCGCCTGTCTCCGAGGTCATGTGTGTACATTGTGAGCCGGACAGGAAAACTTTGTTGCTGCATTCCCTCACGGGAGTCTCGCGTATCGGTCGTCCCGACCACAGGAGCGGTGGCCAGTAGAACCTCTCCCCCTCCCGCTGGTTTGTCGCCGATAGATGCCGATACAACTGCCGTACTCACGAGTAGCCGTCCCACGCCAGCCCTGAACTGTGTCACTTCGGGACGTCCAAATCCGCGGTTGTGTGGGGTTTCGTGTTAGGGTCGTGTCCCTCTCGGGTGTGTTTTCGTCCCGGCCACGCTACTCTCCGGCAACCCCGTCTGTGGTCGGACTGTCGTCCGTGTTGTTGCTCGTAACCTCACCGGGAAGCATCCACGTCGGCTTTCAACACGAGACGCGTCTCTTGATAGCTCAAGCCGTCTTTAGATCGCTGGCGCTTGATTTTCCCGAGGCGGTTCTTCGAGAGTTCGTGCATCGCATCCATCGTCCGGCGAGCGAGTTCCTGAGAGTACTTTTTCTCACGCCGGATTATTTCAGGCGAATCCATTCAGTGAGGTCTGAGGCGTCTAAGTAGGCCCGGATCTCGCCACTTCCCCTCGACCAGAGTGAATACCGACCGGCCTCATCGCGTTCACGCCACGCTTTCCCCGCGAGTTCGTCGGGTTTACGATTCGTGACGGAGGCGAGCATCTCGTCGTCATAGCGGGCCAGTCGCTGGAACAACTGTACCGTTCACGCACCGACCGCCCGGAGTCAGGAGTAGGGGTTGTCGTGTCCCGTGGCCTCGAAGAAGCGCTTTTCGATGAGATTGCCGGCGATCCGGATTAAGTCGTCCTCGTCTTCGGAGACGTCCCCAAAAATCCCGAGCGGGAGTTGGGCAGCAGCCATCTCGTCGTGGCCACCGGCGCTTCCGACGTCGCTGAACATCTCCTCGAGCAGCTCCGCGAGCTGGACGCGTGGATCTGTCGACCGTGCGCTGACGTGAATCTCTATCCCGTTGATTCCGAATACAACGACGGTTTCGATTCCCTCGAGCTGGAGCAGGTAGTCGGTGGCCTGCGGGACGGCGTCACGTTCGGTGATCCGACCGACGTTTGCGACTAGGTATGACGAGCGGACCGTCCGGGTGTTTATTGCCGTTCCGAGGGCATCGAGTGTGATTTCGGAGACCGGCGGCTTGGCCATCTTTCGGAGCTACTCCATGTCCGTTAACGGTTAGGGGTACTGCGCCTGGGCGTGCGTGTTCGACGACACCCTCCGGAGGTAACCGTCGGTGTCCTGCCGAGTATGATAACTGACAGCAACCATATTAAAACCATCCTTCACGATTCTCGTCCGAGTCACCCAGGGCCTGCATAACCCCATCGAGCGATAGGAACTCGCTTACAATTACGTTTCTCATGAGAATTCTCTATTGTTATTCTCGGACTTCAGTATTCAATAGACCATTCCTGCATATGATCAGAATGGGCCGCTAACATTTATAAGAAATCAAATAAACACAGTTTCAATTAAATTAAATATTTAGGTTGTCAAACTTTGGCTATCTTAGATATTTCTAAAACGCTCCCACGTTCCTATACACGATTAACAGAGGTGGCCAGTGTATCCATCGACATCGTATGGTTTGACGAGGGTTCCTGCACCACATCGTTCACATCTCATTGTTTCTTTTCCTGTTCGTTCGATCCCGAATGCGCTTCGGAGAATCTTGTCTCTTAAACCGAAGCCGTTGGCCTGCTGAATTCTTATCACCAGCCATGACTTCTGGATTAGGTTATGTGGCATCGTGGTGCTCTTAGTGGACATAGTTTACTGTGTTGTGACAGACCCATCTCAACAAAGAGAACCTTCACAACAAGGGAGCAGTATAACCACACTACTTCCTGAGGTGAAGGCGCAAGGATTGACTCTCAACAAAGCTTGTATTTGTCCAAGTTGAGTTTAGGCCCCTCTATTGTTAATGGTTGTGGCATATGGTAGCACACCCTATATTTTCACCCTGGCTGAAGGTACAACCATGCACAATACTCTCTGTCTGCAGTTTCTAGGTGCAGCAAAGGTGGTAGAGGTCGTTGCTGGGCGGGCGAACAACAGCGTGTGGTGGCCGGGTTCTGGGCTACGGTGGGTTTGGCTGGGATCAGTGTGTTCGTGGTCGTAGATGACGCCCGTGAGCGTGCGTTTGGTGGTCGTGACCTGGATCGGGTCGGTTGCTTCGAGGGCGAGGATTGTCTCTGTGCTCGGGGCGGGGTCGATCATTGGCCTCACCCCTCGATGGGTGTGACAAACGGGGCTTTGCATGTTGGTGGATAGTTGGCGGATGCTGCGGCTCTCGGACGGGACACTTTTATCCCGCGTAGTTGTCCAACGCTCGCGGCCGTGGCACGACGCTGACGCCGTCGTGATGGGGTACGGCGGGACGCGATTCGTCGGGGGACGCATCGAAACGGCCATCGACGAACTGACCCAAGATCTGCCCTGTGACTTCCTCGTGTTGGACGGCCAGGACCTGTCGCTCTCCGACGTGCTCGTTCCCACGGCCGGCGGTGGATCGTCGGCCCTCTCCGCGGAGGTGGCCAGTGCGTTACGGGAAACCGTCGGCGTGACCGTCTCCCTCCTGCACGTCGTTGCCGCTGGTGAGGAGGCGGCCGGCCGTGAGTTCCTTCAGGAGTGGGCGGCCGACCACGAGCTGGCTGACGCCGAGTTGCACATCGAGACGGGAGACGTGGAATCCGTGATCGGGCAGCTGAGCGAGGAGTACGACCTCGTACTCATCGGGGCGACGGACCAGGGACTGTTGTCGCGAATCGTCCGCGACTCGCTCGCATTCGACATCATCGACTCGCTCGAGACCCCGGTCCTGTTGGCCGAACGACCGACCCGCCGCTCGCTAAAACAGCGACTGTTCGGACGTCACTAATCTCGAACTCACCTGTCTCTGACGACCGAACCGGCCTGCTTCGAGCTCTAACCGGTGACCGATACGCGCTCTGTATCCTGCAGCGACTCAACGAACTACCGAGCTGCTGTCACAAACGGCGTGCTGAATACAGAGGTCGTATCCAACACCGTCGAAAAAGGCCAACCGAGCGATAACTACAGGCAAGAGTGATACTAGGACGTTTCTATCTCGGAAGGTGCTACAAAAGAGAGGGGATTCTGACCAATCTCCAGTTAGCTGATCAACTCAAGGGTCTTCTCTCTTCGCACCATATCTACATGCAAGCGAGGTACCAAACATGAGGAACCTTAACGTCATATCGTTCCTGACGCTCGACGGCGTGATGCAGGCGCCGGGCGGTCCCAACGAGGACCGCGAGGGCGGGTTCGAGCACGGTGGCTGGCAGGTGCCGTACTTCGACGACGAGGACCCGATAGTCGCCGATTGGATCGCCGCCGCGGACGCGCTCGTGCTCGGCCGGAAGACGTACGAGATCTTCGCGTCGTACTGGCCGACCGCGAGCGAAGATAGTCCTTTCACCGAGCGGATGAACACCATCGACAAGTACGTGGCCTCGCGGGCATTAGACGCGGTCGACTGGCAGAACTCGACGCTCCTCAAGGATGACGTGGCCGACGCGGTCAACGAATTGAAACAGGAGTCCGGCGGTGACCTCCTAGTCTTCGGCAGCGGGGAGCTGGTCCAGACGCTCATGGCCGACGGCCTCGTCGACGAGTACCAGCTCATGGTCCACCCGCTGGTCCTCGGAACCGGCAAGCGGCTCTTCCGAGAGGGCGGGGCGAGGGCCGACCTTGAACTCGCCGACATGTCGACGACCGGTAACGGTGTCGTGATCCTCCATTATCGCGATATTCATGGGGTCGCCCAGGATTGAGCCGAGCGGGACGTGCCCAGAGCCGCCGAACATCGCGAAGCGTAGCTGCAGGCGTGCCGGGATCGACGCTCGCGATGCGTCCTCGGCCACCTCGATGCCGTTCGGGTGATCGCTGCTCCTACAGCGAATGACCGAACGTCGAGATTAAAAATCAGGCATTATCTAGAACGACCGTCCAACTTCCATCACTTTCGCTCGTCTCCGGAAACCAAATTGGTATGTCTACACGGCCAGCTCACGAAGCCGAAAGCAACGATAACTAAGCGTGCCTATCTACCGCCCAATTCGCTACCAGCAGCCGTGCAAGATACGTGCTTTGTATTCAGCGCGAGTGCGATGACCTCCCCAGTCGCTGGCAGAAGTGCCGTGCTGCATAGAGAGGATGTACTTACCACGACGAGTTATAATTATCAAGAACGTATTTACTGTTCAAAAATAAAACACCACCATGAATAGACGTCGGCTACTGGTTCACGGAACTGCCTTCCTCTCTCCCCTTCTCGCTGGCTGTTCGATCAACAAATCCACTGATGAAATCAAAACATTTCGCGTCGAATCGTCAATCAAGCCCCTCGAAACTACGGAAAAATATGTTCAAGGGCAACCCGACCTCAGTGAAATAACTCTATGGGCGAAATTACTGCCCACTGCAAAGAGTGCACGCCAAAATCTCTATCTCTCGCGCTTGCAGAGTGACGATGCTCATCGTATCACGACTGAATATAAGGACGCAGTCTGGGTTGTCCTCGTTGCGGTTCTCCCAAACGGCCAATTCTTCAACCCAGGGAGACCTGCCCTGCAAGATGGTACTCTCATCTACCCAAACCCTGAGCGAACTGGATCGATCACCGATGCCGATGATCTCAGATACGTGTATATCTACGAAAAGATACTCCGAACGATTCCGTTCACGGATCTCCCATCCGACGTGACGGTCTCAATCCCAGAGGATGAATCATAAACACGTAAAGAGTCCGTGGGGAACGGATGATTCATACGCATCACGAACTCAACGGTCAGCGAGTGTTGAGTGAAAGATACGCGCCCTATATCTTGCAGTGGCTCGACAAACTACCGATTTGCTGTTACAAACGTCGTGCTGAATAGAGAGGATATGTTCAGCAACTGACTTTCGCTTGTTTCGCCTTCGAGTTGGTGAAAACGTCGACCGACTGAGAGTGCGTGCCGGTCACCAACGCTCAGACTCGTTCGACAACCGCGAGCAAACCGGGGAATGAGGTTTCGCGCGTCTCGAACGCTACTTCCTGCGTTTCCAAGACGTTCCACTTCTTCACGAAGGCGGAAGAGACATCGTCAGGAGTGAGCGGGTTCGGTCCCCCATCCTCCGGAGCACCTTCACCAAACCCGACGAGGAACACACGACCTCCCACCGGGACGATACTGGCGAGTTCACGAGCGTAGTCCTCACGCTCTTCGGTTTGGAACGCGTGGAACAGACCACTGTCCAGCACCGTGTCGAACGGTCCGATGTCGCTGGGAACATCTAGTGCATCTGCGACTCGGAACGTCGCGTCGAGACCTCCCTGTTCGTCCGGGCTTGCTCGATTCCCGTTTTGGAAAAGTCTATGCCCACGCCTGGGTGTCCCTCAGCTGCTGCCCAGAGTGCGTGTGTTCCAGTTCCACATCCAACGTCAAGGATGCGACCTGTTAATCCGTCACTCCCGACAGCGTTCACGAGAGCTGGCTGTGGCTCGTCAATATCCCACGGAGGGTTGGTCTCATTATCGTATACCCCGTTCCATCACTCCGCTGGATCGGCCGTATCAGAGTCCGACTGATCCGTCATGGACTGGTACACAATTCAACAATAGATAATAATTCTGTTGAAATGACACGGACGCTGGCTGTGTTGATATGAGTGTGTAAGCGTCCTCCGCGATCGGTTTCTCCGCTGACGTCATCGTCGGCTCGTTCTGTACTCATCGTGTTAACAGTTTATCTGACATGCAGCACGAACACGGCGGCTGACTCGTCCCATGCGACGTCCTGAGCAACAACCGAATCCGAGACGTTACCACCACGGACGCGGTGTGTCGAACCGGTCGATGCGGAAGATGACTGGGAGGGTGAGCATGGCGAGGGCAATCTCAACGCCGCCCGCGACGAGGAACGCGGTCACGTACCCGAACTGGTCTGCTACCGAACCGCCGACGAGGATACCGGCCAGGAATCCGACGCTGCCGAACACGTTGAACCCGGCCATCGCAACCCCGCGGTCACTACTGGGTGCCAGGTCGGTGACGAGCGCCATCGTCGCGGGTGCCATCAGCGCCCCGATGACGCCCACGAAAACCATGGCGAGGGCGGCCACGCGAACCGACGGCGCGACGCCGACACCGACGACGGCGACGCCGTACAGCGTCGACCCGGCGATGATGGGAATCGTCCGTCCGATCCGGTCGGAGACGATTCCGAAGGGATACTGGAGCAGTGCGAACGGCGCGAAAAACAGCGCGAGCATGAGACCGGTCGTTCCGGGGTCGAGTTCGAACACCTCCCGAAAGTACAGCGTCCCGACGAGCGCGAAGAACCCCGCCGTCAGGCGGTCGATGAATCCGAAGGCGTACGGGACGAACAACAGCGGCGTCTCGCGGATTCTGACGAGTGCGGCCGAAATCCCTTCTCGATGGGTGTCCGTCTCGATGCTGTCGAGCGCGATCACCGCGACGAGTGCGACGGCCAGCAACAGCCCACTAGCGGCGTACACGGGAACGAGCGGGCCGAACTCGTAGAGTTGCCCGCCGAGCGGTGCTCCGAGTGCAGTTCCACCGCCGATAGCGATCCCCGCCGCACCCATGTTCCGTCCGTGGCCGCCATCGAGGTCCATCAGCATCGTGATCGAAAGCGAGAACGCGCCGATGGTCGCCGCACCCTGGAAGATTCGGAGTGCGAGTGCGGTTCCGAAGGAAGCCCCTTCGAGGGTCGGTAACAGGCCGAGTAGACTGTACCCGACGAATCCGCCGACCGCCCCGGCGACGATGAACGGGACGCGCCGTCCCGTTACGTCGCTCACCGCACCCCAGAGACCGGCGAACGCGACGAACGCCGCGAACTCGGCGGCGAGAAACCACATGCTCGCAGAGAGCGTTTCTGCCCCGCCGAAGACGGCGACGAGTGTATCGATGCCCGGATACAGAAGCACCTGTGCGAGGAGGATGACGAAGATGATTCCGGCGAGGGCGATACGATTTCGCTGCGTGGACATGGTACTCAACTTCTCGAACGTCTGGAACGATATATTATTCATCTTATCGGTTGTGAACGCTCTTAACCTTCCGCGCCGAATTGTGGAGCGAGCGCCCAGCCCGGACGACGCGTTTCTACGCGCGGATGATCTCCCGGTCTCACAGCCATTTCTCCGTCTTCCTGTCGATGTTCGAGAGCACGGGGTTAAGCGTCTTCTCCTTGCGTCGTCCTTCGAGACGTCGCCGCAGCGAAGAGGCAGTTCGAGACGGTGTCGCTCCGTGTCTCCTCGCCACATTCGGTCAGACGGTCAGAGAAATCGCCATGGCTGTGGTGGAATGCGGACTTCGGGCGAGCGCTGTCGAGTATCGGACGCTTCTTCACAGCACCGTTCGGTGAGACCACGCTGACCGATCGCGCGACGAACCATTCGTTCTGTCGTCACCCAGACTGTTGACGCTCACCCCGTCGCCGGTCACGGAAGGATTCTCCAGACAGGGGCTGATTCCGGTCGCCCACGTCACCGACGTGCTGTCCGAAGAATGCGAACCGAACTCCGAGGTATGCCGATTCACCAATTATGACGATCGACATCACCGAAAACGGTGCCGACCCGAAGGATAACGAACCGATCGACGATGTACTCGCAGACGTGCTGTGCGATGGCGCGACCGTCGAGTTCCCACCGGGAACCTACCGCGTCGAGTGCATCGAAACCGACCACGACGACCTGAAGCTCACCGGGACGAACGCGACACTCGTCCCGACGAACCGCCAGGAGTGTACGAACGTCATCGATGCGACGGGCGATGGATTCGTCTTCGATGGGTTCGAACTCGACTTCCGCGAGGTGGCCTACCCTCCACGAATCGACATCCAGGCCGACAACTGGCAGTTCTCGAACGTCGTCGTCCGCGGTCACTGTGGTACGAACGGCAAGGACATGGACATCCACGGCGTGTCGTTCATGCGCCCGCTCGTGAAGAGCGAGGACGCAAGCGGCATCATCCGAGATGTCTATCTCCACGAGGGGTCCGGGCAACCCGGCAAGCCGAGCAACCGTCGGGCGCTTCTCGTGAAAAACGACCACTGCGGCCATCTCGTACTCGACCGCATGTGGCTCGAACACTGGGGTGAGAACACCTTCTACGGCAACAACGTTCAGGGGAAGACGACCATCAAGAACAGCTTCTTCCGGAACACGAACGTCGGCCTCCGCGTCGGCGGCCACACCGACATCGAGAACTGCACGTTCGTCAAAGACGGTAAAGTCCCCAAACAGGGCTGGTCGGGATCGATGCTGATGCGAGGCATCCACATCGAGGGCGACGACGACGATGCGTATCCCGGCTGTACCACCATCGACAACTGCGATTTCTCGTTCACCCACCGCCACGAGAGTACCGACGCGCCGATCGTCTCCCACACCCCGACCCAGGAGATCTGCGTCTCGAACTGCCGTCTTCGGTACGGCGGCAACCGGAGCAGTCCCATCGAGGTTCACTGTAAAGACCAGTTAGAGAAGCTGACGATGGAGAACGTCCACGTCGAGAACAACAGCGAAGATCACCCCGCAGTCGGACTGTACGGGAAGCCGAAGCAGTTCGGCACCACCAGCGGTGTCGTTGGCGGGGAGAACGCGAAGGAGCGTGACGGCCCCATGTACGAGAACCTCGAATGCGGAACACCGAACGCGCCGAAGACCGAACCACCACTACTGAAGCCACCAGCAGTTGGCACGACGCCGAATGGCCGCGGCGGAAAGCAGTCCAACCCCGAGGGTGCGAAGAAAAAGAGCGGTACGAAACAGGGTGGGAAGAACCAGCGCGGTGGGAAACAGGGCAGGAATCAGCCGTCACAGAACGACGGCGATCAGCAGTCGGCACAGGACGACGAGAACCAGCAACCGAAAGACACGGACGATGGACTCCCACTCGTCGGCTCTGTGGTGGTGGTCATAGAAGACGCCACCGGGCGGTTCTGGAGCAAGATCCGTTCGGTGCTCGGATAGGTTCAGACCGCCTTTGCGTCTCGAAGCACTACAGAGTCTCGAACGACTCTCGACGGGTATCCTCGACCGCGTTACAGGGTCACGGTCACTGGCCGGTAGATTCTCCTGCCTCTGCGTCGTTATCACTGCAATCATGCAGGTGGGAGTATGACTCCTCAGGAGACACCCGGAACCAGCGACGCGGCCCGCAGCTCTCTCTGGCTCGATCGGAACCTGTATCCCTTCGAGTCGAACGACGCGACGTTCGACCCAGGGAGACTCCATTACGTCGACGAAGGGGAGGGACAGCCCATCCTCATGCTACACGGGAACCCAACGTGGTCGTTCCTCTATCGGACGCTCATCAGCGGGCTGTCGGACGACTATCGGTGTATCGCACCCGACTACTTCGGGTTCGGTCTCTCGGACAAACCGCCGTCGTGGTCGTACCGTCCGGAAGACCACGCCCGAATCGTCGAGGCGTTCATCGAAGAGTTGGAGTTGCGCGATATCACCCTCGTCGTCCAGGATTGGGGTGGCCCCATCGGGCTCTCGTACGCGCTCGACCATCCCGAGAACGTGGCGTCGCTCGTCATCATGAACACGTTCATGTGGCCGGTCGAAGATCGGCGAAAGCGACTGTTCAGTGCACTCCTTGGAGGGCCGCTCGGTCGATATCTCATCCGTCGATACAACCTCTTCGCCAACCAGGTCATGAAGTCCGCATTCGCCGACCGCTCACGGCTGACGCCCAGGATCCATCGCCACTATCTCGAACCACTTGCGACGCCGGACGACCGCAAAGGAAGCTGGGTCTTTCCCCGCGAACTGACCGGGTCAGAGGAGTGGCTCCGGCAGTTGTGGAACCGCCGTAGCCATCTCAGGGATATTCCGGCACTGCTACTCTGGCCGATGCAGGATATCGGATTCGGCGTGTCGGATCTCCGGCGATGGCAGGCGCTGTTCCCGGACGCTCGCACCGTCGAGTTCGACGACTCGGGACACTACATCCAAGAGGAGAAGGGAGACAAACTCGTCCCGGAGATTCGGGTGTTCCTCGAAGAGTAGGCTAACCGATTCCCACGCGAACGATCAGGGGGTGGTGACGACCGTCATTTCGTACCAGCCGAGCTCGGTCGTGACGCGTAGGTTGAATGCCACCGCGAGAACGTGCGTTTCACCGTCGCGGTTCTGCACCACCACGCCGCGGTCTGCCTGACACCCACCGAACTGCCGATTCGGCCCGTGCGGGAGGTTCTCCCATTGTTTATTCCGGGTGTCGTACGGAACGACGATCGCAAGTGAATTCGAAGCGAGCGTTGAATCGAATTTGGATCCCGCCCTCCAGAATTGGTCGTCTGACAAGGGAGCAACCATGAACTACTTCCGTTGACCCTACTAATTCCTCGTTCGAATGGCTGCCGAGGGAAGAAAACTACCGGATATCCGTGCTTCTGCCGCCGCATTTTCGCGTGTGCTGTACACCGATTTGCTGACCGTGGTCGTTGTCAGCGTTCTGTTTACCATTTCGTCACTGCCACTCGTTACCATCGGCGCGAGTATAATCGCCCTCTGTGAAGTTATCACCGCCGTCGTTACCGGTGAAGGACGAGGTGGGCCGACGACCGAACGAAAGCGAATCAGCCTGTTCGTCGAATCGTTCGTTGCGAACCTCCGTACTGGGCTTCCATACTCTGTGATCCTCCTGTTGGTGCTCCTCGTCACGACGAGCTACGCAAGACTCGCGGTGTCACTCAGGTCAGGCGTCTTCTTACTCGGTGGATTACTCGGATTATACGTCGCCGCCATCGTCCCACTGTGGCTCCTTCGAGCGGCCAGCATCACGGTTCGATCACCCGATACCCCCGGATTCTGGTCCGCCCTCAGGGAAGGTGCATACGTAGCACTCGAACGGCCATCGTATTCGGTGCTGCAGATTCTCACTGGTGCGATACTCATGCTCGTCTGTGCGACGTTCCCGATCGCTATTTTTCTCCTTCTCCCAGGAACCCTCGGAGTTCTCGAAGTCGTGAGTTTCGAGGAGTTGACCGGAAATGGTGCGGGAAGCATCGATCGTGCATATCGAGGTGTCTTCGAGTGACTCGCTGGACGGTTCACGTCGGTTCTGCGATCGCTGTCGCGGTCGTCGCAATCGTCTTCGGACACCACCCGATCGTCGTTCTCCCGCTGGTGATAGGGGCACTCCTTCCGGAAGTCGACGCGGTGAACGAACGAACACACCGTTCGTGGCTGTTCCACACGTTTCTCGCACCTGCCATCGCATACCAATTCGTCATCCGATCCGGCATCGGTCTTTCTCCCCTACTCGTGGACGGAATTCACTTCGTCACCATTGGAATGGTCGTCCACTTCGTCGCCGATTACGTGTATCCTCGCACGCAGACCCACCCCGGGGCCGAGTGGCCCGTCCGTCCGACGGTACTTTCGGCACCGTGGGGTCTCCTCTGGCTCGGTCTCGCGTGGTTCATCCAGTGGTTTGGCTATCTCTCGAACGCATTCCTTCCGTGGCTCGTCCCGTCGTAACAACCTGTCGAGAAACATAGGATATTTTTCACCACTCCAGTAGTGAGTAAGCCAAAGCTATACTTTTCCGCCGGGAGTTGCTCCCGGCGATGGACAGCCACCACGACGGGATGGCAGCGACGAAGCGCCTTGGCCTGGACGAGATATACGCCTGTGGAGGCGACCGAGCATATCTCGTTGGAGCCCAGAATGGAACGTTTCCGGACATGGGTCACCACGTCGAAAACGAGATGGGTGGTCTGTGGGCACATCCGGTCAAATTACTCGACGGATTCTGGCTAGGGATCGAAGAGCCTACCGGGAATCCTCACTGGCTCGTCGATGCCGACGAGTTCACGACTCGACCGGTCGGTGTTGAACATCGGCATCGGCTCACGGAGCAAGCACTCGACGTTCGACAGCAGACCTTCATACCTGACGGTGTTCCGGGGCTCGTGATTCGATATGAGTTTCGTACCACTGGAAAGCAGGATGGGCCGCGTGATCTCCGACTTCGATTCCTCGCACGAAGCGACCTTCGACCGACGTGGCTCGCAGACGAGCGTGGTGTTCACGATGCGCCAGACTCCGGCACTGTCTACGATGAGCACGTTCTCGTCACCGACGACGACAACCCATGGTCGGTGGCGGTCGGTGCCAACCAAACACCGAGAGACGGTCGCGTCGATTCGAACCTGTGGGGGCCCGAAGAGACGAGCGGGCCGGGCGTCACCAGCGACCTTTCCTACGAACTATCGGTTCCCGAAGACGAGGCTGCAACGTTAGTCGTTGCTGTGGCTGGCGGTCTGTCCGCCGAGGCGGCACCCGTGGAACGTCTCAGAGAACTCCTCGATGAGTGGCCACAACGCTACGAAAAGAAAGTCGAACGGTACGACGATATCGCTGGCCGAACAGCACTCGACTCGCCAGACGACCGTTTCGACGAGATTTACGAGTGGGTGAAACTCAACCTCGACATGCTCTGGCGCGACGTCGATGGCGTCGCCAGCGGGTTCGGAGCAGGCTTACCGACGTACCCGTGGTGGTTCGGAACCGACACCGCCTACACTGTACAGGGGGCGCTTCCGCTCGGGTATCACGAAGAGTCGAAAGCGAGTCTCGAAACCATCGCTCGATTCTCCGAGCAATACGGCGACACACCGCGAATCATCCACGAAGCGAGTACGAACGGCGTGATCTTCCACGAAGGTAACGTCCAAGAGACGCCACATTTCGTCAGAGCAGTCTACGACACCTATCGGTGGACTGGCGACGAGTCGTTCGTTCGAGAGCACTATCCACTCTGTCGGCGTGCGATGTCCTATCTCTTCGAGGAGTGTGACGACGATGGCGACCTCTTGCCGGAAGGGTATGGCATCATGGAGGTCAAAGGACTGGATCTCGAACTCATCGATTCTGCCGTCTATGCGTGCGACGCACTGGATGCACTCGCCGGCTTGGCGAGCGTCGTCGATGACGAAGCAACTCGTGAATGGGCTTCATCGACGGGGGCGGAGTTGGCAGAACGCATCGAGGAGTGGTTCTGGAACGACGAGGCAGGACGCTACGACGATCTGGTGGGGACGCCTGCGGAGTTGTTAGATCGTTTCGACGACATCCGCTGGCAACTCGACGAGGCAGACAACGATCAAGGCAGCAAACTCGTAGACCGTCTCGACGCTGAAGCTCGACGTGCAACCGACCCCGACGAGGAACGAAGTTGGCCATTCTACCAGTGGGTCATCGCGACGCCGATGGAGGTCGGTATAACGTCATCGAACCGTGCACACGCCGCGCTTGACCACATGGAAACGACAGAGTTTACCTCACCATGGGGATTGCGACTCTCTGGAACCGAATACGGCAACGAACATACGATGACGATCTCGACCGGGGTGATGGCCGCCGCCGAAGTGGAATATGGACGTGCGGACGCTGCACTCGAATACCTCCGACGGATGGCTCGAACCGAATCGTACGAGATGCCGGGGTCGCTGAGTGAGATGTCCCCCGATTACGGTTGCTGTATGCAAGCGTGGACCGCCTACGGCTTCGGCTACGTGGTCGTCGAAGGGTTTGCTGGAATCCAACCAGACGCCGGGAAACAGCATCTCACGCTCGCGCCGACACTTCCATCAGAGTGGGATCAGTTGTCGCTATCGTGTCTCCGAGTCGGCGATGTCACCTTCGACTATCGTTGCATCGTCGAAGACGATGGCATCCATATCACACTCGATGGCGGCCTCTCGGGGTGGACGGTTGCCGTCCCCGACTCACACGATCTGATCGAGTTCGATACAGATGGCGAAAACTCGGTGGACGATGGACAGCCAAAATTGACGACCGGAACGAACCACTTGCTCCTTCGAGAACGCTGAACTGCTCAATCGTGGGAACAATTGTCTCGGAGGAAAATCACGAATCCCTGTTCGAGAGGTGGGGACCGTGTGGGGGAAGACTCCGTCTGTTTCAGACGCCGTCGAACTCTCCGTGGACGTTCCGATACCCGTCCGGGCCAGCACCACGTGCGAGTTCACACAGGGCGTCGGTCTGTTGACCGAGTCGTTCGGTCACCCACGTGTCCATACGCGTTTCCAGATTCGACACCACGTCGGGATTGTCTGCAGCAACGTTGGTCTGTTCCCACGGGTCAGCAACGAGGTCGAAGAGTTGTCGCTCGGGAAGGACGCCCGCCCACATTCCGGGGTGGTACGTCCGGACGAGTTTCCAGCGGTTCGTTCGGATCGCTCGTTGGGCGGTATACAGACCGTGGTCGACGACGATCTCGTCACGCCAGTCGGCATTGGAATCCGCCATGACCGGCCGCAACGATATCCCTTGCCAGCCGACTGGTGAATCGACACCGGCATACTCTGCGATGGTCGGCGCGAGATCGACGTTCGTCACCAGTTGGTCACGTGAACCGAGCTCGGATGCCGCGTCTGCAGGTGGTTTGATGAGAAGTGGCACCCGTTGGGTGCCGTCGTATGTGCTCCAGTGTTCGCGGTACAGGCCGTGTTCGCCGAACTCTTCACCGTGGTCTGCTGTGAGGACGACGAGCGTTTCGTCGTACAGGTTGTGACGTCGAAGGGCATCGAGCAGTCGCCCGACGTGATGATCTACGTGCCGAATCTCTGCGTCGTAGTGAGCCAGCGTCTCCGCGAGGTCCTCACGATCATCGATCGCCTCCTGAGTCGCACTGTGCCACGCGTCCCACTCCTGATGGGCGTCGACCTGTTCGTCGGTCGGATGGGGAGGCAGATCTCCGTCGCGGAATCGTGCAATCTCTTCGTCTTGGCGCTGGTATGGCGTGTGGGGATCCCAGAACTGCGTGTACAGGAAAAACGGTTCGGTGGCGTGTTCATCGACGTACTCGATAGCTCGGTCCGTGACCGTTTCTGCAGGTACTGTCTGGAAATACTCGTCTTCCCGATCCGGTTCCTGTGTGTGATAGAACTCGTGCCAGATGTGCGTAAACCACGGCGCAGGATGGCGTGGAAACGACGTGACGGCACCCGTCCGAACCCGAGCGTAGAAGAACTGCTCGGGGAGCGTTCGCCACGCCTCGCGCGGTGTATCCCATTCGACGTCCGTCGCAGGTGTGCGGATGACCTGTGCGGGTGGCCCGTGAGTGACGATACCGTTGTGAAATCCGTAGCGGCCAGAGATGAGCGCCGCGCGAGAGGGCATACAGGGAGAGTTTGCAGTGTAGGCTCGTTCGAACCGCACGGCATCAGCGGCGAACCGGTCGATGTTCGGGGTCGTCGGCTTGTCGTAGCCGTACGCGCCGACGTGATCTGGCCGAAGCGAGTCGATATCGACGAAGAGGACGTTCATCTTACTCGGTCATTGATGTGGCGAGCGTCGTCTTCGTTTCGCCTAATGCAGAGAGACACGCGACAACAGTCCCAGCAGACCACGCCTGCGGTTCACAGGCCGTGCCGTAGGGAACTGGCGCTTCATTGGCCGTCCGTGGCAATCCGGCGAACAGTTCCGGAAGCCGATGAGAGCTGGTCGTCGTGGCCGCATCGAGGAGGGCTCCAGCGACCGTCTCGACGGCGTCGTCGCGTCCATATCGGGCGAACCCGAGCACGGTAAGTGAGTTGTCGTGCGGCCAAACACTCCCCCGATGATAGCTGATCGGATTGTACGAGTCGTGGGTGGCTGCATTGGTTCTGATACCCCACCCACTGAACATATCGTCGGCAAGCAGTCGGTTCACGACTGCGTCGGCACGTTCGTCAGGAACGATGCCACTCCAGAGACAGTGTCCGGGATTCGACGTGACCGAAGCGATGGGGTCGTTGTCTCCGTCGAGTGCGATCGCGTAGAACTCCTCATCTGGAAGCCAAAACGCCTCGTCGAATGCTGCTTTCAGATCGGCGGCTTCTCTGTCGAGCTGAAGTGCTCTGTCTGCATCGTCTCTGACGACCCGATACAGTTCTGCAGCACGGACTTTGGCGTCGTAGTAGTATCCCTGTGCTTCGGCGATGGCGAGGTCACCGTCGGGATGACTTCCGTCGGGATAGACGACGCCATCGTTGCTATCTTTCCATGCCTGATGCGTGAGCCCGCCATCGTCTCCCTGATCGGTCGGATATTCCAGGAAACCGTCACCATCGCGGTCGCCATATTCGTCGAGCCACGAGAGGGCCGCATCGAGATTATCGGAGAGTTTTTCGACCAGTGCATCGTCACCGGTGCGCTTCCACGTCTCGTGGAGGAGGACGACCCAGAGTGCCGTCGCATCGATGGTTCCATAATATGGCGTGTGTGGAACGTCGCCGCGAGCGGCGAGTTCCCCCCGGCGAATCTCGTGCATGATCTTGCCAGGTTCGGCACCACGGTAGGCGTCGTGTTCGGTGGCCTGGTGTGCTGCCAGATAGTGAAGCGTTCCGCGCGCGAGGTCGGTCGTCAATGGAAGTGTCTGGAACGCCGCAATGAGGGAGTCGCGTCCGAACGGTGTTGCGAACCAGGGAAGACCGGCCGCCGGAACTGGCCCGTGTTCGGTATCGAGCGTGAGACGGAGCAGGTCTTCGACGCTCTGTGTGAGTGCGGCGTTCGTGTCTTGATCGGGGACTTCTGGCAGATCAACGTTGTCGAGCCATCCATCGAACCGTTCGTCGACCTGGTCGAACGCTCGCTTTCCTGCGGTAGTGATGTCGGAAGGCGCATCTCCTGGGACGCAAGCAATCCAGAGCGTACATTCTTCGCGTGGCGGAAGTTCGACCGACAGAGAGAGGGTCGCGTCAGCGCGCTCGCCCGTTTGACCGACCTCGACGGTCGTATCGGCGTTCGTGACGACGCTCGTCGTACGCGAGAAGTCGATGTCAGTCGCTTCGTAGTCGAATCGAACGCCGCCGTCGAGCTCTGTCAGGTGAACCTCACGGTCGATGACCTCTTCGGAGTAGCCCCGGATCTCGAAGATGTCATCGAAGCTCGTGCCGACCGAGATGGTGAGCGTCTCGGCCTGATGGCGGTCGGTGAGATTTTGAACCCGAATGCGTTCGTAGAGGGAATCGGTAGCGACCTGTTCGCGGCGAAGATACAGCGGACGCTCGCTTTCTATCTCTTCACTCGCAGCGTGAACGATTCGTTTGCCAGGGATTGGATCGTCGATGGAGAGCGTTTTCAGTGCCGTGTCGGCCTCGATCGCGTGTCGGTCGAGGTGGCGTGTATCTTGGTGGTAGAACCCGTCGTAGTCACGGCTCACGAAACCATCGCTATCAGTGACGAAGAACGTCGCGCCATGTGTGACGATGCTATCTGTTCTCATCCCTCCAACTGTATCGACCGTAGGGTAAAATAACTACTGGAGTAGTGTTCCAAATCTATGCTGAACTACTGCAATGGTAAATGGCCCCCAACCTTTATGATATGGGAATGAGGAACACAGAATAGGCCAATTACCATGGCAAACGATGGCAAATCCACGGCGGGAATCTCGGAGATTGATCGGCGGCGTTTCGTCCAGGCGCTAAGTGGTGCAGGTGTCGCGGGTATCGCTGGTTGTATGGGTCTCGGTGGTTCGGACGGCTCCGGAAATAATGGTGGTTCGAACGGAGAGAACGGTGATTCGTCCGGCAACGGTGGCGGGTCATCCGGCAAGACGACTATCAAAGTCGCTGGCTGGTCTGCAACCGACGACAAGATGGGCCAGAAGATTCAGTCGTTACTCGACCAGTACGGGAAGAACCACGACGGCGTCACAGCGAAGTACACGTCGGTTCAGTCGAAGTACAAACAAAAGATAAAGACGCAACTCGGGGCGAACGACGCTCCAGATGCGTTCTGGCTCGATTCCTCGTACTCGCCAGCGTTCGGCGCGAGCGATGCTGTCGTTGACCTCTCACCGTACGTGAAGAAGGCAAGTTACACCGACGATATCTTCGACGTGCTCATGAACGCGTTCAACTACGAGGGCAAGCAGTACGGTATCCCCAAGGATTTCAACACGCTCGGTCTGTTCACCCATTCCGGTCTGCTGGAAAAAGCAGGAGTTTCGGGTGCGCCAAAGACGTGGAGCGAACTCCGCTCGACGCTTCAGGGCATTAAACAGAAGACGGACGCGGACGCTCCAATGACCCTCACTCCCCAGGGCCGTATTTTCTGGGCGTTAGTCTATCAGAACGGTGGGCGTGTCCTTTCAAAGGATGGAAAGAAGTGTGTCATCGCCTCCGAGAAGAACGTCGAGTCGCTCAAGTTCCTCGTCGACCTTACGAAAGACAAACTCGCACTTCGAACCGACCAGATCGGTACTGACTGGCCCGGTCAAGCTCTCGCCGAAGAGAAGACCGCGATCACGTCGATGGGTGCATGGGGCATCAGCTATCTCGAACAGGAAGCGAAGAAAGTCGATAAGAAGGTCGACGTCGCCCACCTCCCACATCCGAGTGGAGGGCAGAAGGCAACGACTGCGTACGTGGTTTCTTACAGTGCTGCGGCCAGCACGGATTCGAAAAATACGACGTGGGACATCATCAAACTCCTCACCAAGCCGGAAAACGCTCTGCAATTCGCAACCGGCGAAGGCGGAGGTGGTGTCCTCTCGCCGTACAAGTCACACGAAGACGAGAAGTACTACCAGAACAACAAGCGGCGGAAGACGATGCTCGAAGCCGCGGAGTGGGCACATGTCTGGCAGTACGGCCCGAACTCCGAAGCGTTGTTCAACCGCGTGCGCCCGGAGATCGAAGCCGCACTTCTCGGAAAGAAATCCCCGCAGAAGGCACTGGAGACCGCACAGACGAAGGTCAACTCAGAGGTTCTGAACTGATCCAATCCCATCATGGCAGCTGATAGCCCCGGTCGATCCGTTGGAACGACGCGTGCAGGTCTCGAATGGCTTCGGGACTCCGGTCAACAGCTGTTGTACCGACTGGGCGTCCGAAAAGAGCAGAACAACCTGATAGGATGGCTGTTCGCACTTCCGAACATCGTCGTTTTCACGGCGTTCCTGTTCGGTCCCGTGGTGTATGCCTTCTACCTCTCGTTCACTCAATGGGACATCCTCTCGGCAGAGGCGACGTGGGTCGGTATCGGAAACTATCTCGAGATACTCAGGCCAGTACCGTGGGCAAACAACTGGGCACCGCTCCGCAACCCCTCGGTGAATCTGTGGTGGTACTCGCTGAAGAACACCGCCGTGTACGCGATCGGGGTCGTCCCACTCCAGATCTACGGGGGACTCATGGTCGCACTCCTGTTGGACAAGCGAATCCGTGGAAAGAACATCTACCGTGCGGCGTACTTCATGCCCGTGATGCTGAGCGGTGCGGCAAGTGCCGTCATCTGGGTATGGTTGCTCTCGACGAACGGCATCATCAACGAACTCCTTCGCCCGTTCGGGCTGGCACACAACTGGGTGGCCGACCCGAGTACTGCACTCGGCGGCGTCATTCTGATGGCCATCTGGGGCGGTGTCGGGTTCAACATGATCCTCTTTCTCGCGGGACTCCAGAACATCCCCGAGGAACTGTACGATGCTGCTCGTATCGACGGCGCAAATGCCTGGCAACGGTTCCGCCACGTCACGTGGCCCAATCTCGAAAATACGAGCTTCTTCGTCCTGGTGATGGCGATCATCGGTTCATTTCAGGTGTTCGGCATCGCGTTGGTGTTCTCCGAGGGCGGACCATACTACGCGACGACGACAGCCGTGTTGCTCATCTACCAGCGTGCTTTCGAAGAAGGACACATGGGTGAGGGCGCAGCGATGGCGTTCGTCCTCTTCCTGCTCATCTTCGCGTTCAGCTACTATCAGTACCAACACCGAAAGAGCGAGGAGGTAGAGTACTGATGGCGCGTTCGAACTACGAATATCCGGGGTACGAGCGCGATGGACCGGTGTACTGGACGAAGACGGCTTTGTTGTACGCCGTCGTCACCCTCGGCGCATTGTGGATGACGTTGCCGTTCTGGTGGACGCTCTCGACGGCGCTGTCGGAACAGCCGACGGCAGTGACGGTGACCTTCCTCCCCGCAGGTATCACACTCCAGAACTTCGTGCGATTGTGGGACAAGCTGCCGCTCGTACGGTGGTTTCTCAATACACTCATCTTCGCAGGGTCGGTAACCGCGTTCAATCTCGCCTTCGACAGTCTGGCTGGCTACGCCCTCGCCAAGATCGACTTCTGGGGACGAGAAAAACTGTTCTTGCTGTTCATCTCGACGATGATGATTCCGGGGATGGTAACGCTCATCCCGGTGTACATCCTGTTGACAAAACTCGGCTGGGTGAACACCTATCAGGGGCTCATCGCACCACTGGCTGCGAACCCGTTCGGTATCTTCCTGCTTCGACAGCACTTCAAGAGCCTCCCATCCGCGCTCGGTGATGCCGCGAAGATCGACGGCTGTAACGAGTTCCAGACGTTCTACAAAGTATATCTACCACTGGCCAAGCCCGCCCTCGCCACCCTCGGTATCTTCACGTTCATGGGTGCGTGGAACAACTTCGAGTGGCCCCTCATCATCGCCAACGACATGGAGATGTACACGCTTCCCGTCGCCCTCTTTGCGGTGCGTAATCAGTACTACGCTCAGTGGGGGCTGATGATGGCCGCAGCAACCATCATCGTCGTGCCGGTCATCATCGCCTTCCTCTCCGCGCAACGGTACTTCATCCAGGGGATGAGCCTCAGTGGGATGAAAGGCTGATACCGTTTTTCGACGGAAAACCACAACTGTTTGCTCGCTGGAATCCGGGCAAGTAGCGCTCGGACAGGCGGCACCCGATTCGAGACGTACTTGCGGACGACCGCGAGAAAACGAGCACCGAGACAGCGATTCGTGTCTGGAAAACGATCTGACTATTCGATGCTGTCGATGGTGATACGGCGAGCCTCGATGTCCTCTAGCATCGTGCCATGGCCACCGACCGAGTAGGTATCCTCGTCGGTTTCGATGGTGATGGTTGCTCGTTCCGTGTAAGTGATGAGTTCTGGCCATTGCCCATCCGAAGTGGGAGTGCCGGAGTATGTGATATCGGTCACTTCACCGGTAATGGTACGGTCAGTGCGGTCGAGGCGGTCGAAGCCATAGACCGTCGCGACGATTCGATATTCTTCGGATTCGTCGAATAGTCGTTTGATCGCCGCGATACATTCGCGCATGCTGGTGTACTCGATGGGTGGGTCGTCGGTACGGTCGTCGTAGACCCGTTCCCAGGGTTCCCATAGTGCGGTCTGGAAGAACCAGTGAAAGACGTGTGAAAGCGAGTAGTCGTTGACGAGCATCCCGTACTCGTGGGATGGGTGTTGGTAGTTCTCGGGTGTGAAAAAGAGGCGATTTCGATCGATGATGACGAGGAACGGCGTTGGCAGTCGCCGGTAGTGAACCTGTGAGACGGTCTGCTCGAACGCGTCTTCGAACTCCGCTAATGGAAGCGACTCGTGGTAAGATTTCGGATGGAGTGATACCTTGACCATCACGCCATTCTCATAGGCAACCTGGAGTTCGTCCTTCAACGCCCAGAACTGCTCACCGGTGAGTGCGAGATGGATCTCGTTCGTCGCTTCGCTGATCCGTTCGCTGGCCTTCTCCATCACGGTCTTCCCCCGCTTGACGATGCTGACCGTGTGGTTCTCCAGTGTGGGACGCTCCCACCGTCGTTCGAGTTCGTCTTTCGCATCGACGAGGGTCTGTGCCTGCGAATCGAGTTGTTCCATCACTGCCTGGGGGTTGCGCGCCTGGGCGTGGAGACTCCCTTGCTTGTAGGTCTCGATGTAATCTTTCGCTTCGAGTTCACGCAATACGTCGTAGATTCGTGCCTGTGGAACGGAACAGGCGTCTGCGATCTCGACTGCTGACGCACTCCCGAGATCGATGATCGTCGTGTATGCTTCCGCTTCGTACTGCGTCAATCCGGCCGTTTCGAGGGCGACTCGTAACTCCGCTGTCTCTGTATCTCTCGAATCCATTGTTTCTTATCTCAGTTTTATTATCAAATATTAAACTCTAATCGGTCAAAAGTCCGCGGTTCCTGGAAGCTGGTCATTCGACCGTCCGCAGTTGAAGATCGTCTCGCCGGTGACCGCGTCGAACACGTGGATCTTCTCTTCGGGGAAACGTAGTAAGAGGGTGTCCATCGCATCGACGACGTAATCGCCGCTGATCGAGGCGGTCATTTCACGACCGTCGAGCTCGAAGTGAAGGATCGTCTCTTTTCCCATCGGTTCGACGACGTTCACCGAGACGGAGACGACGTGGTCACCCTGTACCTCCGCGGGGACGATGTCTTCGGGTCGGATACCCAGCGTGATACGATTTCCGGAGACGTGCGATCGGATCGCTTCGGCGTGGGCGTCGGAAAAGCTGTAGTCGATGTCCTCGCCGAGCGCTCTGTGACCATCCTCAGTCGCTTCGAGGTCGATGAAGTTCATGCTGGGCGAACCGATGAACCCGGCGACGAACCGGTTTGCTGGTTCGTAGTAACATTCGAGCGGTGTGCCGACCTGTTGTAGTTCGCCGCCATCGAGCACGGCGATGCGGTCGCCCATCGTCATCGCCTCCGTCTGATCGTGGGTGACGTAGACGATGGTCGCATCGAGGTCGTCGTGCAGTTCCTGGAGTTCTGTCCGCATTTGAGTTCGCAGTTTCGCGTCCAGATTCGACAGTGGCTCGTCCATCAGGAACACCTCGGGGTCGCGCACGATAGCGCGTCCGAGGGCAACACGCTGTTTTTGCCCGCCCGACAATGCATTTGGTTTTCGGTCCAGAAGCTCTCCGATATCGAGCATCGAAGCGGCTGACCTGACACGGTCTTCGATCTCATCGTCGGAGAGCTTCGTCGTCATCTCTAGTCCGAATCGCATGTTCCCTCGAACCGTCTTCTGTGGGTAGAGCGCGTACGACTGGAACACCATCGCGATATCGCGGTCTTTCGGCTTCGTATCGGTGACTTCGTTTCCATCGATGACGATCGAACCATCGGTGACGGTCTCGAGACCGGCAATACACCGGAGGGTCGTCGTCTTCCCGCAACCGGAGGGGCCGACCAGCACCAGGAACTCGCCATCATCGGCCGTGATGTCGATATCGGAAGCGGCCAACACCTCGCCGTTTTCCCCGTCAAACGTCTTGGTAAGGCCATCGAGAACGAGGTTTGTCATGCTATAGCTCACTTCTGGAACCGCCGTAGTAAAAAGGTTATTACTGGAGTAGTGGTCTAACATATTTTGATACCACTCCAATAGTAACTCGGTAAGAAGTTTGAAGTAGGTGCGTTTGACACACTTTACCTATGTTTGCCGATTCAGCGATCGTCGATCTCACACCCTACCGATCGACTGAAGCCTGTTCACGCTTTCCGGACGACATCTTCCCTTCGTTTGCTGGAAGTGGTCGATTCGGGATGGGCATCGACGCATCGGGCTTGCAGGCTGTCAACTCCAACATCGCGTCCACACGGGGCAAGGAAGCCCCCGCTGGAAACGGGAACATGGACGACTTGTACCTCATCCACGGCGGAATGCTCTCCGAGCATCTGTTCTGGGAAGACGTCGAGACGGCGGACGACGCCGACCTGCCCGAAGACGCACGACACGTCCGCGATGGAACCGCCGACGAAATCGACGCCGAGGGGACGCTTGACCATACGTACAAGAACCACCGCGAGCACTTCATGCCTCTTGGCTTTCTCACGTACGACCTCGTCGTCGATGGCACCCGCATCTCCGGTGCCGACCTAGCGAACCATGTTCGGGGTGAATGGGAACGCGAGACCGACCTGCAACGTGGCTGTGTGACGACTTCGTTCGTCGTCGCCGACGCAGTCACGCTTGACCTCACCGTCTTCGCTCCACACGACGGGCACCGTGTGTACGTTCGGGCCACGCTCGACGTGTACGATGGCGTCCTCGGCGAGATGGCAGAACCCCACGACGTTCGGTTCGAACCACAACTTCGATTGGCGACACGAAGTGGTCGCCCGATCTACGACGAACCCGATGCAATCACCTGCAACGACCAGACTGCAGTCGCCTCCATCACATCTGACTCGAAATACAATCCACACGAAGCGTACACGACCGTCTATGGGGTCGGTGCGACGAATGCCGACACAGAAGTCACACCGGACTCGCTCGATGCCGAGTGGGAGACGACCGTCGATGGGCCAACCACCTGCGACTTCGTGTTCGCGTTCCACCCGGTACGCGATGCCGAGACGGAGAGCGTCGAACGGACGGTACGAGGCCACGTCGATGACCTCACTGCCGCCTCAGTTGACGATCAGCAGCAACAACATGAGTCTGACTGGCGTTCGTTTTTCGCACGGACTGCGGACGTTTCGTTCGAGCGACCGGGGATCGAGTGGCGGAAAGAGGAGTATCTCCTGCACGCGAGTGAGTACCTCATGCGATGTGGACACGACTTCCGCCAGGGTGCGTCCACGTGTTTCTATCTCCATCACCAGTTGCTCTTTCACGCAGCGAAATGGTGGGATTTCCACTTCATGGTCGATGGCGTGCTCCGTGCGAATATGACGGACGAAGCGGGCCACGCTGTCGACTGGCTCGACGCCATCATGGCGACCGAAGGGCGACCCTTTTCCTACATGCTCGCCTACGATGGGCGACCACTCATCGACCCCCATCGGGAGATCGTCGACATGCAAGTCGCCGCACACGCGAGTTCCGTGTGGAAGTATTACGAGTCGAACGGCGACGACGAGTTGCTCGAATCGACCGTCTACCCTATCGTGCGTCGTGCTGCCGACTATGCCGTCGACGAACTGTTCGAGGAGAGGGACGGGCGGTATCGTCTGATCGCACTCGGGCACGATTCGGGTGGTCACACCGACCTGACGTCCAATCGAACCTTCCACGCAGCATGGTTCCTGACCGCCCTCAGGAAAGCGATCGAGTACGCCGAATCGCTCGACACCGACACGGAGGCACGGAACCGGTGGCAGACGGTGCTCGATGGATTCGAATTCGCCGCGGACGACGAGCAGTATCACTTCGCCGAGGGCGTCGAACCGAGTGACTTCGATTCGGAGCCACCCTACTTCACCTCACGATTGCTCTATCCTACGGAGGCGATGGCCGACATCGACTTCGAGAAGTTCCGACGAACCCGCGAGCGGAGCCCACCAATCCAGATAAACAAACCGTGGATGAGTTTTGCCCAAGCATCGACAGACTATCGTGCAGGGGACATCGAACGCGCCGCCGAACAGTACGCGTTGGGTCGTGACCGTGCATTTGGGATTGGATTCTTCAAGGAGATCGGGGCGTACGGAGCCGATGGAAACGTCATCCCTCCATTTGCGACGGCACACGGCGCGCACCTGACGGCGCTCCTTGAGCAGTTCGCGATGACCGATATCACCGAGGGGACTGTGAACCTACTCACGAATCTCCCACCGTACCTGCGGGGTGATGCAATCTCGTTCGAGAACGTTCGAACGCTCTCTGGAATCGTCGTCAGCGGTGACGTCGATACGCATCGTACTCGCCTCGAACTAGCGAATGCCACTGGTGCTGGTGACGTGACGTTCCGTATCCAGCCACCGATTGGCGTTCCGCGGGATGCGTTGCAGACGATAGCAGATGGCGAACCAGTAGAGACCGAATGGGACGAGAAGGCCGTCATTGTGACCCTGCCATTCGACGCCGATGAACGGAAAGAGGTGGTGCTGGAGAGCGAGCGTCGAGGGTAGCTGGTGATGAGATCTGGTTAGTGTTCGGAGCCTACTGGATTCGATACATTCGTCGCCGTTTCCCGTTGGAAGGTATCCGAAATCGTACGGGGCACCCATGGTGCCCGTCGAAAAACTGCTGCGAACAGGCCAGAGAAATGAGTGGAACGTCCGCGTTGATGCGGTTACGCTCCCGAATCGACGACTGCCATCTCTTCGGGAAGTCCAGTCACCTTCACTGGGAAGTGGCCTTCGTCCTCGACACAGACGAGTGCGTGACTGTAACCACGTTCACGAGTTCCAGGCTTGGCCTGTCGAAGGAAGGCAGCTTCACGCTCGTTCAATCCGAGTTTTTGCCGGTGTTCATCCGACAATCCCGGCAATCGCTGTAGTATTTTGATCGAAGATTCCTTTGCCAGCACTTCGGCTTTCTCGTGGACGAAGAAGTCGCTCAACTCCTGTGTGACGAGATGAATGCTCAAATTGTGGTGACGAGAGTGACGGTACGCACGTTCTAGCCAATCGAGTGTCCCCGCATTCTGCATCAAGTAGTGTGCTTCGTCGATGACGAGGATCACACGCTTTGTCGTCTGTTTCGCCCGTTCATAGACCGCGTCGAACAACAACTGCATCATCAGCGCAATCTCGCGGTCGGCTTCACCCTGTTGGAGGTCGAGATACGTGATTTTCGCATCCCGAAGATCGATATCAGATCGGCCTGCGAGATTCGCATACTCACCGTCACCCATGAACGGGCGCATACCGATTCGAAGGTCTGCGGCTCTCTCTTCCCATTTGTCGAGTTCTGTCTGTGTCGGGAGGGTTTCTTCGTCCTCGTCTCCGAGGAACGAACTTGCATCGTCTGCCATCTGTCCGAGGATGGCGAACACGTCGTGGATAGTCGGGCTCTGGTTTCCGTGCGTGTTCGGGTCTCGAGTGATCCCCTGCCATTCGTACGCCTCCTGGACTGCGCGTCCAAGGACAGCTCGTGCGTTCGTATCCAGTCCTGCACCGCTCGTATCGACGTGTGCGAAGTACGTCTCGAAAAATCCCATCACGCTCGACAGGCGTTGGGCATACGGATCGAGATCGTCAACCGTTTCGAGAACGTGTCGCGGAGTCTTCTCGATCTTCATCGGATTCAACTGCCGTGTCCCACCGACGACGATCTGGTCTGCGTCAAGCGCGTCTGCGAGCGAGCGAAACCCTTCGAGTGGGTCAATCATGATGAGGATCGTCTCGGGATCGGTTGCGATTTCACGCAGACTGAGGAGTTTCGCCGTAACTGATTTTCCAGAGCCAATCTCCGCTGCTGCGAGGACGTTATAGCCGTTCGGTCGTTGCCAGCGGTCGACGATGAGCGGGGCGTTCGTCGTCGCGTGATAACCATACCGGATGCCCGTCTCCTCGATGACGGTCGTCGTCGAGAACGGGAAGGCAGCACCCAGGGCTTCACCGAGCATCGGCGTCCGGGCACTGGGGAGTTCCCGGCTGACCGCGTCCTTGGCCACCGGACTCCCACTGATGAGTCCTTTCGTCTGGATGTAAGTTACCCACGACTGAAGTCGTGGGCTTTCCTCCGCAACGGGGTTTCGGCCCACACTTCGTCCGCCGTCGAGGGCGGGGTTGCACGACGGCAGGTCGGTCACACGGAGGGGATTCCTGCGTGGTTTTCCGACCCGTGGTCTGCGTCCGAAGCCATCTCACACCGCTTTAATTATCGGTGGACTCCCTTCACTTCATCGGCGCGTACCGCACCGAGAGGGGCGAAGCGTCATTCGCCCCCGATTTCAGGGCGTACCTACGGACGCCCCTCCGAATCAGTCAGTTTGGCTGACTCGGAGTGTACCTGATGCAACAGAGTGTTGGAAATTAACTCTAACGGTGGCAAACCCCGCCGTTCGTCGTCGTGGAAGGTGTCAGGACTGTCGGCGTCCTCCCACGACTGACGTCGTGGGCTTCCGCCTCGAATCTCTGTGAACTTCCGCGAAAAGCGTGCCGAGAGTCAGCAAGTCGAGGACAAATACCTGAATGTTTTCTAGCACGCGAAGAACGTCGCCAAGACAAATGACGTGATGGTTGCACGGTTGGGCTATCGAGAGGTTGCAACCCACTACGGCTGTGCGTACACGAACGATGGCTATCGGGTGATGGAAGAGATGGCCGAACGTGTGCCCGGTGTGACCTACAAGACATCCCGAACGTTGTCAGTGGACGACGCGATGGGTGTCGGCGGACATCACATCGAAATCACGTTCGCCCATCCTGACTTTGCCGGGTGGATGCGAGCCCACGAAGCGAACGCGGAACAAAACGGAGGACGCTGATTATAGCGTTGTAGGCATGGGGGTTCGCAGAACCCCCACTCGGGCGGCACCACACGAGATTCACACCGCACTGCCGGTGAACCATGGTGGTAGTGTGTTGGCTACTGTTACAACATCATAATCGACTACGCCCACTAGTGGTCCGTCAACCATGGACTGATGGATTCAAAGTTCTACGCTCTGATGTCCGATAGCAGATAGTTCTCTTACGGTCTGCGAGATACAGCGCGCTTATTCATATGACGATAGGAAGTTCGACGCTATTGTCTCTGACTACTCGCCCATGGGCTCAGATGGGGATGCTCCATTTCCGCCCGAGTCTTTTCCGGCGCCACCGCGCTGGCCGAGTTCCTGATCAACCATCAGGAGACCGGGACCGTCGTCACCAACGTGCTTGAGTTTATCCAGAACGGCCTGTGCTGTCGCCTCCTCCTCGACCTGCTCCGCAACGAACCACTGGAGCATGTTCTCGGTCGCGTTGTCGTTCTCTTCACGGGCGAGTGCGACGAGGTCGTTGATCATCTCGGTTATTTCGACCTCGTGTTCGTAGGCTGCCTCGAAGGCGTCAGACGGACCGGACCACTCCCTTGGCGGACTGTCAATAGTATCCAGAGTAACCCGCCCGTCGCGCTCGATGACGAAGTCATAAATTCGCATCGCGTGAGCATTCTCCTCGTCGGCCTGGGCCCGCATCCACGATGCGAACCCGGGCAGACCTTCATCCTCGTAGTAGGCCGCCATCGAGAGGTACAAGTACTCCGAGTAGAGTTCAGCGTTGATCTGTTCGTTCAATGCCTCCTCGAGCGAATCTTTGAGCATTACTTCTAGTTAACGCTCGGCCATGGCATCATTGTTGGGGTCATCGAAACCCAACCTTATTCGAAGTCCATGACTGGGTGGTGATTGGTATGCGCAGAACCGAAGATACTGACTACATCCTCTGTATTCAGCACGTCGGTTCTGGTAGCGTTTGGAGAGATGATTGGAGCTCTGCTGAATAGAGAGCGCGTATGCAGCGGTATTGAAACAGTTGCGTTGGTCGGTTGGTACCGATCTCTCCGGCGTGATAGTTTACAATATTCGTAAACTATAAGCTCGAATCTGACCTCTACTCTGGCATGGGCACAACAAAGCAGACGACCAATGATACGCCCATTTCGGAGAGCCATATCGCCATCGTGGCTTCCGAGCACTCCGTTAGTGAATCAGAACTTTCTGAAGCCATCGAACGGATATACGGGAATCTCTTCGAGGGTGCCGACGCAATTCATCAGCACTACCAGTCGGAGGACAACCCCCCTTCATACCTTGCAGCCGACGGGATTGCCGAAGTGATATTCATCACTAGTCAGATGTGGGATCGATATCAGAACGACCTCTCCGATGATATGCGCCCTGCCGTGAAGGCCGTCCATGCCGAGTTCGCACGGGACATCGGAGCGTCTACTGAGATACCCGCTTCTCGCGACCCATTCTTGATGCCGTCGAGTGTGGTCGGGGAGCTGGTTCGAGCGGGTCTCTCCCCACGCCAAGCCGAGGTGCAAGTTCTTCGAAACGCTGGGCTCACACAGACGGAAATCGGAAACCGTCTGGGTATGGCGACTAATACAGTCAAAGTCCACTGTCACCGGATCGATACTAAAGTCGCCAACGCAAACCTGCTTCTCGATCTCGTTGATGTGTGATCTGATCTGTTCGATTGCTGGATACACCCTCTACATCTTTCACGTCGGTTCTATCAAATTATGAATTTCTCTATTAGTATATAGAATATAGATTAATCAATCAATAGTGGAGTACTGCTAGCAATAGTCAAGAACGAGGTGAGTGAGACCGTGCTGAAGTGTTCCAGAATAACCAGTCAGCAGTGGGAAGATACCGTCCGATCATCGGTTAGGAATGATGTGCTTGATAGAGAGGACGTATCCATCATCGTCGTGCGATACGGGAAACTACCCACTTCCTGAACAAACAGCTATCGTCTGCGTAGACAATTATAGAGACAGAGATGATCTTAGAGGAAACCACGCGAGTGAACGCATCTCCGGAGGAGGTCTACCACTTCTTCGAAACGATGGATGTGAACTACCAACGGTGGCATCCCGATCATATCCTGTTCCGATGGAGTACTGGAGACGGGTTAGAACAAGGAGCGACCGCCTCCTTCGAGGAACGAATCGCGGGAAAGAGGCAGAAAAAGACGGTCGAGTTCACGGAGGTCGTTCCCGACCGATACATCGAGTTCAAACCCACCTCACGGCTGGTCGGGATACTTCTGCCATCGATCGGTTTTACGATCGAGCCCCACGAGAACGGCTGTGATCTTACTCAACGGATCAAGGTACGAACCGGCCCAATCGGTGCGTGGCTCAACCGGCGAGAATTCGATGCTGTCCGGACGCACATGAAAGAGGAAGGCGAGAATCTGAAGACCATCCTTGAAACCGACGACGTGCGTGCTGTCTGAAAGGCTTGCGAAAGCCAGCGTCGGGTCGTACCAGGGGCGTCGTATAACAAGACATGTATTTTGATTTCGTTGATCGATACACGTCCTGTACCAGTAGTGAGTGGACAGCTGATCGATTGCGGTCCGGAACGGCGTGCTGAATACAGAGAATATACTTCACAGTCGCAGAACAGTGATATTTAAATAATTCTATAACTCAATAGCTCAGTCAGCGTGAGAATGCGAATAGATAACTATTCCCAGTGAGACCGGGTAGGTACGCATGCCAGAGCCAGTCATCGCGTCGGTCGGCGCCTCGCCGCTCGGCCACACGAACCTCCCGGGCCGCGACCTGTTCTCGGTTGCCCTCGCAGAGGCGTTCGACGAACTGCCCGATCCTGCCGACCTCGTCGAGGCGGTGTACGTCGGCAGCCAGTCGGAAAGCTACGAACACCAGATCATGTACGGGACGCTTTTGGCCGAGTGGGCCGGACTCCGTCACGTCCCCGCCGAGCGAGTCGAGGGGTGTGCCGCCGCAGGCGCGCTCGCGTTGCGCCACGCGGTCAAGGACGTCCGCAACGGAGAACACGAGGCCGTGCTCGCATGCGGCGTCGAGAAGATGACTTCCGCGGGCACCAGCGGTGCGACTGACGCACTGTCGGCAGCGTTCGACCGTGCCATCGAGCAGCGCTCCGGCATCACCGCGCCCAGCCAGTACGCACTGCTCGCCAAGCGCTACCTCCACGAGACGGACGCTACGGAACGCGACCTTGCCGAGATCGCAGTGAAGAACCACGCCAACGCCGCTCGCAACCCCCGGGCGCAGTTTCCGAAGGAGATCGACGTGGTGACAGTCATGGAGTCAGACCCCATCGCCCCGCCACTGAAGCTCTACGACTGTGCGCCGGTCGGGGACGGCGCCGCGGCTGTCCTCGTGACGACCGCCGAGTTGGCGGCCGAACTCGACCGCCCGCAGGTGCGCGTCGCGGGCAGCGGGGCCTCCGCGAACAACATCGCGGTCGCCGAGCGAGACATGACCGACATCGCCGGCGCTCGCATCGCCGCTGAGACGGCTTACGAGGAAGCAGGCATCGACGCCGCTGCCGTCGATATCGCGGAGGTCCACGACGCCTTTACCGTCTGCGAGGCCCTGCTCGCGGAGGCCGTCGGCTTCGCCCCCGCGGGAACGGGCTATCAGAGCTACCAGGCGCCTGCGGAGCGGGCTGACGGCTGGACGGACGTGCAGTTGAGTCCGAGCGGCGGACTGAAGGCCCGCGGCCACCCCATCGGCGCGACCGGGCTCTTGCAGGCGCTCGAAGCCTACGAACAGCTCACGGGGGGCGCAGGCGACCGCGCGGTCGAAGGGGCCGAGACAGCCTTGTTGCTCAACGAAGGGGGCGTCGCGGACGCCGTCACCGTCGGCCACGTACTCACGACGACGGTGGCACCATGACTGACGGTGACCTCGATGCGACCGACTCGCGGACACTTCCAGGCTTCTTCGACGCTCTCGCGGACGGCGAACTCATGGGTGGGGTCTGTGCAGACTGTGGACAGGTGCTATTGCCGCCGCGGCCGGCCTGCTACGCCTGTGGGAGTCGCGCCATCGATGTCGAATCGCAGTCACGCGAGGGCCGGGTCTTCTCGTACACGGAGGTCCACACGCCGCCGCCGGCGTTCGCGGCAGACGCGCCCTACACGGTCGCCGTCGTGGAACTCGCGGATGGAGGCCGTCTCCTTGGGCGCGTGGCCGCCGACTATGCCGACGTCGCCATCGGTGACTCGGTCGAACTCACGGTGCGCGAGCCGACGGCCGCAGAGCGGGAGGTCGCGCTCGACTACGAGACCGACTGGCCGATCCACGTCTTCGAGCCGCGGTGAGGATCGGGCCCGGCTCCACGCAGGATATTGGTGGCCAACCAGGTGACTCAACGACCCGCCGAGCGAGTCGAGGGGTGGGTCGAGCCCGGTACACTCCTCCACGACGTGGACGCCCCGTAACGACACAGTTCGGGACTGACGTCGTACGGCTACTCGTGAGTACGGCAGTTGTATCGGTATCTATCGGCTAGTAGCCAGCGGGAGGGGGAGAGGTGGTACCGGCCACCGCGTTTATCGTCGGGAATCTACGATAGCTCGAATCGGTTCGACTAGTGATTACGATTCACTCTACTGGTAATAAAATCGCTACCCTTGATAATTGGCACAGGTGAACTTTCGAACAGTAGAGCTGTTACTCTATCAGACACCATTCTCCATTCGTGTCCTGCATATAGAGTCCGCATCTTGCAAGAGACCGGAATATGATCGGAACAATGGGATTGTTCACTCTTTCTCAAGATTTCTAATAGCCTCACTCAAAACGTCGTCTATGACCTCAGCAACAGGGCAATGCTCCTCAAACGCACTCGCAAGCGTCGAGAAATAACTTTCCGGTAGTCCGGATTGATCAACATCGTAGGTCTTCGTCATCACTTCTTGCTTATTCCCCTTATTAGTGATATTGCGTTCCTCCAGCAACGGTTGAAGTTTGCTCTGCCATCGGTCGCTATTGTAGGCCCGATGGAACTCGTCTCGAAGACGAACACTAGTTGGACAAACCAGGTAGTAAGTGAGTTCTCCTCGTGAGAACGAGCGCTTCTTTCGGATAGTGTGTCCGAAGTGAAGTCTAAAGCCCCTATCGCCCCATGTCGCTTCATTGTCAGTCGTCGGAGCGAGGTTTTCGTTATCTCGGTACCAGCCGTGACGGAATATACACCCGTACTTACCAGGATTGTCGCGCAACTGCCACCCCTCGGTCCACATATCGTCGTTCAATTGACTCCGGAACAGCGTGGGCCACTCCTCGAGGGCTCGCTGGCGGAGAGTCTCAGCAGCATCAAGTAACTCGTCAATGTCGACCCTATACTCACTGAGCAATCGTACCTTCTCTTTCTGTATGACTGTGTAGTCGTCTTCGTCCATACTTATCACCGTGCTAATCGTCGTTAGGAAATCCTCTAGTTGGGCAACGCTCCGCTCGGGATACCTCCCGTGAGACCGCCTGAGTCGATCCTGAAACGCACTGACTACATGCCGCCAGGAGAGATCTCGAAACTCCTCAGCGCGAGCGTCTGCAGCATACTGCTTCGAGAGGAACAGATAGTGCTGTCCACCCTCGGGATACTCGCACTTCTCTTCGTTCCCAACGTGTGCGTCTTCGACGTAGCGTTCTGTCTGATGCCTCCCTTCTGAAGCGTCGACTTTCGATTCGATCCAGACGAACCACTGCCCAGGGGCTCGAATCAAGATATCGAGCCGGTTGTTCTGGGGAGAGGTAAGTTCGGTATCGACCTTTATCCCCTGTAGATCTCGATGATAATACTCGAGACCGGCTGCTGTCTCTTGCTGCATCGTATCGAGAAATGTTTTCAACAGATCTTGGCCGAATCCATGGGGCTGGGATGGGTCAAGGAAATACGCCAAGAACGTATTCCAGTTCTGCTCTGAGCGCGTTGAGCCGAGAATCCTGAAGGTCGATTTTGGTGGTTCAGGAACCTCTGGCAAGGCTTCGAGCGAGAGTCGGAGCTCTCGAAATTGATCTTCTAGCTGCTCACTTGTCGCCATCATCCAACGGTAATCATGAATCATAATAAACTCTCGTCTAAAATGCGCATGAGAATATCAATCGAAACACTCTCTGGACGTATTATCCTGTGAAGCTGCAGAACGAGGGCAATATGGATCATCGTCTCTCAGGAGGATTCTCTGTCCGACAATACAGACAGACTAAACGAATTTAGATTCTTTCGATACTCACGCTCAACAGTATTGCAGGTTGTTTTTTCGCCCCTCAAGGGGTGCGGGGCGTTCCAGAACGAGCGTCTCGATGAGGAATGATTTCGATGATACGCAGCGACAGCTACGCAACCGGCTTCGACGAAGACGTACCGAGCGAACTAACCAACCAGTGTCCCAGATGCGGTGGTCTGGTTACTCCAACGTAATTGAAACGGTCTGCGAGGACTGTGGCCTCGTCATTGATGGCCAACGAACCAATCACAGGCCGGAATTCGCATGAAAGACCTCCTAATGCAGTTCACTGGCCGGTCACACAGCACCGTCATCGCCGAGTGCCGGCAGTGTGGAACCACGGTCGAGGTCGAAACTAGCGAGTGTCCAGAATGCGACCACAACGGGATCGCGATTTACCGATTCGATTGACCGACCTAATTTCCTTTCGACCCTTACTACAAGAGAGTCCATTCTGCACGCGGCGCGAGCGTGTTTTTGTTGCCCCCGAGGGGTGCGGGGCGAATCAGATGTGCCTCGTGGAGCGAGTATGTCCAGTAACAACGTCCTCTCCCACCTGACGTTCACGAACCAAGTTGCAAAGCGCGCCCAGTACGAAGCCCTCGAATTTTCACTCACAACGAGGGGTGTCCTCGTTCGCAATACTAGTCATGCGAATCCGGCCGATCACGAATATCTCGTCACCGTTCGCGACGGAATACCGATTACCTGTGAGTGTCCTGCGGACGACCGCTACGATGGGGCATGCAAACATCGGGTTGGCGTTGCGATCCGAACACCACTCCTGCAAGCGGCGACAGACCACTCCCTCGTTGCAGACGGCGGGACACAAATCGAGAAGGAAGCTGAAACCCATGCGGGAGACAGCGACAGTGACCAGCCAGCGGACTGTGACTGTGATGGACTGGGTGGGTTTCCGTGTTGGCCTTGTGTGCGATCCGGGCGTCGCGAGCTCCCGGAAGAGTAGTGCAAATCTCGTGTGAATCTGCTCCTCTCGCAGAGTGATTTTATTGGCGCCGGCGATGGGTGCCGCCGCATCACCCGGTGACGCAACATGTAGTCGCGTACTTTGGCAGATAAAGGTAAGATCAAATATTCAAAACCTCCGACATCATAGTAAGACGACTTAGTGACCACCGACAAAAGAGTATTCAATTCTTATGTGACATTTGGTGAAGAAAACGAAACAGAAATAATTCAGTGTACGATAGATATATGACCGATAATCCCCTTGGCTTAGAAAACACAAGGAGGATAGTGATGGACTTGACTGACACTCCCGACGATGTCCGAAAACCGAACGAAGAACCGCCCGACTTCACTGATTGGGATGCACCCGAAGCGGTTCTGAAAGGTGGCCCAACGCGAGAGCGACTCCTCGGAGTCATCTTGCAACTACGTACTCCGACAAAAGTAGCCGACATCGCAGCACAAGCAAACTGTGATACCGAAACCGCACGAGACTACCTGGAATGGTTCACCTCGATGGGGATGACGCGCGAGATTCCAGGCCGGCCTGTGCGATACGAGCGAAACGAGTCGTATCTGCGGTGGCGCAGAATCGAACAGATTCGAGAGCAGTATTCGGAGAGCGAAATTGTCGAGGAACTCAAAGAGACGATGGCGCAACTCGAAGAATATCGAGCGCGATTCGACACCGACAGTCCGGATGATGTGTCGCTCGTGGATAAGAGTAGAGAGTCGTCGGTCGAAGAGCTATGGGAAACAGTGAGTGAGTGGAAGACGCTTGAGCGACGTGCAGAGTTGTTAGATACGGCGCGTCAGAACGGCCATCCGTCGAGTGGTGGTGCAAAAGTCGATGCCTGAAGACCGGTCGGTTGACGACGATACCGTCGCGGAGGATGTCGGTGGGATCGATACCGAAGTTCTCGAACAAATCGGACAACACCTCAAACAAAGCCACCGATTCTCGGAGATCGTGTTCCAGCCAGGCTATGCGCCGAGTTCAGTCGTGGCAAAGTACGATATGGGATACTTTCCGGCAGCCATCGATCGTGCGTATCTTCAGGTTCGATGGTACGAGACGGACGATTTCAACGTCCACTTCTCCGAACAATACAACGACGGTGACCGATGGGAGTGCCGGTGGGATCGCCATCCGAACGGCCACAACGCCCGCTCGCATTTCCACCCACCACCGGATGCAACGACACCCGGTAACGATGCAGAATATGCACGAGATTGGCGGGATGTACTCTCAGGTATACTCGGGGACTTAGACGACCGAATCAAAGCATTCTGGGAGAAGTAAAAACGTCCTGTCCCAACTAACGTTCACCAACCGAGTAGCAAAGCGCGCCCAGTAGGAAGCCCTCGAATTTTCACTCACAATAAGGGGTGTTTGCGTTCGGAATGCGAGTCACGCGACTCCAGTGTGAGTCTGCGCTTCTTGCAGGAGGATTGAATCGGCGCCGGCGATGGGTGCCGGCGCACAGATGAAGTGTTGTGTGATGGAGTTGTGTCGAATCAGTGCGTCGGCAAGGTGACCGATATGCACCAGGTAATTTACGCACTCGTAGAAGCATCGACAGAAGAGGCGGCATTTGCATGTGGAAAAGCAGCGTTTGACCGATTAGTCGGCGTTGGCCCCGACAATGCTGCTATCTTTGACTACTACGTGACGTTCGATGACGAGAGATCATCTATTGCGGGGAAGGCTCGGTGGGGCGAACTTCCGGTCGTCGCACTGGTAGACTCCGAAGACGGAGCAGAACTCCTGGATTCTGGCTGGGAGGCAACCAGACAGGAATTCGAACGAAATCTCGAACTCCTCCGAATGGGCATATCCGCCAGATGAGGACTTGAAGACCGGCTCCACCGAGGAGTTCGTCGAAGGCTACCGGCTTGGATAGTTTATTGCCGCCGAGAGTGCGCTGGACGTCCTCAGGTATAACTACAATCTATTTGATACCGGTGATCTCCTCGCGATGTGGGAGGACGACAAGTAAACTATCACGGGTTCCACTCGAAATGCGTCGAACAGACGTCTGACACGACGATCACCACAGAATTGACTTTTATTTGCTATTATCGATTGTCTTCTGCTTGTAAGCATCGATTACTCTCCTTAAGCAAGTGTATAATAAAATGCGCGGCATGTCTTGCTGAAAACAGCGAGCGTCACAAAGGAGCGATCGGAGCGCGTGCCACTGACATCCACACTCGACGCTCGCTCACACTGCCCCCGCTTGCGCAACCCTCCGGAAAGCAGTGAGGGAAGATGGGAGAGGGAGAGCGTGGGGGGAGCGCGTTGATCGAGGACCATTACTGGCTGATGAAGATGCGTCCAATAGGCTTTTTGTTCCGCGTATGAGCTGCTAGCATATATTCTTCGATATTTTACACAGAACGACCCCTAGTTCGGAGTATAACCCTCCGTGGACGCGCTTACTGCCGACTCGATCTCGGCTTTCACGTCGCCAAGCTGCTTTGTGAACGATGGACATCCATTGCAAGTACAGAGTTGCTCGGGCGCGAATCAATGCCTCCGTCGCGCCGTGGCTCGGATGGAATTACAGGGTCGACCAGAATTTATCTGCTGGCACGGCGAACGCACCTACTGAGGTGTGAGAACACGTGAGTTCTTTTCTGGTAGTCTACGGGACGGGCGAAGGCCAAACGGCGAAGATCGCAGAACGGATCGTGGCCACAATCAGCGAACGTGGCCACAAGGCGAGAGCGATCGACGTGCGTGACCGGCCGGAATTGTTCACCCTGGAAGAGTACGATGCCGTCGTCGTGGGTGCGTCGATCCACGTCGGCAAACACCAGGACGAGGTTCGCGACTTCGTCACCGACAATCGAGACGTCCTGTCTGGAATGCCGACCGCGTTCTTCTAGGTGTCACTCTCCTCGGCGAACGAGGAGAAACGCGAAGAGGCTGCAGGGTACGTCGAGTCCTTCCTTACGGAAACCGAGTGGCATCCGGATCGAATCGGGCAGTTCGGCGGTGCGCTTCGGTTCTCCGAGTACGGATTTCTCAAACGCCTCATGATGAAGCAAATCGCAAAAGACCTTCTCACCGGAGAGCAGAAACCGAACGGTGACATCGAGTTCACCGACTGGGACGCGGTCGACGCCTTCACAGCGGATGTCGTGGCGTTTGTCGAAGGCCGCCTCGGCGTTGCCCCGGACACCACCGAGGATCCGTCGGCATGACGGCATCGCAACCGCCTCGACGCCTCACTCGGCACTACCTTGTTTCGTCGACCCTTACCCTCCTGCTTACGATCGTGGCAGCCGGTGTCGGACTGTTGGTTCCCCAGTTCTACCGAGACGCTGAAGTCCTCCTCCCACAGTTGTACGGGCAGGATCTACTGACGCTCGTCGTCGCCGTTCCCATACTAGCCGGCGCCCTCTATTACACATATCAGGGCTCACTCCGTGGTTACGTCGTTTGGCTCGGTGTCACCGGCTACCTTCTCTATACGTACGCTTCGTATGCATTGCTCACAGCATTCAACGAGCTCTATCTTGTCTACGTCGCGCTGTTCGGACTGACGTTGTTCACGCTCATCGGCGGGATCGCTCGAATCGATCCGATAGACCTGAAGGAAGCACTCGACGGTCATCCAGTCTGTGGATACGTCGCCTTCCAGGCACTCGTCGCCGGACTCGTGGCGCTGATGTGGCTCGCCGAGGTCGGCCCTGCGAGTCTCGCCGGAACCAGACCCCCGAGCATCGCCGAGACGACGCTTCCTGTGCCCGTCATCCAGTCACTGGATCTCGGCGTCGTTGTCCCGTCGTTCGCTCTCTCGGCGGCTCTCCTCTGGAAGCAACGAGCGTGGGGCTACGTCTTTACTAGCGTCCTTCTCGTGAAAGGCACCACACTCGGTCTCGCGGTTCTCGCCATGATTGTATTCATGCTCCAGAACGGTCAAGCCGTCCCCCTCCCCCAGATCATGCTGTTTGGCCTCCTGAGTCTCACTGGCCTCGCCCTCGTGACTCGTTTCATCCGAGCCATTCCCCCCAGTGCCTCTACAACTCAACCACACGCCGGTGCTGAAACACAAACTGACTGAACAGTTCGAAGCCTGGAACGAGTGGGATTCTGGCTCTCGAACAGCTTTAACACGTGCGAAGCGACAATCCACCCGCAACCTACGTGGACGGCCGCCAGGGATGGACGCACCTCGGTGGCTATCTCCATGCCGGGATAGGGCGATACGACGGTCCATCGCGGTAAGCCACTGGGAACAAGCGAAGTAAACTCTTGAATGGCGTCTCATCGACAGCGGTGTGAAGACGCGGGGTCAGAGTGATAGGCGCCCTGGTGTACATCGTCGAGAGGTTCGGAAATACAGTGCCAAATCTGGTGAAAACACCGACAACGAGGCTTCTACAGAATAATCAAGGCGAGCGCCTCTGGGCTCGACCCCCGAGACGGTTCACGTCTCATTTGAAGGCCATCCGGGTTCACGACAGATCAAGGTGGATCAAATGGAGTTCAGCACGCACGTTCGGGAACGCCGGTGGATGCCAGTGGCCGGGTACGGGCTGTTCGTCGCTCTGATGGTCGCCGGGTACTACTACAACATCACGTTCGTCCAACTGGGACTCATCGATCTTGGGACACGCCTCGTCGGAATGTCGGAGACTGCCGTCTCGATGTGGATGGCGGCGCTCGCGCTCGTGACGCTCGCCGTCGCGGCCGTGACCGGCGTGACGATGGACCGACGCGGCTGGAGCACGGACCTCCGAACGAAGCTCCGACTCCTATTCGGTGTCGTCTGCGTCCAGTTCGCGCTCACGCTCGTTGCCCCGATGGTCCGGACTGTTCCCACGTTCGGCGCGTGGATTGCCCTCGCGTCAATCGGGCTTGGAGTCGGATTTCCCGTCTCGTTCTCGCTCGCGATCGATCTCGTGCCGGTGCCGGACCGAGGGTACGTCGCCGCGGCGATCACGGCGATCGCGTACTTTTTCGCGAATGCGATTCCGCTCTCCTGGTCGATCGACGTCTTCAGTCAGTTAATGGTCGTCGCGATGGCACCAGGTATCGTCGTGCTGGCCGTCCTGTCGTTCGTCCGCGTCAATCGTCTCGATGCGATCCTCGACGCTCTCGGAGCACAACACGAGATGTACGGCACTGGACGATTCTGCCACGAAAACCCGATTCGGGTGCGGAGTCTGGCCTTCGTCGTCCCGGTTGTCTTGATGTTCGGCGTCTTCTTCATCGATAGCCTCGGGTTTCTCCGCATCATCGACACGCCATCGCTCCTGCTGAGTTCCTGGCAGTCACCCGACGGCTCGACGCGCCTATTCATCGCCGTCGCACACGTCGTCGGTGCGGTGATGGCTGGCGTCATCTACGCGAACTACTCGCTCTCGCGCGTCTTCCTCTGGACGTTCGCCCTGTTCGCCCTCACGCACGTCATGTACACGTCCGACCTGCGAATCGCCGAGGTGTTCCCCACGATCGCGGGCGGCGGCACCTCACCCCTGAATCCTGCCCTGTACGCGATCGCCGTGAGCTTCTACACGACGCTGAACTTCGCGCTCTGGCCGGACCTCTCTACGCCAGAGACGATCGGCACCCACTCTGCGATCGGGGTCGGCGTCGCCGGGTGGCTCGCCACGTTCTCGAGCACTGCGCTCGCGCTGTACTTCCAGGCGGCTGACCTCACGCTCCTCTCACATCTGAACGTGGTGCAGGCGCTCTCCCTGCTCCTCTTGTTCGGACTCGCGGTCGGCCTATACGCCAGACGGATGGTCGAACTCGCTCGCGAGCACGGAGGTGTGAGTGCATGAGTCCGACGGAAGCCATCCCGCTTCTCATCGTCGTCCTCCTCATGATCTCCATCGGGGGCGGCGATGTCCAGGAGATGTCCGTGACGTTCCAGGGCGACAACGACGTCGATTCACTCGCGGACGTCCACGTCGTCGCCGGCGGGACCACCACCGTCCCCGGCGACGCGATCGTCGAGGGCGACATCTACGTGATCGGTGGGTCCGCAGACATCGACGGCACTGTCGACGGCGACGTGACGCTCCTCAACGGGAATCTCTCGGTCAATGACGGCGCGACCGTGACCGGGGCTATCCAGACGTATTCGGGATCGGCTGCAATCAGCTCGGACGCGTCGGTCGGTCGCGTCTCGCAGTTCGAGGCGCCCACCCCGTCAAGCTCGCCCGCACAGCAGATCGGAGCCTTCCTCCTGCAGTTCCTCGTCCTCAGTGCGTTCGGGTGGTGGCTCGTCGAGCGGCACCAACTAGTCATCGAGAACGTCGGCGCGGCTATCACCGAGCACGCGCTCGTCAATGCCGTCGTCGGCAGCCTCGGCGCAACGACCCTCCTCGTGCTCTTCGTCTACATGGCGTTCACCCTCATCCTACTCCCGGTCGCCATCGTTGGGCTGTTCGCCGAGTTCGTAGTCATCCTCTATGGCCAGACTGTATTCGGATACCTCATCGGGACACGCCTCCCGATCAAGCGCGACGGTGTCGCCACGCTCGCTGGGATCGCCGCGTTCTTGCTCGCCCTCGAGCTCTTTGGGCTCGTGCCGTACCTCGGCGGGATAGCGCAACTCGCCGTCGCAGTCATCGGGTTCGGCGCCGTCCTGAACACGTACTTCGGCCTCCAGCGATTCGAGCCCGTCACCATCCCCGGAGGAACCTAGCAATGTCCACAGCGTTTCCCCACCCGAGTACCCAAATCGAGGTGTCTAGGCGATGGTGACATCACTCCACATGGGCTGGCGGCATGTCCTGTTCGCGAATTGGCCCGTCGACCCTAACCTCCTCGACGCCCATCTTCCGTCGACACTCTCGGTCGATACCTACGACGGCGACGCGTGGCTCTCCGTCGTCCCCTTCACGAACGTCGACGTTCGCCCGAGGTGGGTTCCCGACGGCTGGGGATTCCCGCTCCCCGAACTCAACCTCCGGACATACGTTACTCACGACGGCCACGACGGAGTGTACTTCTTCAGCCTCGACGCCCAGGGCATCTTGGGCGTCGTCGGCGCACGCCTCTTCCACCACCTCCCGTACTATTACGCGCGGTGCTCGCTCACCGAAGCTAACGGCGATGTCCGGTTTCGGAGCAGGCGATTGCATCCCGGTGCTCGCCCAGTTCACTTCGAGGGGACCTACGGTCCATCCACCCCGGAACTCGACGTACAGTCGGGCTCGCTCGAAGAGTTCCTCACCGAGCGCTACCGATACTACACAGAGGCACAAGACGGCTCGCTCCGGTACGCGGCCATCGACCACGGGCCGTGGCCGCTGTACGAGGCTGACCCGGCCATCGAGATCAACACGTTGTTCGAGGCTAATGGGTTCGCCCACCCTGAGACCGAGCCCGTACACTACTACAGTCCCGGCGTGACGACGATCGCGTCAGCAAACCACCGGGTGTAACTGAATGCCGTCACGTTCGCACGCCGTCGCTGTCGCCGACTGGTCGCCCCGAGCGATACTCCTCGGGTACACCGCCCTCACGTACGCCATCTCGTGGTCGCTGTGGAGCGTATGGCGATCAGCGAGACCAGGTCGACACCCACAGGAACGGTCTTGTTCGTACTCGGCGGGCTCGGACCGTTTAGCGCGAGTGCCGTCCTCGTTCGGACAGCAGACCGATCCTAGGGGGCGTGGCTTCGTAGCATCTTCGAGGTTCGCATCGCGCTGCGGTACTACGCGCTCGCCTTGCGCTTCCGGTTGCCCTGTTGCTCGGTGCCGCTGTGATCCACGTAGTCCTCTTCGATGGCGTCGTGACGCCGGACCTGCTTCCGGGCGTCATCGAGTATCCGCTTTTCCTCGGGTTCGTCGTCCTGTTCTGCGGCGGGCTCGAGGTACCTGGCTGGCGCGGGTACCTCCTACCGGCACTCTAGGAGGCGTACAGTCCGCTCACGGCTGGACTCCTCGTTGGCGTCGTCTGGGCCGGGTGGCACCTTCCGCTAGTATTTATTCCAGGTACCATCCAGCACACGCTCCCACTCGGCCTCTACCTGCTCCAGCTTGTCGAACTCTCGATTCTATTGACGTGGCTCACGAACCGGGTCGACGGAAGCGTCCTACCAGCGATTCTCTTGCACGCGGGCGCCAACGCACTCCTGAATTACTATCCGGTCGGGGGAGCCGCGGGTGCGACGACACCCCTCGGGCTCGGACTTCTCGTTATGATGCTCACAATTGCCGTCGTCGCCCTTGTCATCAGTGCTGGGCCGTCGCTTGGCGTTGCCCGTCCGGCTCGTTAATGTATTTGTCAGCAGAGCACGATACTTGTCCGTATGGCGGCGTCGAACGCGACCGGGCTGGTCGGTCTGGTGTCGAAGCGAATCGGGCGGTACGTCAACCACGACGATGTCCTCGTCCGGTTTGTCTCCCTATGGGTCGTCGTCGCGAGCGTGTTTACGACGGCGTGGGTCCTCAGCTACCTCTTCCTTCCCTAGGGACTCTTGTGCCCCCAGGGGTGCGATCGGTGTGATGACGTTCTCGACAACGCTAGTTACAGAGATAGAACATGCATATCATCGTCTGTTGAGTGTACTCTCATATATGGGTTGCACAGAGCGACAGATCGAGGATTGGAGATATACAATCCGGGTCCGATTTTCACACAAGAGTTTCCTAGCGAGCCATTCGTATACCGAGTATAAAAAGAGCTATACCAATAGAAACACAGAGTTTCACGAATCGCAGAGGCACTCGTGCTTCTTCGCGGAGAGGTTAACGACGAAGAGATGCGTCTCAGAAGCGAGTTCGTACATTTTCTCAGCACGTTCTCGGGCGGCCAACCCATCCTGGTAGTACGTTTTTGCGCGATGGTTGCGCCACAAGTCTTTGAGATCTGCAGCGACAGACTCTGCTAGAATTCCTCGGGTCGCTGCTTCCCGATACACACCCGGATGCGTTCCCGGGAGATCCCCGGGTTCGATACCGCTTTCGAGAAGTTTGAACTCGATAATGCGCTCAATCGCGACGAACGATGCTTCGATGACGATGGTGTAAAATCCGCTGTCCAGCAGTATCTCTGCGCCAGCAAGAAGTCGACAGGACTTTCGAAGCTGGAGAATATCTGCACTCTCCGTATCGAGTCCGTCTTCAATATCGGATGGTCTGCGATCGAAGGCTGCTTGTACGTTATCGACGAGCGACTCGATTCGATTACCGCTCATCTGCGAGTATCTCCTTTTTGACTTGCTGGAACTCATTCCCGCCGTGAATGGTAATTCCCTCACGGAACATCTCTCGGAGTTTCGTGCCAGCACGCCGTGCGCTCTCAACGGATTCGACATACGATTCAAACTCGTAGCGATCACCGTCGAATTGTTCGTCTCCCAGCTCAGTAGCAACCTCTGTTACGATTCGTCGAGCGACAGTCCGATCCCCCTCAACGAGGACAAAGAGATCGATGTCGCTCTTCCGATCTGCTTCTCCCCGTGCAACGCTTCCAAACACAAGGACACCAGTGATGTCCTGGATCTCATCAGTGTCACCGAGGGCATCTTGGATCCGCTGAACATACTCCCGTATCGGTTGGTGATACTCTGGTTGTTCGATGGCGAGGATGGGCTCTGATTTCTCTATGTGCTGTGTGTCGATAGAGACGTACTTTCGCTGTGTGGTCTCTCGGATCTGAATGATACCCAACTCATCGAGCAACTCAAGTGCTCGCCAGACAGTTGATCGGGAATAGTCGGTTTCTCGACCAAGTTCTTTCAGCGTGAACTCCGTATCATGAGCATCAATCAATACGCGGAGAATGTCGTCAGCGGCGCCGAGTCGGAAAATCCGTGAATCGTCGCCTGGATGAATTTGGATACATGCCCTTATACCTCGTTGCTCCTCATCAATCATCGTTCGATTCTATGCAACAGGGTATAATAAGCATTGGGTAATTAGCGGCGATCCAAGGGCACTGAGGAGAAGAGATCACTCTCAATGGGATTCTTTTCGTGCCCCCAAGGGGTGCGGGGCACAGCAGCTGTGCTTCGTGGAGCGAGTATGTCCAGTAACAACGTCCTCTCCCACCTGACGTTCACCAAGCGAGTCGCAAAGCGCGCCCAGTATGAAGCCCTCGAATTTTCACTCACAACGAGGGGTGTCCTCGTTCGAAATACGAGTCACGCAAATCCAGCCGATCACGAATATCTCGTCACAATTCGCGATGGAATCCCCATCGCCTGTGAGTGTCCTGCAGATACTCGGTACGAAGGAGCATGCAAACATCGGGTTGGCGTTCGAATTGCAATGCCACTCCTGCAGGCAGCGACAGACCATTCCCTCGTTGCAGACGGTGGGACACAAATTGAGACCGAACCTGAAACCCATACAGACAACAGAGACAGTGACCAGCCAGCGGACTGTGACTGTGATGAACTGAGTGGTTTTCCATGTTGGCCCTGTGTGCGATCCGGGCGTCGCGATCTCCCGGAAGAGTAGTGTGAATCACGTGTGAATCTGCGCTTCTTGTAGGAGGATTTTATTGGCGCCGGCGATGGGTGCCGGCGCACAGATGAAGTGTTGTGTGATGGAGCTGTGTCGAATCAATTTGTCGGCGAGGTGACCGATATGCACCAGGTAATTTACGCACTCGTAGAAGCATCGACTGAAGAGACTGCACTCGCATGCGGAAAAGCGGCGTTCGACCGATTGGTTGGCGCTGCTCCCGACAATGCTGCCATCTTTGATTACTATGTGATGTTTGATGACGAGCGGTCGTCCGTCGCAGGCAAGGCTCGGTGGGGCGACCTTCCGGTTGTCGCACTAGTCGAGTCAAAAGACGGCGAAAAACTCCTAGAGCGAGGCTGGGAGGCAACCAAGTTGGAATTCAAGCGGAATCTCGAACAGGTAAGAACGGCGGTCACCGAGTTCAGTGATGAGGAACTCATGCACGACAAAGATCTTGCCCGCCATGCCTGCTACAATCTCGGCGCGTATCGTGGCCCGTCGCTCTACCTATACACCGAATTCGGCGACGCGATTCGTAATCGTGACCATCTCGATCATGTGCTCAATGCTGACGAGCAGCTGTGGATCATCCCGGCGGACGTCGACTACTGAACAAACAATTGCAACGAACTCTCGTCCCGGAAGTATCTAACAGAGCAATCCTTTTTGGGCTAGTTGAGAAGCATTGGAGTAGTTTGTCGCTCCTTGGGAGAGCAGAGCATCTGCAGGAACGTTCCCTACACCCCTCGCATGGTCGTGACTATTCGGCGGGGTTTACCTCATGGGGAGCGAGACGCAGTTTCTGTACTGCAGGTAAGCGTCGGAGAAGATACGTTAGTCTTGGTCCGAACCATCAGTCGCGGACTTGGCGTGACTACCGAGCAATTTTCGGAGGAAGCTCGGTGCTTTATCGATGCGTTCCGAGCCCAATTTCCGGCCAGTTTTCGGGGATTGAACCATGGTTCTATTGTTCTACTCAAATATTCCGCTTCAAGCCAGATAAAGCTAGGGCTCCCGAGACGAGGATCAGTAGTCCAAGAAATCCATTCGTCCCCCACGTAAGGAAGGCAAGGCCGTGAAAAAGGAGCAGGAGTGCCGTAACGAGTAACAACTGCGTGACAAGAAGTTGGTACCGATTTGCCGATTGTTCCTGCTGGAGGACTCCAATCCACTCGTCGTATCCTTCGAGTAAAGTAGAAAGCCACTCTTCCTCACTATAGCCTTCCTCTCGAACTTCTTCGCGCCACGTCGAATCAATACCGACATCAAGCTCAGAGTCAGTATAGGTCAAAATCGAGACGAGGAGCGTGAGCAGAAGAATAAAAATACCCGATCCAAACAGTATGAGCACACCGGTCGGCATCGATGTAATCCGGGAAGTCCCAATGAGTCCAGCACCAGAGAGAATGATCCCGAGTACAACCACGGCAACGCGGCCAATCCGCAGCGCTGCATCATCCATGGCGTTGATATCCGTTACCCGATGATCAAGCACTGCACGCGATTCCTCACGAGCGATCCGTAACGCTTCGACATCGGAGAGTTCTTTCTCGTCCTGGTCAGGAGCGTCACTCTCGGTCGTCGCGGTGGATGAGGATTCGTCGGAGCTGACCGTCTTTGTCACACTACTCTACATCATTCAACGGTTTATATTTAAACCCATTGTTGGGAGAATCAGCGTGTTCTCATTCATAGTTCCGTGGTTTGCAGTGGCTACTGCATGATTCGACCGTGAAGCGCCGTGCGGTCACACTTCGAGATACCCGGCCTGCTCTGTCTGTAGTCCAACAGCAGATCGCCAATTGTTCGTTAGTTGTGGAGCACAGACGCGATTTTTTCGGCCCCCAAGGGGTGCGGGGCGCTCGATAGAAGCGTCCGTGTTCGAAAATCAATGGCTCAGAGTACCACTACTGCGGTGTCGTTCGACGACTTCGACACCCGACGTGACGAGATGCACAGCACGATCGAACACTGGATCGACGACCTCACTGCCTTGACTGACGAGGCGAGAACGAGTCAACAGTTCCAGGAGTGGCTAGATGTCCAGTCGAAGTTTCATGACTACTCCCATCGGAACACGCTCTTGATCACTCTTCAATGTCCAAATGCGACGAAGGTCGCTGGGTACAACGCGTGGCGATCTGAGTTCGACCGCCACGTGAAGGAAGGTGAGAACGGAATCTGGATCTGGGCACCCATCATCACGAAACAGTGTCCCGAATGTGAGAACTCACTGAGCTACCACGAGCAAAGTGAGTGTGAATATGACGAGACACCACCTGAAGCGTGGTCGAAAGGACTCGTCGGATTCAAACCCACGGCTGTGTTCGATGTGTCTCAGACCGAGGGTGAACCACTTCCCAAGCTCGAGACCGAAGCAACCGGAAATGCCGAAAATCTCGTGTCCCCCTCCAAGATGCAGCTGATGAGCTCGGGGTGACGGTTCGTATCGTCGACGCTGACGACTGGGAACACGGCAAGGCGAAGGGCGTCTGCAAACAGCGGAGTCTGTACGATCTCCAGCCCATCGTCGAAGTGAAAGCACGGGCAAATCAGGCGGATCTCGCTGTGACGCTGATCCACGAATACGCTCACGCATTGTTGCATTTCGATGTCGACGATGAATGTGAACGGTCAAAACGCGAAGTCGAGGCGGAAGCCGTCGCGTACATCGTCGGTCGGTACGTTGGGTTGGACACGAGTGGCTCAGCATTCTACCTCGCAGCATGGCAGGACGATGATTCGGACGCGATTCAAGATCGACTTGGACGAATTCGAACCACGGCAGCGACGATTATTGAGGTAGTCGAACAGAGAAGGGAGTGAGTTTGGCACCGTCGAATTCGAGTGCTGAATATGACTTTGCGACCGAGGACATCCTCGCTATTCAGGTCGGTGATCAGTTAGCCGGATCTTTCCTTCGACTTCGTAGATGTGGCCCCGCATGTAGAGTCGTTCGATGACATCTTCGGCCGCTGGCTGCTCGAGCTCCTCACGATCTTTAAGGGTTGCATACGCTTGCTCGTACGTGAGTTCTCCCTCACTCGGCAGTGCGTTTGCGAGTGTCTCGAGCGATTCTTGCGCAAGTGGTGTGAGTGGTGATCGCCGATTCGAAATCATCGATATAATCAAAGACAGGAACTACCGATGTAAAGCCTTGGGACAAAATGACACTCGCCTCGTTGGTGATTGAATACAAGGGGAACAAACGGCGTGGAAGGATGGGTTGGATTGAGGTCCACGCCGTTGACTGGGTTACGCTGACTGCAGATTCCTCTTCGAAGGCGATTGGTAAAGAAGTCAGCCAACCGGTGCGGAAGTGAAACGAAACGCTGGCTCGTCAACAACCCCGACCTCGAGGCTCGGGGTATCCTCCTCGGCAGCCGATGAAGACGAGATTGCGCTTTGTCCGAACTGCCATCGACGAGCCCACAATGGAGCTGATAAAGATGAGTTCAATCAACGACTCATCGAGCAGCTCGAAGCCAAGCATGAGGGTAGGGAGGTCGGGAGTAACTAAGCAATAGGTGATATCGTGGATGTTGTACAGTTAGTGATGCGCACTGAAGCAGATGATAGCTACAGGTACTTGCGTAATCGGCGAGCTGAGGATGAATAGTTAGTTTAGCCCCTCACAAAGCTTATTACGGCATTTTTCGGTTCAGTATATAATGAACCGTAGAACCGTTCTTCAAACGATTGGACTGGGAGCTACCGCTACGCTTGTAGGCACCCACTTTACACATGACGCTGCCGCAACCACGGCAACCTCTGAGACGAACTGGTCGCGCCCATGGGGAACCACAGGACGAACACGTTATAATCAGTCCCATGAGTCCACTGATTCGTACGGGCAGACTGACTGGAAAGGCGGTAGTGGTCATTTGACGGGGACGCCGACGGTGAGTGATGGCGTCCTCTACACTAGTATAGTCAGGGGGTATGTCTCATATTCAGGATATATCCGTGCATACGATCTCGAAACAGGGAGTCTTCTTTGGAGTGTCCATGAGCACAAACTAACTGAAGAAGAAAAAGAAAGAATAGCAGAAGGATCTGATCCACTCATCAATGAGTCCAGCGCACCATACGGATACCTCACCCATTCTCCCGTAATCGAGGATGGCGTATTATATGGGTGCGGCTCCTCATCGGGAGATGCACAGCATTATGTTGCAGACGGCGTGTACGCACTCGATGCCAAGACAGGAGAAGAACTTTGGGCGCGCACCGATCTAGTCGACTATTCTGAGCTCGAAATTTCAAATGGGCTCGTGTATCTGTCTGGACTTACACTTGACGCAAAAACAGGGGAGATAGTCTGGGACACATCCGCAGATGAAGAGGTAATCGGGATCGTCGATGAGACACTCTACACATATGCAATTGTTTCTCGACCGGATGAGGATGTTGTCATGGTCATCGCACGTGATGCCCAAGGTGGCACCAGGCGTTGGCGTGCGCTTTCACCATATGGGACTGAGGGACTGCCGAAAGCAGTTGATGAAGATTTTATCTATCTAGTCTCGCCCGAGGAGGTAGACGAAGAGGGGATCGAACCACGCGTATGTGCGCTTTCGACCAGCGACGGGCACGTCGAGTGGGAGACCACCCTTTCAGTCCGTGACGGAACGATCGATGTGAGTGCACCGGCGGTCGATGATACCAGTGTCTATCTGCTCACCACAGGAACAACGAACTCGTTCATGGTTATGCAAAATATCGATGCACCAATCGAGGGTGTTGGTACTGCAGTCGCACTTGATCGAGAAACGGGTGCCGAACAATGGCGTCTTGAGACGCCTGCTGCATTTGTTGGAGATCCAGCAGTTGATGCAAATTCATTGTATGCCACTGCTCGCTATCATGCCTGCCCTGAGTCACCTTCACAATGGGTCGCGCCGGGACTCTATACGATTGATAAACAAACTGGTGTGAAGCAGTGGACTCATACAATCAATGGCTTAGCCACTGTTTTCTCTCCCGCTGTTGCGGATGATCGCGTGTTGCTTGCAGCTCGTGATGAGGGCGCAGGGTGGGGAGACGGAAAGATATATTCGTTCAGCAGCTGTGGGTGTGCGCCGGAGTGTAACACGCAGTTTGCAGACGATGGAAGGACACGGACAATCCCCCAGCCACCTGAGGAGCAACAGACAACGACCACGACTTCATCGCCGGAAACGACTGAACAAGACCGAACAACCACGACGTCACCGACAACGACCAACAAAGAAACAACGACGGCGGACTCAGCTACGACCGATCGGGCTTCAACCCTGAACCCAACAACGACCGGACAACAGCGGCAAACAAGTACGTCGATAACTAGTTCGGTCTCCGAGAAGACGTCACCTCAGACAACAACTAGTGATGGGCAACCCGGGTTCGGTATTCTTGGAGCGATTGGAAGTCTAATTGGCGGTACTATCTATGCGCTTCGTCAATTACCAGGTAATAAATGATAGCTAATGGAAACTAGCTGATGAGGGTAGCGCCATCACAGCACAATTTGCGATGCGACGTGAGAACTTCCCGATGAATTTAGACGAGGTCGAACTCGAGCACCCCCTGCTCTACTTTATTGGCCCTGAAGACGAGAACGCTCCTATCTCTTTTTTCCTGTTGCCAGTTGATTAGTATACAATACTAATTTCGTCACTATCACTGAATCTATAGAAATAGACGAACGACATCGAGGAGATACACGCTTTGTGAAAAGAGGAAGGCGGGGTCGTCGAAAAGCCAAGGCCATGGGATGTACTTGCGGTGATGGAACCACCCAAACCCTCCATGACGAGCGAGATCGCGGACGAACTGGATTGGTCGCGACGGTCGGCCTATAATGTTCTTAACCGTCTCCATGAGAACGGCGAAATTCGAAAGAAGAAGCCCGAGGCTCGTCACGTGATGTGGATTTGGCCGGAATAGCGGTCAGCTGCTAGCAAAATGAGTTCTGTATAGTGATGAAAAAACAGGCTGATGTTACATCGAGGCGATGAGCTGCTACAAATCGCGCGCTTGGACAGTTTTGCGGTCGTTTTCTTCGGCTCGTCGAGCAGCGTTGTCGAGGACTGCTGCGACTTCTTCATCAAGTGCATCGTAGAAGTCACTCGCTACATTTTGTCCTTCGAGCTGTTCTTTCACTGCGGATTTGACAATCAAATCGGCCATACAAGCGTCCAAACGGTATAATACTACAAAAAGACACCGGCAAAATAGTCGAGAGGGGACAGTAATTCGGATCACTGATGAGGATATTCTTCGAGTGATTCGTGCGTCCGAGTTTCCGGCAGTGACCGCTCGGTGGGTCGCAGATACAGTTGAGATGGAGCGGCGGCCAGTACATCAGCGGCTCGAGGAGTTGCATGAGCGGGGTGAACTGGAACGTGGGAAATTGAGTCCGCGGGTGGTTATCTGGTGGGTTCAGAAGGAATAGTGGGCGCGCTATGGCTTTTTCATATCTGTCCACGTATCTACAGCATATGATGCCCTCCACGATTTCATGGTCCATCCGCGTCCAAAATTCCCGGCTCCTCCGATTCTGCGTATATACTGCGATTAGCGTGCTCGGAGGTATGTTCCTCCTTGCTGTCTGTGGCAGTATATTCTTTCTTATCGTTGAAATCTGGCAAGGCAACTTCTCTCCTGTTGTCCTTGCCCTCTTGCTCGCATTAATTGGTGGACCAGTTTCCCTGCTTTATCTTCTGCCAGTGCTCAGGGACGCAGATCAGCGGCCATCTCCAACCCAATTCATTCCATTCGGAGTTTCCCTTCGTATGCTCCCAATTTTGTCGCTCTGTGGGGCACTGCTTCTATTTGGTTCAATCCAAGTATCGCCTCTTGGCCCGCTTGTCGTCTTTGGCGTTGGTATCTTTGTCCTCCTTCCAGTTGCGTCCGCGGTGCAGAGTGATGGAAAAATCGACACAGAAGAAAACACACTCACCTACTATAATCGAACGGTGGATCTTGATACGCTCACTCGTGTACGACGACTGCGTGTCGGTGCACTTTCGATTCTATGGCTTTCGTATGTCTCTGGTACTGCAACCACCCTTACTCCCCGATTAGTGGTTCTCCCTACCGACATCGAGCGACGAACGAGAGAAACGTTTGAAGCGGGAGTTTCCCAACCAGTTGCGGATGAACATCATGGATCTCCTCGTGCTGTCTCGATTGCTCTTGGACTATTTGGATTTCTCTTTCTGAGCATCGGAGGAGTTGTGTTTCTGATTGATCAGATTCCGTCCGGTGTCGACGTCTATTTCGGTGTTTTCCTCGGACTATTTGGGATGATTTTTCTCTGGGCAGCAGTGACGACCTGACGACCGTTACAGTCCTCGTAAAAATACTTTCAGCGCTCTCAAATAGCCTCAAACTAATGGCAAGGCAGTAGTGAGGAACAGAGCGATCAATATCGATTCTTGTTAGTGAGACAAGAGCTATATCCAATGCTAATAAGTATCGATGTATGAGACGTGACTTCCGCTCCACCACAGCAATACTTCTCTTCACAACCCTCCTCGGTGTCTTCTGGTTCTTCGAGGTAGGAAGTGCGTTTGCTATTGATCGGGTTGTCAGAGGCTCGTGGGAATCATTTCCCGTCTGGTTCGTCACAATCGGGAATTCACTCGGTGAACAAGTCACATACCACTTTATTCTGTTAGGAATACTCTCGTTTGTCCTCTCACCTGTTCTTATCTTTGTCTTTGGATATTGGCTGGGCCAAGGCTTCGACCTCACGGAGGAGTATCCAGAGTTCTTCAAAGCGCTATTGGTTACAGGGGGCAGTGGACTCCTCATTGGTCGTGTCATCGCAGCTCTTGCCCTCTACTCTACCTTTGAGCGGGATTCGCAGGTTACATCTCAGTTGATTGAGGGTGTGGGACCGTTAGGCGAGTTGTATCTCCAGTTCATCTTGGTCTGTTTCGCTGGAGCCGCATTGCAGCAATTTCGACAGCAACGACGAGTACGCAAGGCTGGTGGCTCAGACAGTGGAGCAGGGATCAGAGACTCAACTGTGTCATATCTTACTGCGTTCCGTTCCCGATCGCACTAAGAGATACTGTGCGTCCAGTCGATCTTCTCAACACGTCTCTGTCTGTAGCTCGAATGCAATCGCTTGTTCTCCGTCTGGAGTCTGGTAAACGACTTGTATCGTCTCGGGAATGGCAGTCTCTGATGTGAGTGTTAGTTTATATTTGAATGTAACTCCCCCACAGTCTACCTCATCTGGTGATCGTGATGATCCCCACTTGCTCGATAGGACAATCGTAGCTCTGTCCTCGGTTTGGTTAAACTCGAATGATTTGAGAACCATCTCGTGACAGCCGGTCGGTGGACGAAACCAGCCGGTCAATTCTGTTGTCTTCGTCTTACAGTTCGTGGTAGCCGAGACCGACTCATCTGGGGCTGGCATTTGGCCATCAACCACAACCAACTTCGCGGTGAGCCCATCCACTTCTTCGTTTGATGGCGGCGAAACGGTAGACGGTGTCACGTTGGAGTGAGTTGTTGTCTCTGGTTGTGTTCCATCTGCTCCTCGTCCAAGACAGCCCGCAAGACCAACAGAAAGTCCAGTAAGGACAGTTCGACGGTTCATAATTCGTTATGTTTTGATCACAGCATAAGCTTCGTGAAGAGTGAAATAACTCTTTGACAGTACTCGAATATGAGCTACTGCAATAGCTAGTAGCCACACAACTCGCTCTCAATTACATTCTATATCCTTGAAAAGCGCACTGCTGGTATACCAGCATCAACACCGTACTTGCTGACTGTAGTGGCTTGTTCTGAAATAAGAGGCGACTGTCTAATTTTCGAACAGTAGCACAAAACATATACCGAACCCCCCAAAGGACCAGGTGTGGCGCGGTTGCCTCTGACACCCTGAATGGTCTCGCGTGGGTCTGGCGCCATCACTCCCGATCCACACGCCCTTTCCCTCGCCACCCCTCCTTCCTGCTCGAACGCGTGCCATGGCGTGCCTCCGAGCAAGAAGACGATACTGACATCTTCTCAACGCTGACTAGAAGAGTTTTAATTTGACAAACAATAGTGGTGCGGTATGAACCGATTCTATCTCTTTTACGTCTCTACGCTCATCGGTGGCGCAGCTCTAGGTATTCCTGCATTGATATCTGTAATCACTGGTGAGCAAAGTATTCCACTAGTACTTCAAGCAGTGGGTGGATGTGGAATGGCGGTTGGAGCAATCTATGAGGTTTTCAGCAAAGATCCAGCAGAGTTCACTGTTGGGAGATATACGGTCTGGACGCTCGTTCTTGCAACCCTGCTGATTGTCCTCGCAAGGGCTATTCGGTTAGTAAGCTAGCGGTTAGAGTGAAAGCGGTGAACAGGGACGATTTGCGGAGCAAACAAGTGATGAGGATATACTTCGAGTGATTCGTGAGTCCGAGTTTCGGGCCATGACCGCTCGGTGGGTCGCAGATACGGTTGAGATGAAACGGCGGCCAGTACATCAGCGGCTCGAAGACGATGACCGACCAGCAGTCGGTCCTCGCGCTAGAGTGCACAGATCCGATCCAGATCCACACCCAGAAACGCACACTCACGGGTGTCATCTATCAGTGTGAGCACCACGAACCCACGCTTTCCTGTCGTGGCCCCGAGCCCGGCGAGCACGTCCTGTATGTCGCCACGCCGTCGAACGACCTCTACCGACTGCAGTACCGCTACTACGACACAATCGAACACACCGAGGCCGACCTCGATCGGTACGGCCGCACCCCCTCCGGGAAGTACGCCTGGTTGCGAACGTATGCGACTGTCGAGTGCATCGTCAACCCGACGGGAGGTGAGCAGACGTGAGTGGGTATGCGCCCACGCCGTTGAATCCTCGCGATGCCGACTCGCTCGTTACACACCTCAAACCGAGTGACTGCGTTCGCATTACGACCACAGAGTTGCCCCGAACGATTTGCACGGTCAAAGCAACGACCCCACCGACATGCTGTGGACCGCATCTCGTTCTGACGACTCCACCGATCACCACGACTGCACAGGACGACGTTCAGCAAGCCACCTACCACTGCACCAGTCAACCCGATTCCTCTATGACTGTTCTCGAGTACACTCACACCGCCACTGACACGACTAGCCGTAGTATCGGTTCGCTCACTACCATCGCTCACCTGCCGCGCCTCTCGACGCCAGCAGAGGACACTGCGACCACAGTGGAGGTGCGTGCCGATGACTGACACCACGTCCGGAGCTACCACTCTCGAAAATGTCTCGATTAGCGACCTCGCCAAGCACGTCCAATCGCTCAGTGATCGTGTTGACGACCTCGAAGTAGAAGTCGCCGAGAAAGACGAACGGATCGACAACCTCGAACAGCGAGTCGACGAACTCGAAGACTATCGCGAAGAGACAGCGAAAGAGCGTGCTCAGGACCGGCAGCAGCTCAGTAGTCTCGAAGAGATGACCGAGTCACTAGAAGCGGACGTCGACGACCTCACCGACGTAGAGGAGAAGAACAGTCGGGTGCGTGCGTCAGTCTCGCGTATAATTAACCTCGTGCGCGATTACGAGACCGAAGAGAGTGTTGACGACGACTCGCCAAACCTCGCCGCGGAAGCAACCAATGCAGGCCGCCGACTCTTCGAGACAATCCAACGCGCAGAGCAGAATACGGAGCTCGTGAACTTCCGCGAGAAGCGTGCCGAGAACCAGCAAGTCGAGGACAAGTACCTCGATGTCCTCCAGCACGCGAAGAACGTCGCCAAGACAAACGACGTGATGGTCGCACGGTTAGGCTATCGAGAGGTTGCAACGCACTATGGCTGTGCGTACAAGAACGATGGGTATCGTGTGATGGAGGAGATGGCCGAACGGGTGCCCGGCGTGACCTACAAAGAATCTCGAACGCTGTGTGTAGACGACGCGATGGGTGTCGGTGGTCATCACATCGAGATCACGTTCGCCCATCCCGACCTCGCCGGATGGATGCGAGCACACGAAGCAAACGCGGGAGGGAACGGAGGGCGCTAATTATAGCGTTGTAATCACGGGGGTTCGCAGAACCCCCGCTTGAACCACACCACTACCCGAGATTCACACCGCACTGCCGGTGACACATGGTGGTACTAGTGTGTTGGTTACGGTGGAGTGCGTCTTTTTCTGCGTCTATTTCTGCGAAACGGAGGGGGTCGCTCTCGCGATCCTCCTCTATTACAACGTTATAATCGATCGGATCCGATCGGCGTAGCTAACCCAACGACCCCTTCCAGAGAAAACAGTGACCTGAACGACGACCCGGGAAAGTCGTTCTGTTGAAATCGTCAACAAATGCACGAATCGAGTGCTGAATTCAGAGGACAAGTTCAGCACGACCGTCAGGACAAGACAGCAACCGAACCGACTGTCGGTAGGGCGCCGACGCAGTCAGTAGCGGCCAATACGGCTAATCCGCGCTCGCCTCACTTGACCGGCTGAGCCTCTGGGAATTGATAACTCCCGTTGATGATTGGCGTGCGCGGTTGGTAGAGTCGGACGATATAGTGCCATCCTTTTGGCGTGTAGAGGAAGTTGGGCTGGTCGGGGTCGCCACCGAAATGAATCGTGACGCTGCCGTCGTCGGCTCGCTGTGCGGTCGCGTTGTTGATCGTGTACGCGTCGTACTCGTTCTTCTCGAAGTAGAAGTCCCCGTTGTAGACGCTGACCGACCAGAACCCGTCGACGGGAACGTCTTCGACGGTGAGTGTGTAGGGCATCTCGCCGTCGTTTTGAGCGGGCGTCCGGTGGAGGATCAATGCTTCCGACGGTTCCGGAACGCCGGTCCACCCTGCCGTACTGGCGATAAAAAATTTCACGGGATCGACCTCGCCGACGTCTCCAAACGCGTCCGAGTAGTCGTCCAGCGTGAGTCCGACAGTGATGAGCGCGTCGTTGAGTTCTTTGTATGATTCCTGGTCCCAGTCAGGAATCTCGAATGAGCCAGCCGATGCCTGCTCTACGTCGGTCTCGTCCTGGAGTTGCTGGACTTGCTTCACATCGGCCGGATCGTTCGAGTCGACGAACGCACGAATCAGGACGCCAACGTACCGCGTCTCGACCATATCTCGTGTAATCGTGTACACGCCAGGTTCGGTGACGCTCAGTTTCACATATTGGCACTCGTTCTGGACGTTCATCGAACGATATCGGTCACCGCTGTCCGGGAGCGTGATGGTGACCGGTTCGGTCAGGTCGAACACCCCGAATGAGCCGAGCACGTCGCGGTCTTCCCCGATAGCTACCTGGTTCTCGATAGGAGTGATACTCTCGCGATGATAGAACTGTCCGAACCCGCCATTGTCGACGGTTCCCTGCCATGTGATGTGACAGTTGGCGCGGGGGTAGTTTTTCCACGTCACTGGGACTGCATTGGTATTGTCCGTCGTCTGTTGCTGGGCCTGTTCAGTGGTCTGGCTCGGCATGTCTTGGTGAGCGCTGGCACTACCAACGCCCAGTGCGAGTAAGCCGGCAAGCCCTGCTCCTTGCAGCGCACTTCGGCGGGTTGCTTGCAGCGGGTTCGAATCCGATTCTGCGTCAGCGGTTGTATCGCGTTTATTGTTTGTCATGTATCGTGACTCTCGTTCTCTCACTCGGCGCCCAACAGTACTGCTCCACCCAACTCCCACTCTCCTACGACAACCCCGGATAAAGAGATGATGCCAGAATTGTATAATATACTAATATAATAGAAGTGTGAACTGCTGAACGACCAATTCAGCCGAAATCTGAAATCGGTTCTCTCACCACCGAACAACCCAGTCCACTCCGTTTCGATATCGTGGGCACGTTGCATTAGCGCCTTATATCTTGCACCAGCTTGACGAGTCACCACGCTGCTGTCACAACCGGGTTGCTGAATATAGAAGATAAATTCAGCACAACCGTCAGTACGTGACAGGAGATGAGTCCAGGGTCATCATTACAGTAAAGTAATCGCAAGCGGATAGAACGGCTGATATCCGCCTGCTTGCCTCACTCGACCGGCTGGGCCTCGGGGAACTGATAGCTCCCGTTGATAATCGGCTCGCGTGGGTCGTAGAACCGGAACAGATAGCGCCATCCCTCCGGAGTGTAGAGGAAGTTCTTCTGGTCAGGGTCGCCACCGAAATGCACTGTGACACTCCCGTCAGCGTTCCGGTCTGCGGTTACGTTGCTCACAGTATAAGCATCGTACTTGTTCTTTACAAAGGATAGGCGACGGTTGTAGACGCTGATCGACCAGAAGCCGTCGACAGGGGCGTCCTTGACTGTGAGTGTGTATGGCGTTGTGCCGTCATTCTGGTCGGGAGTTCGTTGGAGGATTACTGCTTCTGACGGTTCCGGGACGCCAGTCCACCCCGACGCACTGGAGATGAAAAATTTCACAGGGTCGACCTGGCCAACGTCACCGAATGCGTCCGACCAGTTGTCTATCGTGTAATAGAGTGTTCTCAGCGCGTCGTCTATCTGTTCGAGTGATTGCGGATCCCAATTGGGAATCTCGAACGGTCCAGCCGACGATTGCACCACGCTGATCTGATCCTGGAGTTGACGGACTTGTTTCACATCGGCCGGGTCGTCAGCGTTGACGAACGTGCGGAACACGATACCAGCATACTGCGTGCCGATCTGGTCCTGCGTCAATGTGTACGTGCCAGGTTCGGTGACGCTCAGCTTCACATATTGATCTTCATTCTGGACGTTCATCGACTGATATCGGTCACCGGTGTCTGGTTTCGTGATAGTGACGGGCTCGGTCATATCGAACACCCCGAGTGAGTAGAGTGAGTCACGTTGCTCCCCGATGCCCAACTCACTCTTTGCACCGATGGGAGAAAGATTTCGGACATGATAGAACTGTCCGAACCCGCCCTTGCTAACGATTGGCTGGAATACAGCATGACAGTAGGCACGTGGGAAGTTCGCCCATGTCACTGGGACAGCATCGGTATTGTCCGTCGTCTGTTGCTCGGCTTGGTTGGTAGTCTGGGTCGATGTGCTTTGGTTGGCACTGGCACTACCGATGCCCATCGCGAGCAAGCCGGCAAGTCCTGCTCCTTGAAGCGCACTGCGGCGGGTTGCCCGCAATGGTTTGGAGTTCGATTCTGCGTCATTCAGCGTGTCGGGTGTCTCGTTACTCATGGTTGGTACCTGTGTTTCTCTGCTCGCCTTTGCAAGCTGCTTGCTTGAAGGGGAAGACGCGCTTCCAGTCGTCTTTCATACTGACGACGATCCAGCCGTTCTCCGCTGCCACGTTTGTCAATGTTTGGGAAGGCTTGTCGGACGTGACACCGAGCTCTTGGTCCCAAGGATAGGCATACTCACGCGCGGCGTCGTCGTGGTTAACCAGCATGAGCAGCCGCGGGCCGTCCCCTGCCCCGGTCCACTCAAGCATCTGGCGGTCTCCGGCGGAGTTGCCGACCGCCATGATGGGTCGCCTGCCGATGAATTCTTGGATAGCAACCGGTTTACCGCCACCGTCGGCGACAAAATCGATCTTTGGCTCCTTTATCAGCACCGGCTTGCCGTCTCGGACCTCATAGCGGAGCTTTCCGCTCGAGCCGATCACCTGCTCTGGGGGAATCCCGTACGTCGTTTCGGACATCTGGCGAATGAACTCGACGCCACCACCGGAGACGATGAAGGTCTTGAACTCGTTCGCCCGCAGAAACGAGAGCAGCTCCAGCATCGGCTGATAGGCCAGTTCGGTATAGCGCCGATTGAAGCACGGATCACGTGCCGTCTTCAGCCAGTTGGTCACGATGGCGTCGAACTTGGTCGTGGTGATTCCGGCGTGTGTGGCAGCGAGTAGTTCGACCCACTCTTCCTGGCCCAGCGCCGCCAGCGTCTCGAGGTCGTTGTCCAGCGCCGCCTTGTAGGGCTGTTTGTTCTTCCATTCCGGGTGCTGGGGGGCCATCGCTTGTATTCGGTCCACTGTGAAGGCGAGCTGGACGTATGTCGGACGCTCAATCCACAGCGTACCGTCGTTGTCGAACGTTGCGATGCGCTCATCGGGTGGTACGAAATCGGGGGAATCTGGCGTCGTCACCTTCTCGACGAACGCAAGTATAGCCTGCTTGGCCCTCCCGTCGTTCCAGGATGGAAGCGGGTCAGAGGCCTTGTTCCAACTCTGGTGGGCGTTCGCACTCGGAACGGTTTGCTGGGCCGTGGCGCTGTCAACGCCCATCGCAAGTAAGCCAGCGAGTCCTGCCCCGCGCAGCGCGGTACGACGGGTTGTCCGCATCAGTCCAGAATTCGATTCTGCGTCAGTCGGCGTGTCGGGTGTCTCGTTGGTCATAGTTGTGTCTCTTGTTCTCTCGTGCGGTGCCCAACAGCACTGCTTCATCCGGCTCGCACTCCATACGACAGACTTCTACAAAGTACTGTCTCTAAAATAACATAAATTTCAGACATAATGGTGGTAAGAACTGGTTGGCCACCTGTTCAGTTCTGATCTGAGATCTGTTGTATGTGCACTGAACAACCTCACCATCTCCTGTGTACGCTCGTGGCTGGCTTGATTCGTGTTCTGCGATCAGCACGACCGCCGAAATCGGTTATCGATGGAGGGTTTCCAGCGAGGCCGTGATTTGTGATCCGTTAGAAGAGAAGGTATACGATAGATACAGCCTCTACAGGCCGGGTGCCTCGGGGTAACTCCCCCGATGCGGTTCAGCTTGCAATCGTTAGAAAAACGATTTGAGACTGATTTCGTCATGACTCGAGAGGAATTGCTCAATACGTTTCTCACGCCACCCCAACGGCGACAACACACTCGCCGCAGCACGAACCAACAACTCCCAATAAAACCCGGTATCATACTCGTCTAACTCCTCACCTGCCAATCTCACCCGCTCCCGCGAGTCCTTCGAATCATCAACCACCACATACGACACACTCTGACCGGGCGCACGAGCCAACCCCAGATCCGCCGCCCGCTCTAGCGCCGCCACACTCCGCGTCGACTGCGTGTAGTCCTCCTTCTTCTTCGAGACACGATTCGTGATCACCAACTCATTCGGATCAATCGCCCCACGCTCAAGGCGATCGACCCACGTTCGCAACTCCTCACAAACCGCCGCTGGATCACGATACTCATCCACCGCTCGAATCAACTCCTTTTGCGCCTTATCGATATACGACGGCGTACTTCGCTGGCGACACTCGATGCCCCGATACTTGTACTCATCCTCCCCAGCGACCTTCCCGAAGTACTTCGTCAACGCACCCGCATCCGAATCACGTAACGGGACGAACGCAATCCAGTCGTAGTGAGCTTCATGCTCAAGTCGGATCTCTACCTCTTCAGAAATCTCCGAGACAAGCTTAGACAGTGACGTCTGCTCCTCCCCTTCGATTGGCGTCACCCACACACTGTCGACGATACCATGCACAATCCGCCAGCCATGCTCTTCGAGCACTGCTTTCGTCTCCAATAGATCGTCTGCGTTAGTATCTAATACTAACAACCGGTCAATCGAGAACCAACCGTAGAATCAGTCATCCACTTCTGATGGAGCAAGCGGTACCCGATCAAGACCAACAGTATCATAATCTAGTTCGGTTGAAAGTATCTGCTCGCCCTTCGTCGCGACAAGACCAGCGTGGAGAGCATCGAATGGCGTCATATGATACTCGTCGATATACGTTGCAGCTGCGAGAATCGCATCTTCGTGAATTTCTGGGACGATAGGAACGAGTTCGAGCAAGTTCGTAATAGCTCGCGGCGCATCGATCTCATACTCTGCCTCAATGTGGTCATAGAAGAGGACCAGAACCTCGGCGTACGAAAGAATGGAGGTGTGGATGTCATCGTACTCTTTGAGGGCATCCAGTGCCGAGTCTTGCAGCCAGTCGTCGTCTTTCACCAAGGCGGTGAGAAAATCGGTCTCAACGTACACAAGCTATTCCTCACTCTGTTCGTGTTCTGTCTTGCTACGATCGCGATGCCGCTCGTTGATCTGTTGAGTCGCAGACGTTCGAGCCGCTTCTTTCAGCTCGGCGGCGTCTTTGTCAGCAAACGCATCCCCGACAGCGTCTCGAAGGCCTTCAAGTGGGTCATCGTCAATCGGAATGAGTTTGATCCCGTTCTCTAGTTCGACGAGGCGATAATGCTCGCCAAATCGTTCGCGTGTTTTTTGCGGGATCGTGATACGACCCCGTTCATCAGTAGCTATTTCGGACATACCCATTATTAGATTGGAGGTGGGTATGTATAACTCTGTTCCCACAGCCGTGGCAAGTACCTATATACATATCTAGTCAAGGTCGACGCGAGAAGCGCACAGGGGGTCTGCAAGTCGAGGACAAGTATCTCGATGTTCTCGAGCACGCGAAGAACGTTGCCAAGACGAACGATGTGATGGTTGCACGACTCGGATATCGAGAGGTGGCGACGCATTACGGCTGTGCGTACAAGAATGACGGCTATCGGGTGATGGAGGAGATGGCCGAACGTGTGCCCGGCGTGACCTACAAGGAGTCTCGAACATTGTCGGTTGACGACGCGATGGGTGTCGGTGGGCATCATATCGAGATCACGTTCGCCCATCCCGATCTCGCGGGGTGGATGCGAGCACACGAAGCCAACGCGGGAGGGAACGGAGGGCGCTGATTATAGCGTTGTAATCACTGGGGTTCGACGAACCCCCTCTCGAACCAAACCACCACACGAGATTCACACCGCACTGCCGGTGACACATGGTGGTACTAGTTGGTTGGTTACGGTGGAGTACGTCTATTTCTGCATCTATTTCTGCGAAACAGAGGGGGTCGCGTTCGCGATCCCCCTCTATTACAACGTTGTAATCGACTACTCTCTAGTAACAGTCGAGGGCGGCTTGGTTGAGAACGTTCCAAAGTGTTCCGAGCTGGCGAGACAGCAGTTGAACATTACCTACCAGTCATCAGTTAGAATTGATGTGCTAGTTATAGAGGATGAATCGATCATACGAGGTAGCCAACACAGAGCGTCTGTTCAGATCCCGGGCCATGAGGTCTGCGGGAACAGCCCTGACTCAGGAAGAGATGCCGAAGATCGCGATGGCCGCCATTGCCAGGCCGACCAGGGTGATGCCCACGGCTTGTGGCCACTGCTTGTCGCGGGCGGCCAGAATCAGTGCCATCAGACACTGTATCGCGAAGAACACTGCGAACACCCGCGAAGCCATCGCGACAGCCGTGAGCACGTCGGTGACCAGCACGATCACGATGGCGCCCACGGAGAGCAGCGGGAAGGTGTACCGACGCGGAATCCGCTTGTTCGAGACTTCCACCAGGACGTCGGAGCGTGAGGCGATCGCGTTGATCGAGGCGGACGACTGGCTCCCAATGGCCAGGAGCAGCGCGAGCCAGGGGAGCACGGGGCTCGCCACCTGGGCGATCTCGAGGACCGCTTCCGGCGTCGGCTGGGGAAACACCTGCGAGAAGAGGAGGAGTGCCGACGCCGGGAAGAGCACGAAGGCGACCGTGGAGATGATCTGTGCGCTCCGCATCGTGCGGATACGGCGTGCGGCGCTGTACTCCTCGGTGAGGTACCGGGACGCCTCGAAACCCTGGACGAGCGCGAAGAAACCGAGAATCTGGCGGAGACTCTGCGTGGTCCGTGGCGGGTTGTAGGGGCGGAGCGACCAATCCCCCTGTACGGCTATGACGACGTTGTATGCTAGGAACCCGACGATGATCGCCGTGACGGCCGCGAGGTTGAAGGCCGTTATCCGATTGCCCCGCTCGTTGAGCCGGTCTAGCCCGTAAAAGTAGCCGACGGCGCCGAGGGCTACAAGCGACCCCACGGCGATTATCGTCACGAGCGTCTGGCCGTCCCCGACGTTGAAGGGAAAGATGATGGCCGAAGCCATCAGCTGCAGGTAGTAGGCGACGTTCACGAGCGAGGCGACGATCAACGCCCACTTGGCGACGTTCGAGATGCCGCGCAGGAGGCCCTTCTCGCCCATCACCGGTTCGAAATTTCGGATGTTGTAGCGCATGACTCCGCCCATCACCAAGCCGAGCACACAGAGGCCGAGCATTGTCAGGGGCGAAAAGACGCCGGTAATGTGGACGATGATCGGCGTCATCGCGACGAACCCGATATCCATGATGTTGGCGAGCGGGACAACCGTGGCCTGGTAGCGCTCCGACTTCTGGATGCGACTCGAGTAAAGCACCAGGCTCAGTGCGAGCAGCGTCACGATCACGATAATCGTAATTACGAGCATGACTTACTCCTCTGCTCAGATCGAGCGCCGCAGTGTGATAGTCCACGAGTGTGCGCAGGCCCTGAGCGAGTTTGAGATCGACGTGTCGAACGTCTCTCTCCTCAAACAGTATATTTGGAACATGTCTCTTGCTCGCAACTCCGATGTCTGTCCAGTTATAGATTATTTGTTATTTACTATCTATCTGATGATAGTGTAACCTTAACAATTCCATCGTCAATTGGTTGGTTCGGATAGGACTGTCACGCTCCCATCTCAACCGAGAAGCGCTTTCAATTCAGTAGCGTTACTGAAACCCATCACCGATTGGGGATATCAACAAGGTCGTTGCTCAGTGTTTCTCACCCAAACGACGTCAAACTTGACTCGATATACTGGCCCAATTCCTCCTCAATATCCGACTCACGCCACCCCAGCGGTGACAACACACTCGCTGCTGCACGAACCAATAGCTCCCGATAGAACCCAACATCATACGCGTCTAGCTCCTCACTCGCCAACAGCACCCGCTCTCGCGACCGCTTGTCATCGTCCACCACCACGTACGACACACTCTGACCAGGCGACCGCACCAGCCCCAAATCAGCCGCCCGCTCTAGCGCCGCCACACTCCGCGTCGACTGTGTGTAGTCCTCCTTCTTCTTCGAAATCCGATTCGTGATTACCAACTCGCTCGAATCAACAGCTCCACGCTCAAGTCGATCAACCCACGACCGCAGTTCCTCACACACCGCCTTTGGATCACGATACGCATCGATCGCTCGAATCAACGCTTTCTGCGCATCGTCGATATACGACGGCGTACTTCGCTGCCGACACTCGATCCCGCGATACTTGTACTCGTCTTCACCAGCGACCTTCCCGAAGTACTTCGTCAATGCACCGGCATCCGAATCCCGTAACGGCACAAACGATATCCAGTCGTAGTGGGCTTCGTGATTGAACCGGCATGCAGCGGTTGAAAATATTGGTGGAACCTTCACGATCATGCACCCTTCAAAGCAATCCCAAAACCCCTACTCCGTGATCGTTTTAACCACGTCCTCAACAGTGTAAAGACGAAGATTATCACGTTCATCATGGACTTCCTCCAGCGACGACGCAAATCCACTCCGGCTGAAGAGCGCATACTCATAGTCTGGCTCTTCTCCACCATTCGGTACCCAATCAATATGAGGTGCCTCTTGCTGGAGCTGAGCAAGTACGTCGTATCCCATTGGCTGTTGAGTGAATTTCACCTCACCCACGACCAACGTGTCACTGTTCGTTGGCGCAACGATATCGATTTCCCGTCCATCGGTATCCCACCACGTGTCTGGCTCTTCCGTGAACGTATACTCAGAACCGTATTCGAAGAGAATCGCCCGTTGACACAGCTGTTCGAATGTGCCACTGACAAAATCCGACAGATAGGGTTCGACGAGTTCATCGTACGCATCTGGCCCGAAGACTTCGTATCGAGATGATCGTCCATGGACGAACCGGAACCAGAACGCGAATAGTTGATCCAAGATTCGGTAGCGACTGTTCCGACTTCGCGACGGGTCAACCGTGACCGGATACTCTTGCTCGATTATCTGGAGTTCTCGCAGACGGGAGAGGTAATAGCCGGCACTATTGGCGTTGATGCTTGCAGCCTGAACAATCTCGTTTCGCTGGCGGTTCCCTTCGGCCATCGCCTTCAGCACGGCAAAGTATCGATCCACCTGGTCCAATTCCCGGTACAGAACATTTTCAGGTTCTTCATGGAGACCACCATCTCGAAGGAGCAACGTTTCTGTGATGTTCTCCTTGAGTGATTGACTGTCATCAACAGCGCGAAGATAATCCGGTGTCCCGCCAAAAACACCGTACGCCATAACCTGCTCTGCTGGATCATAGTCGGGAAAGAAGGTCATCGCCGCTCCAAATGGGAGCGGGCCAATGTTGAGCTTCCCATTCGGTCGCTTCGAGATGCGGCCGTACAACGGTGAACTACCATCAAGGGCAATGTTGTGGATCATCCCAATCGCAGAGCCAGTCAAGACGAAGGTTGCCGCTGTCTCTTCGACTTCGTGATCCCAGATACGCTGAATAATTGATGGAAGTGCCTCATTTTCGTCGACAAGATAGGGAAACTCATCGAGAATGACGATCGCATCTTGTTCAGCAAGGTATGTGAGAACATTTTCCCAATCCTTTCGAATCCGATTGATCCCAGGAAAGGCTGTTGTCGCATCAGCAATGAACGAATCGAGCTGTTGCTCGGGAGTCCCATGTGCTGCTTGGTGATAGACGGCATCCTCGCGGTTTTCGATAGACTTGACGACAAGCGCTGTTTTTCCCATTCGCCGACGACCGTATATCACACTCAAATTCGGAGAGTTGCTATTGTAGAGCTTCATGAGTCGATCAAGCTCTTTTGTTCTGTTAACGAATGGTGGCATTGTTCGCCTGTAGATTCGATGGCAACATAAAGGGCACGATTGTGTAGATAGAACTACGTTAGTTCAAGCTACATTAGTTCAAGCTACGTTATCGAATTCGGTTGTTGGACCCATGTAAACAGTCATATCTATTATAGTAGCTTGCATTGGAAAACCGGTCTATCTCATCCTATCACATTGAGCACCTACATTATCGCCTGTGTTTCGGCCTAGCTGTATTAGCCGGTTTGTAAATACGGGAGAGTTATTCTGTGCAACGAATTCAGACGTCTAAGCCGATTTTCGCCGTCTATTTTCATATAGCACATCCAACCATTTTCATATAGCATGAGTAACAAGATTCGGTCGGTTAGCAGTAAATGCGATATTCGGCAGTAAGAGGGGTTAACTCGGTGCATATATCTCTCGGAGAGTCCGAAAGCATTTGCATATAACAAATAACCTCCAGAGAATAGCCCTCCGTTATTATATGCAAATCTAACGTCGTTATATTGCTATCTGTACCTCGAAAATCGTCCAAAGTAAAGGGTAGGTACGAGGTGCAGAGAGATACGGGTAACAGAGTAGCTTGTCACGGAAGACAAAAACCCACAAAAATTAAAAATTGTCAGTATTAGAGAATAGGCGTGAAACGCAGATGACGATGTGTTTGTGAGTGTCAGAGATGTGGGCGAACACGAGAACGAGGCGAGCGGCGATCGCTCGCGAAACACAGACCTGCGACGAGTGAGTTGATGAGCTCGAAGAGTATCGTGGGGAGGCGGCAAAAGCACGTGCCCAAGATCGACAAAAGCTCGGTGGGCTCGATGACGCGACCGAAACCATGCAAGCCGATATTGACGACCTCACCGACGTTGAAGAGAAGAATAGTCGGGTTCGGGCGTCAGTCTCGCGTATAATCAACCTCGTGCGGGATTACGAGACTGAAGAGAGTGTTGACGACGACTCGCCGAACCTCGCTGCGGAAGCAACCAATGCAGGCCGCCAACTCTTCGAGACCGTCCAGCGCTCGGAACAGAATACCGAGCTCATGAACTTCCGCGAGAAGCGCGCAGAGAGTCAGCAAGTCGAGGACAAGTATCTCGATGTGCTCGAGCACGCGAAGAACGTCGCCAAGACGAATGATGTGATGGTTGCACGATTGGGCTATCGCGAAGTTGCAACGCATTATGGCTGTGCGTACAAGAACGATGGCTATCGCGTGATGGAAGAAATGGCCGAACGTGTCCCCGGCGTGACCTACAAGGAATCTCGAACGCTGTGTGTGGACGACGCCATGGGTGTCGGCGGGCATCACATCGAAATCACGTTCGCCCACCCCGACCTCGCCGGGTGGATGCGAGCCCACGAAGCTAACGCGGGAGGAAACGGAGGGCGCTAATTATAGCGTTGTAATCACGGGGGTTCGACGAACCCCCATTTCGGCGGCACCACCACACGAGATTCACACCGCACTGCCGGTGACACATGGTGGTACTAGTTGGTTGGGTACGGTGGAGTACGTCTATTTCTGCGTCTATTTCTGCGAAATGGAGGGGGTCGCGTTCGCGATCCTCCTCTATTACAACGGTGTAATCGACTACCTTCACCCGTGACAGCCCATGACGATATAACTGAGGACCTCTTGAAGTGATGAACCTCACTCGGTCTGAGCACGGTGGGAATTTCACTCGATCTTACCTCTCAAACGTCTATTGATACAAAGAGAGGAGAAAACTTATGCTATCAATCCTATAAATACACGTGAATGCACTCCTCACGACGAACGTTTCTCAAGACGACAGGTCTCACACTCAGCAGCGGGATGCTCGCGTCGATTGCTGGGTGCCTAAGTGACTCATCGGCCAGTGGCAATAGTCCAACTAAATCAACCACATCGACCCAGTCAGACGAGACTTCACCGCCGGATTTCACACAGTGGCTCCCGGATCCAACGACGACCCCGCTGCAAGATGGCTACGGAATCCGGTATTTCGACATCGCAGACATCCGTGCCCGCAAAGATTCCATCCACGAGAACGCCTACTCTATTCTCAAAATGGAGATGCAACCGCTCGCTCGCCCCTTGTGGGTCGATGTCGGCGCCGTCGATGCTGCAATGGAGATCGGTCATTCTCGTGTGGCCTTCGGATCGTTCGATCCAGAGGCTCTGGATCGAACACTCAGAGAGTACGGGCAATCGTCTGGGACAACGTCGACGCAGACGGCCACTACAACGGCAGAGTCTTCGTTGTCTGAGCCAGAAACCTACAAAGGCTTCGACCTCTACGGGCGCGACATTACCGGATTAGACACCGTCCACGCCATCTCGGAAGACGTCCTGATTAAGGCGGTTCCGATGAGAGGAGATCCGAGTGAGTACGTGAAAGCCGTGATCGATGCATCGGCTGGTGACTCGAACCATTACGGTGACAGCAATGAGTATTTTGCAGCGATGATGGGGATCGTTGACGACCCCGACGCGCTCTGGTGTTATCCGGAGGCGATGGACGGAGCAACATCGAGCCGCTTCCGGAAGGACATCATCACGGGAAGGCTCAAATCGTGGCGATTTGGGACTGAGACGACTCATCTGACATTTGCAAACACCTACCCCGACGCTGAGACGGCGGAGAGCGAAGAACTGACGGCCTTCATCGAGTCAAAATCCAAATATTTCGGTGCGTACGACGGACTCGATGTCCAAACTGAGGGCCGGCTGGCCTGGGTCGACGGCACCATTGCAACGAAAGAATTCGATTATCTGTCAGCTGGCAGCCCAAGCGATGATGGCCACACCAGCCACTAGTCCTACCGCAAGTCTTTCTGAAGGCGACTGGAATCACCTGCGGTGACGGTTGTGAGACCGAGTTATGAAACCGGAGTTAGCTAAAAATTGTTAACTGGGTTCGGTACACGATGAGATACGCAGTCAGAGAGGCCGCGGCCCAGACGATTGCTTGTGGAACTGGATTACTCCCGGCAATCGTACGTCCTGATACAAGTATCACCAGCATCCCGAGGAGTCCCCACCCGAATGCGGAGGCAGTAAGGACGAACACGTATTCGCCGAGCTGTCCGAGTGACCAATCCCCCGCAACCACGGGGTACGCTCCACCGACCGCCAGCACACCGATAATCACGTTGACTGTTGAGGCCGACGCCGGAGACCCGAGAACGGCGTTTCCAAGCGAGATCATCGGATACAACACAACAATGAACCCAAACACTGCCAGAAGGAAATCAACGGTCGCTGATACCCAAGAGACCACACCTCGCTCGGCCATCACCATAACTACATTTCGTGTTGGGACTATGAGGCATTTGTGGTCTGTGCGTAACCAGAAAATAGGCAAGTTGCATGACCGATACGCGCCCTGTATCTTGCAGCGATTCAACGAACTACCGAGCTTTTGTCATAAATGGCGTGCTGAATATAGAGCATGTAGTCAGCATCGATTGACTATCGAAAACGAGCAAGCGGGCGTGTATCTTGCTGCCGCTCAGCGAGTTGACGAGCTGCTGTCACAAGCGTCGTGCTGAATATAGAGGATGTGTCCAGCATCGGAATCCGTCGTTCAGTCCTTGTTATCTGGGTTGAACGCGTAATAGGCAATAGCTATCGAAATTCCCAATGCAACGGCCTCGAAAGTCAGATGTTCAGCGACCAGTGTGCCGAAAACGAACAGCGCCATAGCAGATGTGATGCCCGCGAGAAACGCATATTGGATACGAGAGAGACTTCGTACCCACTCATCAAGACGATGGTAGAGCCGTCTTGCGGTGCTCATAACTCATGTAATAGTAGACAGTATATCAGTGTTTGTCTGACCCACTCGCGCTTTGTATTCAGCACGAGTGCGATGACCTCCCCAGTCGCTGTCACAAGCATCGTGCTGAATATAGAGGGTGTAGTCAGCAGTGGGCTTCTCCAGTGTCGGAACCTATGCCGGTCGAAATAGAGGCAGTTCTTAGTAGTTGTTCAGTGTGGGATTCTCTATGTGGGTCGATCGGGTTTATGCGGGCGTTGGGATAGCTGTCGCCCTCCTGGCGTCTGCGCTCGCACTCGCAGTTGCACCACTGTTCATGCCCGAGGGATACTCCTGGGTCACCCATACGACCAGTGAGTCGGCTGCGCAGGGTGTCGAAGCAGCGTGGATTGCACGCCTCGGGTTTCTCTTGTTCGGTCTGGGCGTTATCTGGTTGACGGTAGAGCGACGTGGTGCCTGGAAGCGGTGGGTAGCTGTGTTCCACACTGGGTTCGGCGTCTTCATGGTCGCCACAGCAGTGTTCTCGACGCGGTCGTGGGACGCGGTGGTGACGTACAATCCAGTCGAGGACGCCTTCCACTCAGCCACCGCTACCCTCCTGGGATTCTGTTTCGCATTCGGCGTCCTGACACTCCTCCTCCGACGATGGAAGGAACAGTTCGACTTCCGGTGGTTCGACGTGGTCGCTCTTGGCGCGACAGTCGTGCTACCGGCGGCGATGACGCTGTTAGGCCAGTTCGCTGGTGTCTTCCAGCGGCTCATGTTCCTCGTGGCGTACGTTTGGTACTTGCGAGAGGACTACCTGCTTGCAAGTCACTCAGACCACCACGCGAGGTCAGAGTCATGACCGATTCGCGCAGTGTATTCAGCACGGGTGCGATAATCTCCCCGATCACTGTCAGGAGTGCCGTGCTGAATAGAGAGCGTACATTTATCGATGTTATTGCCGAACTTCTGGGTGGCCATGTTACGCAAGATATTTACTGCGTTCGGCATCATCGAACTTCTCATCCCAGAGACGCTCATCACTGAAGCCGAGCAACTCGGACTTGAAAATCCGGAGGAGTGTGAATTACGGTCGTGGGCAGTGCCCGCTGCTCGGGTCGAAGGACTACTCATCGTGCTCCTCATGCAGCGAACAGACGCGTTATATTCGACGGTGAAGAAATTTCTTGGTCTTATCGGGATTCTCTCGCTGGTGTCTCCACGCGCCTACATCGACTACGTAGCCAAGCTAGCGTACACCGACGCCACCGTTTGTGAATGGAAACCGTGGGTGTATCAAGGGACTCGCCTCACCGGGTTGTTCTACGTTATCATCGCAATCAACGAACTGAGAAAGGACTAGCGGTCAGATTCGGCGATTGGGTTGTGATGATTACGCGCTCTCTATTCAGCAGCGTTACTGAAACCTATCACCGATTGTGGGTTTCAACAAGGCCGTTGCTCAGTGTTTCTCACCCAAACGACGTCAAACTCGACTCGGTATACTGACCTAACTCCTTCTCAATATCCGATTCACGCCACCCCAGCGGTGACAGCACACTCGCTGCCGCACGAACCAACAACTCCCGATAGAATCCGACATCATACTCGTCTACCTCCTCACTCGCCAACAGCACCCGTTCACGAGACTGCTTCGAATCGTCCACCACCACATACGACACACTTTGACCGGGCGCACGAGCCAACCCCAGATCAGCCGCCCGCTCTAGTGCCGCCACACTCCGCGTCGACTGCGTGTAGTCCTCCCTTTTCTTCGAAACCCGATTCGTGATCACCAACTCACTCGGATCGACCGCCCCACGCTCAAGGCGATCGACCCACGACCGCAGTTCCTCACAAACCGCCTCTGGATCACGACACGCATCCACCGCTCGAATCAACGCTTTCTGCGCGTCGTCGATATACGACGGCGTACTCCGTTGGCGACACTCGATGCCCCGATACTTGTACTCGTCTTCACCAGCGACCTTCCCGAAGTACTTCGTCAAGGCACCAGCATCCGAATCACGCAACGGGACGAACGCTATCCAGTCGTAGTGGGCTTCGTGTTCGAGCCGAATTTCTACCTGTTCAGAAATCTCCGAGACAAGCTTAGAGAGAGACGTTTGGTCCTCGTCTTCGATCGGCGTCACCCACACGCTATCGACGATACCATGCACAATACGCCACCCATGCTCCTCAAGCACAGCTTTCGTTTCCAACAGAATTTCCCGAGCATACGCATTGATCGCCTCGTGGCACTCGATCCGCCCGAACTTCGCATTCGAAAAGCCCTGATAGCCGAAACACGAGACCAAAATCCACTTGATCGCACTCGATTGGCCTTCCAACTCGTCGCGATGCTCTTCGTCCTCGGTTGCTCGAATCTCGGCTTTGATCGCATCCCGATCCTCAATCAACGGCTCAAGCACATCTGGCAGATAGCCTCGCTCGTCACAAATCGAATACCCGATGCCCGGCACATCCTCCCGACCGGCATGGCACTCACACCGGATCTTCTCCGGACTCACGTTCCGAGTGACGATGATATTCGGATACAGTGAGGAGAAATCGAGTTCGTGAACGTCCTCGTGCAACCCGACGTCCGGCGCAAAGGTGAACCCACCTCGATCAGCGTCGTGCAATTGGCGCATCGTTTTGAACTTCTCGTGTCGCCACGAGCGCCACGGAACCAAAACATCTCGTTCACGGGCTTCTTGGATCTGAATCCCGGTCAGAATATTTCCGATCGACGACCACGCCAACTCCTGCAGTGGTTTCCCCGATTGTTCGACGAGATACAGACAGCCATCGAGGTTCGTCTGGTTCCACATGAACGTATTCGAGCCATCGATGATCACCCGACCGGGCAGATTGTAGCGTGCCGGAGAGTGCCCGACCTGCCCGTAGCTTTCGTAGGTTGATTCACCCGCCAACTGCTGCCACCCAGGTCGTCGCCCAAGCTGGAACTCTACGTCGAGCCGATCGGCCTGCTGGAACAGAACTGGAATGAGGTCGCTCGTATTCAGGAAGAGTGCATCCGGATCAACCGACTCAACACGAGCCGACAATGTTGCTAATACGTCTTCGCCACTCCCAGTCACCGTCTCATCGTCTATCGTGAGTTCGGTAACTCTCTCACTCACTAGTTCCGTCTCCGGTACAGCAATCCGCATCTTCGAGAGTTCGTGGGTCGGCAGTGGGTCGATCTCCTCTTCGAGACAGTAGCGAAACTCTCGCGAGAAGTCGACGTTGTAACAGCGATACTCACCGGGCGAGCCCCACTTACTCACCATTCGGGCTACTGAATTCACCGCCTTGAGGTCAACCACATCCACCTGGAGCACTTGCTCGGGTTCGTGGCGAAAACTCACGCGTTCTTCGACGATAGCAACCCGAACAACGGCAGAGTGATCGCGAAGAGCAGCACGTGCCGTTGAAAAATCGCCGTCACCATGCACTGACACGTAGATCGTCGGCGTATACGACTCATCAACTTCACACTCTACCCCCGTCTCGGTCACCGACCATCTGAACACGTCGCCGTCGACGTAGTCGATTTTGTACACCATGACCTCATCCCTGACCGTTCAAATCTTCCTCTAAGTGATCAAGCCGTTCTTCCAAATCGTCGATCTGGATCTGCTGTTCGAGCAACATCGAGATTAGAATCGGCGTCTCGACGAACAATGGCTTGTGAACCGTGCTGGGATCGGTATGCAGCTGGGCATACTCGAAAAGTCGATCAAAGACCGCTTGGTCGGTCGGTCGAAGTGCTCGTCGATACTTGTCCCATCCTGCCTCGATTTGGTTGGCTTGGATCATTGCAAGTAAACACGACCACCAGGATCCTCTTAGGCAAGCCAGGGTCGCTTCCGAATATTCCAATAGATGAAATGTCGATGGAAATCAGTGTGAGTACTGGTCGTGCTGGCCACCAACTATGAAGTAAGACTCAACGTTCTGCTACCGTCAGTTTGGAGCGAATCAGTACGTCTCTCTCCAGAACGTTCTCTCCGAAATGAGTCTCGAACAGATCCCGGAGTACCGGTCGTCAGCAGCCTGATCGAATCCTTTCCGATTGGATTTTCCGAAAACACAGTTGCCACCAACGCTCACTTGGAGAAAGGCAAGGAAAGCCGACCGCAGGGCTCTCACAATTAGCCAAACCTTGAGCGTCGCATGATTGCGTCGGGAAATTGCCTTGACCAGTTGTGAGAGCGCAGTTAGAGCATCGGACGGAGGCATAAAACGCGTACCGGTAACACAAATGCTGATTGTAGATACCCACAGACGAAACCGACATATCAGTCAGCCTGCTCCGATACTTGCTCAATTTTGTAGTCAATAATCGGTGAGTCGAAGCTTCCCTTCGACCTCATAGAGGTGGCCCTTCATGTAGAGCCGTTCGATGATATCCTCGGCAGCAGGGCGCTCAAGATCCTCCTTGTCGTTGAGAATCGCATACGCTTGCTCGTACGTGAGCTCTCCCGCATCCGGAAGTGCGGTTGCGAGCGCGTCGAGCGCATCCTGCGCGAGTGGGGTGAGTGGCGACGTCCCATTCGGACCCATTGCTATCTCTGGATTTGAGAGCTGTACAGGTAAGTACACGGGATACCACCTGGTAGGATGGATACCCCACTTCTCACGGTCAACTCCGAACCGAGCGCATCTTCCAAGGCGAACATGCATGGGTTAGTATATTATACTAACCACACCACCGATTAATCCACATAACGGTCCTCGAGAACACACCAGAGAAAACGTACATAGGAGTAACCCGGAGAGAGCTTCCGTACTCTTCCCGAGCAATAGACGTAAACGGTATACCGATTGAGAAACGACTAGTGGGTATGAGTGACGCTGCGAAAAAGAATCTAGAAAATATGGGCCGAAAACTGCTCAAGCAGTCGCAGCACACGCCGCTCGAAGCCCGGATGAAAGCATTCCTCGCCGAGCATCAGGCACCTGATGATCTAAAGGAAGCGCGAGAGCGAGTAGCAGCAGGAAAACCCGTCTCTGACCTTGTTTCTGAAGACCGCGACGAACGATTCTAACCACAAATGCCGTCTTACTTTTTCGATACCTCTGCCCTCGTGAAGCGTTACTACGACGAACAGGGGACAGACGTGGTCGACACGATAGTCGAACCTGCCGAGAATAACATTCTCATCACCTCACTCGCAGTCATCGAAACGGTCTCTGCGTTTCGTCGAAAGCAGAATAGAGACTCAATCTCTCGCAAGGAGGTCGATTCACTCCTTGCAGCGTTTTTCGACGAAGCCCTCGCAGATTTCCAGATCGTTCCCCTGGACGAACAGCTGTTCGACTATGCGTTTGAACTCATTCTGGAAGACAATCTTCGAACACTCGACAGTCTTCAACTCTCAGCTGCACGTGCGCTAGCGACCAACGTAGAAGGTCTCACGTTCGTTTGTGCGGACAAGAAGCTCGTTGATGTTGCACAATCAAAGGAGCTTCCAGCGATCAATCCTACGACAGATGATGCCCAGTGACCGCCGAAAACAGATAGCACGAGCGCTTGCTCGCGGTGGAATGGAAGGCGTCCATGTCCTGAGCCACGAAAGCGCGGCTGAAATCCTGACACCAAAACGACGCGATCTCATCGCATCTCTCGCTGAGAATGAGGTTGCATCGGTTCGCCATGCAATCTACCGAATACAGCCGCTCGGCCGAGTGTATCGACCACCCAGACGGTTTCCAAACAAGTAGCAGTTCGAGTCCCCCACCGGCTACTCACCGGGAAGAGCCAGCGTCATGAGTGTCGTGACAGTGCGACTGACAGTTCCGAGCCGACGAGTCAGCATCTGGATACCGTCCCCCGTCATCTGTTAGGACGGGTGTGCCAGATAGGGAGAATTGATTCACCGGACAGACATCGACTTGATGAGCCAGAACGGTCTTTATTAGACTCAACGATTTAAGTGCTTATCACGAACGAGACAAACTCGAACGAGGCGACGGGGAAACTTGTCGTGGGAACATTCTTGACACTCGATGGAGTGATGCAGGCACCAGGAGGTCCGGACGAGGACCGTGACGGTGGCTTCGACCATGGCGGGTGGTCGGTCAACTACTGGGATCTCCAGATGGCCTCGCCCGACTCGTTCCGTCGTGCGCTCAACGACGCAAACAACCCCGAGATTACGGAAGCGGAGCTCAACGCGACCTGCCGAACACTGCTAGTCGCTGGGGAGCGAGATCTCCCGATGGTTAGACCCTCCAACGCGGCACTCGCCGACCTGATGCCTGAGGCTGAAGCCCGATACATCCCCGGGCACAGTCACGCTTGGATGAACCGGAAACGAGACCTCGATCAACGGATGGTCGAGGCGTGGATTACTGGCTCCGAACTGCCCGCAGAGCTTGAGCCAGAAACCACCTCATGGCCAAGGTCGAAGGTCAATCGACTTTTAGGCCAAAACCCTAATCGAGCGTAATCTGATGGGCCATTGCTGAATGCGCGCCCTGTATACACGTATGGAAATTCTGCGATTGAAGTAACGGTCGGCCGACTGCATTACTCTTTTTACCGAACACTCGCGTTACCAGCGGATGAGAAAATCATCAGAGGTCAAGACAATAGCTCTCGCCTCAACCGGTAGGCTGGGGACACGTGAATGCGGTAGCTGTGGCTCCTGCTTCCGGCGGCTGATTCCCTTCACTCCCTTTCGGTCGTTTCGGTGATCAGGCCAGGGTGATCGAACATCTCCCCGCAATCATGCAGGAAGTCGACCGTTTTCGTGGTCTGCAGATCGCACCGCTGAGGCACCAGTGCGTGAGGAAGAGATTCACGTATTCGGGCTTTCCCGGGTGGCGCAGCGAGCGCCACCCGGGCTGTCACGCCCAGGTCTCGGCTTCCTTCGCACGTGGACCATCAACAATCGCGCGGTCTTCGCCGCCGAATACAGCTCGGTCTCTTGTGCCTCATACTTTGCTCACGCTCTCTGGATATAGCAGAATTTCCATCGAGTCAGCACGACCGCTGAAACCCATCACTGATTGAGAGTTCCAAAAGGCCGTGACTTTTGGTTCTATGGAGGCGCAGGTACGCATCAGAATCATCCTCTATACTTGGAATCGCTAGAGAAACGATGTGAAGCTGTACATCCCGTGTTATTGATGAATCACCGTCTCTATTCGTCGGCTTCGTCCCTACGCCGAGACGGATGTGGGAGAAACTCGAACGACGAGAACCCGACTGATTGTGATATCACTCGTCTGTAGCCGACAATAGCCACACGACCGAAAAACTCCTCGTAGGTATCACGTAGTCATACTGAACTGCAGGAGAAACAAAATTGACTGGATCCCACTTCCGGAGATTCTGTACGCGAAATCAATTCTTATTGCATGGTTCACCGAGTCACTAGGAGATGGAATACACGACACTCGGTAACACAGGAATGACGGTGAGTCGAATCTGTCTCGGCTGCATGAGTTTCGGCTCGAACGACTGGCGCGATTGGGTTCTCAGTGAAGAAGAAAGTCGTCCGATCATCGAGCGGGCGATCGACCTCGGCATCAACTTCTTCGATACCGCAAATGTGTATTCGAATGGCGACTCCGAGCGGGTCCTTGGGAATGTTCTCGCCGACTACGAGCGCGACAATTTCGTGGTGGCGACAAAAGTTTATGGAGAAATGGACGAAACGAATCCAAACACCAGCGGTCTCTCGCGAAAGGCCATTGAACAAGAACTCACAAACAGCCTTGAGCGTCTCGGAATGGAGACCATCGACCTCTACCAAACACATCGATGGGACTACAAGACCCCCATAGCGGAAACGCTTCGTGCACTCGACGACGCTGTCCGACGGAACCAAGTCCGGTATATTGGTACTTCTTCGCAGTGGGCCTACCAATTTGCTGATGCACTTCATACGAGTGACAAGCTCGGTTACGACCGGTTCATCACGATGCAAAACCACTACAATCTTGTCTATCGCGAGGAAGAACGAGAGATGATGCCCCTGTGTGAACGTGAGGATATCGGTGTCATCCCCTGGAGTCCACTCGCACGCGGCTATCTTACCCGCCCACATGAGGCATTCCTCGAAACAGTTCGAGGTGAGTATATGGAAAACAGCCAATTTGCCGAACGAATAGCCACCTATCGGTCAAGCGGAGGCGAGGAAATTAATGAACGTGTCGAAGAACTCGCCGACGATAAAGGGGTCAAAATGAGCCAGATCGCACTTTCATGGCTCCTTCATCAACCAGCAGTAGATGCACCGATCATCGGGACAACGAGTGTTGAGCACCTCGAAGAAGCAGTCGAAGCACTCGACATTGACCTCTCAGAAAATGACATTGAGTATCTGGAAGCCCCCTATAGCCCGGTAGCAATCGATGGTCACGAATAGACACTGCCGGCTGTAACCAACGGCAAGCCGCATCAATTACTGGCAAGGCATGGAGTGAACGTGATGAAGCAGGTCGGTATGCTCTCTGGTCTACAGGCGGAGCAGGCCGAGTGCCTCGGGGCTTGCTCCCGAGAGGGTGAAACCTGTACGTTCTCTTTTACTTTCTCCCCGGGTAGCTCATTTTCAAGAGGCCTGTATTCCTGTCTTTAATTGGTGTATCATGGGCGACGAACAGGCTCTCGCGAAAATGATGGATTTTCAACTCGCCATCCAGAGTGACAACGAGAGCCTGCTACACGACGCCCGCCTCGAAGCGCGGTCAGCGTACAACGAAACCATCCGGCTCGGCAAGCAAGAGGTGGACTGGGACGTGATTCCAGACCGCGTAGCCGACGACGCCGACCTCGTGAAGAACACGACTCAGCGCGCCGTCGCCAAAGCACTCGGTGCGATGGAGAACTACTACGAGTACGACAACGATACCGCGACCCACTACGGCTGTGCGTACAAGAGAGACGAGTGAACAATCGATCAACAAAGCAGCGGTCTGATCAACGTCAAAACAAATCCTGCTTCGACAAAAAATCAGTTACGGTTATTCGATTTTCCAAGGACTCTGACGCTATCAATACCGAGCAGACGGCAGCCGCTTCCTGTCATCGCTTCGAGGACGAGATACTCGTCGTCGGACATGAGGTCGATCTCACGGGTGTGGAACTTCAAAACCGTCTCGTTGTCACCATCCCCGTTGAGGTCTTCCCGTGTCATTCGGATCGGTGTGGCGGCCTCTCGACCATCGGTTTCCGAGAGAAGTCGATCGATGTCTTCGCAAGAAACATCCTTCCAATCAGGATTCATGTAATCTTGGCAACCATTGAATTGAATATCGGAATTCCTACCTGATGGAACGAGGCGAATGCTCTCGAACTTCAGGTTGGGCCACCCGACAGCCACTGAGACGACACCGTTGTTTTTTAGGTTTATAGAGTTCGGACAACTGTCAGGTTTGACATCCACCCAGCAGGTCTTACAGCAGTCCGTGGCACTGGCCAGTCCCATGGATATCGGGACACCAATTGATGCAGTCGCCGTCGCGAGAATTCCCTTTTTGAGTATAGTTCGGCGGGTCTGAGGATACTGATTTGATTCCATTGAACTCGTAAACAGATAATCATGGAAGGTGATATAATTATCGATTATAAAAAAAGTTGGTTGTTGATACATATAATTTTAATAGTAGAGGAACATGAGTTGTTTTTGGTAGTACAACGGTCGAATTACCCATGTGTATTTTTTATATGAACGAATTCGGATTTGAGGACACGCTTGGCGCTGCGCTCACTCGTCTTAACTAACTCCGATACACTTGTTGAGACCATCCTCATCTCTCCACTACCCTCTTCAATCACACCAAGGCTTTGGAGATTACATGTGCCGAAATCACGAGTCAAGTCACGGTTAAGTTCACCGTTGACCACGAGTTGCTAGCTGAGTGGAACCCGCGATTTAGCAGCGATGCCCCCCATTCGCCTGAAGCGATCCATAAACTGAGTGTGGAACGCCGGATACTCATTGACGAGTCTAGGGTTCTGATGGGTCTCGACGTTGACTTCGTCGCACACGTAGAAGCCAAGTTCGTCCGCGAACTCGTAGAATTCGGGTCCGCGCGGATAATGCGAATTCCGGAGTGCGTCGACGTTGAATTGCTTTAGATGCTCGAACTCCTCGCGTCGTAAGTTCTCGGTTATCGTGCGACCGAGTTCCGGATGGTGTTCGTGGTGATTGACGCCCTTGAAGTCGACCGGTTCGCCGTTGACGTGGATCTTGCCGTCAAGAATCTCGTACTCGCGGAATCCGAACTTCGCGAGCTGGGCTTCGGTGGCCGACTGCGACCCGGACCGGCGGAGTTCGAATCCGACATGGTACAGGTTCGGGTGTTCTGCGGTCCATTTCATCGACGATACAACGTCGATCGAGAAGAAGACGCCAGCGCTATCGTCCGCCGGTACGTCGACGATGATTGACGTCGTCTTCACGCGCTTATAGTCGGGGTCGAAGAGGTGGGTGCGAAGCTCGTACGTTCCCACGTTGTCGCCGTAATCAACTGCTGCCCCCCTGGCTGTCGCCCAAGCTGGAACTCCACATCGAGACGATCAGCCTGTTGGAAGAGAATGGGAATGAGGTCGCTGGTATTCAGGAAGAGTACATCCGGATCAACTGACTCAACGCGAGCCGACAGCGTTGCTAACACGTGCGCACCACTCCCAGTCACCCTCTCATCGTCAATCGTGAGTTCGGTAACTCTCTCACTCGTGAGTTCCGTCTCCGAGACAGAGATCTGCATCTGTGAGAGTTCGTGGGTTGGCAGCGGGTTAATCCCCTCTTCGAGACAATAGCGGAACTCCCGCGAGAAATCGACGTTGTAACAGCGATACTCACCAGGAGAGCCCCACTTACTCACCATTCGTGCCACTGAATTCACCGCCTTGAGGTCGACCACATCCACCCGAAGTACTTGCTCCGGATCGTGGCGGAAGCTCACACGTTCATCGACGACAGTAACCCGAACAACGGCAGGATGGTCACGAAGTGCAGCACGTGCCGTCGAAAAGTCGCCATCACCATGGACGGACACGTAGATTGTCGGTGTATACGATTCGTCAACCTCGCAGGTCACTCCCGTTTCAGTCACCGACCACCTGAACACGTCGCCGTCGAAGTAGTCGATTTTATACAGCATGACCTCATCCCCAATCGTTCAAATCGTCCTCGACAGAGTCAGCTCCGCGTTGCAAAATACCGAAGTGATCTATATATCGATTCGCTAGTATGCAACAGTATGCTCACAGAAGGCGTGGTTCGCGCCCTTACTGCCCTCCACGGTGAGTAGACGGTCTCTGACCTTGCGACGAATCTCGATCGGAGTCTCAGCTACACCTCAAAACTCGTCGAGCGGCTCAAACAGCTGGCCTCGTTGAGACACGTCGACAGGGGAAAACAAAGCAGATTCGACTGTCGGACGCAAAGGCACTCGAGTTACTCACGGACCTCACCCAGCAGTATTCACACATCGACTGGCCGGAGCTGTTGTCAGGGGCAGCCCTCCGTGTGTGCTACTTCCTCGATACCCCACGGACTGCGACCGAACTCGCACGCCGCGCCGATGTCCACCGAAGTACCGTCCACCGTGCGCTACCCCCCGCTTCAACATCGCGGAATCGTCTACCAAACCGACGACGGTGCGTATACACTGAATGACGGCTTCGAAAAGCTGAGTGCATTCGCTCGTGAGCTTGCCCATCACGTCCACCGCCAGACTGTCGAAGAACAGACCGATTCCTACACGATTCTGTGGGAATCTCTCGACGAGTTTCTTGTCCAGACACCGACTGAAATCGCTGACGAACATTTCATTCCGACAGGCCCAGACCAATTCCAGCGATACGGCCTCCCGCTGTTGGCACGTGACCGTCGGTACTACCTCTATTCGGAGGCGACGAGCGAGCTCTCGCCGGAGATGTTGTGCTGCCACATGCTCGTGATTGATTCCGGCCCACGAACGCAGTCATACTGCCTGCTCTTGCTCAGTCACGTCGACATCGACCGCGACGAACTCCGAACCCAAGCCACCAAGTACGGCGTCGGCGACGTCGTCGACGACCTCTGCACGTATCTCGACACCAGCGGTTCCCAACGGACGTCTCGAGTGTAGAAGTGCCGATTCTTCTAACTTTTTACCAACGTATCACGAGGTTCTCATTGGTTCGCTACCTTGGCGTTCGTCGAGAGCGTTGGTTTCTCGAGGGTAGCCGTTGTCTTCTGTGCGTTCGGGTCCGATTCATCTTTTGATTCGGTCTACTTATTTGAGGCCTTCGCGGCGCTTTTGGCTTTTCCAGCGATGGTCGTCGCATCCGTTCCCACAGTGGTTTGCGGGTCTCCCATCTTTTTGAAAATGTTCGTATGCCGAGAGATTCATTCGTCGTCTGGGGAATGTCCGCCTCAATACTTTTCGGATCTGCTCTAACGCTCGGCGCGCGTTCGAAGCCTATACTCCTCCAAGCGAATTCGTTAAGTGCATAAGTTAAATCATTAACAGCATTCCCCAACATCTTGAGATTATGCTGTTGAACTTCTTCTAGTTCTTTGTTATACGCTTCTCGATCTAACTCATATCTCTTCCATTCCTGTCGAGACCTTACTTGTTCTTGACCATATTTCCACATTGCTGTTTTTTCTTCTATATGACCGATAAGAGTGGCTATCGGGAAAAGATCATTTAGATCCCCGTGATAGTAACCCTCCTTCATAGCCCTTCCCAATTCTTGAGACGCAGTGGGCCAGAAAATGAACCCATTAGGGTCTAGGTTAGAAATTGTCTGCTGTGGGTTGTGAATTGATTCAACGATAGCATCGGTGCGGGGACCATCCAAAGTTGGTTTCAAATCCCATAGAGATGGTAACTGTTCAGAACACCGTTCGGGGGGCTGGCGGAAGAACCGCTGTCCGTACGGTGTCCCATTGGTGGGTGATTCTGTTTCATCCGTGTTCCCCCGCTCTTTGCGTCCGGTACCGGTAGGATCTGCGTACGTCAAGGGGTTATTATCCGAGTAGTTGTACAGGTTTGTACCATCTACCATACCATTCGGGTCGCGCTGAATAAACCGACCCAGCAGCGGGGTGTATTGTCGCGCACGGAAATCGTACGTGCCCAAAGTCTCGTCCAGGCGTCTGGCTGTGAATCGAAGTGGATTGTAATTACCTCCTGTTGAACTTGCTGCCATCTCGCCAAACGGCGTGTAGCTATAGCTCGCGACCACATCACCACTCTCATCGGTAAGGATTCGAATAGAACCAACTAGATCAGCATGGTACCAACGTTCGGTCCCTTCCGTAGCAATCTGTAGAGGTTGGTCAACTCCGTCTCGGTGCACGTACTGAGCGGAGATTTGTCCGTTTCGGTACTCCGCGATCAGGTTCTCTCTATCGTAGATCAGTTGGGTGGAGTTCCCACTTTCTCTCTCCAAGATGCGCCGACCCCGAGCATCGTGGAAGAACTCGACAAGCGTGGTCTCGGTGTCTACGTCTTCAACACGCACGAGCCGGTTGTTTGAATCAAAGAAGAGGCGATGTCGCTCATCGCCCTTCAGATTTCCATTCGCGTCGAACGTGAACGAGGTTTTTCCACCGGTACTGATTTCTTCTATCTGACTATACTGATCTAACTCATTCCTTGAATACTCGATAGTTTCGCCGTTTTCGGTCCGTTCTGAGTCGCGGTTACCAACTATATCGTAAGCAAACATATGCGGATGCGAAGGTAATGTCAGGGAACCAATTAGCGCATTAATCGACTGTTGACGGTTCGGAATTGTATCCCCGGGTGACACCGAGGAAGGCGCTACTGATGTGGGATCAAACGGTTGGATGTCCTGTTGTGCCACGTTCACCACGCGATAGAGGGAATCGTAGGCGATTGCTTCGCCACGGTTGCCGTTTGATGTTATATCATTACGCACTCGCATATTGCCTACGGCGTCAAACAATGACTGAATCCGTAACTTGGATTCCGCCGGAGAGGCGTGGTCTATCTCAACGAGACGAGCCGCCCCATCGTGGGCATAGGTGGTGACTGTGTGATTGCCGAAACGGATACGGAGCCGCTGTCGACCGGCATAATCTACTTGCGTTACGATGTCGTGAGCGTCCGTGGTCGCTGAACGTCCGGGATATTCTGCCCCTTTGAGAACGTTTTGGATGCGTGTTTCTCTATCCAGCTCGTCCCGAGTAATATGCAGCTGCCGGCCATTGGGATACGTGAGATCGGTGAGGGCACCGGCGTCGTTAAATTCACGCCCGACGTGGAACGGGGTATCGAGTGGTACTCCAGCAGGAGTGAAGGTAATCGTCTCTCCCAGTTCCCAATCTACAGAGTTATACTGTCTGACACAGCGAGCGAAATCGTTCACCTCGCGAATGCGCCGATTCAGTCCGTCGTACGTATACTGCTCGAACGTTGCCCCTTCTACCACGGTGCCCATGAGATCTGATCCATCCACATCAACACGAGTCGTACGTCCAAGTGCATCTATGGTGTAATGTCGCTGCAGGCCGTTGTTGTCCCTAGTACGAATTAGGTTATCGTCAGGATCGTAATCCAACCGGAACTCGCTCTCGTCTGGATAAATGATTGCTCGGCGACGGTCAAGAGCGTCGAAGGTGAATTCGGTCTGTCGCCCTGACGAATCGATGACAGCAATTACGTTGCTGTTGGCATCGTACTTGAATCGTGTCTCGGCTCCGGTGAGGGGACTCCCGTCGCCCAGCCCTGTGTCAGTCCGTTCTTGAATCTCGGCCACACGGCGATTGTGGACATCAAACTCCGTTCTGACGATATTGCCTAGTGGATCAGTTCGGCGGACCCGATTCCCACGGCTATCATATGCGTATTGCGTGGTATTGCCCAGTGGGTCTGTGCGGCGGACTAGACGATCGAGCGTATCGTACACGAAACTGGTTGTATAGACCTGTTGGTCGACTACATCGCCAGTCTCTGAGTCTCTAACCTCGTCCCGACGTTCCTGACGCACCAGATTGTCGTGAGCATCGTACCGATTCTCGATCCGATTGTTTGACGGATCGACTGTCACGGTAATACGATCCAGTGAGTCGTACTCGAAAGTCGTCTCCCGGCCCAGCGCATCGACGGTGCGCTCGGCTCGTCCCTGAGCATCGTAGAACGTCTTAGTCTCTACCAGCGAACCAGGTCCAGGCTGGTCGAGAAATACTTCTGGTAGCTCATTTTTATCAGCGAGTTGGGCGACCTCGTCGAACCGATTGATAGCGATGACAGTTGGCTGTTGCAACTCGTTGTACTCAATCTCCCGCCGGGCCAGAAGCGTATATCGATCGTCTTCCCTGCGTTCAAAAATACGCTCGACCCTCATATTCCCGGCTTTATCATACGTGCGCCTAATGATTGTGCCGAGCGCATCCTCTTCTGCTATCACCCGTCCGAATGGATCGAGAGAAAATGTGGTCACATTACCACGTGCATCTACAAGACGCTGTACGCGACCGTCGGCGTCGCGTACGGTACGGGTCGTGGAGACATCGTCCGTCCAGGCTCCTCTCGTCTCGGCTACCTCGAATTGCCGCTCATCATAGGCGAAGCGAATCGTATTGCCTGCCGGGAGAACGGTCCGTATCCTCTGGCCGGAGCTATCGTGTTTATGACGAGTCACAAGATGTTCGGACTGATCGACGCCTCCACTGGTTTCTTGAATCAGATTAAACTCCTCGTCATATTCGAAGGTATAGACGTCTGGCGCACTGGGCAGGTCAGCACCCGCCTCATCCTTTGCATCCTGCTCTTCGCGTATGAGTTTCCCATTCCTATCGTAGGACCGGCGTGTTTCGAAGTGGAATGGGCCTACTCCGGTCGATCTTGTGATTCGGTCGAGCTCGTCGTACGTGTTCCGGATCACAAACTGTCCGTCGGGGGAGTCCGCAGACCGGGGGAGTTGGGTCGCCACTGTCCGGCCGACTTCGTCGACCTGGAACTCAGTAGTAATCGCTAGGCCACCTGGATCGACCACGGTCCGCTGCAGGTACCCTTCGCGGACATCGCTATCATCTGCGTACGTATGGCTCGTCACCACACCTACCGAGTTGACGAAGCGCTTGAGTCGACCGCGCTCATCGTACTGTTCGAACCGTTCGATTCTCGGTTCCCCGACTGTTCCGTCGGGACGCGTCGATGCGGGCTGCTGTATTTCGGTTAATAGGAAGTTCGGATGGCTATCAGGGATGTCCGGATGGGGGCCGTAGGTGTATCGCGATAGTGTCTCTTGGTAGCGGGGATGCTCACCCTCAGCTTCCGTCTGGACGAATGGACTGGGACTGCTTGTGAAACGTGCATCCGATATCGTTTCAATCTGTCCAAAGGTTGGCTCATAAGTGAACTTCGAGATGATATCCGACGGACTTGGCTCCGTTAGAATATCGGGGAACAGATCGCCCCACATTCCCTGGGTGGTGTTCAGCTCTGGGAAATCAAAGTACCGTCCCCGTCGCACGGTCACTAACAATCGACCAAACCCGAGACGCTCCTCCGCCGTCAGGTTCTCATGGCTACCGATCTCATTCTCGGCCGTATCTGTAATCGCTTCGCGTCGTAAGAACGCCTCTCGTCCGTAGAGGTGTTGGGTTACCACTCCCTCGGGGCTCATTGAAGCTACCAGCTGTCCGTCCCGATTGTACCGATATCGTGTCATGAGCGTCTGCACCCGACCCTCTTGGATTACGCGTTCTTCTTTGAACAAGAGTCCCCCGAAGGTATTGTAGACGTAATGTACAAGATGGCCGTTTCGGTGGACCACTGTGGTTTGGTGTGTGGGACGTTGAGCAGTGGTATAATCCAGTTCGAACACAGGGGTGACATCCTCGTACTCGAAGGTGCTTTCTCCGTTACCCTGCCGTTGTCGGGTCACTCGATTAAAATCGAATTGGCCCGGTGACGAGCCGTACTCGTTCTCGAGATACAGTTGTCCCTCCGCGTCGATGATTCGCGTGAGGTTGTGCCTGAGTTGACCGGTTGTCCCAGCTGTGCTGTACTCATAGCAGGTGGTCAGCCCGTCTGAGTGCTGGTCAGTTGCGGGTGTCGTGACCGACACGAGATCATTCAGATCATCGTATATGTATGTCCATGTGCGGCCGATGTGATCGGTGATCCCAGTGACACGGTCTTGAACGTCGTAGGAGAACTGGACAAAACGATCGGTCCGGTTTACCTGCACGGTATCGATACGCCGTGCCTCACCATCCCGGTAGACGAACTGGAGGAAGTTTCCGAAGCGGTCCTCGATGCGATCGAGGCGGTGAGTGGGTGTCGCCGGGATCCGTTCGAAGATGTGTCTTGTGCCGTCTGGGGCGCGGCGCACGAACGACTCCCCGTGGCCCTTGATGATCGCGTCAACCCCGTCCGGTGGGACGAAGTACTCGTGTGCTGGGTGTCTCGTGTACCGCTGTTCGCGCAACTCGCCCGTCGTCAGAACGAGTTCTGTTTCCGTCTCGTGGAGGAATACGTTATACTGGTGGTCCCAATTCGCTCCGAGTGCACCGTCGAAGGTGACTTGGTTGCGGTACGTCCGTCGAAACACGAAATCGATTCCGGCACCATCGATACGAAGATCCTCAGCCTCGTGGACGAACTCGCCGTTAAACATCGTCACCGGATCGGCAGCAGTGTGTACGTTCTGCGTAACTGGCCCTGGTGTGTGCCCTCTCATCCCGGATACTTGTGCCTGGAAGTACGGCTCGATGATTCTTTGGAAATTGTCAATATCATCGATATTCTCGGTCCGTTCTGCGAGTAACACCGCGGCTTGGATCGCTGCCTCTTCTATTTCACCCTCCAGAATAGTAATTTCCCGATTGTCGAGCAATAGCTGTGCATACTCCTCGACGTCTCTGTTATCGGGCCCTTGACGAATCTTCTGGACCAACTCCGCTTCTCGGTCGATTCTGTCGGCCCACTCGATGTCGTCAGCTTCATTGCCTGGACTCATTGCATCAAAGTCCCGTTTGCCAGGACTGTGAAACCGCGATAGTCCCTCAAACCGTTCGAACTCGCCTCTGAGATGAGGCGCCAATCGGTCTCGATTACTCGTAACCAGAGTCCCCGCTTTGTTGCCTCAGTTATGCACACTCTTCGAGACATCTACCCTAGTCCTCCTGACCGCTCCGTATTGGCTCAAGCGCGTGGCTTGTAATTCGTTCACGTATATCTCGAAGCGTCTCCTCGTCAACGTTGGGGTTCTCACTGAGCCGTTCGTCGAACACCTCTCTGATTTCCTTAACGCCGAATCTCCTGAGCAGTTGCAGTTCTTCTTCGGTCAGGACGCCCGTCTCAACGAGCACGTCTGCGTCCACCTCGATTCGTCCGAGACTGAACCGTGTCAACTCCCTAAACGCCTCGGTCTCGGAGAACGTTCGTTGCCGATATCGGTCAGCCGTGAATCCGCTCAGCATCGACTGAGTAATGTCGTTTTGGAACCGATTCCGCTGGCTCGCGACAAATCTCTGTACCTCTATAGCCTCCTCCGATGTCTTCGCGGCCGAAACGACAGCGTGTTCGGAGATGCCTTCCTGAATAATGTCTTCAAACACGATAGGTGTTTTTTCTTCGTCAGGGAACTCACCGGGGCCTGTCGGCTGCAGCCGGCCCGAATCTGTAAACCGGCCACAGTTCCGGATGACACGCCGTGTGACAACTAGCCGCCTGGAGAACTGATTTGAGACTCTCTGATCCGTGTCGGCAAACTCCGGCGCCGGGGGGAACGGGGGGCGGTCATCCCCTCCACTTCCGCCGCCATCGATTGGTGAGTCATTATCGAGGGCTGCCGCGTACATCATGCCGTTTTCGACCATGACCGGGTGACCTGTATCGAGATTCGCCTGGAGACAGAGCCCGCTCACACTCGAAGGAACGAACACGACCAGGAACATGTCCTGGAGTCCCTCAAGCATCCGTTTGCCCCTGATTAGATTGAAGTCTACTTGACTCGCGCTCGTGACCGTGTGGGGTCTGGGACTTATGAGGAACAGAGCTCGATTCGTTCCCAGATGATAGCCATTGAACAGTTGGTACATCTGGCTGAACGAAGTGCTAAAACTCGTCGTCTCACGGCGTTCACGCGACGTATCTGTAGTGCGCATGTCTACCGTTTCCTCCCCTGTGCTACTGCGAGTCCCCCACTCACCGGTATAACTGCCGCTCAATTCACCACCCCCCATATTGCCCGGAAGAGTGAATCCTACCTTGCCGCTGTAGCCCGTTTTAATGTCGCTCTCCTCACTTGATTCTGTGGTAGTTCTCCCCGATTGTACGTTGACTTTTTCGGATGTGCCCGAGAGATATTCGCCGGTTTCGGAGCGTGTTTCGTACAGTTCACGTTTTTTAGGCTGAAAATCAAGAATATGTGGGAATTCGTCTGGGCCGACATCGTCGTCCGAGTGGGGGTAGATAGCGACCTGCGCGATGGCTCCTTTGCAGGGCCAGTAAACGTGTGACCAATCATCTGCCAGAATCCCCTCCCAGGCAGACTGCTGTAGGTCGTCAAGTTCATCTTCTTCGTCGGCGATTCTCTTCGGATCGATGAGTTCCTCGGAAGGGTTCCACCCAGTGATACTGCATGTCAGTTTCAGATAGACGATTCGACCGTCAGGGTAGGATTCTTTTGTCTGCTCCTCTGGCACGACGTAGGCGTACACTGCCATCGAGGAGCGCCATTTCGGCGGGATATTTACATCGCCGAAGTTGGTGTCGATTATGTCTCGGGAAAATCCGAACCGTTGCCACGTGATGTCTTGGGGCAACGACAGTGATTGTGAGGTCAATGCTCCCTCTGGTTAATATTGATGAACTGATTCATTTCTTGATTAATGGTTTCTCTGATTGTGTTACGACCACTTCGGCCTAATCAACGATTTTTTGAGGTCATTAGGGTTCTCTCGATGGGTTTCGTCTTAAGAGACAGCATGTTTGGTACTTCAGTAGGGTACCGATGCGAGCGTCTTCTCGAAGACCCGAAAGAAGTTACAACTTGGCACTATATAAATGTATATATTAATCATTGTAGATTCTAGGTTACTCTTTCTATACTGTTCATTTCCAGACGGAATGCGTTGAGTCCGCACTTGTCGAACTCACCCACGGAGACGTCAGAGCCGAGTATGTCTCGACGAGCTGGTGGTTCTGAACCCCACTCGCATCAGCATGGGCCCGAGCATATTCGAAGAGCCGATCGAATATAGCCTGGTCAGCGTGTCGGAGTGCCCGCCGATACTCCTGCCACCGCGACTCCATCGCCCGGAGCAAATCACGATACGTCGTATTAGTACGCCCCATTCACGCTCACCTCCGGTGAAACGTCAGCATCAGCCATCGCCGGATGCCGATTGGCGAGAATACGTTTCCAATACGCGAGTGTCGTTTGTACGGGCCCATTCTCCAGCGGGTAGACCAATGTCTCGTACTCCTCGCCTGCGAACCGTGGGCCGAACTTGGTCTGTTCACACTGAATCGTCCGGTCAGCAATTTCGTGAATCGGTGCTGTCAGCGTATCGTCCGTCTGCAACGTCAGCAGCACCGGAATCTCAAATCGCTGGGCAAGCGCTTCGATCCGCTCGGCCACCATGGAGAGCATGCGCTTATCGTCATCACGTGGAAGATCCTCCGATCGATAGAACCAGTCCACTGCGGGAAGGACCGCAATCGTCGTTTCGTCCGTAAGCTCTCCAGCAAGATCCTGCACAAGACTCTGGTGTTGCCATGGGGTGAACGCCCGAGCAATGTGAATCCGATCGAGAACACGCATCGACGGCGTAATCCGTGTCAGCGGGTGTGTCGTTCCGTTCCCGTGAGCGTCGATCCAGACGGCCGATCCATCGTCCAAGAGCAGCTGGTCAAGAACGAGTGACTGTAATGAGCCAGTCATGCGCTCGTCGGTTTCGAGCAGTGTAATGCCGGGCTCAAGTGATGGAAGTTCTGGTGAGGTCTGGTGCATCATCACGGATAATATTTCACCGGGGTATCAGATAGGCACGCCAGGGTCGCTTCCGAATATTCCAATAGCGGAACGACCGACGTCAACCAGTGCGAGTTACCACCATGCAGGACGTCACAGCAACGCGAGAACACACCCTACACAGTTGTTGGTGTAAACTGGTTCACTTCTCCCAGTAGAAGCCCAGCGGAAACTCGGAATATTTCGGACTAGTTGGCCAGTCTGAGTCCCACAACTTTTCCGCAAAATCCCGATGAGGGCGAGATGATGTCGAATGAATTGGCCGATGAGTTTGTCGTGAATTTCATTCGACCCATACGGGCAGTTCCAAGGGGTTGTTGAGGACGAAAAACCTCCGATACTGACAACGTTGTGCACGAATTGACCCCAATCAGTTACGATCCGAGATGCATGACAGCGCCAGTAGAACTCGAGACGTTCCATCCGTTTCCGATTCGGGTTTCCGAAACCCGACTGCTCGATACAGAAATCACTGAACAATAGAGACACTCACGTACCGGAACGGACAGCGGGGGAAAGGGAGAGGTAACCCCCACACCCAAGCACGAGCCATTGTCGGGTGATGACGCCAGACGATGGCGTCGTACTAGTTAGTGTGAGAGCGTATCTCCACTAATGATCCGAAGGATAAAATAAGTTCGTCAGACATTGATTGATTTTATTAGATGATTCGTACAAATAACCGAGCTATGTGTATCGAACTCAATTTCTAGCGTCTCTTTCTTTCAATCCAGTGAATACTGCGGTAAGCGGCCGTTACTCAAGGTTCTGGAGAGCTAGCAGAAAGTATGAACAGCGACACAATGAGAACGAAAACGACTAGTTGGTTCGGTTCCACCACAGAGCACTCTGGCCCGAGTCCACCACCGCAATACGCATTGGTCGCCTCCGAGACGATTGATTTCGAATCATCAAGTTCGGAACTCATTACGAGTGTCGTTGAGGTACTCATTGACGTGATGGAGCCAGCAGGTGGCCAGACCACACTCTCGCTGTACGAATACGTGAACCCAGATGCCCTCGAAGACATCATTACAGCAAGTGCATCAAAAAAGAGCGACGTTGAAGTCCGATTCACAGTCGAGGACTATCTCGTCATTGTTCGGAGCGACAACACCGTCCTCATTTACGAACCGATCGGATCACAACGCGATACGGATGGAAATCCATGTCCAGCTAGCTAATCAAGAAAATCGTTCCATACTTCGCGATGTAGTAACGGCGCTTTCTTCTCTCGAGACCGACTTCGCTATGCAGAGCTGTAATCCGTGAGTCGAATCTTCCCCTCGACTTCGTAAATATGGCCCTTATCGTGCAGCCGTTCGATGATATCCTCGGCAGCTAGTCGTCCAAGATCCTCTTCATCGTCCAAAATCGAATAGGCTTGCTCGTAAGTGAGTTCTCGCTCTTCTGGGAGACTTCTCGCGAGCGCGTCAAGGGCATCTTGCGCAAGTGGGGAGAGTGGTGATTTCCCATTTGGAACCATTCGTACTCTCCAATTCATCTACCTCATAGGTAAACCCTCGGCCAGGGCCTATTCGTGCCACTACGTAGTGTAGAAGGGGAATAAGCAGTCAATGTGGGTGTATGGGTTGGGATGAGTACGAGAATCCACATCGTCTGCTGGGTTACGCTAACTGCACTCGACGCTTGGTACCCAACGAATAAAGTCTTCAGCCAACCACAGCGGAAGTGAAACTGAAAACACCGGAGGGGATTTGCGGCACCAACGCTTCTCACCAATAACGCGAGTCGTAGGAACATCCGCTAGGGTGAATCTTCTTGGGTTAGTACCTCATACTAACTGCCAATGCCCAACACAATCAAACGGTCCGGCGATGGACTCGCACTCCAAGTCACAAAGCCTGCTCGAGCCGCTGGACTCGTTGAAGAGACTGATGACGAACCCACTCGTCTCGCAGACATCCGCGTATTTGCTTTCGACGGCCTCCTTCTTGTCGTCGACCTCGACCGCATCACCGACGAGAATATCGTCGAACTCGCGACCTCAGCCGCGCTCGACACCGTCTCGATCCACCGTGTTATAAACGCCTCACTGCAAATTGCAGGCAATGGCTATCAAGTGCAACTCCCCGGTGCTGCAGATGCAGGATTTCACGTTGGTGATCGAGCGCCCTGCACTCCAGCACCAAATCTGCTCGTGATTGCGGCAGAGGGATCCGAACGATTGGCCGCGGATATGGAAACAATTCGAAAAGAGCAGGTCTGAGAGCGAACAGACATCAGTTAGTATAATATGCTAACTACCACTTCTATTGTAGACATATGTCATCGTCCGTCGGTACGCCATTCCACGTTTCGTTCTTGGAGACGGCGGAACAGGGTGAACATCTGTCCAATCGAACACGGAAAGCAAAGAGAGATTAACCAACAGATGAACCTACAAAGCGTTGAGTTGGTTAAATTGGTTGCAGTGCTACGCTCGCTTCGTCGGACGAGTGTCAGACCCCACTATTTCCACTAATTAGGTGACAAGAAACACGATACCAGCGACGGCACCACACTCTCCCCCCATCGTTTCCAGTAATACGATGAAAGAACGTGTCAGGGGCTATTCCCAAGAGAGTTCTCACTAGAACATCTCTTCTAATAATCTACTGTTTCTCGATGCTATGGACCATTAAATGGAGAACAGCAATAAATGTTTGCATCAAATACGGCCGATTCTAGAATGACACCATGCTTTTCTACATCTTTACTGGAAACAGTGGGGGGAGGGTGTCGAGAAATGCCCACCCACCGCCTTCTGTTGGTTTTCTCGTGTGAGTGATTTACTGGAAACGACGGGGTGCGTCGTGCTTATAAACTCGCGTTTACTGGAAATACTGGAACCCAGTGGTTCATTCCACACGTTCGACTACAACCCGAGAGACTGCCGATATACTGGAAATGGTGGGGTGTCTTTTGGGGTGGTTCTTCGCCCTCACGGGTTCGAACCAATTTTGGAAGCGATGGGGTACGGCTATCGACACGAGTTGGGTACTCCGTTCACTACGCCTTCTCGATGTCGAAATCGACAACTCTCTTTACTGGAAACGGTGGGGTCGGCATTGGGTATCGGAATCTATACCCTCGGGTGGTTATACTGGAAATACTGGAAACACTGGTCGAAACTATTATCTGGCATAATCACTCATTCAATCATATCATGGGGCCACGGTTTCAGCCGGACGACACGCTTTACAAAGGACGGAATACGCTCAAAGTAGAGTACGTACCGGACAACATCGTCGGTCGGGACAACGAAATCGAGGAGTACGAGGCCGCTCTACAGCCAATTATCAACGGGGAATATCCCGACAACATCTTCATCTACGGTAAAACTGGCGTCGGGAAGACTGCGGTGACGAACTTTCTGCTTAACGAACTCCAAGACTCTGCGGAACACTTTGAGGTCGATATCTCACTCGTCACCGTCAACTGTGACGGCCTCAGCACGAGCTATCAGGCTGCAATCAGTCTCATCAACAACCTCCGAGAACCCGAGCACCACATCGCCGAAACCGGCCATCCGCAGTCGAAGGTCTACCGCCTTCTCTGGAACGAACTCAACAAATTCTCCGGCACTGTCATCATCGTCCTCGACGAGATCGACCACATCACGGACGATACGTTCCTCTACCAAATCACGCGCGCCGATAACAACGGCTACATCGACAATATCCAGCTCGGTCTTATCGGTATCAGCAACGACTCGACGTTCAGGGAGCAACTCGACGCGAAGGTTCAGTCGTCACTCTGTGAAACCGAAATTTCGTTTCCACCATACGGCACGGAAGAACTCCAGAAGGTTCTCGAACAGCGTGCCGAAATCGCGTTCCACGAAAATGCACTCGAAGACGGCGTGATTCCGCTCTGCGCCGCACTCGGTCGGCAGGATGGTGGTGACGCTCGAAGGGCGATTACACTCCTCCGAAAAGCCGGTGATCTCGCTCGAACGGAGAACGCCGAGACCGTCACGACCGACCACGTCGAGCGTGCCCAAGAGAAACTCGAAGCCCAGCAAAGCATGGACATCATGCGTGACCTCACGGAACACGAGCAACTCACGCTCTACGCCCTGACGACGCTTGCCGCTGAGAACGCAACTCCCGCTCGTTCGCGTGTCGTTTACCAGCGCTACAAGAAACTGTGTGAGTTCCAAGGTCGAGACCCTCGTACGGCTCGTCGGATGCGGAGTTTCCTCTCCGATTTCGAGATTCTCAATCTCACTCTCTCCCACATGGAACACCGTGGTCAAGACGGTGGCACATATCGTGAGCACGAGATTAACCGTGATATCGCAACCGTCGTAGACGCTCTCCAGACTATCATCAGTGAGTTCGGTGCGCACCAGAGCATCATCGAATATCTTCCTGACTCTGGTGAGGAGTTCACAGCAATGTGAGTAGACCTCTCTAACAGTAAATTCTCAAGACCACGTTTGAGCTTGACTTAACGGCCTCTTCACTCGAATACGTTTTCGAGCTGTTGAAGATTTACCAACCGCCACCGATCATTGAGTCTGTCTCGAAGCCCATCTTCGAAGCCAGACTTCGAGAAGAGTACGTATTCTTCCTCACGTTCACTCGTCTTCCACCGGACTTCATGCGCTTTCTCGCGCAAATCCTCTACCAGAGCCATGCCGACGGGGGCGTTCGTCCACTTACACTCGCCAAAGAGTGCCGCTGGTGTCCGATCATCGAGCCCAACGAGATCGATTTCGTGTTCACCGTACCACCACCGACCAATCGCTCCATACGAGCCGTTTAATTCGCCAGCTTTGGTGAGGTGCCAGAGTGCCTCTTGGCAGATGTCTTCGAAGGTTGGTGCAACGAACCGATCCAATTCTGGCATAATTCGGTCTTCGAGGACGAGTTCGGGTGCCTGTTCGATGCCCGATCGATTCGGCTCGACAAAGCGAAACCAGAACCGAAGAAATTCATCGCTGATTCCGTAGATCGACCGTTTTGACTTCTTTTCGATCGCCGTAACGGGGACCTCGCGTTTCACGAGTCGTAACCGACGGAGCCGTTGGAGATACCCCGAAAGTGGTCCAGAACCGATGTCTGTCTGTCCAGCGATCTCGTTCGGTGTGGTGTATCCATTCGCAATGGCCTCGAGGATACTCATGTATCGCGATGGATTGCGCAATTCCGTCCGGAGTAAGAACTCCGGTTCGTCATAGAGAATCGAGGTCTTCGAGAGGTGATTCTGGAGGAGATTCGCTTCGAGTGACTCGTCGTAGTCAAAGAGCGTGAGATACATCGGCATGCCGCCAGACACTGCGAACGAGCGGATGCGTTCTTCGAACGGATAGTCGATGATCTCATTTGCCTCGGCAAACGTGAATGGCTGAAGGTCGATTTGTGCCGTTCGCCGCCCGTACAGTGGACTCTCGTGTCCCATTACCTCCGATTCCATCACGCTAATACTCGATCCACACAGAATGAGCGTCGAGGTCGATGTCGCTTTCACTGTATCTACGAGATTCTGGAACGCAGAGAGCACTGTATCGCTCGATTCGACGAGATACGGGAACTCGTCGATAGCCACTATTTGCTTGCCTCCTGTGAGAGTCTCTCCCAGGTAATCGACTGCATCGTGCCAGTCCTCGATACGTGGAACTCGTTCGTCTCGATATGCCGCTAACTCCTCGACCAATTTTTCTTGTTGGACTTTCGCCGAGTCTTGCGATGCGAGATGATAGAGATGGGTGCGGTTCTCACAGAACGCCTTGATCAGCTCCGTTTTGCCGACTCGACGACGGCCATAGATGATGACGAGACTGAAGTCATTCCGTTCGTGTTCCGTCTGGAGTGCCTCGAGTTCGTCGGCGCGGTTGTAGAACATTCTTACGATAATGATTATCGCGATAATGACTTAGGTGTTTCTCTCATCACCGGCTTGGAAGTCACACCATCTGTGAATCTGCTAACTTCGAAACTGAATTCGGACGCAAGGCTATCTCTGAATAGGGTTCTATTCTAGAATCGTATTCTATTTAACTAATCCGTCTATTTTTATGCTCTCTTCCTCCTGCTCTCACCACTTGAAATACTCTGATGGTTAGTGCTATTCTTTCTATTCGTGCTATTTTTCTTCTTCATGTTATTTATGTACCTCACAATATGGCGACTATTCACTCTATTTCCACGATGGATGGTAACTCCTGTGTTTGGGGCTATTCATACTATTCACACTATCTGGGATATTTTTGCTATTTATGAATTCAACAGAAAGTAGGCTATTCATACGAGTTTGCCTATTCACGTCCCGTAGATATAAGTCACGAGAGGATTCTATTTCAGAATAGCATGGCTGAATCGAATAGTGGGAATAGCACAGATAGAATAAATAGCCCAAATAGCCCGTACGAATCTGTCGATACGAGCGGGACATCACGAGCCGTCTCAGTCTGTATGCTGAAGGGTGGCGTCGGGAAGTCAACTATCGCGGTGAACCTCGCGTGTCAGCTAGCTGCTCACGATCACGATGTCCTCCTCATCGATCTTGACCCGAATGGACACGCCTCGGTCGGTCTTGGGTTCGATGACCACTACCACGACACGGATGAGAGCATCGGCGAGGTCTTCTTCGACGATGCGGAACCTGCGTCAGTCATCTACGATACCGACCACGAATTCGATATCCTTCCTTCGAGCGAGAATCTCGAGCAGGTTGAGCGAGAAATCGTCGTGGGCGATGTCTTCCAACCGTCTGCACTGTTACAGCGCGAAGTCGTCGATCCATTACTTGGTGAGGATTACGACTATATCGTCACTGACTCGCCTGCCTATCGCTCGCGATTGACTGACAACGCACTCGTCGCGACATCCAATCTCGTTCTTCCACTTGCACCCGGCAACGAAGCCATGTCTGGACTGGAACGCACCATCGAGCGTCAGATTGCCCCGCTGCGTAAACACATGGATGTCGACGTCCGGAAGGTAGCTGACTCGAGTTGGCGTCCAGCCCTCGGGGAAGGTGACCTGATTACCGAATGTGATGAGTGTGACCAACCGATTGAAGGTGAAGCGGTATCTGTGACGCTCGGAGACCAACAGTACTTCCTCTGCTGTCCATCGTGTGAATCGTTGTTACGTGACCGATATGAGGAGTTCAGCGAAGAAGCAACTTGATTCGCTGATTGGACGTGAGCTTCCATAGTATGGTTTTAGTTATGCGTAAAAATATCAATACTGTTGCCGCCCACATTTTCGATTATGAGGTCGTGAATCGGTTTTCTTCGCCGGGATGCTACTATCTCCCATCATTTTACTGGCCGAAGCGGAAATCACGATTCAAATGATATTTCATTGTATTCACAATACTGAACTTTATCAGTGTTCAGTGCATACCTCCTCCAATGCACGATCGAGATTCCCCACTCTCGCGACGAAACCTCCTTCGCGGATTCACGACGGTCGGACTCGGAAGTCTCGCTGGTTGTGCTTCCAATTCCATCCCGTCACTTGACGACAACGAAGAAACTGTTGCACCCCGATCAACCGTCACAGAACAGGCCAACACGCAACAGACGTTGACAGCCGCTCCCAGTCAGGTGTCGCCAGCAGCTACATCTACAGACAACTGGCTATACGATGGCGCGTTTCCCGGTAAAGAACTCCGCGTCACTGAGGGAGATATCGTCCGTGTCGATCTCAGAAACCGCCTTTCGGCAGGGACGACGATCCACTGGCACGGCGTCCCCGTACCGAACCCGATGGACGGCGTGCCGAACGTAACCCAACAACCGATTCAACCCGACGGGACGTTCACGTACAAGTTCCGGGCCGATCCGGCGGGAACGTACTTCTACCATAGCCACGTCGGTCTCCAACTCGATCGCGGACTATACGCACCACTGGTGATCGAAGAAAAATCGCCGCACGTCGAATATGACCGCGAGTACACGCTCCTGTTCGACGACTATCTAACTCAACCACCGAAACCACTAAGCGAGTCATCGAGTGGCGGAGGCGACATGGGTGGGATGGGTGGCGGCATGGACGGTGGTGGACGAGGTGGCGGCGGTATGGATGGTGGCGGTATGGGTGGCGGAATGATGAGTGATCGACGCCCGCCGTACGAAGGATTACTCGTGAACGGTCACCTGCCAGCAGATCCCGCCACCTTTGACATGAAACAGGGCGAGCATGTTCGTCTGCGTTTCATCAATGCGAGCAGTGCAACAGCATTCCGAGTCGGTATTGCTGGACACAAACTAACGATCTCGCATGCCGACGGGCAACCCGTTGATCCCGTGACGGTCGATTCGTTCGTCTTTGGTTCCGGTGAGCGGTACGATGCTATCGTCGAAGCAACGAACCCAGGCGCCTGGGAAATTCGGGGGGAAGCGGTGGACGGAGATGAACAACCAGCGAAAGCAGTACTCCGGTATAGCAACGAATCGGGGTCACCGACACGTCTCATCTCATGGGGACAGACACTCCAGTACAGGAACCTGCGAGCGAAACAGGTTCCGCAGAAACTCCGCGGAAATCCAGATCGAACGTTTGACTTGACCCTATCGCCCAAGAGGGGCAGGTCATATGGCTGGCTCATCGATGGGCAAGCATATCCGGATGCTGATTCGTTACAGATTCAGGAAGGTGAGCACGTGCGTGTCAAGATGACAAACCGTAGTCCGGTGCTCCACCCGATGCATTTACACGGGCACTTCTTCCGGGTTGGGGACGCGATGAAGGACACGGTTATCGTGCCGGGGCACATGGGAACTGTGACGTTCGATTTTCTAGCGGACAATCCGGGTAATTGGCTCTTCCACTGTCACAATCTCTATCACTTGGAATCAGGCATGGCTCGCGTCGTCCAATACGTGTGAAGACGGGCCGTTGAAGGACGGAGCTAGATGACACTTTTGACTATATTCTATGGAAGTAACTACATATGAATAAAACAGTGACTTTCCGAGAGGATGGTCTGTTCAAAGTGTGCCTCGAGAACCATGTTTTCCCCCGACCTCAATTCTTAGCCAAAATACTCAGTGCATTTATACAAACATCATATATTTATATTTTCTGCCAGCTAGGGTGTTTTCATTGTGTGAAACCACCCAAGGGGGACTATATATCCACCCCAATTATCGCCACCCATGAAACGCAAATGGCGACGAATCGGCCGTGTCCTCTTCCTCCTCAGTATCGTCCTCCTGTTCGTCTCACCGGGCATTGCAATCGTGAACGGTGATGAGACAACAACTTCGGCGACAACATCACATCAAGAAGAGGGCCATCACAATGAAGACGGCCAGCACCACGGAACAACGGCTCAGACTGACGAGGGACACAGCCACGAGGGAGAGGGACACAGTGAGGATCAAGAAGGATTCGCGGGTGGATGGTTGTCAATGATCGGTGGACTGTTCATCCTCGGAACGGTAGCTACGGTACCGGTATATCAGTATACGAATAAGCGTCGGCAGAATTTCACTGTTTCAGCGAGCCATCTAGGTGTCGCGCTACTTGCTCTCTTTACTGCTGCTGTGCATCTTTATCTCTTCTTAGAGCACGGCTCGCTTATCATGTTATTCGCTGGCTTGGGATTCCTCGGTGGAATTGGGTTATTCTTCGTTGGTGTTCACCGCCAGTACCTCTACTTACTTGGAATCGTCTATACGGCGGCTCAAATACTACTCTGGATCAACGATGGAATGCCGCATCTCGGCAGTTTCGGCCTTCTAGATAAGGTCGTTCAGGTGCTTCTGATTATCCTTCTCGGATCTCTCTTTCTCAATCGGAAATCAAGCACTGACCAGTAGTCTCATCCCAGCAACTAATGTCCCATCGCCGACTTCCACAACCGCCACCGCAGACAGTGAAGTTAGTAGTCGCGTTACCGGTTGTTGGTCTTTGGGCAATGGAACTTCACCATCGCCATGGCTCCAGTTCTCTCGTCAGAACAAATCCTGCAATGCTTTATTCTGGACGTGAGTCATCGACACGTGTGTGTGAGGATAATCCCCCGCGTGAAATCCTTACTCTCCTGGGCGACGACCACGTCCAAACCATCCTCTCAGTCACAAGTGAACAACCAATGTCCGCAAGTGAGCTAAGCGATATGTGTAACGTTTCACCGGCAACGATTTACCGCCGACTCGAACAGCTCGTCGAACACGATCTCGTATCTGCGCAGGACGAAATCGCCGCTGATGGAAACCATTTCAAGAAATACGAAGCGACAGTTGAGCACATCGATGTTCGACTTGATCAGGGGGAGTTCCAGGTCAATGTCGGGAGCACAATGCAGGATGATGCGTCTGATCGTTTCAAACGAATGTGGGACGATATTCGGGGAGATGATTCGTAATGCACATTGGCCTTGTCATCGCGAAAATCGTTGTCGTAATACTTGGGTTTCTCATCGCCTTCCAAAGCTATCGAGCGTACAAACGCTATGATAGTCGCCCGATGTTCCTTCTCGCCGTTGGCTTTTTCACCATTAGCATCGGTGCGGTCATCGAAGGAGTGCTCTATGATATCGTGAAATTCTCGATCTTCTATGCGGGGATGGTTCAGTCGATAATTGTTGCGATAGGAATATGTTTGGTTCTGTATTCGATATATTATCAAGCACCATAGAGAGTTGCCCTTCCCCGTGTCTTCAAGTGGATTACCATTGTCGACAACTGTGACACTTTAGTAATAGATCTTTGAGCTTTCAACCCAATCTTCAGGCGGAGCAGGCCGAGGCGGTTCACTTCAGTTGCCTTTCAACGGTATGTGTTCGTGTCGGAGGAAATTTCGAGTCCCAAAGAAGACGACAACGAGGCTCATGACGAGTGCTGTCCCGAAGAGAAGAAGGAGACTCAATACATGTAGCGCACCGATACCGTAGGTATGACTGATGATTTTGCTCAGCACCGCAACACTGTCGACGAGTAGCATCGCCGCAAAGTATTGCTTGAACTTCGTGGTGTCGACGAACTCCGTTAATTGTGCGCCAACATACGCCCCGAAAATGCTTCCGCTTAGTAATGGAATCACGACCGACAGGTGAACGGCATCGGCTCGGGCGTATAGCAATGCCCCGTATCCGCTTGCAATCGCGATTTGGAAGATATCAGTACCGACCGCGACTGCTTCTGGCAGCGCTAATCCGTACATCAATCCAGGCAGGATAAGAAATCCTCCCCCAACGCCAAGCACACCAGCGAGGATACCCGTTAAGAAGGCGAGCACTACTATCACCGTCGCTGAAGCAGAAACACCGCCTTTGAACGACATCATTGGTGGTGCTTGGAAGGTACTAATTCGGCGAATCAATGACGAATCGATATCTGACGTAGCTTTAGAGCGACCCGTCTGAACATCGTGCATTGTGTAGAGTCCGACAGCTGCCAATAATCCCACGTACACAACGCTGATTACGAAATTTGCGACGCCGACGGTAGCCAGCGCGAACAGGATTCGTTTCCCCACTTCGATCCCCATCGTCATACCCAAAACGAGTAAGACCCCGAGCTTGTAGTCAATATGACCTAACCCACGATGTGTAACGACGGCAGCGAGTGACGTCCCAAAGACGAACACTAGACCAGATCCAACTGCTGCCTTCGCTGGATGGCCGAGGACAAGGAGTGCTGGCGTGACGAAAAAGCTCCCGCCGAGACCGAAGAATCCGAAGAGGATTCCGATGAGCAAGCCAAACACGACGAAGAACAACACTCCTGACTCAACCACCCAGACGCTTGCACCTCCCATAATACTCGTCTTTGTGGACGTCACCATCGTGCTTGATTCTTTTCCGTGTTGGATAGTCCGCTGCAATAGAGATCTTATACAAATCCAGAAAACGGATTTATATCACAAAGGAGCATCTAACTGCACGAAACAATGCATCACCGGTTTTGACTGAGTAACTCACGACGAGTTTCGAATTCGTCATCCGAGAGTTCGCCCCGAGCATACGCAAGTCGTAACTCCTCAAGTGCACTGTCCGTTTTGCTCGGCGAAGTGCGCACAAGGGTTCGGTAGAGCGCGTACCCAATCCCGAGTAGAATGATGAGCCATATCAGCGTCATCCCCAATCCCCACCATGGCGAGAAATTTCCAGCATATCTGCCACCCATCATCCCCCCACCTCCCCAGCCCATCATCGGAACCATGACGACCATCGTTAATACCGGAAGGAGAACTAACACGGCAAGTAGTGCAATGGTGCTCCGGGCAAGCGTATCGTTCGAATCTGTCGCTGACATAGTATTGTGTAGTACCTCAAAATTGATACCCGTTTTGTGAGTGTTGAGGATACGTTGTTAATTCTGCCACCGATCAATACATGGATTTATATAGTGTTTGCTAAAGAGGTAGTTACAGACAAAACTTGACTATCTCCTCACTTCTCATCCCCACTCACCTTTAAATACATTCCCGCTCGCATTACAAAGCTATAGATGTAATGGACAATGGTTTAATCGGGATTCTGGGCATCAATTCGATAGTTAGTTAAGCTATTCCAATTTGATTTCTATCATGTGTGGAAAGAAAACCAGATATTCCTATTCAGATCCTCATAGACACCATTTCAGTTGCTAAGGCATCTCAAATATAAAGGTTCGCTCTCAGTGCGATGTGGCACTGTTGTACTCCTAGCGATCGGTATATGCTCTAACCAGTCGCCGGCGAATCGCCGAAGTTCGAGCAAGACGAGCAAGCAATCTCGGTCGTTGAACAATACGTGTATACACCCGCCACGGACATCGGGTCACATCGTTAACGGTCAGGCCATCAATAGCCGTTGCAATCTGGGCAACGAGCTGCACGTCATTGGTATCTTCCAACACGCCCCGCATCAGTGTTGCAAGCCGATATTCCGACTTCATCTGCTTATAGAGGTGTCGTGGATAGTCGGATTCGTTATTCTTTCGAACCAGTCGTGCGAGAAGATTCGATGAACGAATTGCCTGACAGATCCCTTCACCCTGATAGCGGTTGGCGATCCCAGCCGCATCACCAACGAGAAACACACCCTGTTCGGGATGAAGACGTTCTGGATTGAGGCTCGGCCCTTGGGGAATCGTGGCAGCGTTAACATCCTCACGATTAGGTTGTGGAATGTCCATCCGATCACAGGCGCTCCAAAGCGCTTCTATGTAGTTGGTGGGGCGATCGGTCCCGGCCCACCCGATTCCAATGTTTGCTCGGGTCTTAGTTTTCGGAAAGCACCACCAGTATCCGACGTATCCCTCAAAGACGATTCGTGGCAGATGAAGATACTCAGCAAACTCACCTTCGACGTCAGCGTTAAGCGCAATCATATCGCCGGTATACTGATTCGTTTCACCTGCTGCTTTGGTCGTGAGTGATGGGTGGCTCGTCGCGTCAATCACGTAGTCGTAACCTTCGACGAGTTCCCAATACTGGCCAAGTGAGACGCTTGTGTCCTCACGGACATCCACCGCCGGGCCATCCTCACCGGTGGCAAGTCGAGTGGCCCAACGGCGCTCCACGAGATTTCTATCCGTGATGTAACCGCATTTTGGGTCAATACTTGATCTGGCAAGTGGTGGTTTGTTTTCGTGATTCGTAGAGCCATAGATCTCGATATCGAACTGCTTGACGCGGTTCACGAATCCGTTTTTTGAGATTTTTTCGAGGGGAACAAGCGAAGCCTCGTTGATTGCTTCACCACAGTTGACTCGCTTATCGTCGTATGACTGGCGCTCGAATAGGGTTACGTCCGCGAACTCCCGAAAACGCTCGGCGGCTGCGAGTCCTGCGCCAGCCCCTCCGAGCACTGCAACCGTTGGATGATTCACCGATGCCTGCACGTCATCACGTCGTGCCATTTCACTATTTACGTTCCTCGTCGTGCTATGTTTTCCCGCCTCTCCAGATCCCGGCCAAGAACTGTGGAAAGCAGGCTACAGCAGACGGCAATCGTTGGCATTCAGTTCTGGTGAATCAAACGGCTGAAGTTTATCTTAGAGACCGTTGAACACTCTTTTCATGCCACATCCGGGGATTGGGGTACACGCTATTTTCGGGGAGTTATCGGCGGTGTTATTTCTCTGGACGCTTGTCGAACTCTATCGAGGCGTCGACCGGGCAAACGTGGTGCGTGTACGGCGGATTTCGCTGGTGGCACTGGGTTCGTTGGCGGTGGCATGGATCGTTGGTGGCAACTACTACTTAACCGGCTATCAGCAGATAAAAGACGTCATCGTCAGTGGCCCCCAACCATGGAGTCACGAAATTTTCATGGAAGCAAAGGAACATATTTTCCTCTTTCTTCCTGCCTTAGCGCTTCTTCAGGCAGGGGCATTGCGGACACGCGACGAATTTACTGGCGACGCACGGTACGCACTACTCGTTATTACAGCTCTTCTTATCCTCACTGCTTTTGCAGTAGCCGGGATGGGGTACCTGATATCGAGTGGCTTCCGTGCGGCAACGGGCCCGACGACGCTTTTCGGAGGGAGTATCTAACATGGCGAATGCCTCTTTGTATCGGTACTATGTCGCGGCGGTCGGTTCTATCTGGTTTGTCACTGGGATCACGCTTGCGACGGAACTTATTCCTGCTCTCAAAGATTTGATTGAGGGAGTGTTTCTCCACCACTGGCTTGGCAAGAGCGTTTTGACGCTAATCGTCTTCGGTCTCGTCGTTCTCGTCACCCCTGAACGGAACTTCGACGAACGGCGGTGGGCGAACTACGTACTTGGAAGTGTCATTGTTGGCGGGCTCGTCATTCTTGGTTATTTCGTCTTTCACTACTTCACGACGTGATTAGCTAAGACAACACTATGATAATCGGTTTTCGGCCGTAACTCGAATGCATTGCCAACGAACGAATATGATACCATCATACCCTGTCCTGAAATGATGTGGGTGGTCTTAATTCTCTGTCTCCTCAGTCTCAGCGCCGCTCGTGGTCTCACTGCGTGGCGACGAAGTGTACTTCATGTTGACGCTCTGGTTGAGTCGAGAGAGAAGCAGTCGGAGTGCCGTCACCCCTGACACGAGCGCAGCCCGAGACTCGTGATTTTGATCCCAGAATTCTGTAGACGTGTATCGACTGGTGTCATCTTGCAGGATGTCGGTTATCTGAGAGAGTTCGTTAGTCAATACCTCATCCTTCACGTTAGCTGTCCCATCAACAGCAAACAATGGTGTGGACTCAGGCTCTGTCTCGTCAGCACTACGTTCTTCGAGGCGTTGGAGTTCCGTGGCGAACATCCGAAGTAATCCAAGGGCCGTCTCAAGGAGAACGTGGTGCTCCGGATGTTCCTGCCAATACGCCGCTGATGTGTACTCGGGAACGTCTGCTTGAATATCCTGAAGCAATTGGTCGATATCGTCAGTCCAAACATTGACCAGAGTACGAATCACCTCCCGCCGGAACGCTGCTTCTTCAGGGGCCGACGAGGAGGGGGCCTCACCGCCAATACCGCCCTGTCCGAGAAGTATCCAGTCGACCAGTTCACCCCACGCCCGATTCAGTGTGGCCCGCGGTGTCGCCTGTTTTGCGAGCTCCTCGGCGACGATCGGTCGGATTTCCTCACTAAAGCGGTACTCAGGCGCGAGTACGAGCGTGAGTGACTCTGCTGTGACGACGGCTTTTGCCTGAAGAACCATTTCAGAGGGGAACACGACACCGTGTTCCGCTCCAGCATAGACGATTTCAAGGTATGTCTGTGCGAGACTCCGCTCTGAGAGATCCTTGTCATAGAAGCGGTCGAGGAGAACGTCGTACGCGTCCCGATAGGAGTCTGTGTCTGCTCGTTCAGTTGATTCGGCCATCTCGATGAGGTGGTGAAACGCCCGGTCGCGCTGGCGACGCGTTATCGCAATCCAGTACGCGAGGAAGCGATCTCGCTGATCGGGTCGCATTCGGCCGACCATTCCAACATCGAGTAGTGCGATCCTCCCATTCTGCTGGAAGAAAATGTTGCCCGGGTGGAGATCTGCGTGGAAAAATCCGTCAGCGACGAACATCTTGATGAGCAGTTCCGAGAGGCGCTGGGCGAGTATGTGACGGCGCTGCTCGGACACAACGTCTGCAACATCGTGGAGTCGCATCCCGGATACCTTCCCCATCGTCAGTACGCGTTCCGTCGTCAACTCCCAGTACACGGCGGGGAACGTCACGTCGTCCCAGTCCTCGAAGTTCCGACGAAACTCCTCGAGGTTGTGTCCCTCGACATCGAATTCCAACTCTTTGAGCGTCCAAGAGGCGAATTCGTCGACGATACGGGTGAGTGGGAGGGGACGGGGTGTGAGACGAAGGGTACTCACGATCCAGGCGACCGAGCGGAGAATTCGGAGATCTCGTTCGACGCGATTCTGGATACCCGGCCGCTGTACTTTGACTGCAACCTCACTTCCATCATCAAGCATTGCGAAATAGACCTGACTGAGTGATGCAGAGGCGATCGGCTCGGAAGGAAACTCTGCGAACACGTCCTCGGGAGGCGCCCCGAGTTCATCTACGATCACAGCCCGGGCCTCCGTTGACGAGAATGAAGGGACGTTCTCTTGGAGGTCTTCCAACCGCTCGGAGATCTCTGGCGACACGAGATCCGGTCGCGTCGACGCAATCTGTCCGAGCTTGATGAACGTCGGGCCGAGTCGAACGACGAGTCTGTGAACGTGTTCCGGCAGCGGTTCTCGATCGAGGTAGTACCGAATCGTCTCGTGAACCGTCAGCCCCAGTATCTCGATGAATCGATCGAGTGTCCGCAGCGCTTCTCCAAACTTATTTCCCATTGTCATCTGCCCCCTTCGCATGGTTCCAGAGCCGTTTGAGATCGCGGAATTCGCGGTTGAACTGTGGGGAGGGAAGAGTCTCGGCGAACGTCTCAGACAGTTCGACGAGAAGTTCCTCGTACGAGATGACTCGGTCTGGTTCGAGTGTCAACGCTTGCTCGGGCCACGGCCGTCCTTCCTGTAAAGGCCAGTCGTGCGCGATACGCCGGTTCGCATCGAACAGGTAGGAGATGTCCTCCTCGGTAAACTCGCCGCTATCCATGAGCCGCTGGAACCCATCGGCTTCTTCATAGATATGGAACGTCTCGAACTCGATGTCGAAGCCGGGAAGGGTTCCGAATCCACCGAACACAGGAAGGTACTCAGCGGGCAAATCGACGTAGAGGACGTGGTATGCAGTTGTGCCGCCATCTGTGCGTTGCGTGAGCTGAAGTGACGTTCCGATGAAGACTTTACCCCACTCTGCGAACGGAGCCCGCCACGTGAACCGTCGATTCCGTTCACAGTCGGTCACAACGCCGTAGTGCATGACGTGTCGATCCCCCGGTTTCTCCCAGATGAGGAATCGTGAGCCGACGCCACCCTCCTTGACGTCGAGCCACTCACACCCGACGTGGATGTCACGCGTCCAGTCCGCATAGCGAGCGAAGCGCGTGAATGCGTTGAACACCTCATCTGTCGGTGCATCGAAGTCGAGTTCACCGTCAGCATAGAGGACGCGAACCCACTCATCTTCCGAGATTCGTCCAGCCCAATCAGCAGCCACGTCACGGTCTTCGATGAAGAGAAACGACCGTTTATCATCGGGGATTGCATCTTCCTGTAGGAGTGAATCGAGTCCCTGTAGTCGGGTTTCGAGAAACGTTTCGATGCGTTTCTGCTGGAGACTCGCCGTTTCCGTAAATCCGGCCAGCACCGGGAGATGTTCGTCTTTGACGTCGAAATAAAGCGTCTCCGCGACGGTCGTCGATCCCTGGTCCGTCTGTTCACACTCGAGTGTCGTGCCGACGGACGCTCTCTGCCACTCGCTGAACGGGGCCCGCCACTCGAAGAGTTTCGGTCGTTCGAGGTCGATGACTTTGCCGTAATGGGCGAGATGGGTGGTTCCAGGTTTGTCGTAGGCGATAAACTGCGACCCCGGACCTCCCTCGCGAACGGTTAGCCAATGGGCCGACCCCTGAATATTGGGTGCCCATCGGTCGTATTGTGCGAACCGGGTGAATGTGTCGAAGAATGCTTCTGCTTCTGCCTGGGTTGTGACGGTCGCTTGAGCGTGTTTAATCCGGAGGAACGAAGAATCGACTGGACTCTCGCCAATCACGTCGAATTCGGTCGTCATCTGGTTATCACCGATGGAATGGTCAATGGTGAGTTTACGGTGTGTCATGATGTTTCTCCATTGAGTTCAGGATACCGACGGTGGATTTGGGCTGCGTACCAGCGCAGTTCTGGCCACTGGAAGCTACCCTCTCGAGAGACTTCGAACACGCTGCACCTGATATCATCGCGAATAATTTCTGCTGGCGATTCATCATGTGTACCGGAGACCTGCTGAATCGACGATGACGAGTTGTCGGAGACATGGTTCATACTTCATCTTGGACTTCCATAATGTTGTGTGGAGAAGGAGTTTGACGAGCAAGTATGAGAGGGTAGTTCACGCAAGAAATGCGCTCTCAGAAGTAGAGCAGAACGAACTACACTCTCGAAACTTAATTATATGATTCTGGTTTCGAATCGAATTTTTGCTTACAATCCTCGCTGCAGAAGTAGTATGTTTGCCCTTCATACTCTGTCTTTGTTGCTGCCGTGCTTTTTTCGATGCTCATCCCACAAACCGGATCAACGACATCGTTTTCGCCCATTATTCATGTATTCAGTCTAAAGTATAAACGGCTTTCCGGTCACAGAACTCTCGGCGGGTGCGTTTTCTCCTCGATATGTTGGAACCTCTCAGTTGCCTCTTTCTATTGAATATCTTTATCCGAATAGATGCTGTGAGTATATACAGGACTGAGATGACGTGGTTTTCTGTCAGGTTGATTCGTATTGTTGGTCAGTTTTTCCCATTTGTCGTGACGTTTCTCCGCGACCGACGACGATTTCTGTTCTTTGGTAAGTCACGCACGGTTTCCCAGGAACAACATCGCGAACGAGCACGTCAACTGCGTGATGTCATGCTCACACTCGGCCCGACATTCATTAAAATCGGGCAGGTTCTCTCCACTCGGCCCGACGTCGTGCCGGAGGTGTATGCCGAGGAATTCGCCACGCTCCAAGATGCTGTTCCACCGAGCCCATATAGTGAAATGATTCCGTCACTCGCCACAGATGTGGGATACCACTCGTACGACGAGTTCGATCCTGATCCGATCGCAGGCGGGTCGCTTGCACAGGTGTACGAAGCCGTGTACGACGGAACCCGTGTCGCTGTTAAGGTTCGGCGACCTGGGATCAAAGACCGCATTGACATCGATCTCCGCGTCATTCGGCGGCTACTTCCCGTCGTTACCTTCGTTGCTCCAGAACGGTACCGCTTCTCGCTCAGCAATATGGCCGATGACTTCGAGCGGATCATTCAGGAAGAGCTTGATTTCGAGCGTGAAGCACGGATGATGGACGAAATTCGAGACAACTTCGGTGACGATTCAACGACCCGCATTCCCCAGGTGTACCCAGACGTCTCGTCCAAACGCGTCCTCACGATGGAATACATTGCCGGGATCAAGATCACTGACGTTGACCAGTTGGAAGTGGCTGGCTTCGATCCGAAGACGATCGCACACAAGGTGGCGAATGCGTACTTTACGATGGGACTCGTCCACGGTGTCTTTCATGGCGACCCGCACCCAGGGAATCTCGCTGTCGACGACGACGGTCGGATCGTGTTCTACGATTTCGGCATGTCTGGCCGGTTTACACCAGCGATGCAGGAGAACGTCATTCAACTCTATCTTGCCGTCGTTAACCGTGATGTTGATACTATTACGGATATCCTCATCGAAATCGACGCCCTGGAGCCAACCGTCGATCGGGTCAAAATGGCTGCGATGCTGCGTCTCATGATCGACGAATTCGAGGGGAAGGGGGATGTCGACTGGCGTGATATCCTGACCGACGTCCTCACCGAACTCCGGCAGTTCCCGTTCCGTCTTCCGCCAGATATCATGCTCGTCATCCGCGTTGGGACGGTCAGTGAAGGGGTTCTCCGAGAGCTCGATCCGGAGTTCAATTTCGTTCAGGCTGCTCGAGAATTTCTTCGACAGCACGGATTTATGGAGCGAGGGGCACGCATGATGTTCGATGAAATGCGAACCGATGTCGAAGCATCAGCAAAGGCACTGGTTCACATTCCACCGAAACTAGAACGCGCCCTCGACACCATCATCCAAAACGAGGGCCAATCCCACCGACCCACCCCAGATCAAGTGCAATTGCAAGCGGTCGCCAAACCACTCGCGTACGCCCTTTTAGCTGGTTTTACGATACTTGGTGCATCGATCCTTTCCTTGGTTGATTTGTGGTATAGTACTGGAGCGTTCATCGTCGCAGGACTTCTGCTCATCCTGTTCTATCGATCGATGCGTGCAAAATCGACGTAACACTCTCTCTATGGACGACTACGCGTGAATTCTAGCACCGCTGGAGTGTTGTTTGATCCATACGCTACGATTCTCACCGTGGTAAAGCCCTTACGCCAGGTAAAAGATCATTGTTGATTGACCGTTAGGTCCTTACTCGCGCAGTGGCAGCCACGGGCTGTCCATTCTGCGTGTATGGCTCATCAGCACCGGGGAACTCGAGCTGGCGATTGTTGTTGGTGTCAGTGTGCACCATCGCAGTCAACGGCTGTGGTGATCGTTGCTGTTGTGCTTGGCCTTGCATCTGCTGCATCAACTGGCGCATGCGTGCGTAGTCTTTCGTCTGCTGGCGCATCATCTGGCGCATCTGGCCCCGATCCATCGACTCGTCGGCTGCGTGCATCAGCATCCGTCGTTCACGCATGCTCGTTTGGTTCATCAATTGCGCCATTTCTTGCATCTGGGCTCGGTGTTGGCCATCGGCCATCATCGCCTGCATCAACATTTGCATGCGTTGGCGATCCTGCATCTGGTGCATCATGAGCGCCATCATCTGGTTCATCTGCGTCTGATTCATCATACCACCCATGTGCTGGTCACCGGATTCGTTCATGATACGTTGCATATCCTGGTGTGGCATCTGCTGGGCCCGCATCGTCATCATCATCCCCTGCGATTGAGTGTGGTTCAGCAACTGCATCATCTCCTGCATCTGTGAATATCGCGACACTGCACGTGGAGCCAGTTCGATCTCGACATTCTCGTGCGTTCCTGCTTCGAGATAGTTCGATTGTCCAATGACCGCACCGCTCTCATTATGGATGAGGATGAACCCGCCATTCGGCAGTGTCGCGGACGCGACGGTCACGGTCGTTCCATTCACGGTCTGATCCTCGAACACGACCTGTGGTTGTGCGTTTTGGCCTTGTTCTATTCCTGTGGCGCTCGTGATCGTTCCGGCGATAGCAACGCCTGTGCTAACAACGAGTAGACACGCCGTTGCTACCGCGGCAAATTGCCGGGATTTAGGTGCCATTAATTTTCTCATTCGATCACCCCGCTACGGAGCATCGGAGAACAACGAGGGTCATTCACTTAATGATGTTAGTCAGAGTCGCTTCCTTTCGAAGGCTGTACACTCGCTTTATTCGAGGCCTTAATAGTGGGGTTTCGAAGTGGTCGCTCTGAAATGAGTCACTGGTGATGGAACTGACACCGGACGGATCATCCGGCACGTTCCAGTTGTTCACGCCGCCGTTCGAACTCGTCGTCCGAGAGTTCGCCACGCGCGTAGCGCTCGCGGAGAATTGACAGTGGCCGTTCGTCGGTTCCGTCTCCGCCACGCCTCGCGAGCGCGAAGACGAGGTAGAGCGGAATACCGAGCAGGAGACCCATCCAAAGGAGTCCCCAGAGGCCCATCGCGCCACCAAAGAGTCCCCATCCACCGCCCATCATACCGCCGCCGTAGCTGCCGCCCATGGCGGCAGCCGTACCGGTCGACGCGACGAGCAGCGGGACAGCGAGTAACGTGAGTTGACGAGCTGTGCGTCCGAAGTGAGTGGTGAATTGCGTCATGATCGTGAGTTGTGGGGTGAGTTTCCGTGTTCGTTCAATGCGTTCGGTACGGTCAGGGGTCGTCAGCAGTGGCCCTGCCCGTACATCCCGCCGTTGTTGTGGCCGCCGTCAGCCATGTCCTGAGCCATCTCGTCGATGGTCATACCCATGTGGGTTTCCATCCACTCGACGCTACCGGGGCCCATGTGGTCGGTCATCTGTGCTTCCATCCAGGCCGCCCAGCCAGCTGCGTTCCCATCGTACGGGGGTGCGTCGTCTGCAGTCGTTTCGTTGTCGTGGGCGCTGACGGCAGGAGCGGCGAGCGCGAGTCCGACGAGTGCGAGCGCCACGAGCAGCCAGCGTCCGATTGTGAAGTTAGTCATTGTCCTTCGCCTCAGTTACTCGTAGGACCGCTCGGGAGTTATCCCCATGGGTGTGAACCCACGTAGGAGACCGTTCGAGAACGTGTATAGACCGATCTAAACGTTTTTCAGGAATAGAATCGTTCATCGCTGCCGAATTCGCCGAGGGTCAGGTTCGCCCGGTGGAGCGCCGACTACCTGCACCGTGTGTCGAAATCCCTCGTCCGTGAGGCCGTCGAGAACGACTGTACGGCGATTGCGGTCGAGAACCTGAAGCACATCCGCAAGCGTATCTCGAACGCCAGTAAGTTCCAGCAGTGGGCGTTCCGCGAACTCCAACGCCACGTCAAATACAAAGCCGAGGAGTACGGTATCGATGTGGATGACGTGAATCCAGCGTACACGAGTCAACGGTGTAGTCACGGGGAGTGCGGCTTCACGCACGAGGACAATCGCGATGGTGATGAGTTTGAGTGTCTGAAGTGCGGGAAGGAGTTGCATAGCGATTACAACGCCGCTCGGAACGTCGGGTGGCGTCTTGTTCAGCACTGGCTCACGTCTGGTGCTGAACGAGCCACCAGTCAACTGGCTCTGAAGTCAGGGACGTTGAACGCGAATGGTCGGTTTCGACCTACTGCATTACGCAGTTAGAGCGGGAGTCTACTGACAAGCCTCGGGGCTTGACCCCGAGGCAGTTGACCATGGAACGGTTAGAATACCAGCGATGGTCACAGGACTCGCTTTGGAATGTTAACCACAACTGCAGAAAGTTCCCCTCTCTTACTAGACTGTGTAACGACTCATCGAGCGGCAGATGGTAGCGCACAGCTTCGAATTGCTTCAGATATTACGTTGACTATGCCACTACAAGAACTCCTCACACAGATCGAGCACGCACTCGCACCGGTTCGACACGTGATGAAACCGATCCTCTCGGACCCGCTTGTGATGGGTGTCTGGGCGCTGTTCGTTGTCGCGTCCGTCGGCACTCTCTGGTGGGACATCCGTGAGCGGAATCAGACGCTGCCGTCGTTGATGAAAGGCGTCTGGACACTCGTCGTCCTCTACTCTGGTCCATTCGGCCTCGCAGTCTACTGGTACTCCGGTCGGACTCAGATCAGCAACGACTCCGTGTGGCGGCGCGGGTTCCGATCGACCGCCCACTGCTACTCTGGGTGTGGTGCTGGCGAGGTCCTCGGGTTCGCGCTCCTCGCGGGCCTGCTCGCACTCCAGAGTACGCTCGTCGTCACCGCTGGGACGTTCGCGCTCGCGTATCTGTTCGGGTACGCCCTGACGGTCGGCCCGCTGATGCAGGAAGGCGTCGGCGTCGGCGAGGCGATGCTCGACGCCCTCTACAGCGAGACGCCGAGCATCACAATCATGGAGATCGCTGCGATCGGGACTGATCTGTTGATCGCCAGCCAAGCACACATCTCCGATCTGCTGTTCTGGGGCGCGCTCGCGTTCTCGCTATCCGTTGGGTTCGGTTTCGCGTTCCCGGTCAACGCCGTTTTGGTCCACTTCGGTGTCAAGGAAGGTATGAAGAATCCGGCCGAGATGGGACAGAGCGGCCGACAGGCGCAGGCCGCCGACTAGCGCATTTCACAAGAATGAACCTCTTCAAGAAGGGCGGCTCCGCCGCCGCGACCATCGGGGCGTTCATGTTCGCCTCGACGAACCTCGTCATCGAGATCGGCATCGTGATCTACATCCTGTTGGGCTGGCAGTTCCTCGTCGCCGACCTCCTCGGCGGGTTCCTGCTCATCGGGCTGATGGCGTTCGGCTTCGTCTATCTCACGCCCGACAACGTCATCGAACAGGCCCGCCAGAACGTCCTCGATGAGGGTGCTCCAACCGTACAGAATCCGGTCTGTGGGATGGAAGTCAACCCCGAGGAAGCCGACTACTCGACCGAACACGACGGACAGACGTACTACTTCTGTTCACAGTCCTGCCAGGACAGCTTCGACCCCGAGGAGGCGAACACCACCATCCGCGAGCAGGCGACCTCCCTCTCGGGCTGGAAGGCACTCGCGGACAAGCAGTGGTCGGAGTGGGGGATGCTCTGGGACGAGATCGCCATCGGCTTCATCTTCGCCGGCCTCATCGCGGGATTCATCCCCGAGAACGTCTGGACGAGTGTCTTCTCGGGGCCGACGTTCGGGCTGCCAGTGTACATCTTCTGGACGGCAGTCCTCGGTGCAGTCATCGGCGTCGCGACGTTCGTCTGTTCGGTCGGAAACGTCCCATTCGGTGCTGTTCTCTACTCCAACGGCCTGCCGTTCGGATCCGTGCTCTCGTACATCTTCGCGGACCTGATCGTCCCGCCGATCATGGACGCGTATCGTGAGTACTACGGAGCGAAGTTTGCTGCCATCCTCTCGGGAATGATCTTCGCCTCGGCCGTGCTCACTGGCGTTGTCATTCACTTCGTCTTCCTCGCGGCAGGGGTCATCCCGGACCCGTCTAGTGTTCAGATCGCCGAGGTAAAGATCGAGATGAACTACAAGATGGTACTGAACGTCCTCGCAACGGTGTTCTTCCTGTTCCTCTACTGGCTGCACCGTTCGGACTCGATTGGAGATGAAGAGCACGGCGAGCACGCACACACCGCTGACTGATACCCTCAGTACCTTTCTTGTCCAGTGGCTCACCGACCTCGGAATTGGGTGTTCGAATTCTCTGAGACACGTCAGTCAGATGTGCCGACGATAGGCATCCACGAGGGCGGGTACACCAAGTGGGAACGCGAGTACTCCGAACGTCACTAGTGCGTGTTTCGCGTACGACGACTCTCGATAGGCGAGGTACGTCGCACCCACGCCGACGACTGCCACCGCGTATGCAAGGTTGCTCCAGAGCGGGTCGTACGTCGAGCAGTACCCCCAGCAGACGAGCGTATAGGACGGGGCGTTCCACGTCGGTGGCTGGAGTTTGGGCCAGAAGAACCGGCAGTAGGTGGTAAAGGCGAGCATCATAGTCACGGGCAATGCAGTGAGCCACGTACTCGGCCGAACCGAGAGTGGTGCCCCGTACCGGTGGTACGCGTGCAACAGCACGAGTGGGAGCGTGAAGACGACGAGCCACAGGCCGACGCTGTAGGTGACCGGCCAGTGTTCGATCCGCGGCTGGGCGAAGGCGACTCTGAGCGACTCGGGGAGCGTCGCCCACGGGAAGGATGGGTCTGGAACTGGATTCGTGAGAAAGGACAGTGCCATAAGGAGGACGCCGGCGATGAGTGCGTACGCACCTATCGTCGTCATGGATGCGATCGAGGTGGGTAACGGCTGGTCGCGTGAATCATCACCGCCACTGTCGTCGACTGAATCGGGATGGAGGGCATCCGCTCCCATATCATAAGTTACGCTGGAATGATTGATTACAGTTGCTCTTTCAAATCAGAAGTCGTCGGCTTCGAACGGGTAGCTTCCCTAATCCAGCATTCAAGACCGTGAATGAGATTAGCCTAGTCGGGGTTATCGAACGAGGCGGCTTCTGAGAGCCGCCAGCACTCCGAGCTGCTCTCTCGCTGTCTGTTCCCCATCGCTGGACTCTGATTCCCCTTCCTTCTCGTCTGCTTCGAGCCTCGCCGCTTCGTAGTCCGCAATCATGTGAGCGACGTGGCGATTGCACATGAGAGTAAATACGACGTCCAGCTACAAAACTGTTCGACAGGTGCTAGCTTAGCTTTGCGTCTGTTTCAGGTCGTCACTTGGATAGATCCGGTACGTCCGTCCCTGCCGCTCACGGTACAACAGGCCGCGCTTCTCGAGAGCACTGACCGTCTGGCTCACCTTGCTCTTCGAAAAGTCCGACCGGTCTCTGAGGTCGATCTGCGTGATGCCTGGCGAGGAGAGAACCGGTTCAAGGATACGCCGTTCGTCGTCGGGTAAGAGGTCTAGCACGCGGGCCCGAGGCTGGGTTTCTGGATTGATGGCACCGTTCGATTGGGCGGTGTCGGTCGACGGTTCGGATTCGGGTTCAGGGCTTCCCCGGTCGATTTGGTCGGATGTATTACTCCGTTGCTGATTGATTGCCTCTGTGGTGGTGAAGTCGTCGCGAATCAGCAGATACCCTCCGCCGATGACGCCCGCGACGAGGATGGTCCCGAGGACGTACCAGAGCGGATTCGTGCCGTGAACTGCTCCCATCGAGGTTCCCATCATCGACCCCATCTGATCGAATGCCTGCTGCCGCTGGTACGCTTGCCAAGTGAGCGTGCCACCGATGACGACGACAGCCGCGATTAGGAGCCCGACGACGGTATCGGCTCGCGATCGGTTCATTCACCCCACCTCGATTTGCTGTGATACTCGTTCATGCAGGTGAATTGGCCAGACAGCGCTGTATCAGTTGTGATTGGGCTCCGCAAGAAGCCAGAATCCGGTACACGAGACTCGATACCGAGATGCGGTGCTCAGTGATGCTCATGGCTCTGTGATGATCCCGCCCCGGCAACCTCTGGGTGGTGGTGGGCGAACTCGGCGGGTTCCTCCTCGAACGAGCGCTTGCACCGATCCGAACAGAAGTAATACGTCTCGCCGTCGTGGGTAACGCTTGGGCCGCTGTCGTCAGTCCGCATCCCACAGACAGGGTCGCGGTACTGCCCGGGCGCACCGAGTCCTCGTCGGTAGACGTAGAAGAGGAACCCTGAGAGGGCGAACGCGATGATATTGAGGTAGAACGTGTAATTGAATTCGAAATACGTCTGTTCAGTTGCCGTCTCCCCGCCAGCGAGGTTCGGGACGATGCCGAGGGCGGTGAACAACTCTTCCATGAGAAAACCGGTGAAGGCCATCGTGACGAAGAACACGCCAAGGATATACAGCATCACCTTCCAGCCGTAGTATTTGCGGTAGACATTCAGCACCGGAATCGTGATGAGGTCGGCGTACACGAATGCGATGACACCTGCGAAGCTGATGCCACCGCTCCAGAGAGCGACGGCGAACGGGACATTCCCAATGCTGCCGACGAAGCTAATGACGGCGATCGTCACACCCATGACCGCGTTCTCGGCACTGACAAGTAGGCTGTCTCCCTGAAGGAAGAGGCTGTTCCAGACCCACTGTGGGACGAAGACAATCACGAAGCCGGAGATGAGAAATCCAGCGACGACATCTTTCCAGATCATCGACCACTCTTTGCGGTACTGATTCCCCAGCTTGTACCAGCCGCCCCACGTCAGCAGCTCGTCGCGCCAGTCGCCACTACTGGCAATCTCTTGTCGGTAAGTCTCTAGGCAGCCTGCCGAGCAGAACTTCAGCGTCTCACCCCCGTCGGTCACGAGTGCGTGCTCATCTCTGCCCTCCATCCCACACGTTGGGTCTTCGGTGATACCGTGGTCGTGGTCTCGCTGGTTGAGTTCGTCCCGTACCTGATCGAAGAGGTTCTCTGGGAGCGTCACGTGGACGATGAGCGCCATCACTGCGATAAGAATGATGCCGCCGAGGAGTTCTGCAACGAGAAACTCCCAGCCTAAGAGGATCAAGATCATCAGGCCGAGTTCGACGATGAGATTCGTCGAGGCGAACATGAATGCGAGGACATTGACCGCGTGTGCCCCCTTCTTGAAAAGTCCCTTCGCGATCGCGACGGCGCCGAAGCTACAGCCGCTACTGGCGGCACCGAACACAGTCGCCTTCGCGAGTCCGGAGAGATCGTCGTCGCCGAGAAGCCGTGCCATCCGTTCTTTCGAAACGTAGACCTGCACGAGGCTCGTGATCATCAGGCCCATGGTGATCGCCCATGCTGCCGTCCAGAGGAAACCGATTCCAATCCGTAGCGATTCGAGAATCCCGCCGACGAGAGTGGTCTCCATACATGAATATTCATTGGCATCAGTCTTGCCAGTTGCTCTTACGAAAATGAAGAACGAGACCACCCAAATCCATAGTTTGAAAGGTAATCCTCGGTGAGACCATCGAAAACCGCGAGAAAGTTTCGCAACTGTCCTCCAGGAGTGACCGGAACCGTTTCGATGGCCTTCTCAATCCTATTCATAAAGAAAATACAAACTTTGAAATGTTTCTTGATTCGCGAGTTGGCTCCTCGTTTTGCTTCGACGTGGTTCCACGCCGAATAACCACTCGATGAGTGCTTCGATTCTAAGGAGAAATCAGATTGAATGTTCCTGACGTACTATAACATATGAGCACCACAACCACCAATCGCGAAGAGTATGACATGGAGATGTCCCACGAATCGATGGCGCTTGATGCGCCGGCACTCGGTGCCGCCGCGGCAGTCGTCTCTGCCGTCGTCATGCTTCTCCTCGGAGTATTCGGGGCGGTCGGCGTCTACGAGGGCGCAGTCGAGATGATGGAGCAGTGGCACCTGTTCTTCGAACCAACCATCGTCGGGACGGTGGCGGGCATGATCGAAGCAGCTGTCATCGGGTTCATCCTCGCGTACGCCTTTGCATGGGTGTACAACGCGGTCGCTCGGTAGGACAAATAACGGACAATCCCGTGTACGTCACCGACAAAGCGGAGATCGTCATCGACGCGACTCCGGAAGAGATCTGGGAGTACGTGACTGACCCGGTTCACTGGACGGCGTCAAATCCTGACGAACACTACGGACTCGAATACGACATGCCCGACAACGGCCGCGTGAGGGTGCCACATTCCACCAGCGCGAGGAGGTCGCCGGAATGTACGCCGACCTGTATGGTCGGTTCCCCTTCATCGACTATCCGAATGTAGCGGTCTGGACTGGAACGGCGTATTATCCATTTCTTCGCGGCCTCGTCACAGTTCGAATTCCCGAAGGTGGGACGATTCGCCTCGAAGAGACAGACGATGGAACCAGGATGTCGCATGCCGTCTGGATGGATTTTCCGACCAATCGCCGAGGATGGGCGCTAAAGTGGCTGTTCACGTCCGTTCTTGACGGGAAGGCGAAGCTCTACGACCACACCAACAAAGAACTCGATTTCTTCAAAGAGCGACTGGAATCTAGGGAAGCCCCACCGACTTCGTGAATATCAAGAAGGATCGCACACCCTCTCAATGACTACCGGAATTCGACGGTGAAGAAGTGATGAATCTTCTTGCTGTTACGATTCACGGTGACACCCTCCCCCCGTAAACAGCGGGATTCTCTCCTCGAAGAAACCGGTATATCGATTGCAGACGAAGTGCATGCCATGGGCAACCACACCGATCACGGGAATCGTGATCCTCCACAAGGATACGGATTGGGAGACCACGCTACGGTGGGCGGGCTATCAGTGGACGCAGGCGGCCTCCGCTTCGTGCCGACGAACACGCGCTTCACTCCAGGCGAACCTTCGACCTGGGAGTTCCACATCGTTAGTTTGGATGAGGAGGTAGTGACTGCCTTTGACGAAGCACATGGACAGCGAGGCCATTTGATTGTCGTCCGACGGGACTTAACTCGCTTCCAGCATCTACATCCGACACTCGACAACGATGGGACGTGGCGTGTCGAGGCGTTTGCGCTTCCTGACCCCGGTGACTACCGAGCATTCATCGACTTGGTGGTCAACGGTCGACCATTGACGCTTGGGTTCGATATTTTCGCCGCTGGGTCACTGGAAGTTGCCCCGCGTCCTGATACAGCTCAACATTCGACGACTGATGAATACGATGCAGAACTCTTGACTGGCGAGATTATGGCCGGCGAGCCTACCGAGATAGCATTCGAAATACGGCGTGATAGCGCCCCTGTTTCACAGCTAGAACCGTATTTAGGTGCACTCGGCCATCTTGTCGCCCTCCGTGAAGGGGATCTCGCGTATCTGCACATTCATCCCGAAGAGACGAGTCCTGAAAGCGGGCGTGTCAAGTTCAGCGTGCAGTTTCCGACGCCTGGAAGATATCGCCTGTTCCTCCAATCGAAGCCGGAAGGAACCCTCATCACCACCTCCCATGATATTCGAATCGAGAACTAACTCTTCGGAAGAGACCGTCTGATCTATCAGCCATCCATTCAACGATGATGCTAATATATTCACCACGAGTGGTGTGAGGCAGACAGTTAGCGTAGTCGGCCAAAGAGTTCGTAATCGTGGTCGGGCGTGTACTTGCGGAACAGCAGACTGTTGGTGAGCACCGACACGCTGGAGAACGCCATCGCGCCCGCGGCCAGCACTGGCTGCAGGAGCCCCAGCGATGCCAACGGGATCATTGCGGTGTTGTAGCCCAGCGCCCACACGAGGTTCTGTTTAATCTTCGCGAGTGTCGCGTCCGAGATGCGGATGGCCTTCACCACGTCGAGCGGGTCGTTGCGCATCAGCGTCACGTCTGCGGCCTCGATGGCAACGTCCGTGCCCGACCCGATGGCAGTGCCGACGTACGCGACGGCGAGCGCTGGCGCGTCGTTAACACCATCGCCGACCATCATCGCTTTCCGCCCTTCGTCTTGAATGGACTCCACGGCGTCGGACTTGTCCTCGGGGAGCACCTCGGCGCGGACGTTCTCGGGGGCGATACCAACCTGCTCGGCGACGGCGCGGGCGGTGCGCTCGTTGTCGCCGGTAATCATCATCACGTCGACGCCGCGCTCCTGTAGTTGACTTACGGCATCTTTCGCACTCTCTTTGATCGTGTCTGCGTCGGCGACCACGCCGACGAGGTCGCTCTCGTAGGCAACCAGCATCGCCGTCTTCCCCTCATTTTCGAGGCGCTCCATCGTCTCTTCAGCAGGTGCTGGATCAATGTCGTTATCGCGCAGGAGCTTGCGATTCCCGACGAGGATTTCAGTCTCACCGAGCGTCGCTTGGATGCCATGCCCTGGAACGTTCTCGAACGCGTCGGGTTCCATGACGTTGAGGCCGCGCTCTTTGGCTCCCTCGACAATGGCCTGTGCAAGCGGGTGCTCGCTTCCACTCTCCGCACTGGCAGCCAAGCTGAGTACGTCGTCCTCGCTGAGGCGTTCGCGAGCGGTCAGGTGGCCACCGTCGGCTGCCGTGTCCCCACCATCGGTGAGCGGCTGGCCATCGGCATCAAATGCAACGACATCCGTCAGCTCCATCTCCCCCTTCGTCAGGGTGCCGGTCTTATCGAACACGACGGTGTCGACGTCTTTTGCTCGTTCGAGGACGTCACCGCCCTTGAAGAGGACGCCATTCTGCGCACCAAGGGTAGTTCCTACCATCGTTGCCGCTGGCGTTGCCAGCCCGAGCGCGCAGGGGCACGCGATGAGAACTGCACTCGCAAACACGATGATTGCGAACTCAAACGTCGACAGGGCTGCTGGGCCGCCGCCAACCAATCCCCACAGTGGGAGCACGTCCACGAAGCCAGCGAGTGCTCCGGGGAAGAGGTACCAAACCGTCCCCCAGAACAGGGCGTTCACGATAACTGCGGGAACGAAGTACGCAGAGATTCGATCGGCGAGGTTCTGGATGTCGGGTTGACGCGATTGTGCCTCCTTGACTGTCTGGACGATTTGCTGGAGCGCAGTGTCCTCGCCGACCTTTGTCGCCTCAACGATGAGCACGCCATTCTCGTTGATGGTCGATCCGACGACTTCGTCACCCTCTCCTTTTTCCACAGGAACTGATTCGCCGGTGACCATCGATTCGTCGACTGCACTCTGGCCGTCCACGACGACACCATCAGTAGGGACTTTCTCGCCAGGCCGAATCTTCATCCGATCGCCGACTGTCACGTCTTCGATGGCCACTTCACGCTCGGTGCCGTTTTCGTCGACAACGGTTGCAGTGTCAGCCTCCATCTCCAACAGCTTGCGGAGCGCATCGCTCGCTTGGCCTTTCGAGCGCGCTTCGAGGTAGTTGCCGAGTGTGATGAACACGAGGATGAGTGCGGCCGTGTCGAAGTAGAGCCCACCCGCGATCAGTCCGAGCAGCACAACGACGCTGTAGAAGTATGCTGTGGACGACCCCAGCGCGATGAGCACGTCCATGTTGGCGCGCTTATTCTTCACGAGCGCCTTGTAGGAGTTCTTGTAAAACTCCCAACCGAGGATGGCCTGGACAGGCGTCGCAAGCAGGAACTCGACCCAGCCGAACTCGATTCCGAAAATGGTCTCTGGAAGGATTCCGCCACCCAGAATGAATTTCTCACCGAGGAAGAAGATAAGGGGTGCGGACAGGACGGCGCCGAACAGCGTGAGCCGAAGCTGCTTGCGGATTTCGGCCTGCCGAGCGGCATCGCGACGATCCTCGGCGGAGTCACCGGCATCGTCATCCTCTCGGACGGGTGCATAGCCAGCGTCTTCGATCGCGTCGTAGAGATTCGCAATGGTCGCTTCAGCGGGATTGTACCTCACTTGTGCCTCGTCGGTGGCAAAGTTGACGTCGGCCTCGATGACGCCCGGCGTTCGCTCGAGGGCGTCCTGCACAGTCTCCGAGCAGTTCGCACACGACATGTCCGTGATGCCAATCGTCGTTGCCTCCGTGACCGGTGTATACCCGGCGTTCTCGATGGCGTCGTAGATCTCTGTCAGTGACACTGCATCCGGATCGTACTCGATAGTACCTTCGTCGGTGGCGAAGTTGATGGATACTTCAGATACCCCGTCGAGGGAGTCGACGGAGTCGGCGATGGTCTGCGAGCAATTCGCGCAGCTCATCCCTTGGATATCGATGTGGATTCGACGGGGGTTCATCATACTACTGTATACGTCTCCCCCATTCAATCGATTTGTCCTTTCGATTGTTCAGAAGCTGAACTCCAAAAGCTTCGAATCAAAGGCACCGTCGGCGTCGGTCTGGCTTAATCTGCGCCCTGTTGGAGCTGTTCGTACTTCTCCTCGAAGCGAGTTTCACACGAGGGACAACAGAACTGATAGAGATCCCCGTCGATGCGAGCCGACGTGCCTTCGCTGTCGACTGTGTTTCCACACTCTGCGCAGGACAATGCGAACTCCATTCCGCCTAAGTCTGGAGACCAATCTGCACCCGATAGGAGTGTCACCTTGAAGTCGTCGATCGATTCCTCGTCAATAGTGTCTGCGAGCCAGTCGGCAATGTCGTTGTCCGGAGCTCGTGCATAAACCACAAGGTCAGCCTCTGCGGTAGTGAACACGTACTCGACGGCACCGGTATCGAGGAGTCTCTCCTTGATTGTCGAGACAGCTAGCTCCTCGGTTGCGACTTCAACTGTCACGAGAACCGGTATTCCTTTACGAAGCTGGGAGCGGTCGATATCGAGCGTGAATCCACGGATGACTCCCCGTTCTTGCAGTCGTGCAACCCGATCTGACACAGCTGGTGGAGAGAGGCCAACGGCGTCTGCAACGTCGCTGTAGGGGCGACGGGCGTTCGACATCAGGAGCTGCAGGATTTCGAGGTCGGTTTCGTCCAGGTCGCGCATAGTAGCACTACGGCACCGAGAGCCAAAAGTCACACGGGGAATTTGCCTTCGTTTCTAATGTAGTAGGTGCAGATCAGTCTACGAATCAAAAGGAGAATCCACAAAAGATAGGCAGACGTATCTCGAGGTGTATGACAACGACCATCACTGTTGAAGGAATGTCGTGCGAGCATTGTGAGCAGACCGTCGAGGAAGCCCTCCGTGGTGTAAGCGGTACTACCGATGCCACTGCTAACCATGAGGCCGAACAGGCGAGCATCGAAGGTGATGCCGATATCACGGAGCTCGTCCAGGCCGTCGAAGGTGCAGGGTACACGGCGACGCCTAAGAAGAACTGAGAGCGACTACGTCGCCCGACCCTCCGATTAGCCTCTTTTTCGGACAGTTGGTTGCGAATCAACCACGCTGTGGTGATTCCACGTGGACGATATCGGCGAGGCTTTCGAGCTGCGCGGCCACATGCTCACTCTCACCCGCCAGATGGACGACGAGATCGTCGAACGTAATAATCCCTACAACATCTCCATCTTCCTCGACAGGGACTCGTCGCGCGTTCACCTGGTTCATATGGTGGAGTAACCGTGGAATACGAGCCTGAGAGTCGATCGTGAGTGGATCCTCGGTCATGATGTCTGCCGCGGTGAGGTCGGCTCCCGACTCATCGTTCAGGAGGTTTGTCCCGTGCTCGTCCGTCAGGAGGTGGAGTACGAGATCACGATCGGTGATAATCCCGACGAGATTTCCGTCCTTGGTGACCAAAACATCTCCCACGTTTTCGTCAGCCATCGTTTGTGCGACTTCATCGATTGTCGCGTCGCGGGAGACGCTCACCGCGTCTTTTTGTGCGACTCTCCCCACTCGAAGGTTGGTATCGGAACGTTCGGTTGCCATCGACTCCCATACGGTGAAGTGAGCGAAAAGTGTAGTGCCCGATGAACCAATTTTGAGATATGTTTCTTATATATGGTGTTGACAACGCAGAAGAAGAGGATTACCACTATCTGATTGTGTTGTTGATTCACGGGGGGTCACCACGGGGAGGATTGGTTCGTTGCAGTAATCAGATTAACGTCACTATGAGTCGTTGTCCACCGGTGCCCCTTTGGTCGATGCCACCGAAGCAAACTATCGGTTGAGGAAACAATGAGCGGGCACCACGGCCTTTCGTCCGATGAGATAGCCGACCACCAACATGAGGAGTCGCAAGAGCCGGGCACCATGATGCTTGAGCACCCGACGATGGAGATCTGGCCGCAGTATCCCATTGTCATCCTTGGACTCTGGCTCATCGCGAGTCCGTTCACCTTCGGGTACGAGAGCATTGCGATGACCGTCAGCGACATCGTCAGCGGTGCACTCCTGATTGGGCTCGCAGGAGCCGTGGTTTTCTTCCAGAGTGGCTTCGCGAGTTACGCAAATGGTTTTGTGGGCGTCTGGCTGCTCCTCGCACCGTTGTTCTTTTGGGCACCGACGAGTGCCGCCTACCTGAACGACACACTCGTCGGAGTCTTCGTCATCACGTTTGCTGTGCTCGTTGTAATGCGGTTGGAGATGCCGGGGCCAGATGTCCCACATGGCTGGACGTACAACCCGTCAACGGCGGCACAACGAGCACCGATTATCATCGCTGGGCTCATCGGATTCTTCTTCTCGACCCATATGGCCACGTTCCAGCTCGGCTACACCGACTTCGTCTCCGAACCGTTTTTCGGCCGTGGAACGGTGAACGTGCTCACCTCTGATGTCTCGAAAATGTTTCCAATTTCAGACGCCGGTCTCGGTGCCATTGCGTATGCGATTGAAGTTCTCATGGGATTCATGGGCGACAAGCGTCGGTGGCGAACGATGCCCTGGATGGTGACGTTCTTCGGCATTGTAGTCATCCCGCTTGGGTTCGTCAGCATCGTTCTCATTACCCTCCAACCGCTGGCTGTGGGGTCATGGTGTACGCTCTGTCTTCTCTCCGCGCTAGCGATGCTGTTCATGATCGCGCTAACGGTCGACGAGGTCGCCGCGATGGGGCAGTTTCTGTACCGGCGGACGCGAGAGGGCGAATCACTCTGGTACGCCTTTTGGATGGGGGGAACGTTCCCCGTTATGGACGCTGGTGTAGACGGCGAGACACGCTCGAACGCAGACTCGTTTTGGTCGATGTTCTGGGGAGTGTCCATGCCGTGGCATCTCCTCGGTGCAACTGGGTTGGGGCTCTGGTTGATGCTGTCGCCCGCACTCTTCAGTACGACAGGTTCGGCCGCAGACAGTAGCCACCTCGTCGGCGCACTCATCGTCACGTTCTCCGTCATCGCCATGGGAGAACCAGCGCGCGCCGTCCGCTTCCTGAACGTCCCCCTCGGCATCTGGGTCATCGTTGCTCCTTGGATTCTCATAGGCGCTCCGACGATTACTACGTGGAATAGCGCCGCCGTCGGTATTCTCATCGTTCTTGTCAGTATCCCTCGTGGGAGTATTCGCGACCATTACGGCATCTGGAACCAGTATATACGATAACGCTGATTCGGAAAGACCACTGTCCCCGCTCTGTAGGGTGAACAGGGCGAGATCCCCCGACCCGTGAGGTCGAATTATTGACTTGTCAAGAAACCAAATACGGGACTGAAACTTTACGGTCGTCCCTAATGTGATATTGAATATGAATATTCTCGTTGCGGGGGGTGACGGGTTTGTCGGCCGAAACGTCTGTGCTGAGCTCGTCGACCGGGGTCACGCAGTCACGTCACTCTCTCGTTCACCTGAAGCCGAAGTTCTTCCAGATGCCGTTGAGTTGGTGTCGGGCGACATCACGAACTACGACTCCATCAAGGAGGCGTTCGAAGCGAAGGACGCCGCAGTAAATCTCACAGCGCTTCCGCCGCTTCATCAACCCCGGCCTGGAACGTTTCACGACACCGTTTGCATTGGCGGCGTAATGAATGCGGTACACGCTGCTCAGGAACACGGGGTTTCTCGATATATCGAGATGAGTTCGCTCGGTGCGAATCCGGACAGCACAATCGCCTATTGGCGGACACAAGGACTTGGTGACTTGGTAGCTCAATATTCGAATTTAGACTGGGTGATCCTCCGCCCCTCGTTCATTTTTGGCGAGGGGAGCGAAACATTCGAGTTCATCAAACAGTACACGACACCGTATGTGACAGTTCTCCCGGCCGGTGGGAAGCAACCAAGCTTCCAACCGATTTGGGTGGAGGATGTCGCGCGAATCGTCGCAGACGCGATCGAGGATGACCGTCATGTGGGGGAGGTATATGATCTCGGTGGTCCAGAGGTGCTCACGTTCGGAGAGGTCACGCGCATGCTCTATCTTGCCGAAGGTAAGTCGGTTCGTATCATTCCTGTCCCGATGCAGTTAGTGGAGATTGCTCTGTCCGCCGCCGAACCGTTGCAGATCATTCCTCTCGGCATCGATCAGGCAAGAGCCCTCGAGATGACGAACATCACAGATCATAATGATATCACAGCCTTTGGTCTCGAAGAAACTGATCTGATGCGAGTTGCGATGTACCTGAGCGGACGGTAAGATGGATTGGTGATTGCTGCACCGAATTACCCACAACTCGGGACACTAACATCCAAACAGGGATACGACGCGGGCCAAGTGTGCTATGTCTACCCTAGGATGTATTCGAGCAAGGGATATTTTTCAAGGAGAGGCTGGCCATCGATTTCGTATTGCTCAACATACGCGTCGAGGCCAAGAATGCGTCCCGCTCCAAATGCAGCGACCGAGAGGAACACGAGCATGTACATGAAGTCGGCGTTGATGAAGCCGTGAACCATGTCCCAGTTACCGAAATAGAACATCAGCATCAAGAACGCACCGAAGAACGCGGCAAGGCGGGTCAGGAACCCGACCATGAGACCGAGGCCAATCGCCGCTTCACCCCACGGGACAGCGACATTGAGGAAGTCGATGAACCACGACGTTTGGCTCATCCAGAGGAACATCCCTTCCAGGGGATTCCCATTCGTTGCGGCCACGTTTGAAAGATACCCCTGTGCATCGAAGCCACCTAAGAGCTTCTCGACGCCAGTATAGAAGAATGCAAACCCGATGACGAGGCGGAGTGCAAGCACGAACCAGGCACTCAGCGAATGGGCACGACCATCGACAGTAACTCCCCCAATTGTGGATCGGAACTCGTTGTAGTGGGATTGCGTGTCAGCCATTGACATCACCACTAATTTAGAGTAGGCCGCCAGGCGTGTATAGGTGACGTCTGTGTTGCCGTTCACCGATGTGGTTAACGAGCGACGGTATACGCCAAGGATGAGTACAAATTGATAGAAGATTTCAGTGTATTTCCGCGTCTTCAGGCGTGCGAGGAGATTACTACCAGAGGATCTCCTGTACACCCACTACACTTTATTGGTTAGCAACCCATATCGAATGAGGAAATCACATCATGGCCACAACAGAAACCGATTCAGTACTTCGAACCGTGCTTATCGTCATTGCTGTCCTCCTCCTCTTCCCGATGCTGATGATGGTGTTTGCAGGTCCGATGATGGGAATGGTGGGTTGGTGGGGTGACGTCGGGCCGCAGGTCGGTATCTCACCACTATGGGGAATCGGGATGATGCTCCTGTTTCTCCTTGTCTTGGTCGGCTTGGGATATCTGTTCTTTCGATCGATCGCAGATGGGTCCCTCAGTCAACAGGATCGGGCGCTTGAAGAACTCCGTGTCGCATATGCTCGCGGCGAATTGACGGATGACGAGTACGCGCAACGTCGGGACACGCTTCGCCGATCAGAGTGAGTCAGGAGATTTGGGACTGTCTTGACCTTCGTTTTTCTTTATGGATTCTCACACGATGCCTCTCGCTCGACTCCGCCTAAAGACGGAGATGTGCGCTATCGAACTGTATTAGCGGCAGTAACCGTTAAGACCTATGCTATTGTTTATCATATCGACGGGAGGTTGTCAGAAGGGAAACGCAGTTGTTGCACCCACTCCCTTCTCCTGTCACGAACACTAACGTCGAGTGATGTGAAAGTGACTATCCACCATCGAGCATTACTACCATTTAAATGACAAATTTTGAGACGAAGAATGAAGGCGGCCGTGGTGCCGCTTAGCGGCCGAACAAGTTCATTTTACCCGTCAGTCACTCCACATCCCAGAGGAAGGAACAGTATGAATCTCGTATACTTCCTCCTTGGTGTGGTTCTGCTTACTGCTGTCGTCGTCGATCTACTATGAACGACAGTCTGGGTCGAAGGCGGTGCCGGGCCACTCACCTCTCGATTGATAGCGTGGGCATGACAGTCCCTACAAAGAATTAGTAATCAAAATTCAATGGTACTGAGCCTCACAGCCCCCTTCGTGTTCCTTGCTGGCCCGACAACGTGGATCCTCCTGCTCTGAAGTGGGTTGCCACTGATTTTCGCCACTGCCGAGGGCGCTCTCATTGACACGCTTAACCAGGGTACGATCTCGTGGTTCCACCGGATATATAGCAGACACCCGAACAGGCGTCTGTCATCGGTATTTCAGTCCACGATGAGGCCTTGACGGTACTGCGATTTGGTGTTCCCGAACAACATCAACCTGGTGATGTGATTCTCACCAATGCCCGTGCAAGTATCCAGAGCTACCTGAATACCCTTCATACGGCATTTATCGAGCCTGCACAACGGTCTACGCCACCGCCAGATCTTGAAGTCATCCGTGAAGCGGGGGTTCTGACTGTATCTGACGAGGACTTCGCTACATCTTTTGATGATTTAGATGTATCAGCTGCCATTACGATTGTGCCTTAAACACTATACTGGTGGCGGACGACCCGTGAGGTAGCTATGAGTTACACGATGACCCGCCGCGTCGATGGCCCGTTTCAAGATGTCGTCGACTCGACCGCCGACGCGCTAGAAGCCGAGGAGTTCGGCGTCCTGAGCGACATCAACCTACAAGCGAAACTCGAAGAGAAACTCGACCTCGAGGGATATCCGGAGTACCGCATCCTCGGCGCGTGCAACCCACCGCTAGCCGAACAGGGATTGGACGCTGAACGCGATCTCGGTGCGCTACTTCCCTGTAACGTCGTCGTCTATAAGGATGACAGCGACGTGGTCGTGAGCGCCGTTGACCCCAATACCCTGCTGAGCGTCGTCGAGAACCCTGCCCTCGACGATATCGCCGAGGACGTTCGCGAACGATTCGACCGCGTGTTAGACGATGTCGCCGCCGAGTACTGATGAGTTATTCTTGCCAGTGAGTGACTGGATTATAAAGACTAGGCAGTGGTACTCCAAACAGGAGAGAACCAAGACGGTGTAGCCTACGTCCTCAATAGTTTGTGGGATGGTGTCGACATCGGCAGTTCCCTCGACCCTGATCGGTCAGCCTCGTTGTCTGCAGTGGCGGCCTCGACGTCGCCTCGTTCGTGTTTAGGTATTCTACTCATCGAGAGGATACTAATCCGTTCACGTGTAGTGGACAAACTCCTCGAGCATCGGAGCTATGGTGTCAGATCGTCATGAATTTTCGATAGGAGCCGTCCTTTTTCACTGCGTAAATAACGAATTCCTCGGTTTTTTCGCCTCCCATTCCGGGTGACCCTGCCGGCATTTTTGGGAGTGCAATGCCGAGAATGTCCGGTTTTTCAAGTGCAAGTTTCCCGATTGCTTCTTGAGGGACATGACCTTCCACGATGTATTCACTGGTGTCCAGCGTGTGACAACTCGCAAGGTTTTTTGGAACGTCGAATCGTGATTTCACTTTCATTAGGTCATCCACGTTCTTCACTGTTATATTCACATCTGTTGTTGATTCGAGGTACTTCTTGTGACCTTCACAACACATGCAGTTGGGTGCTTTGTAGAGGGTGGCTTTCGTCAAATACGTCGTCGCTGCTTGACGGAGTTGCTTTTCGTTCCCACCCGTCTCAAAGTTCTTGTTGGTCTGATCGCCACTCGTACAGCCAGCAATTGCTCCGAGTCCTGCTGTGGTTAGCGTACCAAGGAAGGCACGGCGATTGAGGTTTGTCATAGGTATCCCATCCATGTATTTGACTATTGATTCGGCATCGTGGTATTGTGCTAGGAAACCTTAATGTATCCGAAATCGAGTGCTTGCAAGCGGGCGAGTTCGCCGACACCAGACGGAACTCGTTCGACTCCAGGGAGGAGATCGTCCTTCGTGAGACCCAGCATCTCCATCGCATTCCCGCAGGCACGGAATGTAACACCACGATCCTGGAGCGACACAATCTGGCTTTCGAACTCGTTGTCATCGGTCGGTGGTGTGTACAGTCGGACCCCTTTACCGTTCGCTAACACGACGAGATTCTTGACAGGAACACTCTCATCATCCAGAAGGTTCTTTGCGTTCATCAAGGCATGTTTGTGGGCCATTGAGTCACCGCTCGAAAGATGAAGAACAGTTTTGGTCTTCGGTGCGGGTCGTGCACACGTGTCGCGCTGTGTGGGACGTTCTGTGTTCTTCGCACTTACCGATTCGCTCCCGAGGAGTAACGCACCGAGCGTGCCAGTTACTGAGACGAAGTTACGTCGTTGCATCCATTAATATCGTTGTACGAAATTGGGATAAATCCACCATACTAACTGCGAGAACTGAGAAGCGACAAAACGTATTTGTATTCCATTTAAGTAGCGGATGAGAAACCTCATTCTGTCGAAAGGCAGGATTCTTTTTGACTAGAATCTCAACGATATGTTCGCCCGAAGTTCTTGCAGAGAGATGCATCGAGGGACGAGCGTGGGAATCTCCGCACACACCGCATTTGATAGGCTTCAGTTCTCTTGGTTGTTCACCAATCGCTCACGGCGTCGCTGAAACTCCTCTTCGTCAATTTCGCCTCGTGCGTATCGGCGTTGGAGGGTTTCCATCGCGGAATCGTCACTCGCGGGGGGTGTGTCACCACGACCTAGTGCCCAGTAGAGGAATCCGCCGACTAGCCCGAGCATTCCGAGTGCCCCGCCAACGAACGGCAACCCGCCGAACCAGCCGCCGTTCATCATTCCAGGGCCAGACCCCATTCCGGGCCCCATCATTCCACCACCGGAGTCCCCGCCACCGCCCGTGCTTGACCCGTACGCTACAGCGCCTTGCTCGATGATGGCTTCGCTGTCGGGCACATCACCGTCCGGAATGGGGCTCTCTTCAGCCGGGCCGCCGGGGCTGCCGACGACGATTCGACCGACCATCCCGACCGATTTGTGTGGGATGCAGTAGTAGTCGTACGTCCCCGGTTCCTCGAACGTGTGCTCAAACCCGCCCGACGAGATAACCCCACTATCGAATGCGCTGGCATCGGATGGAATCCGGTTCTCGTAGGTGGTCGCCGAGTGTGCTCCGGCCGCTATCTCGAAGCGAACGGTCGTGCCGGGTTCGACGTAGAGCCCGATCGGGTCGAAATAGTTGTTCCCCATTCTGACGACGGGGTTCTCCTGTGCGACGACTGGCTGGGTGAGTCCCGCAGTCGCGACTGTGCCGGCTCCGAGCGCTCCCAGAAACTGGCGTCTACTGTAGTTCATGGTTTGAATTTGTTGGTTTCCGTTATCCGCGTACGATGCTGGCAAGCCGTTGCGCGAGTCCGGTTGGTTGGTGGTCTGCGCGTTCGATAGCCGTCTCCAGCTCGTCTCGATCGACGATCCCGATAAACTCGTCAGTCCGTTCCCCGTTTGTGTACACGAGTGTCGTGGGCGTCTTTCGGACGCCGTACTCCTCGGCCGTCTCCAGATCGTTCTGGATGTCGACTTCCCGAAATTCGACGTCCGGATACGCGTCCTCGATGCCCTCGTTTTTCTCTCGCTGTGTTGCACACGCCCCGCACGTCTCCTGGGTGAAGAGGATTACCTCGGTCATAGTGGCTAGTATGGTCTTGCTCTTTTTCCACATTTCTATTAACATCCCAAAGCTGAAGGGGCCGCAGATTTTGGATTCGAAGGGAGCCGAGGGGAAGTTTCCCCGGAGTGGGTGTTCGAGTCGGTTACTCCGGGCTCGGGGAGAACGTCTGCCCCGGTTTCGAAACGACAGGTTCGATCGCAACGAGCGCCTACGCGCACCGTGTCTCTTTTGGTGGTGGGGCCACAACTGTATTGTATGAATAATACAATATCGAGTGCTGGAATAGGTCGACCCTGGATCGTTGGGTTGGTTGTTTTCGGTGGTGGCCTCCTCCTCACATCCCCGAACATCGCCTGGTACTGGCTTCCCCTGGCACTCCTCATCGTGGGTGGGCTGTCGTGGGCCCTCATCAGCCACGAATTAGAAAGTCGGACTGGGAGTTACAAATTGCGTCCGGATACGACAGTTGATCGGGAAGCGGCCCTGGACACGCTCAAACAGCAGTACGCCGTCGGCGAAATCGACGACACGGAGTTCGAGCGTCGATTAGAGACGTTACTGGAAAACGAGTCGATCGCCGACGTCGAAACCCGACTCGACCTCGATTCTGAAGCGACGAACGAGACCCAACGGGTTGAGCAGGGAACCTCGAAACAGATCCCCCACCACGGTCAAAAGTGTCATCGTCGTGGGAAGCACCAGCACGGACGACACTGAGTAGGCTTTCAGCCGGGACAATTGCCCCGTCTACCGTTCCAATTTTCAGCAGCAAACAGGTTGCCAGCCTTCAGCACATAGGTTCCTTCGCGTCCTCGGCAAAAGCCAAGAGTACGAGTACGCACCGCTCCCCGAGGTCGCACAGAAGCCACTCCGCCGATGGCAGGCAGAACTTGATCCAGCAACCCCGGCGTTTCCAGTATTTCCCACGGAACACGCGCCCTCGAAGTACCGGGCGGTTCGGTCGCAAGTGCCGAATGTAGATGTCGAGGACGTGGATATCGACAGTGTGATTCGAGAGTACGAGGTCGTCTTGCCTGCGATTTCGACGGAAGGGGCACGGTCAGTGATGAAGCGGCTGTGTAAGGAGGCTGATTTGGACGTCGACGGTGAGTATCTCAAACCACACGGTGTTCGTCGCGGGCTTGGGGATGAGCTGTAACGGGCGAATCCGACCGATGCACAGGCTGCGCTGCGTCACTCGTCGATTGCGATTGCGAATAAGAGCTATTCGCACATCGAGGCGGGCGAGATTAGTGATGTGATCGACAGGACACGGAATGGGGGAGCGGAGCGATAGCGGTTGCGGTTCTGTTGAAATTCTCAACAAGTGATAGGAATCGCGTGCGGAATAGAGAGGATGTGTTTATCAGTCGGCCAGTTCCGAGGAATCACAAAGCGCAATACGCGCCTCATCCTTGCTAACACTAATTATCACGACTTCTAGCCCGTGTTGATGAGCGATTTTCTGTATGCTTTCCGGGGCACATTCCGGGTCAGTTGTTCCGGCACCACCTTCACCCGGTAAGGCATCAAGGATACGTATCAATAGTGGTTGGTTCTCACGTTGTAGCCTTCCTTCGCGTGCAATATCATCAGCCAACCACTCCCCGGACAACCCCGGCACAGCGGTCTTCCCACTCTCAAACTCGAATCCAGAATAGCCCGCTTCCCGGAGTTCCCTTCTCACTCGCTTTCAGTCAGTCATTAGTCACAGAATCGAACGAGACTGCTGATAAGCCCTTGCCCTCAATCAAACAATTCTATTTCAGCCTGTGACCGATACGCGCGCTGTATCATTGCGGTGATTCAACGAACTACCGAGCGTCTGTCACAAACGGCGTGCTGAATAGAGAGCGTAGGCCTTGTTTAGACGCTCACGATTACCCGGGTGAGGTTGTCACTAGTAAAGTCTAGTGGCCTAGCAAAAGCTGTTACTTGTCGAATTTACTAGGAAGTGAAGCGGGACGAGTTGGGTGTGCAAACCAAGACCGCCCGCTTCACGGAGACGGTTGTTTCGCTCGCTCAAAAAGCCGTCGCTGGCGAGCCAGCTCCGGCATACCGGCCTGGAAAAGACGGGTATGCTGACTGGGTAATTCTCGCCATTCAGGGGCTCAAAGAGTATCTCAATCACGACTACAGGAAGCTGATGGATGTTCTTCGAGAGATGCCGAGAGTGGCGAAATCGCTAGGTTTGACCGCTGCAACATTGCCACACTTCTCGACCGTGTGTACCAGGAAACAAGAGATTCCGATGAAACGGTGGCGAGTAATCCTTGACGCTTCAGTTGAATTGTACGACCTCGGAGATGTCCAAGCAATCGACGCAACCGGTGTGGATCGCGTTCAAGCTAGCCAGCACTACGCCAAACGCACCGATTACACGTTCGAGGCGGTGAAGACGACGCTGCTCGTCGATTGCGAAACGAGTGCGATTCTCGATATACACTGTTCGATGAAACAACCGCACGATACGCAGGTGGGCTGGCAGGTATTAGTGCGGAATCTCGACGAATTGACGACTGTCACTGCGGATAAATACTACGACTGGGAGAATCTTCGCACGAAGTTGCGTGCGGAAGGTATCACACCGTTGATCCCGCAGCGAGATCCCGGGATGCGGGGATGGGCGAGAAATTTGCTCATCTACGATCGGGCGTATCACCTTCGTTCGAACGCTGAATCGGTGTTTTTCGGATTGCGCCGTCGATACGGCGAGACGCTGTGGTCGAGGACGTGGTTCGGTCAATTCCGCGAACTTGTCATGAAATCCGCGGTCCGAAACATCGAACGCGCCATTGAGGACTCAAGCCGATGAATTCAAGCGTCTAAACAAGGCCGAGAGCGTGTATTCAGCAAACAGTCGGCATTTGTGTCACACCTTCGGTGACGAAACAGCCGCTGAGTAGGTATACGAAAGTTTCCGGTTCTCAATCATCCCGGAACTCGTTGAGAGCGATAATGACATAGAGTAGGCCAACAAGGCGTGTCCCCATGTATACCCACGGCTTCCACTCTGGCGAGGATGTCTCAGTGTACGCTACGTCGGATCCATAGTCTACGTAGGCTCGTGGGAAGAAGAGGGCAAGCAAGCCGATGAGACCAAGGAATTTCTTGAATGCAGAATACGATTCGTCACTTCGCCACACCAGCCAGAGAATGGCCACTCCCTCAAGTCGAGCGCCCGGTACCACCCACGACCGCCAGTCACACTCCTCGGAATTTTTGAGGGCAACTCGTTCGGCAGACTCAATCAAGGCCGCTGGAGCAAGCACCTCAACGGTACAGATCGTAGTGAGCACCTTGCGAAGCATGCGGATATGTTATATTCCCTCTAAGATGAAACTACGGTTCCATTGAACCAGCGGGTGAGTACTTTGTCTGTACTAATCGATACCGCCAATTCTCTCCATTATACGAGTGCTACCCTCGTGACCGATTTGCGCCCTCTATGCAGCACAACTCGACGATACTCCCAATCGGCCAGGATGAAGATGGCTACGGGTGTCTCATCACAACCAATCCGGAACAGAATGGGCTGATCGTCATCGGCGGGCGCTCACGACTCGGCACACCCACGAGGATGTCCTCACTGACCGCGAGTTCGAACTCCTGCTGGAAGCGTGTTCAAGCCTTTCGGCACCATACGACTTTGAAGCACGATTCATTTGTCTCATAGCAGGCCGACTCGGCCTTCGAGCTGGCGAGATTGCGCACTTTCAGACCGCGTGGGTGAACTGGAACCGACGCACCATTCGTATCCCACAACACGAACCGTGCCAGTGCGGATACTGCAAACGACAGGCCCGACAGGAAGCCACCCACAACGACCACCTCTCTGTCGAGGATGCTGTCGCGACCCGTTGGCACCCGAAGACTGTGGCTTCTGCTCGGCTCATTCCGTTTGATCTCTCGCTTCGGTTGGAGCTGTGTGTCGAACGTTTTGCAAACCGATACGATGAGTTTCCCCGGTCGCGGTCAACGGTCAACAGACGAGTGCAGGCTGCCGCCAGTGAGGGCGGTCTCTCGGGTCATGTCTATCCGCACTGTCTGCGAGCGACCGCCGCCAGCTACCACGCGTACAAAGGCGTTGCCCCGGTGCCACTTCAAGCCCTGATGGGATGGAGCGATTTGGCGACTGCACAAAAATACATCCGTATCTCAGGAACAGCGACTGCGGATGCATTGCGTCGAGTCCATCACCGGTAGGACTCTTCAATCGCCCCTCAGTAACGGCGTGACCGATACAGAGTATTTACTCAACAAAACGGTATCCCATACCGTGATTGAGTCTGGATAGGTCTCTGGAACACCTCGCAGAGGTCTGAAGGTCATTCAAGCGACATACGTATATCTCCTGTGAGTGTGTAATCAGCATGATGAGTTCGGTCTTGTTCAATCCCGACTTCGAATTATCGGCCTCAAGACCGACCCCGGTCTGGAGCTGGACCCATACGACTACGTTATCATCGGTGACTCCAGACGGGGGGTGGAATCATGAGTGGTGAACCCGATAGCACGGAATCCATCGACGAGGCAGCTCTCGAGCGATGTCTCGCGATCAACCTGGGAGCGGGCACTCTCCAGAACGTGGAACGTATGGAGGGGGGTGCAGTCAACGAAACCTTTGGGGTTACGTGGAACGACCGGGAGTACATCCTCCGCCGGACCTCCACGTACGACATTGCACCTGGCGTTCTGGGAAATCTCCGCCGTGAATACGACCTACTCGACGCACTCGCGGATACCAATGTACCTGCGCCGCGGGTGATGTTCGCCTGCGAGGATGAGACGGTCATAGGGAGCCCGTTCTACCTGCAAGAACGGTTGGATGGAGACCTCTGTGTGGAAAAGCTCCCGAAACGGTTCCAGACTCCCGAGTACCGGCGGCAGGTAGGACTCGAAGTTGTGGACGTTCTCGTCGGGATTCACGGAGTCGATACGGATCGTCTACAGACGGTCGACCTGCCGACGCTCACAAACGCCTCCGACGTCCAGCGATCGGTAGAGTTGCTTGAATGGGCACTGGAACGGACGGGGGAGGTCCGGGACCTTCCTCGACTGCGAGCAGCCGGTGAGTGGCTGGAGTCGAACGCGCCGGAGACTGAGACGCGGACGCTTGTCCACGGTGACTACTCCCCTCGCAATATGGTGTTTAAGGCTAGCGAACCACCGGAGATTCAGGGCGTCTTCGACTGGGAGCAGAGTGCTATCTCGAATCCACTCACGGATCTCGGCTTCCTCTGTAGCTGGTGGCCCGAAGCGGACGACCCGACCCCTTTTGACGACGAACTCGTCGCCCGGTACCGCGATCACGAGCACCTGCAAAACGCACAGGAATTTTACGGTGAGCAGACCGGGCCCGTCGCGTATGCACGACACCCCGACTGCGCGACCCGCCGGGAGCTGGTGGACCGATACGAGTCGGCGACTGGACGCCGGTTCTCGAACGAACGATTCTACTACGCGCAGGCCGTCCATCGGGTTGCCGCTATCGTCGAATCGTTCTATCGGGCACATCTCTCCGATGAGGCGAACCCGCGATGGAACGCGGGGGCAGAAGTGCTCGTGCCCGCGATGGGGAACCGGTTCTGGCAGGTGGTCGATGGTGAGTTAGCGCTGTGACTGCGGGGTAGCGTAAATAACGCGAGTATTATTCATCCGCTGGATTCGCGGGATCGACCAGAATTCGCACAGTCGGTATCATCCCGATGGTCGGATGCGTGGTCAGCTGGAACTCGTGCTGAATTTGCGCTTTGTATTCAGCACGAGTGCGATGACCTCCCCAGTCGCTGTCACAAGCATCGTGCTGAATATAGAGGGTGTATCCAGCACCCTCACGTTGTCCGTCAGGGCCGCGCTTCGAAGACCAGATTGAACGGTGTCTCTGTCGCTCGACGGAACCGGGAGAGTCCTCCTGCAGTGACCACCTCCCGGATACGTGCTTCACCAGCCTGAGCACCAAGTGTATGTTCACCTTCCTGGCTAATCGCGTTCGGCGTACAGAGCATCGTGGAGGCCGAGTAAAACGCCCGTCCGAGTGGATTCAGATTCTCCTCGACGTCATCGCTCGCGTATGGTTCGACGATCATCCAGGTTCCGTCCTCATCGAGTGTTTCCGCAACGTGGGCTGCGACGCCAACTGGGTCGCCCATGTCGTGGAGACAGTCGAACATAGCCACGAAGTCGTACGTAGTACCGTTGTACGTCTTCGCTTCTGCGACCTCGAAGCGTACTCGATCGGAAAGGTTAGCCTCCTTCGCTCGTTCGCGCGCGGTCTCGATCGACCCATCGTGATAATCGACACCAACGAAGGTCGACTCGGGATACGCCTGGGCCATCAGAATCGTCGATGCACCGTGACCGCAGCCAACGTCGGCCACGCGAGCACCTGCTTCGAGTTTCTCGTCGACGCCGTCGAGCGCTGGAATCCACTCGTCGATTAGATGCGTCGCGTAGCTGGGCTTGAAAAACCGCTCCGTGCCTTTGAACAGGCCGGTGTCGTGTTCGTGCCAGCCGACGCCGTCTCCCGTCCGGAACGCCTCCTCGATTGCCTCCGTCGATCGAAGGGTCGCAACGGCCGACTCGAATCCACCTGCGACGAACGCGGGGCTGCTCTCGTCGGCCAGCGCTGCGGCCTGTTCGGGGGTAAGATCGTATCGGTCCGTCTCGGGGTCGTAGGTGACGTATCCCCCTGCGGCTTGTGAACGTAGCCACTCGCGTACGTACCGCTCGGCCGTTTCTGTTCGCTCGGCTAGTTCGGTTGATGTGAGCGGTCCCCCGTCCGCGAGCGCTCTGTACAGGCCGAGTCGGTCGCCGATGACGACCAGTGCGGCGTGGAATGTCGCGCCGAAATCAGTTACGGCCGTCCCGAGCAGTTCGTGTAGTTTCGCTTCGTCTATGGACATTTGATCTCTCCTTTGAGACACTCACTGGCATCAGCCCACGTCCCTTGAAGGAGGCGTAAGTATCAGTCCTAGTACGATTCAATCGGTGATAACTGTATCTACCGCTGCTTTACCCAGTTTGCACTGGGTAGTGTCGTCTACTGGAGTCTGCTCACCGGTGTGACACTCGCGCCACTCGGTGGGTTCGTCGGCCGGGCGTACCAGCGTAGACGGCAGTCACTTGGTTGGTAGACGATTCTGTTAGTCGTTCCGAAGATGGTGAAAACGCGCTGTGTATTCAGCACGGTTGTGGAAAAATATCGAGTAACATGCATTTCAACACAGCCAGAATGCGATTAGTGGGAGCGGACAGGTAAAGAAGGGGACAGACGGTCGGGATCCGATGGTCACCCTGAAGTGAACTCGCCGAGCCCGGATTGTTCGTGGTCAAGTGGCTCGATCACGCATCCCGTGACTCTGTGACTCGACTTCTTCTTGTTTACATTATCATCTATACGATTCCAGCAACGGGACTCTATCACGTCGTTGTCACTGCCTGCGATGCACTGTATCTAGTTTTCCAGGGTGGTGCCAGTCTTTTCGTTGTGTTTGTGGATTTTTGGCTTCCCGTCCTTCTCGGTAACACCCTCGGCGGAGTACTCTTAGTCGCAGTGGTCAACTATGCCAAAACAAGCCAACGACGATTTTCAGAAAAAACACGTGCCCCGAAGCTGAGCCTTCGTGAATGGCTCTTCGGGTGGCATGTAGGGCGACCACGCGTTCCGGTTTCGAAGGATGACACAGACGTAAAAACTAAATAAATATAGTTAAACTCGTTCAAATTAGAATATAATTTTTCTATACTAACTATAATCATATATTAATTACGGTAAATATCTTCGACTCGTTAACTGGAAAGTCAAGTGCTATCAAATGACTTGATTTGCCAACAAGTATATATAAATTGGGGTTCTGCTTCAACTACTCGCCCGAGAACCGGCTGCATTCACTTCCAACAGACAGCGAGAATGAAAACGGGTGAACGGAGAGAAAAATAATGAGAAAACGAACCTCTATTGGGTTGCGTGTGCTTGTTGCATTTCTTATCCTTAGCGTTGGGCCACTTGCGTTCGTAACAGCCACTCCAACACACAGTGGAATGCACCATTCCGACCAAACAGTGAGGAATGGTTCAGAAGACAAGGCCGCAAATCAGATCACATCGCCAGCTACCCAACATATGCCTTCATCCGTCCGAATGAGTCAGATAATAGAACGGAGTGGATTAGATGATGTGAGCGTGGCATCTGTGAGCACCACGGTCGTCAACAGTTATAGCCGGTATGATGATTCAGATCCCCTTGAGAATAATGTCCGAATGAAGATCCATGAGGCAATCAAACAATCTCCAGGGGCGTCGATTTCGGAAATCAGCGAACAAACAGAAATCCCTCGTTCAACTGTTCGATATCACATTCGAATTCTTGAAGAAGAGCGACTAACGTCAAGCAAATCCCATCGGGGGAAGCATCGGCTCTATCCGATAGATGAATCCAATCACCGTCTATCTGCCGCCCTCAATGAGGATGCGCCAGCAACGATATTGAAAGCCGTTATCCAACATGAACCCCTCACAGTGACGGAATTGTCGGCTGTTGTTGATCGCTCATTAGGAACGGTCTCGTACCACCTTAATCGACTGGCAGACGATGAGCTTGTTGTCCGTAGCCAAGACGGGAATGCAATTACAATCTCAACGCCAAATGAAGTGCGAGGTATCGTGAATAAGCAAGAGATTTCGACTGATGACTCACAAGCATCCTCTACGGGTCTCGGTTAAGTCACGTTTCCATTCCGTGACCCTTCCTCAGCAATTCCACTCATCACGGATTTTCGAGGCGGAAATCTACTGATTTAGCCGTGGAAGAATTTTGAGAACAGAGAAAGGTATCGGCTGGTCAAAATGGTGAACTCTTTGCGACACTTCGAACAGAAAATGGCCATGGCAGTCAAAAGCATCGCCGTTGGAACACTCCTATGGTTTCGGTGGGGACGCTTATCCTGGCCGTGATTGCAGGTGGGGCTGGTTTATTTATGGCGTGGACGATTGGCGCGGGGTCCAGTGGCTCTACTCCGTTTGCTCCAGCTGTTGGGGCACAGGCTCTTTCAACCATGCGTGCTGCCTTTCTAGTAGGTATATTCGCATTCATTGGGGCAGTAATGCAGGGAACGAGCGTTGCTGAGGCAATGGCCGCTGGTATGATTCGGGGTGTCAAACTAACACCAACCGCTATCGTTGTCGCCCTGTTCGTAGCCGCAGGTCTTGTGGTAGTCGGGATTTTTACCGGCTATCCGATTGCAACATCTTTTACAGCGACTGGTGCAGTGATTGGTGTCGGTCTTGGACTCGGAGGTAATCCCGCGTGGTCGAAATATCAACAAATTAGCCTCCTGTGGCTTCTCACTCCACTTCTTGGCGGCGGCACTGCGTATATTACCACTCGGCTGCTTCAGAAAGAGACAATTCTAGACGGATACAGTATTCCGATTCTTGGGGGGATTGTCAGTGCAATCATCGTGAATATTCAATTCCCGTTTTTAGGTACCGCTCCGGAGGGCGAATCGATTGTATGTTTGCTTGCGGCCTCTATCTCAATATCACCAGTAGCTGAGAGATTAACATTCACGTTTGGTTTATCTCTTATTTCAATGTCATTTATAATTCGAGATTTCCAGCGAGATGTACTTGCTGCGCAACGCCGATTTCTTTTTCTTCTAGGTGCCATCGTTGCTTTTTCGGCAGGGGGGAGTCAAGTTGGGCTTGCAATCGGCCCGATTCTTCCATTTTATAATTCTCTCGCAATTCCAGCAGTTGCAGTGCTTCTCGGCGGTGGTTTCGGACTACTTATTGGTTCGTGGATGGGTGCGCCGCGAATGATCAAGGCAATCTCTCGTGATTATGCTGCACTTGGCCCACGTCGTGCGATCGCTGCACTCATGCCGTCCTTTGCAATCGCACAAGTTGCAATTCACTATGGGATTCCTATGTCTTTCAATGAAATCGTCGTGAGTGCGGTGATTGGGAGTGGCTTTGCCGCAGGCCAAGCACGAGTGAGTCGAGGAAAACTTCTGTATACAGCCGTCGCTTGGTTTTGCTCTTTTACTCTCTCAATCGTGGTTTCCTATGTGCTATTGCGAGCTATCTCTTCTGTATTCGGTTAGCACCTGAGTTGGTAAACAGCCTCGGGTGCGGTGGTCCGAGGCTTATTTTGGTTCCCACAGCCCGTGCGCTAGCGCTCCCTGTTCTGCGAGAGAATAGGATGGGGTTGGGCGCGGTGTCAGAGGAAGTAGTCGAACGATATATCGAGGAGACGGAACACTAGGTTGAGTATCGGGCTTCACCCCCGACCCCGGTGGGTCGGGGAACTTGCCCTCGCAGGTTGTTAGATTTCGTTGTAGTCTTCGATGAGTCGGAGTTGCGATTCCAACTCGGCCATTGCTTGCTCTGGCGATGCAAGTCTCGAATATGTGGCATGGACATTCTCAGCGATTTTTCCCGATTCTTGTGCCCATGCTATCGTGATAGGGCGGGGAATTGCATTCTCACCCGCAATGCGAAGTGGCTCCAGATATCGCCCCATCACTGGCACCTGCTTTGCTTGTTTGGATTGGAAGAGCTTCCGATTCGGTGGCAACACCCCGATATTCCGGAGGAGTGCCAGTTGGAAGTGTTCCTGCGTCATTGCTTCGATAACTTGCAACGTCTCTTTCAATTTCTTCGTGTGCGGATTGACTGCGACATGCCACCCACCGAGCGCAGCAGTCGGCCCCCCTGTCCCGGGATATTTCGCCTGCTGCTCCGTAACTGCATAGGGAATCGGCATCACCCCTAAATCAGTACCGAAGACACTCTTGTCTCCAGCACTGAGAATCGCGTACGGCCAATTGCGATGCATCACAGCATCACCATTGAGAAATGGCCCCAGCGATGTGTCTTCGATCCACGAAAGGACTCCTCGAGGGACAATCCCTCCAGCATACCCATCGAGTGCAGGGTTGTCATTCTGACCGTACATGAACGTTCTAATCATTCGGAGCGAATCGATCGTTAGCTTGGTGTTTACGGTGATTGGTCGTTTGCCGACTGGCCCGAAAAGATATCTTTGTCCTCCGAAATACGCACCGCCCCAGCTCGTCATGAATTCGTTAAAATCACAACAGGAGAGCCCTTCGTATTGGCTCGCCTGAAAAGTAAAGCCATACGGGACATTCTTGGTGCGGTCGAGGACGTCCCGAGTGACCTGGGAGAATTGCTTCCACCGAATGGAATTCGTCGCCCAGTTTTCACCATCTGGATTGTATCCTGCGTTTTCGACCAAGTCTTTCCGATACAACATCGTCGGAAAGTCGGGAGAGAGCGGTACCGCATAGAGGTCGCCGCGTGGCCCCTTTGCAGTTGAAAGACTGGTCTCGAAATAGTCGCGTTCTATGCGTTTCACCACTTTGTCGGGCAGATGATCGCTCAGATTGAGCAGTTGCCGTCGGATGATGAGATCGAGCGTCCAGCCGCTATCCGTCATGAGGAGGTCTGGTTCCTCTAAATTAGCCGAAAGCCATCTTGTATACTGTTGCTCAACTTCCGTTGTCTCAGATGGCCCGGGAATGATTTCGAGCGAAATGCTTCTATCTAATCCCGCCTCCCATAGTGCGTTCTGGAATGTCTCTGAGAGCTCCCAGAAGTCGGCGCTTGAAGCCCATTGCACTGTTGTCCCGTTTTGAGCCGCACCACGCGATAACGGCAAACCGCTAACGCTGACTCCGTTCAGTGCGCCAGCGGTTCGGACAAACCCCCGCCGCGTGATTGTAGAACATGAACTTTCTTCGCTGGATCTATTCTGTGATTTCATATTTTCCCCCGTACCGACTGTCTTTGAATTGCTTCTCAATGAGATGCTGGCGCCCGCTCCGATTTCACTTGTCAAGATGTCACTCTTGTATTTTGTTGAACCTCCGAGTCCCTCTCCGAACATGATGAGTATGACGCGCACCTGATAACCGGACAGAGGGAGTTGATGACTTCTGACGTTGGTGGCCTACCTTCGATATCCTTCTGTCGATTATTCTGTTTTTCATTTCGGTATTGTGGAATGCCCGGTGTTGACATCGATATCCGGACGGATTTCTGGTACCGTTGAGTACCCTCTCGACGGCTGTTGATTATCTCCGGACCCTAATTCACTCTCTTCGATCTGCTGTTGTAATTGATCACGAGCTTCGGCTATTTTCTCGTGGAACTGCTCCACGTTCTCTAAAAGCTCTGATTGCAGCTTTCCCTCAGTCGCATCTGTGGCCAACTTCGCTATTTCGTCATCCCCATCAACAGGTTCCTGCCCCTTCTGTTCTCCCTCGTCATCGCCATCGGTCGCATCACTTACTGCATCGTTGAACTCTTTACTTTCCTCCCAAACCTGCTGCATTTCTTGTGAATTCCAGTACTCACGGAAATCGATTGCCTTGGTGAGCGCTTTCAAGTTGAGTGCTTTCCGAAGTCGTCCATTTGCAACTGCATCCGGAACATTGGAGAGGTCGATAACGTCCGGTAATTGAGTGATATCAACCGTTTTGAGAAACTCCTTTATCTCAAAGCTATCCAGTACATCTTCCCCTTCATCGAGAACCGTCCACAGTTGTTGGGCCGCCGCAGTTACCTCGTCGAATGTCTCCGCGGACTCAAAGGCTTCTTCGAGCCGTTCGATGGAGGTTTGAACTCGCTCTATAAGCTCATCGAGGGAGTGCTCGGTTCCGTCTTCATGGGAGGCAGGTTCGAAATCTGTAAGCGACTGTTCTACCTTGTCAGTGAGTTCGTCAAGCTCATTAGTCATTGGAGTTATTTCACCTTCCTATCAATGTGGAGTGACATATTGAATGATACCTGGTGTCGTGTTTGTAAACAAATTCTGACCACATCTTCGAAAGTCGGAGCAATAATTCGTATATTAATCCAATATTTGAGTAAGTTCATTTAAAGCATTTTATAAAATTGACTGCCGCTGATTGTAGCGCAACCACCGACAGTAATCCCTCAGGCAAGGTTCTTACTCAATGTACGTCCAAAGATAGAAGTGAAACTCAACGTCGATTTCACAATTGGTTGGTTAGTACACAGAAAACTACAGGAACCAATTCTACTACTTCGTCTTTGAGAATGATTGCTCCTGATGGGCGATCCAAAGACTGTACAAGACGACTACGATGACAAGCATGAAGCGAGGAACAGGGGGGATTTGGTCAAGTAAAATCCATCCGAATAGCCCGCTAATCAACGCAATAATAATTGCCATCCACCGTTCGACCGATATCGAATACTTTTCAGTAGCCATGGCTAATATGTAAAGGATACCTCATCGATGGCGTCGCTGCGAACCACCCGTTGCAGCCGGTGTAGGTCGAAATACACTCGTCACACCGATCCATAGTGCCTCCATTTCTGTTCGTTCAATCTCTTAATGCGAACCGATGGGAAGAATTCAATGGTCATGGTTGCTGAGTTGTACTTCAGAATGCCCATATCCGCCAGTTTCGGCAGGTGGGAATGATGAAGGATCATTTGTAGTTGCTGTACACCTTGGATACTGTCTTTGATTGCCGCGGCATCGAGAAGAATCGAAACGAGTTCATCAAGGTGGATTGCATGGGATGGCTGTTCATTTGCAATCATGACGATCTGACATCGGATTAGATCGGTCACAACCTCATCGCCGTTCGTCAGTAATACCGACTCTTGTGGACTAATCATTGAGTTTCCCCTGGGAATCCTTTCTTCCCATCTTTCGATGAGGAGTGGACTACAAAGACGACTCTGACCACCTTCTCGAAATACCGTCGGTCGTGGATCGACCGTTGTTCAAACTGTGATTTCGCTTCCCAACGCACGTAGCGCTCTTTGATTCGATTTCCTTTGAGCGTAGACATCGGAAATGCTTAATCTGGATATTCCATATGACATTGAACAGATCGTACGATAGAAGTGCCTTAATACCAGCTGACGTTTGTCTACAGAGATACAAGGCGAATGCCTCGAGGTCAGGCCCTGAGGCAGTTCACGGACGCTGTATCCCCACGCGATCTTGCGTGAGTATCCGTACAAGAACGATAGTTCCAATGGCGATAATTGAGACGAGAATATCGTAGTACCCGTCGATTAGTATCACGCTGAACCACAGAATACTGATTGCGCCGGTACGAAGTGCTTTTGCATGGGCTCCGTGGACGATCGCCTGATATCCTCCAACGAGGGCAGTACCTGCTGCGACGATGAGAAACACCCAGTCAACAAACCACGCTGGGTTCATATAGATCCGTTTTGCTGTCCGTCTTGTAACTTTTTCTATATTAATTTCTGACTATTACAACCGCCAATAATCAATTCCATCTTGGATTAGGCGTGGAGCGATAGATTTCGGGAAGTGAGTTCGACGAAGTGGATACTTCGACGAGAACGGGCAGGAGACCGAGTTAACTCGCCGCTCTCCTTTTCTTGGTTCCGCCCCTACGAGAACTAGGATGTCCGTCATCGCAAATTTCTACCTAGAAACACCGATTCTCCAACGAGCATTGCAAGAAGTCCCCGAGATGGCTATCTCGATAATACAGCAGGCAGCGACGATGATGACTCCCACGACGATGATTTTTTGGACAAGTGGCGATGACTTCAGTGCATTCGACGCCGGTCTCGAAGCCGATCCAACTGTCACCGATCCGATCGTCTTGACTGAGGTAGACGAAACAAAACTGTATAATGTGCAATTGACCCAACGCGGCGAAGACGTTGTTACGTACCAGATTTGGGCCAAACAGGGTGCTGTCTTCATGTCGTCGGAACGGTCAGGGGACGGCTGGTTGGTTCAGATTCACTTTCCAGACCGAGAGAGCGTCCAGCAATACGCTGATTTCTGCCGGGATCACGACCTCTCCTTCAATCTCATCAACCTGTATAGTACCGATGCTAGAGGAAAGGATACCTACGGTCTCACTGACCTCCAGCGTGAAACGATGCTCACCGCGGCCGACTTAGGCTATTATTCGATTCCGAAATCTATATCGGGCGAAGAAGTGGCTGCGCAACTGGGAATCAGTCACCAAGCACTCTCAGAACGACTTCGGCGAGGAACTGAGACGTTAATTCACTCAACCATCGGCGATCTCGACGTGCCCACTAAGAGTGAGAGGCTTGGTAGAGTGTGAATCGGGAACTTATACGGACTCCAACTTTCGAACGTACCTGTGTATATCGATGCTTGTCACAGTCTCCGACGAACATGAAGGGCACTTCCAACCAGTATCAGGCCACCTGAGACGAGGGACACAACCAATTGTGGAATGCCAAACCAGAACGGTGTGACAGGAACAATCGCCCGGAGTACTACGAGCATCGTCGAGAGTATCGGCACGTCACGCCGCTGTGTGACCACCGAATCTGTATTTCCATCGTGTTGTGGCCCACCGACTGTTTCACCGACTGGCAGTCGATCGGCTTCGTATGGAATCCGTGGTGTTTGTGTGCTCCACACGACTCGTCCTGAAGCATTGATTTCGACAATTCGTTTGTTCAGCGTGTCAGTGATGTGCGTATTCCCATTCGGGAGCCGATCAGCATCTCGTGGCCACTTCAACGGGACGCCACCGGCGCTATCGACTGTCCACACTGGTTCCCATTCACCACTGGCAGTCCGATGAAGTTCGACGATACGATCGTTGTCACTGTCAGCAACGAGCACTGCCCCATCGCCGAGCCACTGTGGATTATGCTGATGGTCGAGTACGGTGGGGTCTCCACATCGGATGTCGCCGTCACCATCGGTATCGGCTAGCTGCCCTGATTTTTGACAGCTCCCGTCATCGCTTGCCTTGGCATCCTTGTTGATTACCTCGACGACGCCGTTTCCTCGCTCGATAATCAGTAACTGGTTTGCGTTTCGGAGCGACACCAGATAGCGGTCGTCACTGATGGCATCAACGTCGTTGATGTGTAACCAGTCCGTTTTCGTCGGATCGGCTGGCGCATCGTAGAACGAACTGCCGTTCCACTGCCAAGTGACAGTCCCGTTCTTCACTGTAAAGATGCGCTCGTGCTCCATATCAGTCACCAGATATTCGCCTGACTGAAGGCGCTCGACGTCGTGAACCTCGCTGTTCTTTTGGTTGCGGACAGGGAAGCTGTACTCTGAGACGACGTGTGGTGACGGTGTGGGGTCGATGACACGAAATCCAGTTCGCGCGCAAGGCGAGTCATAGGGCCCGCATTTTTGGTAGCCGTCGTCCATGAACCCCGCGAGCACCGTTCCATTGTCTGTTTTTGTAACGTCGAAGTAGCTTCCCGCGCTCGCTTCGCGCCACGTTTGATTTCGTCCAGTAAGGTGATACACGCTTCCGTACTTGTGCCAGCCGGGGCCACCGCCTTGTGAGCCGACTACCGTCTGGCGATCACCGTTCCCTCCAGCGGAACCGATATCTGGAGCGAGGGCCGCGCTGACCACGAGCGTTGTAGAAAGAAGCACGACACCAACGAGGATGAACCCGGTCCACGTGTGGGACGATCCATTAATAGAGAGTGCTAGAAGAGACCCCGAAAAGAGTTTGGATTCTTTTCGTTCCGCCTCTTTCGAGACGCGTGCGCCCGAGTCCGACACGAAAGGCGAGTACCTCTCGCGTATCTTACTGGCGTTCGCCACCGATGGTCGATGTGATCGGCTGCGGCGGAAGCTGCAGCAGGTCAAACTGTACGCACGGGTGAAGCAAGGCGATGCGAGGTCGGTCGAGCAGAAGATCGCCAGTATTCGGTCAGAGCTTGCGGACAAATTCGAGAAAGGGTATCCAGTCCGCCGTGACGAACTCATCGCTGTCGTGACGACACAGCTACAGACGACAACGAAAAAGACGGCTCTGTTAAAATTCTCATACGGTGATAGGTTTCAGCGGTCGTACTGAATACAGAGTGCGTATCTTTCCTTCCGCACACATTGGCTGTTGTGTTCGTGGGCGTTTATCACCCATTCTAATGGGATACTCACGTGTTTATGATTCATCCCACGTCATCGACACCGATACGGTGGATGGGAGCGTGGTGAACGGAATCGTTCGGCGTATTTTGTAATAGGTGTACACATATCGGATTTCATTAACATCGGTGACAGACCCAGTGCGCTCAGGGTGGGGGAACATGAGCGTATCATCTTGTCGAGTGGCCCTCCCCGAGGTGAATCGCTGGCCTTCTGGGAGAACAGCGACGAAGACGATCCAGATTGCGTCCCGATATTCGGTCGTGATGCGGTGCGCCTCTTCAGGCGGTAAGCGCGAAAGATGGAGATTTTGATGTGCATTGGTTGCAGTCGGGAACAATTTCGCCCAGAGAGTTATCTCACTGAGATCGGGTTGGCCGCGAATATATTGTTCCGTTGTTGGGAGGGGAGAAATGTCTGATTCGACACGAAACGTGGAGATTTCGTCAGTGGGTTTGAAGGAGGTAATGCGTGAACAGCCAGCGAGGAGTGCAGAGACGAGGGTGGTGCCTAAAACCAGTAGTCGGCGCCTGTTCATAGCTGAATCACTTTTTTGAACAGTAAATACTTTCTTGAGAACTTATATCAAACGTTTCGATAAATATCATATATCATTCCTCCGGCGAGTGGTCTCGACTTGACCGCGATACACGTCAACGAGTCGCTTGGAGAGGTTCGACCGGTCGGCCAGTACGTATCCCCACTTACCGAAGATTTCCCGCAGGGTTCCCTCATCTATTTCGTCGCCGACTCCGATGCCGATGACTACGGTGTCACGACGGCGACGAGTTCGCCGAACCTGTTCTTTCGCGTCCTTCACCGCCTCTTCCCGATTGGACATTGTTCCGTCAAGTGGGATATTCGGTTTCCCGTCCGTAATTACAATAAGTATTCGCTCTCGGCTATCGTCGTTCTTGAGGAGACCGCGGACGTCCTCGATTCCCGAGGCAGTCGGCGTGTCGTCCATCTCGCCTATAGCGTTCAGGTGGTGCCACTGAAACTCCTCGTTGGGGCCCGTTACGAGCGGTGTCTTGATCCGATTCCCGTTTTCCCTATCGGTTCCAAACCCACTGGCGACGACGTCGTCGCCGATGAGAGAGGCGGCCTTGAAGAGCGCGCCCAAGGCGACCTTCGCCTCGAAGACATCCATGCTCCTGCTCAAGTCGATTGAGACGCCGACCGTTCGGTCACTGGTGTCGGCTTGCCGCCGGTGACAGAACACGTCCTGTTTATGGAGTGCACCAGCGCGCTGGCGAACGGCCGCTCGAACGTCAAGACGCTCGCCACGCCGCGCCCTCCGCTCGACAGTGCGCGTCCCGAACGTGGAGAACGCCTCCTCTATATCCCGGGCGAGCCCCCGTCTGTCGAGTTCAGTCCTGATGTCCGCCGCGTCGCTGTACGTCGGCGTCCCCGCGTCACGGGCCGCTTTTCGTGCTGCGATGTCGTTCTCTGCGAGTCTTTCCGTCCTCTGCAAATCACGCCGCCGATGTCCGGTATTCATGTCTGGCCGTCTGTGCGAACGATGGCTACACCCATACCAGTCGGCGGCTGTACCTTCTTCCGTCACGTCCATCATTGCGTCTACGGTCACCGCGGTCGCTTGCTTCGCGCCGTCGCCCAACTCGGATTCGTTCCCGGACGGAGAGGGTGGGTTCAGTTCAGAGAGGTCGGAGTGGTTCAGCGTTCTGAGAGCCTCCGGCGAAATCATGCGGAGTGCGTCGACATCGATGCGTCCTGGCTGAACCGTCTCGGGGTCGACGTCGTGTGGTAGCGTTCCATCAACGGTCAAGAAACCCTCCACGGAATGTCCTGCTGCGGTGAGTCGGCGGTACAGCGTGGCTGCAGTTGCATCGTACTGCTCCTCCTCGCTGGCACGACTGACGAGTCCGGGGGTGAACGTGCGGAGGAGCCAGCGCCACACCCCGAGCATTCCGGCCTTTTTGGCCACCCACCTCAGGAGATCAAGTATCCGGAGCTTCCCAAGTAGCCGGCGTAGCGCGCCAAGAACGCCGCTGGCGAACAGGACACTGACGGCAACAAGAGTCGAGGAGACGTCTCTCAGCGCGTCGCCTAGAACTGTACGCACGGTTATTGGTTCGACCGCGCCCCGGGAGACACGGCGAACGGTGGGAGTGAAGTCAGTGGGAAATGTCGTGTCCTTCGCGTACTCATCGGCGATTTTCGGGATGGCAACCCGTGACAAAAGCGCATCGGTCACCCGTCGCGCCCGCTTCCGCCGTCGCGACGCGTCGTGTTCGCACCTGGCTTCTATGAGGTGACGGCGGGTTTGATCGAGGAACGCGCGGACACCGTCGTCAACTGCCGCGATTCCTTTTGTGTGCCCACTCAGGGCGAGTTGACAGACCCCCTCGACTAGCGCCGCCTCCCGGGGAAGCGTGTCCAGTGGCGGATGCTGATTATCGTCGTCCATGACGATATCAGCTTTGAACGCGACGGTTCGTCGCAGTCCTTTGAACTCGTCAGTCCGCTGCTTGTCAACGTACACGTTCTCGACTAAACTCCGCACGACTCCGGCCACATGCGGGGCCGTCGGATAGTCGCGCACGAACTCCTTGAATTCGTTGCGTGCTCCGGTACGTATGCGCCAAGCTTGATGACTTAGCGTGTCGACGACGAACCGCAGTTCGTTAGCCTCGCATAATTCCACGCTGGCATCTATTTCGGTTGAAACGGCGACCGTGTCCTCATCAACGACGAATGAGCGGTCGGCGAACACCACGTCGAGGCGGTTCCCGTCGGTGTGGACGCTCGAGAGCGTTTCGAGAAGATTTCGAAGTGCGTTGCTTTCCCGTAACACCATTGTGATTTTCTCTAATTCGTGTCTGGACGGGAGTTACGCGCTCCCGTTACTCTTCACTATCCTTCGATTGTCGGCGAGCCAATCTTCGACTGCATCTCTTCCCACGGGTATCCCGGAGAGTCGATCCTTTACTATCTGCAATGCTTGGTTCCGCGCGGCGCGATTCTCGTCGTAAAATGGGCGAAGAACGGCGTCACGTGCTGCCTCGACCGCCGGATCGTCGAGATTCGCGTCGTGGTATGCGAAGGCGGTGCGCGCCCAGGAGAGAACCATCGCAGTGGGAACACCAGCGTTTATCGCCGACCTGTTTTCGTCACGAGCCTGCGTGCGGATGTCGTTCGCTGTCTTCACGATCTCGGTGGCTAACGGCAACGATACTGGGGTCTGATCAGTGACCAGCTGTGCTTCCTTCTCAACATCGATCAACCCAAGATATGTGACCGAAAACTTGTTACCGAACCGCCGTCGCTCGGCCCTGTCGAGACGCTCCGTGACGTATTTCGAACCTTCGTTGACCGTCGCAATTACGATCAAGTTTTGTGGGTCTCCCTGAATGATTTCTCCACCTCGACCGTCGAGTTCCACACGCCCTCGGTCGTCAAGGGCGCTGAACAGAACGCCTTTGGCCTCGGGTCGAACCCGGTTTACCTCGTCGAGTAGAAGAACGACCGGTTCCTCACGGCTCGCGAGCAATGCCCTGGTGAGCGCTCCGTCGTTCCACATCGTCTGGTCATTGACGAGAGCCGGTGACCCGAGTAAATCGCCCTCGTGAAGGCTGTATTTTCCCTGAATGGTGATAAGGGGGACATCTAAGTGAGAGGCCAAATAGCGCGCACAGTGCGTCTTACCGCATCCCGTCGGTCCCCCGAGTAGGAACCGGGGGAGTTTCCCGGTCTCTTTTCGCATGCGGATATCTGCCAGCATTCGGTCGAGTTCGTCCTCGTTCTGGATGTACTTCGGAACGTCCGTCTGGCGGTACTCCTCGAAATCATACTCCCTGTCCACCGGCATCTTGGTGGTAACGTTACGTTGTTCGTCCGACATGGTCTGTTAACAATGATTTCGTCTTCTCGCCGTAGATTCCATGCGTTCGTAATCCGGCACAATGGTTCAATACAATTGGACTGATTTAAGTATTGCTTATCACATCGGGTCGCAGTCGCGACGCGGAAAGCAGGTATCTCGGTCGCACTCGAAGCGAATCGACGTGCGCTTCGACGAGTAGTTCCTTGAGTTCGACAACTCCAACGAACTCCATTCGAACCCTCCCACTTGCGCGGACGCCGTAGTGCCGTGGTAATGTGGGTCGATTCTGCGACCAGAATCCCATCGTTAGTCCAGTTTCTATCGGCTCGTCCACTTCCGCGACGTGTGCTCTTATTCGCACCCAACTCTAAATCCGGAACAGGAACGACAGTCTTCATAGGAGAGGATAACTGCTGGTAGCGAGTCGGCTTTCGTAGCGCCCGCCATCACCCCGACAGAGACGAAAAACGAGAACAGTAAACCTAATACAGTGTCAGGCTCAGGGATACATAGCATCTCTCAGTTCACGAGAATGATTACTGTTTACTACTGAAAATTGGAGCGGTTCCTCTTAGTCGTCGTCGCTTGGTTGTGGACTTGGGGATCCCTGTCGCGCACTGCTCATCCACCCCTCGATGTGTTCGGCGACGTAATCGCGTCCACCCCAACCAAACGCAACACCCACACCGATGGCAATGGCTGCCGCGAGGCCCCACGCAAGGGCACGAGCGAACAGATAGAGGATGCCCACGTCGATTCCCATCGTGTCGAGACCGATGACGATGGCGGTAAAGTACAGGAACAATCGGGTTCCAGTAGCGAACCACTGGGTGTAGGCCGTGTGCGTTGCCGCCCGAGTGCGCATGATTGCGTCGCCGATGAAATCAGCGACCACGAATCCCAGAACGATGACCAACAGTCCAGCAATCAGCGCGGGGAGGTACGAGACAGCGGTGGCAACCCACTCCGAGAGTGTCGCAATTGCCAGGACATTCGCCGCGGCGAGAATCGCCAGCGCGTAGATGAACCACGCCGCGAGTTTGCCGAACGCTCCCGATACGGCGCGCTCGGTTCCACCGAGCATCCGACCGAGCGGCGTGTCAAGCACCATTCTGTCGAGTTCGATACGATCCGCAATTCTGCGGACAACCGCCGCTACGGCACGTCCGATGACCCATCCAATGAGCAGGATGACGAGCGCACCGACGAGACGCGGAAGCAACGCGATGAACCCCGAAATAGGGTCTTGGAGCCACCCCGGAAGTCCATCTATTTGTAAGACCGTGCTGGTGAAGAGGTCGTGTTGTGTCATTGTTCGTTTTCCTCCACGCATTTGCGTGGCACTGCAATCGGTTTGTTGTTAGCTGCCTAAATCGCGGCGGCGAACGAGTAATTCCGAATTAACGCGCAGCCGTTTCACGGATGGTATTATAAGACAAATTATGTAAAACCGAATTGGGGTAGATGACATACATGTGGAACTTAGATTGAAGTGTCCGGAAGAACCAGCTTTCACTGCGATTCCGTCGGATGCGCGCGTCCAGTCGAACTCAAACAAACGGGGATAGCGGCCGATGTACTGCAGCACATCGACAACGCCAGCATGGATGCACGCGTCACCTCGTTTCTTCCGAGCGCACTAACCGAGATCCAGGAACACGACCCGAACATGGTACGGGGATACCTGTTCGCCGAACAGGTCGGCGTCACCGCCGGTCTTCGAACCGCGCTCGCCCTTACGTGCGACTCACTCCATCCCCACCCGAAGCAGTGTCTCGAGACCCACGATCCCCAGCAGACGACATGGCAGTCCCAACCAAACGAAACGACCGACACTAACGCAGGTTCCACTTGGCCACTCCGTGAGCAAGCGACTCCAATTCGAGTGGCGTATCTCGATGGGTCAGGATTCGCCGAACAAATCGCAGCAACCCTTGGTGACATCCTCCCCGCCGTAAACGGCGGGGCTTCCCGTCCCGCAGGTGGGATATTTGCCGGTCTACGACACGACCTGTTCTCTCGTGCGAAACATCCCGCTCTCGCGGTCGAACAGGTGTACCGAAGGCTGTGCCACACAGCCGTTACTCCTATCCTCACCATGAGGACTCAGAGTTATCTTCTGGCGCATATTCTCCGCCCCGTTACAATCTGCGTTGGCGACCAGCTCACACGACGAACAGACGTACAGGCCACGCTCAACACGATTCGATTTCGTATCGTCACCGCATCGTGAGCAGGTCTTCGACGTATCCCACTCGTTCTCTTTCAACACCTTAATGCCCCGTTCTTTGCCTTTGTATTCGAGGTACTGGTAGAGGCGGTCGAACGCCCACGTGTGCAACTTCTTATTTCCGGTCTTGCCCCAGTCCGAGTTGCGGACTTCTTCGGGCCAACTCACGGCGAGCGTGCCGACGTTTCGTTCGACACACTCCGTGATGATGGAGTCCGTGAGCGTGTGGTAGAAGTGCGTTTCGCGGTTTGCGAGTTTTCGCCGGGCCCACATCGACTTCTCCGACGGGCCGTTCTCGCCTTCCGTGTCGTACTCGGCACGCTTGAAGTGGTGTTTGTCTTGCTTGAGCGAGTTGCCGGGGTAGAGGACGTATTCGTCGGGGAAGGCGACCGTGGCGATGTTCGTGATGCCGAGGTCGATACCAGCCACTCCGTCTCCTGCCGAATCGTTCGTTCGAGTTCGACTTTGCAGACGATGTGTAGTTCCCACTTGTCGCCGTTCCAGACGGCGCGAACGTTCTGCACTGAGTTGACTTCCGAGAGGTCAACGTCAGGCCGAGTTTCGTACTCGCAGAGCAGAAAGTCAGACCAATACTCCTTGAGGTTCGACCCCTTGCTGAGTCGGACGCGATTGTTCTCGGGGTCGTGCTTGAACCCGTCTGCTTTAAACGTGATCGTGCTTCGTGGTCGGGTGTCGCCGTGTTTGCGGTAGCCGGGCGGATTTGCCGTGTCGTCTTTCTGTCGCAGGTCGAACCATGACTGGAAAGCGTCGGAAAGTTCTTCGATGACTTTCTGACTGGATTGTGCGTTCAGATCTTTCCAGCATGCTTGGTTCTTCATGTGCGACTTCAGTGCGCTCTCGTCGGGGATTTTGTCGGTTGCATCCCAGACGCGGTCTGCTGTCCATCGTGCGACGTTCCAGATTTTTGAGGCGGAGTCTCCGAGCGAGTCGAGGCCATCGCAGACCTGTCGGTGGTTCTGGATGGAACCAACATAAGTGCGCGTGACCTCAATCGCCATACATAGCCTATGTTAATCTAGTTACTTAATGGTGTGGATTAGCGTGGAATATCCGGCCCGAGCGTCGTCGGTGGATTAGGTGGGAAGTGTCGGATTCACTCCCGCCGTAAACGGCGGGATTCTCTCCTCGAAGAAAGATAGCCACGATGACCTCGCGGTGACACTCCCCGCGCCGGATGACCTCATCGACACAACGACTATCAGCAACATCGACTGTATCGTCAGCGAGTACGAGTTGCCGCAGACGGAGCTGACCGGCCTGGACATTCTCACCGCAGTCCGGGAGAACTACCAAAGTATGCCATACTTCTCGATGCGTAGAATCGAAAGCGATCGACAAACACCGAACCCTTCTTGATCTCGTGTTTTGCTCTTGGATGGAGGTCGCTATTCGACAACCGTCACGTCGAACTTCCCGCGCCATCGGTATCGTCGGCCGCCCCAGACGAACGTCCGGCGAATGATCCCGTACAGGATGAGGGGCACGAACACGAATAGTGCCGGGTACGCCAGCACGGCCGTCCACCGGCGGATGCCAAGTATCTCGTTGACGCCGAGGTGCAGCACCGTCAGGGCTATCGCCGCAGGGACTGGGGCCAGGATCGCCCCTGCAAGGATGAGCAGCGAGACGAACCACGTCCCTGCGATGGCCCCGGGCAAGTGCCACCGGAGAATTTGCGTCCACCGAACTGGACGTTCGATTGCCTCATGGATGGACCCTCCGATGGGGACGATGTGCGTCCGGCCGACGTTCGTCACCTGGAGGTACTCCATGAGGAGCCCGTCGTCGCTAACGGTTCGCCGAAGCTCATCGAGAAACGTGGCCTCGTCGATGTCGCCCCGTTCGAAGATAACCGATCCGCCCCAGATCTGGTCGCCGAGGGAGAGGGGTAGCGAGCCAGCCGATGCGTACAGGGGTTCGAGCAATACCGACAGAGGGTCCCGCCCGACGAAGTACGGCACCTCTGACACCGGCCCGTGGTTCTCGTAGTCCGCGTTAAGGGTCGCCAGCCAGTCCGGAGGGTGGTGGAAGTCGTCGTCCGTCCAGACGAGGCGATCGTGGCATGCGGCCTCCATCCCAGTGGCGATGGCGTTGGCTTTCCCTGAACAGCCTTCCGGCTCGCCGGCGGCGATGAATCGGACACCCTCGTGGGTATCTTCCCGAACGGTGACTGGGTCGTCCTCGTCATCGTGGATGATCAAGAGTTCGTCGTTGTCTCCGAGTTGGGCGGCCAGTTCCGCGCATGCGTCGGTCCACCTCGTGGTCGGCAAAAGGACGCTCGTCGGCAGTCGATCAGACATGGTTGTTAGTCCTTCTTGTCGGGGGGTGGTGAGCGCGCTGCCGGCGATCCATGGACACTTATGGTAAAGGGCTCTAGGGCGATGTCGCTTGAACGTCAACAGGAGTTCAACGCTAGGTCGTTCGTTTCACTATTCTGTGTTTCCGACGACCCCTGCGGTCATTCTTCGTCAGAGGGACGGGAACCGTCGGGTAAGCGATAGACCGATTCTCGTTGTCATGTCGGGCGTAATCACCGGCCGGGTCGAATGGATCTTGTCGGCCAGGTTGCGGCCGACCTCCTCGGGGTCGACCGTCATCCACTCTGGATACTCGAGGTCGGCGGTCATCTGCGTGTTCGTGGACGGTGGAATCATCAACGTGCAGGAGACATCGGTGTGTCGGAGTTCGAGCTGTAGTGAGCGAACCAGCGCTTTGATGGCGCCTTTGGTCGCGGAATATCCGGACAGGCCAGGGTGCCCTGTATCCGCTGTTCCGGATCCCATATTATGGATGATACCGAATCCCTGCGCTTGCATATGCGGAAGAACCGCCCGAATCAGTCGCTGATAGCCGAAGAAGTTGACCTCGAACTCACGACGCGTGTCAGCCATCGATCACGCCTGAAACGGAGCGGCTCGAGCGATACCCGTATTGTTGACAAGGATATCGATGCGACCCCATCGGTCGATGATCTCGCTCATCGTCGTGTCCACAGCTTCGGTGTCAGTGACATCGCACTCGTAGTATCGAAGCTGGCCGGCACTATCGTCTCGAACGTCCAGAACGTTGTCGCCATCAATATCAAGTGCGGCAATCCGATGATTGCCCTCGGCCAAGGCTGTCAGCATGTGGTAACCGATTCCCTCGTTCGCGCCAGTGAGAATGACGACCGTCTCATCGTTCGACGTAGTCATACTCTGCCGTGAGCGCCCCGGTGCGAAGATAATGTATACGATTGGTAGCCCGCCGATAAATGCCGAGAGGAATTGCTCGCTCGGCCCCGGACGTTGGGATCGAAGCCCGAAATCTCTATGATTGCCTTCTCTAAATCCATCAATTAGCTTTCCTCACTCGGGGGCGGTGAGCGCGCTGCCGGCGATTCATGGACGGTTATGGTCACTGACTTTAGGATGGCGTCCAATCGCTAAAATATGCGCTATGTCACCGTCGTGGCCTACCCCGACGAGGAGGGGATCAACCGACTCGATCGACGGGTTAACGAACTCGGCCTAGAGTACCGGGCCATCCACCGAATGGAACTCCTCGCCGACGACACCGTCGCGATGTTCGCCGAGGGCCGCGGCGATGTCGAGGGACTCCGTCGGCTCCTCTCAGAGTCACCGGAGGTCTTCGAGTTCTCGATCACTGGCGACGAGGCCGGGTTCTTCTCCTACACGCGGTATGCGGTGGACGACCTGACCCGGCTGCTCATGGAAGACCGGCGCGAGTCGTCCTACCTAATCGACATGCCAGTCGAATACACCGACGACGGCGGCCTCCGGACGACATATATCGGTACAGAGGCGGCCTTCGGGGACATGCTCTCCGAACAGCCGGAGGGCATCCAGATCGAAGTTGAGCGAACCGGTTCATACACACCCGCCCCCCGACACATCGTCTCTCGGCTGACCGGACGCCAGCGCGAGGTACTACGGGTGGCAGTTGACCTCGGCTACTACCAGGAGCCCCGTGAGGCGACTCATGACGAAATCGCGGCGTCGACTGGACTCTCCGAAACGACCGTCGGCGAGCACCTTCGGAAGATCGAGGCGACCGTGTTCTCCTCACTCCACGTCGGTGCCACCGATCGTTGAAGCGACTGACCGTCTCGGTGAACTTTGGCTCTGGTCAGCTGATTACTCACCACCGACTGCGCGGACTTCGGCCGGTTCTGCCTCCACAGGATCGTCATGGTACAGGAGCACGTTCTCCATCGGCGAGACGTGATCGACCGACATTGTGTGGTACTGTTCGGACTCCTCCGGGACTCAGTCTGCGGGCATGAGGTATTTAGCCACATCCCTTTCGAGAGAGTGTACTACAAGCCCCGCAACACGCAGATCGAGCTGCAAGAGTTGTGTGAGAAGCGAGGCCACGAGGGGGGCGTGCCCGACTGATACGACACTGTCACGACCTAAAAGAATCACATTCGACTTCGCGGGACTCCCTGCGAACGAAAGCATATCCTCCACCATGCGGGAATTCGTCGGTTGAAGAACCTCGACAGACGGTGTGTAGTGACCGACACACGCCATGAATCACCGTTCAGAGAAATGTTGCAGTCGTGAGTAGCTTCAATTCAGTTCAACAGGAAATTACAAGTCAATCGGTCGCTAAGAACGATCATGGTAGCTCAGAGCGACCACTTGACAGGGACGTCAATCGAGCTGTCGCTCCCCGTCGCTAATGGCAGACTCTTCCGGCATGCTGCAACGAGCGATATCCTCGATCCAGCAGATTCATTTTGCTCAGAATAACAGAAATCGACGGCACAAATCGTCTACTCAGTCATCACTTGTATGAAGTGGACGTACTCGTCGACGACCCATTCGCCACGACCCGTGAGCGTGTATTCTTTCCGTCGCTGATCACTTTCCTTCGTCTGCTTACTCTCGCAGTCCGCTTTGGCTCGCTCAGGCGCGTCTCAGGCCGGGCAATCTCGGAAGCGTTCAATCAAATGTTTGTATCCCGCTGTTTCCTCGAACACGTCATAGTCGTCGTCTGCGCCGACAAGGAGGGTTGTATTCTGCTCGTCGTCGGTGTCGAGGGCTTTGGCGGCGGCGACAGCGTAGGCGTCGCCAAGTGATGGACTGTACGCGGCTTTCACCGCTGACGCCGAGTGCCATAGGTCATCAATTGCGGAGAGGGCCACGCCCATCTCACGAAGGTCGTCAATGTGAGCGTCCGCTTTTGCTGCCGATGTTTTGCGAGTGGCAATATACCGGAATTCGGCGAGGTTAATCGTCGTCACGTAGCCGTCGATCTCACTGTCATACACGCGGTCAAGCCAGTGTTCGACGTCGACGGCGCCGGGTTCATCGAATGCAAAGGCAAGGAGGGGTTCGGCATCGAAGACAACCGTCATTCATCCCGCTCCGACCGACTAAACTTCGCTTCAGCGTGCTCCTTGTCGCGCTCGCGTTCCTCACGGAGCTGTTCCGTGGCCGACGGCTCATCTTCATCCGCCTCGGCTGCGAGTGCCCCACGAATCTCAGAAGGACGTTTAACGGGTCGAATCACGATCTCTCCTTTTTCATTTTCGACGAACCGAACCCGTCCCGGCGTGTCGATATGGAGTTTGTCGCGGAACTCTTTGGGAATTGTCGCCTGCCCTTTGCTCGTGACGGTGACGGTGGTGCCCTTCTCGGCGTCGCTCATAGTAATGGGTAGCCGATGGTAATACTTTAACCTTTGTAATACTTCCCGCGTCCTGAACGTCTATAACGAGATGCCGCCAGATAGGCCGTAGCAGCGGTGAAATTCGCGCCCCCATGTACACATGGGAAACAAAGAGTTCGAGAATCGAAGATTGACCTCAGTCATACCGGGAAAACGTGGGTGTACGATTGTTACGTTTCTAGGCTGGAAAGCCGTCCGCGTCATGGGTTCACATAATCTGAGTTATCAATTCGAGTGTATTTTCTGAAGATTTCTACTAGCAATTTCCTGTCTTATGCTAAATTTTTTAGGATAAAACCTAGTATCTTTGATATGCGGATTCAGACGCTCACCGCACTCGTCCTCGTCGCCCTAGTTGCCCTCACCGTCACCACTGGCATGGTTGCAGCACAGGATGCCCAATAAGACGTGAACCAGTCACTCACCGATATCGAAAAGTTCGTCGCGACGACACTCGGTCAACTTGGCGTCGTCCTCTTCCTCGTCGGTGCCGCCATGTGGTTCATCGGCGGAAAGAGTTCCAGTCGGATGAGCTGGGGCTGGCGTGCCCTCTGGGGCGGGGCCGGGATGATCGTCCTCTCGGTTAGCTACAACGTGTTCATCAACCTCTTCAAAAGCTTCGCGCCGGGACTGATCGTCCCGCTCGGGTTCTAGGCACCGTCGCCCCTTTCCCACAGGATATTTGTTGATGCACCGACGTCACCTCCGGACGTTCGTTACCGTCGTTGTCCTCGTGAGTCTCGTCTTTCAGACTGGAGCCGCAAGTTCGCTGTCGGCGGGTGACGACCACTTCGATTTCGGTGCTGCTCGCGTGTTCGTCGCCGACGACCCGGATCCCAAGGCAGACGCACTTCCGTCGTTCGTCGTCCAGCGACTCGCTGACGTCGACCAGCATTCCAATTTATCGTTCGAGAGCGTCAGTCGGATTCGTGACTTTGCTTTTCCAACAACGCACCCACAGACCGGTGTCGGGCCACACAATCAGACACTGAGTGAGTACCGCGCTGCTCAACTCCAGCGGATTCCACAGAGCGAGTCGACGAGTCGATGGATACCACAGTCGAATCGCTCGAACGGCGCGGTCGTAAAGGATGCCCATATCACGTTTCTCGGCGTTCCAAACGGTACTCGGACGAATGTGTCGCGGAAGAACGGGACGCATTTTCTCCCGCGCAATGGGCGAGCGATGTTCATGCTGGACTACGCAACAGAGCCAGCGCGCACCTGTCGTGTCAGTGGCCAGCAGAAGGTCTGTACGAACTATTCGGTCGTCTCCCAAAACGTAACGCGCTCGCTTTCGATCGGCAATCAATCGTGGGCGGATCAGAATTCGTCGGATCGACAGATTGCATATCGTAAGGCGCGTGCTCGTGATCCGACGACGCTCACACTTCGAGCGACGATTCGGACGACCGTCTCGAAGAACGTAACTCGGTTCACTCGTGGTGAGGCGAATTCGTCGTGGGAGGTCGTGAACACGACAGCCTCGAAGCAAGTGCTGAGCCACACCGTTACAGACCGAGCGAACGCAACGGTGACGACGAACCAGCAATTGCGCGTTCGCCAGACGGTGATCGAGAATCCGGATGGTACGAAGCAACTCATCGTCCGATTCCGTGGCCCACGGCAGCTCTCCCAGCGTCGGTTGTGGAGCACAGCCACGTTCGGGACGACGACGCTCCGCAATGTGTGGAGCACCTACTCACAACGCCAGTACACGACGGGGTATCAATCCGACCCGAGGGGACAGACCGAGCGACAGCGAGCCATCGCCCTGCCGCACGTATTGGAGACCCAGCTCATTGCACAACACGCTCGCCCGCAGTTCGTGTTCGAATCGGAGGCGGTCGCGTTGGATCGGCCTGAACTCGTCGACACGGAGTCCGTCGTCCTTGCACAGCAGGCCGCACCACTCAGACAGACTGTGAACCTCTCGTCAGTGCCCGCTCAAGGCGATACACAACTCGTGATCGGGAACGCCAGACAGCCAATTTCGAGCGTACGTGATATTCACGGGACAAAGATTCCAGTGGAGACGACGCAGGGAACTCGTGGGAAAGCCCAAATCGAGACGAAAGTGGTGAACGACACGCATGCCCGTGTTCAGGTTGTTGATGCGAAGACTGGCGAGCCGCTTAGTGGCCAGCGACTCCGCCTCGCTGGGGCAACACAAGATGTCGTATCGACAGACGCGTCGGGGACGGCTATCGTCGAGCGTGCAAATCCGTACGTGTCCGTGCAGTTCACTGGGACGGTAATCACCGATGGGACGGATACCTACTATCCGCCAGTGCAAGCACGTCTCGAGTTCCCACAAGAGCCATTCAACATCTATCAGATGGTCGTAAGTCTCGCTGGGGCACTCGTCTCGGTGGTTGCCTTCGTCGTGTTCTATGTGCCGTTTTGGTATCTTCGGTCGTAGGCATCGAGGACACTTTGACGACAATGAATACGAACAGTTCCGGGAGTTCGCCAAAGAGGTTTCTCGCTACAGAATGGCCTGTATCGGCGGTCAAGCGAATTTAGGTGGGTCATTCTTCTGCCGTGCCTGTTCGAGTTCTTCGATTCGACGCCGAACGGTTTCCCACTCTTGTAGCTCCATCCAAACATCCTCGACATCGGCATAGTCTGCGTGATCCAGCGCATCGACGTGATCTGGCCCCTCGGCGTCGTACTGGTCACGATAGCGCCGCTCTTTCGCAGTCAGCTTCTTCAATCGCTGTTCGAGTTCCTCCATCGGAAGGCGGCGCAACCGGTGAATCCGCCGCCATCGAAAGTAGTGCTCATCTCGGACGAATTCATCCGGGGACTCGTTGACCTGGGTTAGCATCCCAATCTCAGTGAACCACTGGAGATAGTCCCTGGCAGTCTCCTTCGAAACATCTGCTCTGTCGGCGATGACAGCTACCCGTGTCGGCTCGTACAGCTGCAGTGCAGTGGTGTACACTCTATCTCGTGTCGATTCACCTTCCCACGACGCTGCCCACTCGTCAGCAAGACTCGGAGGGGTGTTCAGTCGTTCGTCTGGGTCCATAGCCTAGTCTTCGGCTTGATGCATTAGATATCATGCCACCGCTTAAAATATTCGGCGTGGGTAGAGATCATGGGTCTCGCTGACCCGGTCGACAGAGGGTATTCGCAGCTTTATCAGCAATATTCGGGTGGACTGTGTCGTTCAGCTAATTAATAGAAATTGAATTTGGATCGGAGGATATTGTCGGTATACTGACCGTCACGAAGGGAAATGAACGTCGCACCAGTAATGCTCAGATCCTGACCGTCGTGTTTGCTCAACGACTCTAATAGCGGCCGCATTATAATTATAGCGTATCGGAATGTAATGGATTGTAACGATGAAGACGGTCACGACGCGTATCCCGGACGAGGACGAAAAATTACTCGCTGAATTCGAAACAGAACTGGGAACCGATCGGGAAGAAGTACTTCGTCGTGTCATTCGGCAGGGGCTCACTGACTGGCGAAAGGAGAAAGCGCTCGACAAACTCCGCGACCACTCGGTGACCATCCGAAAAGCCGCAGAGATTGCCGGTGTGAGCTATGTAGAGATGCTGTCGATTGCCTCAGAAGAAAGAATCGCTATTGGACATACGACTAGCGATCTTAAACGCGATATCGAGCGACTCTGATGATCGTTGTTGATTTCGCAGCGTTGATTCCGCTTGCCCGAGTTGATCGTCTCGACCTCATCACGGCGACGATCTATGAACTCGAGTAAACAATTACGTGTCAAGTATGGATGATTTGCTCTACTTTTCACTAATACTCGGAGGGTCTGTATCGTGTCACCAGTCCATCAAAATCGGAATCGAAACTAAGGATGCCGTCGATATCATGCCGGTACACAGGTGGATGGAACAATAGCCGAGAAACGAGCTGTCCTCTCGGCGGATGACGTGCTACTCGATCTGGTGCTGTCTAAACAGTATAAAATAGCGATAAATAGGTTGCAGACTACTTTGCCTTCAGTTCTTTCAGTCGAGCGAGGAGCTCTTCGATCGAGTCGTCGCCAGTGTACTCGACGTGACCTTCGAAGTTCGTCCGTCGATCGTCCGAATCAGCGTCAACGGAGCTGATCTTCTTCTCGCGGCGTTCGTACTCCTCTGCATCGAACGTGCCCATTGACATAGAATTACCTCCGTGATAGATATTGGTTCTCCATGAAGAAATGGCTATCGCACGGAAATCGGCAGTTATTCCGTTCAATACCACAGAATTCTCGGGATTCAAGGATTACAGGTCATCGTCGCTGTGTCTAATTACGCCCACTTCTCACATCGTGAGGTCAGTGACGTGATTGACGATGCGTGGAATGGTAGGGAAGAAGACGGAATGATGTAACCTGAACAGACTTCGAATGGATGACTCGATACATCCAGTGATGTAAAAATAGTATATATCGTGCTGGAACAGTAATAGTTCAAATCTGATGGAGCAGTCGCGGTATCGAACACTCCTACTCCATGGTAGAACAAAATATTCTCTGGTTTGAGATGGCCGTGCGTCGTATCTTAGCGCAGTAGCTTCGATGAGAATCAGCTTTTGATTGGTTTGGATCGAAAAACAGAGTTGTCAATTCGACCGGACTAGACGCAAGGGAAGTCGTCCCCGCTGGGGGTTTCGCCCTGCGGCCACGCGGCCAGTTCGGCGTCTGGTGGGTAGTGGAGATTACCGTTGTTATCCCATCCCCATCCAGCTTCTTCGAGGAGTGTACGTGCCTGCTCCACATTCGCCGTTTGGCCTCCAACCTGTGTGAGCACCTCCTCGTTGTGCCACGGGTGAGCATTGGAGTTGAACGTGCAGTGAGTCACGATTTCGGATTCGCCGAAGGCGAATGTCTCGTTGATGTTCTGCCGGTCGATCATCTGCGAGAGCGCCTGTCGGAATTCGATGAACTTCCCTGGGCCGAAGGACATCTGTGGCATGACGCCGTACGGGAGATGGGCCACTCCGGTAATGATCTGGACGCTATCGCCCATTTGTTCCTGGAGTTGTTGGCCCGCCTCTGGATGCAGCGCCACCGCGATGTTGAGTTCGCCGTTCTGGAACGCCCGGACGACGCCGTCGGTGCTGTCATACAGTTGCAGGAGAATCTGCGTATCGGCGCTGTAAACCGGATTCCCGTCGAAGGGTTCCAGCGCCATATTCTGCTGGTTCGTGTAGGACGCGATCTGATACGGCCCCGCCCCGATCATTGGGTCGTCGAAGTCCGTCGGATTATCCTCGATTCCCGCGTTGACGTAGGGTTCTTGAGGGAGGACGCCGTAAATCGAGAGGCTCGCGGTGAGGAGCGTCGGTGCCGGCTCCGGCGTGTTGAATGCGACCGTGCTATCATCGACAACCTCGACCGTCAACTCCTCTGGGAGCAGCGTCCACTGGTAGGTGCCTGCGTGATACTCCTCGCTCAGGAATTCGTACGTCCACTTCACGTCCTGTGGCGTCACGGGCGCGCCGTTGTGGAATGTTGCGTCGCGGAGGTTGAACGTCGTTCGCTGACCGTTGTTCGATGTCTCCCAGTCCTCCGCGAGAACCGGCACTAGTTCGTAATTCGAGTCGTACGTGAGCAGCGGCGAATGGGTGAGACTCGTGTAGAGCCCCATCGAGTCGCCGTCCGCGACGGTGGGATAGAAGCTACTCGTCAAGTGCTCGGATGGCAGGTTTGCGACAACTGCATCCGTCCCACCTCTCGAACTTACGCCCGATTCGACGAGTGCGGCCCAATGGGTATCGGTCAACCCCGCCGCTCCGGCCTCGATCTCCTCGATTTGATCGGTATTGATGGCGGCAGTAGTTGGCCGCTCGATCGTAGGGATGAACGGCAAGTCCGCAGAGAACGCGCTCATTGCCTCGTCAACTGCAGTCTGTCGCTGATCCGGATTGCCAACCGTCGTCTGTCTGTTAGCAAGTTGCGAGAACTCGCAACTGGCGTAGTTGGACGGGTTGTATCTCCCGTTCGCGCCGGCGTTTTCGATACTGTAGGCGTTCAGGAGTTCGTTCGGATCTAGTCGGCCGGGAGACGGTCCGTGACTGTTGACTGCGATGTGGAACCCGCGTCGATCGTTTGCGACCGCGTCGATCCCCTCACCGGTCGTCATCGGTCTGGTCTCAATCTGGATACCTACGTCGCCAGTGACTGCCTGTATCGTTGCAATCGTCTCCTCGAACAATACCGTCGGCGGTCCCTGATCCGACCAGTACTGGAAGGTCAGCGTTGGAACTCGCTCTCCAAGATCTTGCTGTACGTTGCCGGTTACACCTGCCAATCCCGCGGTTGACGCCACTCCAATAGCCTGTAGAATACGACGTCTGTTTACGTTCGGTACCTCATCCTGTGTGTCGTGTGTTGGCATTCCCCATGCCCCGGGGTAATACTCCCTCCGGGGTGGCAAAAGGTTTTCGTCTGAGTATTATATGATATATGACTTCTTTTGTTCTAGTCTGTGATATTCCCACTAATAGTAAGCTATAGAGTATTACTCCATGCTTGCCCCCGTTTTTCTACAGTCATAAAACCAATATATAAATAACAATTCACGACATCATCTCTCATGGAAATATTCCACTATGTTGTTAGGTAGACGTTCACTCAAACATTTATAATACGACAAACGGGACAAGAGCTTGGGTGAAATCTGTCACCTTTCTATTCGGCTTCACCCTCGACAGACACACGGGGATCGATTACACCGTAGAGGAGATCGACAAGGAAGTTTCCGAGGATAATCCAGACCGCGGCAATCAGGAAGACGAACTGGATGACCGGGAAGTCGCGAGCGAGTACGGAATCCACCAGAAGCCGTCCGATACCCGGCCAATTGAACACCACCTCGATAAGGACGAGGCCACTGATGGCGCTCGCCAGCGAGATGGGATACAGCGTCACTACTGGCAGGGATGCGTGCCGGATAAGTTTCCACAATAGTCGCGGCCGCGGTAGTCCCTTCAGGCGATGATAGTGGAGGAACTCCTGACCACTGACCTCTACGACGCTGTTCCGCATGATGAGCGCCGGATACTGCATGAAGTAGAGCGTGATCGTGGTAAAGGGGAGTGCGTAGTGCATCCAAAACTCCTTCAGCAGTAAGAGCTCGTAGAACGGCTCGTTCTGCATCAAAATCGAGGTTCTGGTCGACAGCATTCCCGAAGTTGGGAAGATATTCAATGTCTCGGAAAATGCCGCGATTAAGAGAATTCCGAGGAAGAAATCGGGGATTGAGTGGAACACTGAGACACCGATAATGCTCGTCTTTTCCAGTGGGCCGCCCCGGTATCTACCGATAATCGCGCCCAGTAAACCACCAATCAAGTACGTCGCGGTGATTGCGGGTGCGACGAGGATGAATGAATTGAGGATTCGTGGCCGTACCAGCTCCCAGACCGGTGTGCCGTGACGGAACGACACGCCAGCGTCCGCAGTCAGGAGGTTCCGCACGTAGTTGATGTACTGTCTGTAGAGCGGTTGGTTCAGCCCCCACTTCGCCTCCAGTCGCGCGACTTGATCCGCAGTCATCCCTTGCTGGATGAGCAACGATGTATAGTCGCCGGGCATTAGACGGAAGAAGATGAATAGTGCCGACGCCACGAGAAATATAAGCACGCCAGTAATTATCGTCCGTTTCACGAAGTAGCGGAGGCGGCTCATGCTGTCACCTCAGCCGACGAGGTTCCGAAGGCGTAGAAGATTGCGTGTATCTTCATTGGCTTCACGTGATTCAGTTCGCCGAGCATTCTTCCTTCGGTCGTGTCGATTTTCATTGTGCCCTCCCGATCGGGTGATCATAGTAGAGGTGGCAGGCGACGGTGTGTTTCACCTTATCCTCAAGTTGGATGTCGTATGGGGTCTCATCACAGATATCCATCCGCATCGGACACCGATCTTTGAACCGGCAACCGCTAGGTTTATTGATCGGATCCCCTGGTTCGCCGCCAAGCTTCGTCCGTTCCCGCTGGTAGTGGGGATCCGGTATCGGAATGGATTGAATCAAAGCCTGTGTGTATGGGTGCTTCGGATCGACGATGAGCTCTTTCGTCGGCGCCTCCTCGATGACCCGCCCAAGGTACATCACGTTGATTTTATCACAAATGTAGGAGACTGTCGAGAGGTCATGAGAGATGTAGATCATCGAGACCCCGAACTCGTCCGTGAGTCGGTTCAGCAGGTTCAGTATCTCTGCCTGTGTAGAGACGTCCAGCATCGACGCTGGTTCGTCTGCCAAGACCACCTCTGGTTCAGTGATCAGCGCTCTCGCGATGGCGACGCGTTGCTTCTCACCGCCTGAGAGTTGGTTCGGAAATCGGGTGGTATACTTCTCAGGTGGGGTTAGTCCGACGGCGTTCAGCATTTCCTCGATTCGTTCCTCGTCGTATTCGATGTTGTGTATTTCCAGCGGCTCGGCCAATGTACGCCGAACGCTAAACTTCGGATCCAACGAATTGAACGGATCCTGGAAGATAATCTGAATCTGTCGCCGGAAGTCCTTCCACTCCTCTTTGGTGAACTCCGACACTGGCTCACCACGGAACAATATTTCCCCGCTGCTAGGCTGGTAGATGCCAATAATCGTTCGGAGGAGAGTAGTCTTCCCACAACCGCTCTCACCGATGACGCCCTGAACCTGGTTCTTCCGGAGTTTCATATTCACGCCGTCGACTGCCCGAACAAGCGTCAATCCCTCACCCGTCAGTCGGTGTCTGATCGCTCGATAGATACCCGGTGAGGCATTGAAGTGTTTCTCGAGTGACCGAAGCTCCAATACCGGCGTTTCATCACTCATCAGTTGTCCTCCAGGATGTTCTTCGTGTCGGAAGTCGCCGCGAGGTGATCCGCAGCGAGCACGTCCATCTCGTCAGCCCGAATGCACCACGCGCGATGTCCCCCGTTCTTCTCGACCTTCTCCGGGGGCGGGGCACCAGCGTGACAGTCCTCGACAGACCACGGACATCGGTCGGCGAACGTACAGTAGTCAGGTTTGTCCAGCAGCTGCGGCGGGTGCCCCTCGATGACGGTCAGTTCCCGATCTGGATATCGGATGTCCGGGAAGGCGTTCTGCAGGAGGATGGCATAGGGATGTCTCGGTTCATCAAAGACATCGACGACGGTTCCGGTTTCCGCCATCTGCCCACCGTGCATTACCGCCATCGTATCGCAATTTTCGAAGACGATTGAGATGTCATGTGTGATGAGGAGCATACTGATGTCCCAGTCCTCTTTTAGCTGGTTGATGTGATCGAGGATTTGATCCTGCATGATCACATCGAGCGCCGTCGTCGGTTCGTCGGCGATGATTAGACTGGGGCGGAGGAAGAGCGCGAATGCGATGATGGTTCGCTGTTGCATCCCACCCGAAAACTGATGGGGGTAGTCGTGGATGCGCGACTCAGAGAGGCCAACCACCTCGAATAGTTCCTTGAGACGTTCCACTGCTTCGGACTCGCTCAGATCCGTGTGGTACTTCGCTATCTCGATGGCCTGCTCACTGAGGCGCATCACCGGATCGAGACTGTTCATCGACGACTGTGGAATGACCGAGATCTCCTTCCAACGAATCTCCTTGTTGAACTTCGATTCTGAGTAGTCCTGTATCTCCGTTCCTTTGTACTTGATCGTCCCCGAGACAACCTCGCCATTGTCATCTAGCCCGCCGACGATAGAGTCAGCAATGGTGCTTTTCCCACAGCCGCTTTCCCCAACGAGCCCGAAATAGTCGTGTTCGTGAATTTCGAAAGAGGCATCGTTGACCGCGTAGATGTCGCTGTCACCTCGCGTTCGGTATTTAATGGTCACGTCCTCGACCTCCAGGATCGGTTCGGTCATCGTTAGACTACCACCTCGTTATCGCCACCCGTCGCCTCGTAGCCCCGGCCGAGGAGATAGAGCGATAAAACCGTCAACGAAATCATGATTCCCGGTGGGAACGACCACCACCACGCGTCGACCACGCGCCCCGACTGGTGAGCGTTTCGGAGCATAATACCCCACGTGGGGTTGAAGGGGTCAGTCACGCCAATGAACGACAGTCCTGCCTGTTCGAGAATCGCCAGGCCCACGCCCATAGCGAAAAACAGCGCGGCCATGTTGGCGATGTTGGGCAGGATGTGTTTCCTGATAATCCACGGCGTGCTCGCACCGGACGCCTTTGCCGCCAAGATATACGGCCGTTGCTTGATTTGGAGCACCTGTGACCGGATGACGCGGGCGATGAACCTCCACAGTACCAACCCGATGATCGCGATCATGGTGTAAAAGCCCGCACCGAAGAACGTGATGAGCACAATAGCAAAGGGAATAAACGGAATTCCGTACATGAAGTCGACAAACCGCATAAGGAGACTCTCAGTCTTGCCACCGACGTACCCTGCGGTCACCCCGACGAAGAGTCCGACGGTGAGCATAATCGTGCCCGCGAGTAGGCCGGTGACGACGGTGGTTCGCGCACCATACAATAGCCGAGAGAGCACGTCCTCTCCACGGTCGTTTGTCCCCAGTGGGTGTTCCAGCGATGGTTTCACGTAGCGTTTCAGCTCGCCGCTCTCGGTGCGTTGTTGTGCGTTGAACTGGTACGGCGCGATGGCTGGGCCGACAAGCCCTAAAATGAGGATAATGAGGAGGGTGACGAAGGCAAACTTGGTGATTCGCTCCCGGAGTAACTTCCGCATTGTGCCCGCAAACACTATTCCCAAATCACTCTCCTTGACGTCTCGGAGTGCATTAGTCACACTCATACGCCCCTCCAACCCGTTGAATCGTCATCTTTTGCCCCAGCGCTGGGTCCCCCTCGTATGCGGATTGAGAACAATTGTCGTACACTATTAAGAATTTCGGTGTTATGCTCTCACTCTGCTGATTTCGGCGGTTTAAACTACTGAGTAAACGAACACACTGGTGTTAGGTACTCGGTGTAATTTGAACGGTCAGCGAGCGTGTCATCGATGGATTGCTCTCAGCTCTGCTTTGATTACTGCACGCTCGTACGCTCCATAGAGCCTCGCGTCGACATTCCCGCTCCGCATGAAGAGCATCGCCGGACCAGCGGTGACATCGTACATCTCTGCGAGGAATTGCCTGTCGTCGGGGCCATACACTGCGAACGGCATGACCTCCCGTGGCCGTTCAAAGATGGATTCGAGTTCCTGTTTGAGCGCATCACATGGGGGACAGTCGTCAAGCCAGACGTACACCAGCATGGGGTCGTAGATTTCCGCAAGGTGGGGTACGAGGTTCGCGGGGATCGAAACAAACGGTTCGGGAGCTCCGTGGGTTGGGACAGAACGCGTTCGGAAGAATCGGAGTACGGGGAGGAGCGCTATCCAATCCTCATCGGACGACGGTTCCAGACAATCGTAGAGCGCACAGAGCTCCCCGATGGCTCTCGAATCTTTCTCCCCGAGCCGGACGAAGGGTTCGATCATTGTGTCCGTGTTCACCCGTTTTTTAATTAAACGTGACAGTTCCTTCTGAGATAATTCCGAAACCGTCGCCCGGTACTCTTCAAGTGTCGACTCGAAGTCGTCCGATAAGGTGACTGTATCATCTCGTTCGACCAAGACGCCGCTCGAAAAGAACAATTCGTTGTTGGTTGAATCCCCCATGCGAGGAGGTAACACGCTATTCGATATACACCTATCGAGTAGACAACTCTCCGATGGGGTTAGATGCTGGTTGCCACTCCGTAACATTCCGGAGGAGACGAATCGCGAGCGTAGTAATCAGACCCCCGATAGCGTGTACTCGACGAAGCATTCAAGTCACCTAACACACTCATTCTCGATCTCGACTTGATTGGTGTCCCTCGGTTGTTTCGTATCGGTCAATTCGCTCGTGTACTATTGGGCATTGATCGTTTAATTGGCGCAATCCTTTTGCGTCCGCTCAGCGAGTGTAAGTCCCGTTATGGCTGCACACTCGGCCGTTCCGATGCTCGGCCTTGGAACGTACCGCAATACCGACCACGAACAGTGTCGAGAGAGCGTTCGAACGGCGCTTGAGATCGGCTACCGTCACATCGACACCGCGGAAGCGTACGGAAATGAGGAAGCGGTGGGCGAAGGAATTGCCAATTCCGACGTCCCTCGGGAGGACATATTCCTAGCGACGAAGGTACTCCATCCAAAGTTCGCCGCTGGATATAGCTACGACGACGTAATCGAGGGTGTACACAGCTGTCTGACCCGACTCGATGTTGACCGTGTCGACCTCCTGTATGGCGTTCACTGGCCAAGCGGTGGCTACGACCCCGAGATAACATTTCGGGCGTGCGCCGACCTCCATGACGACGGAGTTGCGGATCAGATTGGCGCATGTAACCTGTCGCCGGGGCTGCTGGACGAGGCACAGGCGGCGTCGGACGTGCCAATCAGCGCTCTCCAAGTGGAAATTCATCCGCTCCTCCCACAGCGGGGACTCCGTGATTACTGTGCAACTCACGACATCACCCCCGTTGCGTACGCACCGCTAGGAAATGGGGCAGTGCTCGATGTTCCGGAAATTCAGGACATTGCGGCGAAACACGGAGTCAGTGAAGCACAGGTCACCCTTGCATGGCACCGGGAGAAGGCCATCCCCTCGATCCCGAAGGCCACCGGGGAAGAACACATCCGAGACAACTGGGAGTCACAATGTCTCGACCTCGACGATACGGATATCAAGACGATTGACTCACTGGATCGGGACGAGCGTCAGTACGATCCTGACTATGCCCCGGACTGGTGATCGTAACCCTGCTCTTCGGACGAAGTTCGTTACTCCTCTGATTCACCAATGGTATTCGAGAGTGTACCGATTCCGCCGATCTCAACCGCGATGGTATCGCCCTCCGTCATGGAAATGTTCTGGAACTCACCCACACCCTCTGGCGTTCCGGTCGCAATCACGTCGCCGGGATGGAGCGTCAGCCGACTCGCTGCATAGGCGACCAGTTCTGCCGTGCTGTAGATCATCAGACTCGTTTCTTCGTCTTGCATCACGTCACCATTGTATCGGGACGTGATGCGTAACGACTGCGGATCTGAGATTTCATCAGTCGTCACGACCGTCGGGCCGACCGGCGTCGTTCCTTCCATGGCTTTTGAGGAGAACCAGTCCAGTGCGTCGCTCTCACCGGCACGAAGACGCTGGACGTTCCGAGCGGTCACGTCGTTGAGAATCGTGTACCCTGCGACATAGTCTAAGGCCTCGTCCACCGAGACGTTTCGCGCCGGTTTGCCAATGACTGCGGCGAGTTCACCCTCGTAGTCGAGGCGCTCGACGACATCCCGGTGGTACTGAATGGATTCACCGTGTCCAACCAGCGAGCGGTATAGTTTGAGGAAAATCAGCGGCCGCTCGAACTCCCTGTCGGTTACCCCAGCCTCCTGGATGTGGGAGTGATAGTTGAGGGCCACCGCGAATACCGTGTTCACCGGCGTTGTCGGCGGGAGATAACTGATCGCCGCCGGCTCGTATGTCTCGTTACTCTCCGGCACGGAGTCACCCTTCGTCATTCGCTCGAGTAAGTCACTGAATCCATCGACCCTCTCAGTAACGTCTTCGACCACCCCATTTTGGGAGACACCGACCCGAACGCCATCCTCCGTTGCAAATCTGAGCAAGCGCATGGCATCCACACAATCGACGACGTACTCTAAAGATATTGTGTTGTGTTAGCATACACCAATCTTGTGGATACGCTTGCCTACCCGTGTGCATAGACCCCTGGGAAGTTCGTCTACCGCTGTTCCGGTCGGAGCGCGTTGAATCGCGACCTGAGGACGCTTCGGGCTGATCCCAACTCGTCGCCTATTCGGAGCAGCCGATAGCCCTCGTCAATGGCCGATTCAGCGTCAGCGGTGTCATCGGTGACGTATCCGACGGGAATGTCCGCGTCGAAACACGCGTTTTTGGCCCGCTCAACCGTGCGCTGAACGTCGGGGTGGTTCTGCTCAAGTGGGTGGCCGAGCGAGACGGACAGATCCGAGGGGCCGATGAAGACAAAGTCGAGTTCTGGAACGGCTAATATCTCCTCGATATTCTCGACGGCCGCCTGCGTCTCGATCATACATCCTACCGATACTGTCTCGTCGTGCTCGGCCACCTGGACGGCCGATCGAGTCCCCCACATACTACCTCGTCCTGCACTTGCACCATATGCGCCGGGCTTCCCGTCGTAGACGAACCGCGATGCCTCGATTGCGCGCCGGATCTCTGACGGGGCGTCGATACGTGGAATCAGGATCGACCGAATACCGGTTCCAAGCACTTTTCGAACGACAGTCGGATTGCTCGTCGGGAGTCGCACGAGGGGATCGATTCCCGACGCATCGGCCGCTCGTGCTAGCCGTTCGACTACGCGGCTATCGGTGGGACTCGCGCCTGTGTGTTCAAGATCGAGCCAGACGAAATCCAAACCGATAGCGCCGTACAATTCGACGACGGCGGGCGCCGTGGTTGTGGCCCTGGCGCCGAGCACCACCTGTCGCTCGTTGATGAGATTACTGAGATAGCGGCGTTCAGCCATATGCCTTTCACGACGAGTAGCTCATTCAATCTAGTGGTATGTCAACAAGACCCGTCACGTACTCTCCTCATCGTTCGGTCTCTACGCTTGCTACGTATGCGATATGAGTGGATCCAATAGTAACAACGTTGTATGCCACTCAGTATCAAACTGCTCTCAACGCTTGAAATCCCGGAATTTACCGGATAACTAATATTTTTGGTCTAGCGTATCACATGTACGGTGTTATGCAACGCGTTCGATTCCGAGATCCAGCCGGTTCAATACGTCTCGGAGAATGGGTGGAGGATGGCGTGGTGTTCTCGAACCAACGGTACGACCTGAACGAAGTGACGATTCTACCACCGGTCGAACCGAGCAAGATCGTCTGTATCGGGCTAAACTACGCCGACCATGCCGAAGAGACTGATTCAGACGTTCCTGAGCGGCCGCTCCTGTTCCTCAAGGCACCGAACACACTCGCCGCCCATGGCGACACCATCACGCTTCCACCGGACAAAGAGCGGATTGACCACGAGGCCGAACTGGGCGTTGTCATCGGCGAACAGTGTCGCAACGTTCCGGCTGACCGGGCGGAGGAGGTCATCGCGGGCTACACTTGTGTCAACGATCTCTCGAATCGTGACGACCAACGTCAGGAGCAGAACTGGGTCAGAGGGAAGTCCTTCGACAACGCTGCACCTATGGGTCCCGTCGTCGCGTCACCGGATCTCGTTCCTAAGGATGCGTCGATCGAACTTCGCAAAAACGGCAAGGTCCAACAGGAATCCACCATCGACAATCTGATCTTCTCCGTCCCCGAATTGATCGAAGAGATCACGAAGCTCGTCACCCTCGAACCCGGCGACGTGATCGCAACGGGCACTACCTCTGGCGTTGGTCCAATTAGCGACGGCGACACCATCGAGATCACGATTGAAGGCGTCGGGACGCTCCGTAACGATTTCGTCGCTAAGGAGTTTACGGGGGACATCGAGCACGACTTTATGCCCGATCACTAAGCACTTTGATCCGTACTTTTCGGCCGATCAACGGAGAGAGTTGTTTCGCTCTAACGCAGGAATCTTTTTGCGTAGCATCGGAGTACCAATAGCATGGTAGAGTATCACACACTCTCTGCAGCCGGTATCGCTCGACGGATACGGGACGGCGAGTGCTCACCCGTTGCGGTAGTTGACGCCCTACTTGAACGAATCGAGGCACGAAACGATCGGACAAACGCTTTCGTGACAGTAACTGCCGACCGTGCCCGTCAGGCCGCGAAGGAAGCTGAACGTGCAGTCATAGAAGGTCAATCGCTCGGCCCACTCCACGGCGTCCCGGTGGCGATCAAGGATCTCGACGACGTGGCTGGCGTGCGTACGACGTTTGGTTCTCAGCTGTTCGCCAACAATATCGCTGAGCGAGACGAGCCCTTTGTGACCCAGCTCGAGGACGCTGGCGCCATCGTGGTTGGGAAGACCAACACGCCTGAGTTCGGACTTGGCTGTACGACTGACAATCTGGTTCTCGGCCCGACGGGGACACCGTTCGACCTGGAGCGAATAGCCGGTGGCTCCTCTGGTGGTGCTGGAGCAGCGCTCGCCGACCAGCTCGTCCCGCTCGCACAGGGGTCGGACACCGGTGGTTCTATCCGAACCCCAGCGTCATGCTGCGGGGTGTTCGGTCTGAAGCCCTCGTTCGGCCGCGTCCCCAGAACGGGGCGTCCCAACGCGTTCGCCGATCTCACGCCCTTCTCCCACACGGGGCCGATGGCTCGCACCGTCGAGGATGCGGCCCTCATGCTCGACGTGATGGCGGGGTCACATCCGGGTGATCCGTTCAGCCTCCCGGACGAGGGAATCGACTATGTGTCGGCAACGCGGCGGCCGATTGACGATTTGGCGATCGCGTACAGCCCCGACCTCGACACGTATCCAATCGATCCCAAAGTGCGAACAGTGGTGGACGACGCGGTAAGTGCCTTCGAGGAGGCGGGCGCGACGGTCAAGCGAACCGATCCCGATTTTGGATGCGATCGCCATGAGATCCTCGACGCGTTCTACACGTTCGCGAAGGTGAGCTGGGAATCCCTATTTGATAATCTAGAGGACAAACACGGATTCGATCTCCGGGGCGAAGATCGCGAGAAGCTACGTCCGATCACTATCGAGACCATCCTCGAATCGGATCCGATTTCGACTCGCAAATACAAACGCGCAGATGTGGTTCGAACCAGGGTGTACGACGGTATTGTTGATCTCCTCCGCGAGTACGACTGCCTCGTCACACCGACGCTCGCGGTTCCACCGTTCGAACACGGTGACTACCCATCCGAAATTGATGGGGCGGAGATCGAACCGCTGCGCGGGTGGTTGCTTACCCAACCGTTCAACTTCTCCGGCCATCCGACCGCGTCGATTCCAGCCGGATTCATTGACGACAATCTCCCGGTTGGCATGCAGATCGTCGGTCGACGTCACGCCGATGACGACGTATTAGCCGCGAGTGCCGCCTTTGAACGCAAGCGGCCGTGGCACGATATGTATCCGAACTGAGAGCGTTCGTCAGCACGGTCGATGTGATCGGCTCCGTCGGAAACTGCAGCAGGTCGAGCTGTACGCACGCATTAAGCGGGGTGATGCGAGTTCGGTCGAGCAGAAGGTCGCCGGTATTCGGTCGGAACTCGCGAACAAATTTGATAACGGGTATCCAGTCCGCCGTGACGAACTCATCGCCGCCGTAACAAAGCAGCCACAGACGACAACGAAGAAGACTCGTGCGAAGTTAGCCCGGAAAGTACTCGACCACGACACGGTGGGGTATGTGGAGAGTCCGACGACGCCGGACGTGTTCCTGCCGCGTGAGCACGTTCGACGGAATATGGAACAGCTGGGCTTGCCGGGGATCTTGGCTGGCCCCAAGTACGATCGGCTGCAGGCGGACTCCGAGTTCGCCGACCTGTCGAAGGCCGACACGATCGAGGGGATCAAAGTCGCGCTCGTGCGGCTCGCCATGGACGCTGATATGGGCGGCAAATATCGGCTGACCGCAGAACAGATCCGGGAGCGTGTGTTCGGCACTGCCGAGGCCGTGCGCGTCGATACGATTCGGCGGTACATGACCGAGATCATCGAGGCAGAGGGATTCACGGCAACGACCGTGGAGGGGACTGGAGCGAAGGCCGTTCGGGTGGATGTCCCGACGATCAGCAAAACGGATGTCGATTTCCTCGAAAACGCGAATCTCGCCAAGACGTACGACTACGAAGACGCGCCGGATGACGGGTTAGTCGTCGATATCTCGCGTGTAGTTGCAGCTGCGACTGACGGGGAGGACGAGCGTGGCGAGCAGGATGCGATACGTGCTGAACTCGACCGACTATGTTCGGCCCCAGATCATGTAACTCGTTCATAGGGCGGGCAGCAAGATGTGCGAGTTTCGCCGGGTCCTCGCCCGAGTAGGCGTCCTGCGTCGTGACTTTCGATTTCAGGGTTTCAGTCCGCTCCCAGCCGGGGAGAATGAGTGCGTCTTCGTTGTCGCGATGCCAGACCATGACGATGCTGTCGTCGTCGGGGTCGTTTGCGAGAATGTTCGCAGGCCGGAATGCGGAGACGTCCCGTGATGTTTTCACGTCGATTTCAGTATTCGGAAAGTGGTTGGATACTAGCGACCAGAACGCCTGCGTATCAGTGATCTCGACGGTGCGCCAACTCGTGGATGACCAGTCCATGATTTCGTGTCACTGTTCACGATAGCGTATCTGGACATCGAGATCGCCGCCCTCGATGGCGAAACAGACGAGCGTCCCCGCGAAGGGCATCTCCAGCGTGTTACCAGGTTCGATATCGACCGTCACCTCTTCCTGGAAGTCGCCACCGTTGACGCGAATGAACTGCGTCGTCTCGACGGTGACGTGCACCACCTGCGTCGCCCGACGGGCGTTACAGACAATCGTGCTCGTCGGTTGTGGCCGCTCCGGGTTGCTCGCTCGACAGTCGGTGTTGGTTTCGCTGCTCGGGGGTGTCCCACGCTGGAATCGCGCCGGGTCAACGGGCCGTCCATCGAGATACACGTCGAGGGTGCCGTCCTGGAACCCCGGACCGCTAAAGTTGACGTACGACAACTGCCCGATAAACTGGTAGACATCCGCCCCACCGTTGGTCGCCCCGTGGACGAGACAGCCCTTTATGTCGTCTTCGCCGTCGATGGTGACGGCACTGGCCGGAACGTTCCCGTAGGGGTCACGGTCGAGTTTTTGGACGCCATGCGTCGGGACGAACTGGTAAAAGGTTTCGGCGCCGTACGGCGCCGTAATCGTCAGGATGTGGCGAGTACTGGTCTGGCCGACGGCACGTCCGATTCCGAGAAGGCCAGCGACGCCGCCGAGCGTCTGGAGTACCGTGCGGCGGACTGGCCCTGCTGGTGTCGATGATGACGGTGTTGTGTTGGTATTTCTCATCGATAGTCTCCCTGCTGAGTGCGTATTTCCTCTGCAACCGCCGAGCACGCACCTGGACGAGAGAGAGAACTGATGTGCAGATAACAATCCACGATTGTTTAGGCTATTACGGACTGGGAGTTGCCCAATACAAGAGGATAAGTCGGCCTTACCGATATCGCGAGGAGTGTCCCTACGACGAAGACAGAAAGGTGTGAAGATCCGACGGCGAGGGGACGATGAGGACTAGCCAAGGACTCAGCACGAGTGACCATTCGACGAAATCAAAGTTCGGTAGCGGGAACGTTGACAGATAGTAGAGGCCGAGTGGAATCGAAAGGATGCCATAGATCAGCGTCGGTGCAATTGACCCGAGACGCCTTCCAAATGTTGAACCAGTTGTCGAATACGTAGCGTCAGTGTATGGGCCGTATCTGTCGAACCTAATTGTAACGGATTCGGCGTACCGGCTGTGTACCGCGTAGTGAGCAAGTTCGTGTTATGCTATCACACACGCAAGAAGACAAACCACGATGACGAGCGTCAATTGGACAATTACTGCCGGCATGGGCAGGACGTGAGACTCACAATAGCCGAGCAGTACGATAGTTCTTCTGTTTGTGACTACGTTAGCATATCATACCCATTTCTATAAATCAATTAAAATATTACAGGCCATCAGACCATTCGTCATGTTTCTGATTGTTATGCCAGGGGTCGTCGGCATCTCTCTGCTCTCTTTGCCCTGATTGTCGGAGTTTCACTCATCGGAGCATCGATGACGATGGAGACAAGGGAACGCAGACGGCCGTTTCTGAAGCTTGCAGATTCGGACTGAACGCTTACCGTGGACTGGCCTTGTTGTCGGAGTCATCCTCCGGCGAAAGTCGAAGGTATTCTCCGCGCTCTATAGCCGGACCACCTTCTTCTTTGTAGGACGTCCATCGAACAGATGCGTATGTCTATTACGAACCACACCCTGGATGCGCTCGAGCGGGGCAATGACGTTGTTGGTGCATGGCTTCTGTCCCAAAGTCCACGTGCGGCTGAAGTACTCTCACAGACGAGTATCGACTGGATCGGTATTGATACCGAACACGCTCCATACTCCCCTGAACGCGTTGAAGCACTTGTCCGGGCAGTGGAGCCGAATACCACGCCACTCGTGCGACTTCCTTCCGTTGAAGCAGCGACCACCGGCGCAGCGAAGCACGCTCTCGACTCCGGAGCACAGGGGGTGATCGTTCCAAATGTCGAGAGTGCTGGTGACGCCGAAAATATTGTTCAGGCAACGCATTTTCCACCAACGGGTGAGCGTGGTGTCGCTGGTACCACACGAGCAAACGCATACGGAGAGAACTTCGACACCTACGTTGCGAGCGCGAACGATGAAACACTCGTCGCCATTCAAATCGAATCACCCGCTGCGATCGAATCTGTTGAAGAAATTCTTGCAGTCGATGGAATCGATGTCGCTTTCATCGGGGAAAATGACCTTTCAACCGCACTTGGCTATCCGGGCGAGACGGACCATCCAGCGGTAACGCGGGCTGTCGAGCGAGTCCTGGACGTCGCGATGAAAAACGATGTGTATCCTGGTATTGCTGGTCGAACACCAGAGATACAAGCTGAGCGGTCTGCTCGGGGATTCACGTTTTTCCTTCTTGGAGCTGATTTGAGCTTTATGCGTCGTGGCATCGAGGACTATCTGCTCGAATAAGTGAATGACCTCAGTAGTAAGGAGTCCACTGACGGCGACGCTGCCTGACGAGAGACTGGGCGATGATAGTGGAATCTGTTGATTTATTCATTCTTGGGGAATCGCTGCGTCGCGAACGGTTGAAAACGCTATTTTTTGAATCTCATCAGGGCAGCACTGCTCGAATGCGAGTTTGCCGAGATTCACGATTCGTTTGTCGTCTCCGTCGTCGCAGTCTTGGGAATACTCGAGATCCGATACCAACGACGAACACAGGAAATTGCTAGGCATGCGAATACGACGATAGCTGCCCGGATTCACGGGTATGAAAATACATACGGAAAGTCACTCATATATCGAGGCGTTCGAGTGAGCCGTAGAGTTCTTCGTTCTGAATATGAGTACAGAACTGTGCGCAGAGCCGACAGCAGTCGGCGGCATCCGTGAACGTCCGGACACTCGCGTCCCAGCGTGCATGGACTGCCCCCAGCATCGCACTTCGAACGGTCGGTTCGGTCACGACCATCACCCGACGCGTATGCTTTGGTGGCGTGGCATCGACTGCTGGTCCCTGCATGCTGTTGCTCGGCAGTAAATCCTCGAGGACGCTCCCAATTTCGATACCGACGCCGAGATTATCACCGACCTGTGGCGCGACGAAAATGGTCGCATTGCTTGCTTGCGCGAAGGCGATACTCTGTGTCGCAGCGTCCATCTCATCGAGTGGGATTCCGACGTCGATCGCGAGGAAGGCGTTGAAGCCCCGCTCGCGGAGACAGTCACGCGTCTCTTGGAGGAGGCGTAAGACCTCGTCCTCGGCGTACTCGCCGCTGGCGTCATTCCACGTCGCAAACGAGGGTACGTCGGTCTCGACATCGGCATCGTCCGGTAGCAGGGCATCGATGTCGAACGTTCGATAGGGGCCCATCAGATAGACGAGAAACTGCTCACGTCGAACCGAGGGGAGGGCAACCGAGTCACCGACCGCCCGAGGGAGATTCTCGATAATCCGATCCCGCATTTGCATCGTCGATTCGGACAGCCAGTATATAAATCCCGGTGTTATCAGGAATCTTCTAGTAGAGAACGACTAAGTACGTGGCGCTGTAATCGTCTACGTGAGGCAATTCCGATGGCCGAAACTGACCGCCGTCCCACGGACGACGTTCGCCAGCCGGAGCCGCCGCTCCCCGAAGAGAGCGGGCTGACGCTCGAGGAGTACCTCGCAATGCAACAGGCGATCGGTCACCCAACGCGATTTCGCATCCTCCGAACGCTCGTCGTCAACGACGAACTGAGCGCCGCCGATCTCAGGACGGCGGTCGACGTTGCATCCCACAACTTCCACTACCACCTCGACGAACTGGTCGACGTCGGGCTCGTCGACAAGCGCCAGCGACGAACCGCCGACAGTCAAGGCTTCTACACGTACTACCGACCAACCGCGATGGGGCGCGGCATCCTCGAGCACGGTGTCGAGGAGTTGATGCGCCGTGAACGTGAGTTCAACGACGCCTATTCGTGATTAGATTTCACACCTTGCTTATTGATCTCGACCAGTGGGCCACTGAATGGCTCTAGTTCCCACGCATATAACCCAGCGGGAGGGGGAGAGCTGATACCGGCCACCGTGTCCGTGGTCGGAACTGCATGGTCGTCGGACTCTCGCGAGAGAGTTCGCTACATGACCAGCGTGATGCGTCACAAAGAGAGTGGTGGAGAGTTATCAGTTCGCCACCGCTCTTGAGAGTGCGCGACGGGTCGGTGTCCTGGGATATGATAGCGACCAGTGTGCTGGTCGAAGCCGAACCGATCAGCACTCCCAATAAACGATTCGAGTCACGTTCCTAAACCAATTTGGCTAGTGGGTTGACAAATTCGCAGTTATACTGATAATTTCTTATAATTAGTGATAATTATCCACCAAGACGGCAGAATATTAAGATACTGCGCGAAACTAGGGATGCACGGCTCACAACACCACATTCCACCTCCACTCAAAACTATGACAGACGAGCCATCGAATACCGACAGCACTGCGACCGAGTCCGCCCCCCAACCCGCCGAGATAACATACGAAATCGGAGAGACCGAACTGCCGAGCGAAGCCGTCGTGCAGGCAACTGCCGCCCTAACGAACACGCCACCCAACGAACTTGAGCCGCTCTATGATGTGATGGACCCCGACCATCTTGATGGCCTGTTTGACGATTCGAGCACCCACTCCCTCGATGAAGAAAGGACGATGGAGTTCAGCTACAACGGCTGCCAGGTGGCCGTGACGACGGAATTTGTCGTCGTTCGAAGAAACGAATAGATTACCCGATGACGGGTGACCAAAGCTGGAAGCACCCCATCTTGAGTGGTCGTGGTCGGGGACACATCCGTTGCGTTTCGCACGTGAATCGGCAAAGGGACTGAACCTACCCATCGTCCCTTCGTCCAGCGTGCCAACCATGGAGAAGTGCTGAGAGGAAGGGCGTCATCTTCCGCAGTCCTTGGCCCAACTACTTATTGTTGTGCATTTACAATAAGGGGCAAGATGACCAGCAGAGAGTACCGACGGAGGACAACAGTTCTGTCTGATCCCTACTATCGGGATATATTGTCCCTCCTCGACGATGCTCCACAGCCGCTCCACGTCACCGAACTGGCCGACCGACTGGTCAAGCAAGACGAAACGGTGATACGGTCCGACAAGTTTGAGCAGCGGCGCAAACGAGAACGGCTCCAGTTACACCATAATGCGCTTCCGAGACTCGCAGATCATGGGATAATCGACTACGACCGCGAGACGAATATCGCTTCGTCTCGAAACGATGTCGGGGGTGAGGTCGATTGGTTCGATGGAGACATGCTCGACGAGGTGCTGGCGCAATTCGACACCGATCGACAGTCCAGTGAGAACTCGATCGGGGTTCTCGAAGGGCGTCAAGCAGCGATCGAGTACGGCAGACAACTTGCCGACGAGACAGAGGAAGAATTGTTCTGCATGTACGTCAGCACCGATCTACTCGAAGAAAAGTGTCTTCGTCACGCAGAAGACGCCATCGACCGGGGTGTAGAAATATTCTTGGGGTCGCAGAATGCTGACGTCCGCGACCTGACCCGCAGAAACCTGCCAGACGTCACACTCTGGGAACCCCAGCGTGGGTTGTTGAACGCACTACCGGGATACCCGAGAGTCGGTCGCTTGGTTCTCGTCGACCGCCGAAAGGTCATGCTCGCAATTCTGGACGAGCCGAATTCGGATGGCAGTTACCCCAAAGAGACGGCACTGATCGGCGAGGGTGAGGACAACCCGCTGGTCATCCTCGTTCGGGAACTCCTTGGACCACGACTTGATCATCTTGACTACCAGAGTGTAGATTGCCACAGCGAACTCCACTCATGACAATATCACAATGACAGACATGCCTCCGAATAACGACAAAAATGGGAACGAGACTGCCTCCCAGCCCACTGAGATCACATACGAAATCGGTGAGACCGAGTCACCGAGCGAAGCCGTCGTACAGGCAACTGCCGCCCTGACGAACACCCCAGTCCTTGATCTCGACCCGCTCTATGATGTGATCGATCCCGATCACCTTGATGGCCTGTTTGACGATTCGAGTACCCACTCCCTCGATGAAGAAAGGACAATGGAGTTCAGCTACAACGGCTGCCAGGTGGCCGTGACGACGGAATTTGTCGTCGTTCGAAGAAACGAATAGATACCCGATGACGGGTGACCATAGATCGGAACACTCCGTTTCGAGTGGTCATTGGTCGGGGACGCATCCGTTGCGTTTCGCACGTGAATCGGTAACGGAACAGAGCCTGCCCATCGTCCCTTCGTCCAGCGTGCCAACCGTGGAGAAGGGGGCAACTGCGACACTTGCATCTACCAGTCACCATGATCAGGGAGCGTAGGACGGAAACCACGAGCAAAGGAGCGAAAAGGAAGGCCAATGATGGGAGCTCTCACAACCTGGCAGTGACGACAACGGCTGGCTGATGGCGTGTGATAGTGTACAGTACTTGTGCTTGGGTGCGAGGGGAGAGCTATTGTAAGAGCTCAACTCAACCATGAGACGGAATCGTAATTACAAGGCCATGATTCACGGGTTTCTCACCCAGCCTGGCATCGACCGTGCCGAGGATGTGATTCCAGAGGTGGGGCGTGATCTCAACGTTCTATGTACTTTGACTAGCGAGAGCAGCCAGTGTCCGATGTATGCGCTCACACTGCGCCAGGGAACCACTCGAACGCTTCGAGGGTGACGAGGTAAACATCGAACACGGGGAGATAACGAATCACGTACTCGGTCGGGTAGTATCCCGCCTTGGCGAACACCTCCGGGGTGCTGATCGGTGCGTGGACGTCGTCCGGTTTTGATTCGAGATATTCCGTCGTGATCATCGGCTCGACGAACGTGAGTTCACCGACATCCCCATTAGCAGGATTATATGCGCCCCAGATGAGGGTGTGCGTGAATTTCTCACCCTGAAATTCTGGTGCCATCGGATTCACGAGATGTTCACCCATCTCGGGGACGATCTCTCGTGGTGCGCCGAGTTCGTCACCGGTCACATAGCCAGACGGGCGCTGCTCATCGGGAATCATATACTCGGCAGTCCCAGGTTTGATTGCTTCGACTGCTTCTTCCTCCATGAGATAGAAGTGGATATCGAAATGGGGCAGTCCATAGATCGGGGCTGGGGCATGCCCCCCCGGGTTCCAGTCCAATCCCATGAACGTGAAGTTCGACCCAGCGACCTGTGGAAGATTCATATGAACCTTCAGCAGCTCGTCTGGGAGCCCCTTGAGCGCTCTCGCGGTAATGAGGACGCCGAGCATTCCAAGGCGTCCACGAACATCGGGGAGCGCAAACGTTGCGATGCGTCCATTACCGAATGGCTCGTTTGCACCGAGGCCGAATTGTGCTTTCGACTGTGAGTCCTTGGTTGCCGCTGCAGAACCAATCGTGAGTGGAGCAAGGGCTCCACCGGCCGCACTCCCCCCAATCGCTTTAAGTATCGTACGCCGCGGCCACTTGCTCTCTTGGTCAGGGATAATTTCCTCGACGCCAGTCATCGTAGCTATGCCTCTCTCGATCGAAGTGTCCGAGGCCATTTTCTCACCAATAATAATTAACGTCTCGTAGCAATATATAGCTTGACTACCTTACCTGTGTTCGAGGAGAAAGCCCACGACTTTAGTCGTGGGTGGATGTCAATCTGGCTGATACGGATTCGTCGCAGTATCGAGTCGGTAGACATCCTGAGCGGCGTCGAAGTCATCGTCGAATGCGTAGAGATAGCCGAGCCCTTCTGTCTGCATGTACGCGACGAGGCAGGCGTCAACGAACGAAAATCGCTCGTACTGGCGGAAGAGTGCTTTCGCGGTGGCGAAGGCGTCGGTGGTCAAGAACTCGATGTGAAAGCGTGCGTTCTCCTCCAACCGGTCGAGGAAATCCGTCGCAGCGTCATGCCCAGCGTGCGTCGTCAGTCCGTTCAATGTCTCCGCAAGCACGTAATCGAGGACGACCGCCTCTGGGAGATCTGCCGTGTCTACGCCCTGTACGATGGGGAGAGCAGCATCGTGTGCACTGTCTCGGCGGTAGGCGGCAGCGAAGAGAACGGTCGTGTCGACGAGTGCGCGTGGCATTCAGTTGTCGTCGACGCCCCATGCGTCGTGTTCGGTCGTCACGTCAGTCTCATCGTCACCGTCGTAGCCGTCGAAGTCACTGAACGTCCCACTGCGCCGCTGGACGACCTGGACGCGGATCGTGCCGTTATCTTCGATTTTCCAGCGCAGTTTATCGCCATCGTCGATATCGAGTTCACGACGGATCCGTGCGGGGATGTTCGCTTGGTTCCCCGAGACCTTGCTCTCGGAGTCGACGCGTTCACTGCTCATACGTAACACGAGGAGAGCGCCCACTATAAAAGTAGTGTGTGCTCACACTATCTCCATGACGACAGTACGCCAACAGATGATTGGATGCCGAACGAACGCCTCTCGGTGCTCGGTGAAGAAGCACTGGACGAACACGTCACAACCAGCGACAGACGTGCCGTCGCACTCTTCGAGCACTGGCAGGAGTGGTCGACGAACACACCCAAGGGTATTCTTATGAAGCCGCGAGACAGCCTCAAGTCGATGCTCTCGACAGCGACCGACGAGTATCTCGTCTGGAAACAGGTGTATCGGACCTGTCGGCGCGTCGAACAGCTGTCGAAGGGCCGGATCATGTTCTTCCAGCACGACAGCCACGGCTGGATGCGCACACAACACCGGCCGTTCGCGTCGGATCACGCCACATCCACTGGACAGACACCATCGTCAGTGGCCACTAGGGAACGCCGTCAGAATCCCCATCCCGAGAGGCGTGCGTTCTAACACAAACCAAAACACCACGACACGAAGCACTGGAAACAACCATCGACTACTGCCACGTAGGTCGTGGTTTGCGGGTGGTTTGTGGGTGTAGATGGAACGGTGATATATGAAGAGCTTCTGGCAACGGCGTCAGTATCGTGGAGAAAAGAACGTGGCTACGTCGTCGGCTGCATGGCGTGCACATTAGGATGGTAATTGTTTACGCTCACTACACATCTTCATTTGGTTCGTCTATATCTTGAATAGAGATATCTCTACTATTTGTAACGTGGACTTTGTATCCGTTATAGGGGAAGATAACACACCCCTCTGTGGAATCTGTCGTATTCCCGGGAGTCTGAAAGAGAGCAGCTAGAGCCTCAGGATCGATCACATCATAGATAGGGGGATCAAGTTCGGTTGGATCTACTCCCTCCACTTCAGCTATCGTTGTGACGATCCTCATCGGAATCGTGTCAGCTTGGATTTCATTCTGGCGAATGTTGCTCATCCCGCTCCGCTAGGATTCATACCGTGAAAAATATCGCGGATAACAACTTCCAGAAAGACGTGCATGAATCGACTTCATGCCAGAATCTACAATCGGTCACTCAAGAAGAACGTGTTTCAGGTATCGTCTAAACCTCATTTCCGGTTGAGGACATTAGCATGTTGTGGATAGACATCTTTGATGAGGATTTCTTCATTAATATCGATACCAAGGTCATCTATCGAAGTGGCTAGTCGAGTAATGTCCTCGCTATCGTTACCAACAACCTCGATATGTACGTTTTCTCCACCAGTCATCAATTCCCTAATATTTACAACACCAGAAATTTCAAGCACCTGTTGAATAAGGGCAGTACGCTCTGTGATTGATGTTGTACAAATGAAAAGCACGTGAAAGGGAAAGAGAGTTCGTTCATAGGCAATCTCAGGTTGATAGCCTTTGATGACACCGTTATGTTCAAGCTGAGTGATCCTGTTGCCAACAGTGCTTGGCGAGACCCCTACTCGTTCACTTATTTTGGCGTTTGTGTTGTTTCGTGCGTCCTCTTCTAAGAGGTGAAGGATTTGCCAATCAACCTCGTCAAGTAGTTTATTGTTCATGGAAGGTACTGGTACCACGGTTCAATTTCGTAGTAGAAATCCTCCTCATAGCTCACTACTGTCGCTAGAACTATTTAAAGTAAACAGGCTGTGAGTAGTGCTTCGAGTTTTGGCTTCTCTCAATAGCGAACGACCTCACTCCGTCGAGCGGAGGACGGAAGGAAATCAAATGGTGGGAGCTTTCACAACCTGGCAGTGACGACAACGGCTGGCTGATGGCGTGTGACAGTGTACTTGTGTTGGCGTACCAGGGAGCGTGGTTGTGAGTCGACTTCGTTGGATTCGTCGAGCAGTGGATTATGCCCATTTTCGGACGAAAAGTATGGCGAGTACGAGAATCAGCACCGCTTGGATTGCTTTGTCAAACAGGCCAAGTGGATCATAGATATTCGGCCATCGGAGGATGAAATACGCGACGAACTGAATGCCCGTGTAGATGATCCCGACACCGTACAGCAGTGGTTGATTTATACCGAGATAGAGCAGTACAAGCGCACCAAAAAATCCCAAGCCCGCCAATAAAAATAGGATTCCGATGATTCCCTCATCAAGATCTTCAATACCTTCATAAATATGAATCACACCGGTGAGAAACACGAGAACAATCCCAACGTAGTCAAGACTGGTAAGCGCTGATCGCTGTTGAACCTGGGAGGCTGGCTCAGTGGTCACAGATGCTGCACAATCCCAACGAGATTAGCCGCATCGGCCGCCCATTAGTGACTCACCCATACGTGAACGGTATACAACGCCTGGGAGAAGACGGGTGAAGAACAAAGTCTGTTCCGCGTGAAGTGGAAACCGAACACGAGACGTGGAGCCAGGAAGATGGCTCGCTTCTCGAAGCCAGTACGATGAATCCACTCACGAAAGGCAAGATCACGCTCAACGTGTGGCGTGCTAAATGGGCGACCCGCTCGGAGATAGAGACACGGCAGCGACGACGGCTGGCGGATATGCTCTCCTTTGTCCGGCGACAGTCTCGGTTTTACAAGCAACACTATGCAGACGTTCCCGAAGGCAGTACCAACCTCGAAGCGTTTCCTCCTGTAACAAAATCGATGCTGATGGAGAACTTTGACGATGTTGTCACAGATACGGCGATCACGAAAGCCGAGACCGATGCGTTCGTTGCTGACGAGTCGAAAATCGGCCAGCGATTTCTCGACCGCTATCCGATCTGGACCACGTCCGGGACTACCGGCGAGCCCGGTATCTTCGTCCAGGACGATATGGCTCTGACGCTCCTCAACGTTCTCCCCGACCGCTGGATACTCGATGTATTCTTCGGCATCGACCCGCTCAGACGTCTCGCCGAGCACAACCTTCGACAGGCCGAAATCGCGGTCACCGGCGGTCACTTTGCCGGCGCCTCCGGAATGGCACTGCTGCAGCGTGAATCGACATTCCTTGAGAACCGGGTTCGGATGTTCTCACCGACACAGCCACTCACCGACCTCGTTGCGGAGCTGAACCGTTATCAGCCCGCTCTCCTTGTTGGATACGCAACCGTTCTCCGGGAACTGGCACGAACCCAGCGGGACGGTCGCCTCGACATCAACCCCGCAATTGTCTGCCCCACAGCAGAGCCTATCTCGGAGTCGGAGAAACGAGACCTCGAGCGGGCATTCGACTGTGCAGTACGCGAGCTGTATGGTGCGACTGAATTCTTTCCGATCGCGGTCGAGTGTGGCCACGGGAACCTTCACGCCAACATCGACTGGGTCGTCGTCGAACCGGTTGACGAGGACTACCAGCCGGTCGACCCCGGTGTTCCCTCGGAGACGGTTTTGATAACGAACCTCGCGAATCGCGTGCAGCCGCTCGTTCGGTACGACCTCGGCGACAGCATCACGATGTATGACGAGCGCTGTTCGTGTGGGAGTGGGTTTCCCATCATCGAGGTCGAGGGGCGGCAAGGTGATGTCCTTCACTTCGAGACGGCGGACGGACGAGAGCGCCCGGTCTTTCCGCTTGCACTCTCGAGCGTGGTCGAAGAGGTGCCCGGGGTGCGTCGAACGCAACTCGTTCGAACGGCACCGTCCGTCATTCGCGTTCGCCTGGAGATGACGTCCGAGTGTGACGAAGCGATCGTATGGGAGCAAGTGAGAGCGGATCTCCAGGCGTTTCTGGATGACCAGGGTATCACCGGAATCACCATCGAAGCCACGTCAGACGTTCCACAACGAGATTCACGGAGTGGGAAATTCCGTCACGTGTGGTCCGACCTGGAGGAGTAGCCTCCTCGATTCGGTGGTCGACCGTTCAAAGATGAGGCACTCAGGTAGTTGTTAACTATCCACTTCGTGGAAGCCTCATGCTTTAGGGCGGGGGAGGATGTCAATACGCCTCTTGCAGGAGGTCATATAGATCCCTTGCGTGGCACATACCCATGCCTGATGAATCCGGTTTTGAACCGAAGAACACCACGCCATCATGCACTATCACTGGTGTAAAGTGATTGCCATCGTCGGAAAGCTTCTTCACTCGCTCACCCGACTCTGCGTTGTACAGACTCACTCCTTCAAAAGGCTGTGACACGAATAGGCCATCGTGGTTCGCCGGGAAATCCGTACGCAGATCCGATGCACGCTGGTGACCTCTCTGGGATGGCACCCGCGTCGATACTCACTGCTGGGTTCGATCCGCTCCGTGACGGTGGGACAGCGTATGCGGAGCGACTCGTCAGCGAGGAATTTCGGTTCGGTATCGTGACTACGAGGCCATGAAACACGGCTTTCTCACCCAGCTTGGCATCGACCGGGCCGAGGACGCGATTGCGGCGTAGGGCGTGATCTCACCGATGCGCTGTTGGTGTCCTGATTCATCTATCTGCAGTATCGGCAGGAACAATACACAGACGGTTGGATACGACAGCCGAAAACCGAGCTGTCCGTTGAGAGGGTGACGTGCTACTCGATCTGGTGCTATCTCTACAATCTGGAATAGCGATAAATAGGTTACAGACTACTGTGCCTTACCCTGCGTGTGCTTCTCGTAGTCTATCAACGTCGATCTTCTTCATTTGAAGCATTGCTTCCATGACTTCCCCCGATTTTTCGGCATCATCGTCCTGCAAGAGTTCGGGTAATACAGCCGGCACGATCTGCCATGATATGCCGTAGCGGTCGGTCAACCAACCGCACTGCCCTTCCTCTCCACCGCCCGCGGTGAGTTCTTTCCAGAAATAGTTAACCTCCTCCTGATTCCGACAGTCAACAATGAACGAAATCGCCCCGGTAAAGCTGTACTCATGTTCTCTTGCGCTATCCATCGCCGCGAACTGTTGCCCTTCGAGTGTGAAATCGGCAAACATGACAGTTCCCTCCTCGTCCGGTTCCTGATCCGGGCCGTAGCGGGCGATTTCGCCGACTCCCGACTCATGGAATATCGATGTGTAAAAATCGATTGCCGCTTCCGCGTTACCACACTGCTCACCGACAAACAGCAATGACGGCACGATCTTCCGCTCTGGAATGTAGTCGGCGAATAGTAGCTGCCATGAGACGCCATACTTGTCTTCGGTCCAACCGTACCGTTCGCTGAATGGGTATTCGTCAAGCGGCATGAGCTCAGTCCCACCGTCCGACAACTGTGCCCAGAGTTCGTCCACTTCGGCTTTCGTCGGACAGTTAACGATGAACGAGATGGCAGGCGTGAACGTGAATTGTGGCCCGCCGTTGAGCGCGACAAATCCCTGGCCTTCCAATTCGAATGGCACCGTCATGGTGCTCCCTTCCGGTTGTCCGGAGGCGTCTGCTGACGCCGCATCGTACTGACTGCTGGTTCCGAGTGTTGAATCGTCAAAAACCGAAACGTAAAACGCCGCCGCTTCATCGGCTTCCCCATCAAACCACAAGTTCGGTGTGAGTTTCTGCATGATCTTACTCCACGATGTTCGCTATCGATCGGGGTGATTTCACTCGCGTTTCTGGGACGGTTATCGTCCCTCTTGACCTCGTTTTGTGAGTCATCGTCTGTGCTCCTCCCGGAGGTCAATCCTCCACGATAACAGAGGCTCGCAACCAAGAAATAGGAGTGCCTAGTGGAGTGTAAGTGAAGCCACTGTAGCAGTCCCAAAGATGATATGTGAATCCAACGGGGCTGATGTAAATCAGGTTAATCGCCCCTGTAGGTAGAACGTGAAATTCTCTGTTAGGACGGTCTGTGACGTTCTAGACGCAAATACGAGGTGTGAGCCCCCTGTGTCCCGATTACGTCTCGTACGTCTCATTCCAGAGAACCGTATCTAAGTGGTCGATGAATCGAGTCATACGACCATCCTCCAGTTCGCAGACGTGCGCAAAGGGAACATCGAGATGCTTGCCTGTCGTTCTGTGCATCCCATGGAAGGTACCGAGGACAACAATCGTGTCACCACCGTCGATGAACTCGTCGGCGTCGACTGTGAAATCCTCGAAGTCCTCAAGACAGGGGACGAAAACATTCTCCAGGACACCCTCAGGGCCGTGGTACGTTCCACCGTAGATGTCACCCTTCGGTTCGATCCACTCGATATCCTCGGCCATCGTGGCCATCGGGGTGTCCAGGTCGCCCTCATTGAATGCGTTGTAGACGTCCTGTACCAGTTCGACATTGCTCTTAGCAGCGGCTCTCGCCATGGTTTGTCACCAAGTAGTGTGTACGTCACCCAAAAATATAAAGTTAGATATGTGCTAGCACACCATCACCACAATTTGACACTGCTCTTCTCCCCCTCAAACGCTGTTGTATTCCGCTGTCGGCGTTGTGGCATTGCTGCTGGAGCTACTGGCTCGGCTTCATTACCAGCTCGCCGCCGACCGGTATTCAGGTTGCTGGCTTCTATCTCCACAATGAAACTGGCGGCAGCCAGGGCTTCCGAATCGGTATCACGGATAGCGGCGACACTGATACATACGATTTCGAGCTGGAGGTAGATGCCAATAGCACACTGATCAGCGAGCGTGGAACCGACGTTCGTGACGACTTCACTGTGTTTACGGCGGTCGGAGAGACCCGCGTGAGTTCGCTGGCAGTCGATCTCGCAGATGGTGAGGAGAGGTGTGTCTTTCCGGTGCTTCGGCTGGCTCCAGACGGTGAACTCACAATGTTGGGGCGAGGGTTTGATGATTGCCCAGTGAGGGTTCCAATAGGCAACTCGACTACCTCCAGCTGAAGCACCCTCGCTAATCCGTCTCTGAGGCTAGCCCACAACAATATCACGTAGAACACTTAGTGTTGCCAGCAAGCGCAAGCGAACTCGACGCCAAAGACCAGTGTGACCGCTACGAACTCACTCCTACCAGCATATACACCGGGGTGCAAACGCACACTAGCATCGAAGATGTTCCCTACCCGGACACTCCCCACTCTGAGACACACACCACGACACATGAACACACGGGACACCGTCCTTCCGATGAAAACAGTGACCCAGAGCGGGGGTGTGAGCGATGAACGACCACCAATCGCCCACCGACCACACCCCTCGTCCTGAGTGTAGTACCGCCATACAGAGGCCGGATTCGAAGTGGCACACCTTCCCCGTCAGTGATGGCATGCTCGCGTTTGACGACCCATGCACATACTGCGTCCCTGACGGGGAGATTGGCGTCGACATCGTCGTTCGAAGCAATCACAAAGGCCCCGTGCTCCATAGCCCCGAACAAACAGCGGAAATAGTGGGGGTGGACGACCGATGAGTCAGTCGATCCAGTCCGATATCACGGCTGACGACGTCGTAAAGCAACTCGAAGAACTCACTGAGCGCGTCGAGACACTCGAAACGGAACTCGACGAAAAAGACCAGCAGTTCGAGACGCTGGAAACTGAACTCGAAGAGGAACGCGAGCGAACCGATCAACTCGAAGCGCGTGTCGACGAGCTCGAAAGCGAGACCGACCAATTGGACGACGATCTCGACGATGAAATCGAACGGAACCAGCGTATCCGGGCGTCCGTTTCGCGGATCATCAACGACGTGCGTGAGTACACAAGTGAGGATGACAGCAGTGTCGACGCCACTTCACCGAACATCGTCGCCGAAGCTGCAAACGTCGGCCAAGAACTGCACGACACCATCGACCGCGCTCACCAGAATGCGAGTTTGCTGGATTTCACAACCCAACGGCCAGAGAAGGATTCGATCCACGAGAAGTATCTTAACGTCCTTGGACGCGCAGAGGAGAAAACACGCGAGAGTGGGTCACCGGTCGTCTACCTCAACTACCGCGAAGTGGCGACCCACTACGGCTGTGCGTACACGACAGACGGCTATCGCGTGATGGAGGAGATGGGCGACCGCGTGCCCGGTGTCGAGTACGTCGACGGGCATCTCGCCAATCCGGACATCGACGCCACCACGAAAGTCGAGGAGAAGAGTATTCGCGTCGAGTGGAACCATCCCGACCTTCGCGGGTGGGTTCGCGCCCACCGGGAGGGCTGATTACAACGTCATAATACGTGGGGTTCGGTGAACCCCCCGTGCGCTGCACGCCACTCACCACAGGGACACAATTTCCACCCACGACGCGCCGTGTATGCAACGGACGAGTACTGCTGAGTGCGGTTGTTTCTGCGGTGTTTCTGCGGGAGAACGGGGGAGCGCCACTGTGCTCCCCCGTTATTATGATGTTGTAATCGACTGCAACCGATAACGACTACGTCCGAAGGGACGAAGATATTATGTGTCCGACGTGAGATGAATCAAAATAAGTCGACAATAGATAAGAAAAATTATTGGGTTCCGAACACACAATTGAGTGATATATATTTAATACTAAGATTAAAAAGAGATTCTTAGTGAATTATGGTAATTGGCTCGCTTTACTCCTTCAATGGTTCGTCTATATCCGTGCTCGATTCAGGGCACTCAGCCATTCTTCGAAGCGATCTCTTGGGGGATTCAGTCAATAGAAAATAATGGAATTTCCCCGAGGAGGACATCCGACTAGAGAAACGGTACAACATCCATGGATTTTCACCAACCTTTGTACGGTCTACTTACTTCGCGGAACTCATCGCGCTCAAGCATCTTTCAATGGTCAATTTCAAATCACTTCAATATTTATCCGTGAGTTCACTCCCATCTGTAAATATATGCAATTATATTAGAAAGTGATGGAATGCTTATTAAACCAAAAAAAGCGACGGGTGATTGTTCCGCGATATATATACAGCCAGCTCAGAAAAAGTATTTAAAGCACTCTGAGAATGGTTCAGATTATGTACGAACTTCGTCCGGAATCTATTAAAACCTTCGCTCTTGTGAAGTACATTGTTGGTGACTCAAACAACTTCTCGGAAGATTTGTTTGAGCACTTCTCGACCGGGTTTGCGAAGGATTCGCCGCCGAAGCTGGAACAGTCTGAGATACGCG
>NZ_JBPEHG010000007.1:0-224289 GCF_054177585.1 Haladaptatus rarus | reverse complement strand
GTTGCGAAGCGGATTTCAACGTGGGGTTCCCAGTCTCCGATATGAGTTATCGCGGAAAGGAGATTCGTCTCGCGACACGGGGGTCAGATCTCGCCGTCCGACAGTCGGGGGAGGTAAAGGCGGCGCTGGAAGACCGTCGGTTCTCGGTCGAACTGGTCGAAGTGGAGACGACGGGCGACCGACTGGACGACGCGCTCATCACGGAGCTCGGGAAGACCGGCGCGTTCGTCCGTGATTTAGACCAACGCGTCTTGGACGAGGAGGTGGACGGCGCGATCCACTCGATGAAGGACATGCCGACCGAGCACCCGGACGAACTCATCGTCGCGGGCGTCCCCGAGCGCGCGAGTGCGAACGACGTACTCGTGACGCCGGATGGAAAGCCCATCGACGCACTTCCGGAGGGTGCGGTCGTCGGGACGTCGAGCCTCCGCCGGAAGGCACAACTACTGAACCTTCGTCCGGATCTCACCGTGGAACCCCTGCGCGGCAACATCGACACACGAATCGAGAAGCTGCTCGCACCGACACTGCAACAGGAACACGAAGCGCGAACCGAGGAAGAAAAAGAGCGCAAGGGGCACGTCGGAAAGGACGACAGCTACGAGTTCCCCTACGACAAGACGGTCGAAGAGTGGTTCGACGACATCTCCGAGGTCGAGCGCCGCGCACTCGAACGCGAAATCGAAACGGAGTACGACGCCATCGTCCTCGCCGAGGCGGGCCTCCAGCGCAGTGGTCTCGCACATCACGTCGAGTACGACCGCCTCTCGCCGAAGGAGTTCGTCCCCGCACCGGGGCAGGGCGCGCTCGCCATCGTCACGCTCGACACCGAACTCGCACAGAACGTCCACACCGTGCTCGACCACCCCCGGACGCGGGTCGAGACGACCGTCGAACGGACGATCCTCCGCGAACTGAACGGCGGTTGTATCGCTCCCATCGGCGTCCACGCCATCATCCAGGGCGAGAACGTCCACGTCGAAGCGCAGGTGTTCAGCGCCGATGGTTCGGAGAGCGTCTCGATGAAACGCGATGTTCCGGTTCAGACGCACGTCACCGGTGCGAAGCAGGTCGCCAGCGAACTCGCAGACCGCGGTGCCCGCGACCTGATCGAGGCGGCTCGGGAGGACGGATGAAGATCGCGATATTCCGCCCGGACGACGAGCGACTCGACGAAGCTGTCGCAGTGCTCGAATCGCTCGACGTCGAGCCAGTCGCTGACCCTATGCTCGCGGTGAAACCGACCGGCAACTCCCCCCAGCATGCAGATTTCGTCGTGCTGACGAGCAAGACTGGTGTCGAACTCGCACACGAGGCTGGCTGGAATCCGGGCGATGCGACGGTCTGCGCTATCGGCAATTCGACCGCTGAGGCGCTCCGCGAACACGGGTACGATGTCCACGTCGTCCCCGAGGAGTTCTCCTCTCACGGTCTCGTCACTGCGCTCGCAGACCGCGTGACAGGCAAGCGCGTCGAAGTCGCTCGAAGTGATCACGGAAGCGACGTGCTGACCGACGGCCTCGCCGATGCCGGGGCCGACGTTCACGAGACGGTGCTCTACGAACTCGTTCGCCCGAACGGTGCAGGTCACTCCGCAGAACTCGCCGCAGACGGTGATCTCGATGGCGTCCTGTTCACCTCGTCGCTCACTGTCGAACATTTTCTCGCCGCCGCCGCCGCCCGTGGTATCCGGGACGAGGTGATCGCGGGCCTCCGGGACAGCACTGTCGGTGCGATCGGTTCGCCGACGGACGAGACGGTTCACGAACACGGTCTCCACGTCGACGTGGTTCCCGAAACTGCCTCGTTCGACCGACTTGCACGCGACGCGGTCGCGCACATCCGTGAGAACACCGAGGTTTAAACGAGAGGACGCGACAATGGTGTACCCATGAGTGGCCCGGTTCCGGAACTGACGAAGCGTGCGACGACCTGTGCAGACCGCCTTCACGACGCGGACGGTGTCCTGCTCGCCTCGCATATCGACGCCGACGGTCTGACGAGCGCCGCTATCGCCTCGTCTGCGCTCGAACGAGCCAACATTCCCTTCGAGACGGTGTTCAGCAAGCAGCTCGACGCAGATGAGATCGCCTCGATTGCAGCGACCGAGTACGATACCGTCCTGTTCACCGACTTCGGAAGCGGGCAACTCGATATCATCGCAGAACACGAGTCTGCGGGTGATTTCACGCCCGTCATCGCCGACCACCACCAGCCTGCCGACGCGGATACCGAGTTCCACCTCAATCCTCTGCTGTTCGGTCTCGACGGTTCGTCGGAACTCTCCGGTGCGGGCGCGAGCTACGTCCTCGCGCGGGCGCTCGAACTGGATGGTACCGACAACCGCGACCTCGCAGCACTCGCCGTCGTCGGAGCAGTCGGCGATATGCAGGTTTCGGATGGCGAACTCGTCGGTGCGAACACGGGCATCGTCGACGAAGGAATCGACGCTGGCGTCGTCGAAACCGGCACCGACCTCGCACTGTACGGCAAGCAGACCCGACCGCTTCCGAAACTACTCGAATACGCGACCGACGTGTACATCCCCGGTATCTCGAACGACCAGAACGGCGTCCTTCGATTTCTCGATGGACTGGGTATCGACCTGCAGGAAGGTGGCGACTGGCGGCGCTGGGTCGACCTGACCGGCGACGAGAAACAGACCGTCGCTAGCGCACTCGTCCAGCGCGCGATGCGGAAAGGCGTACCCGCCCAGAAGATCGACGGCCTGGTCGGAACCGCGTACACGCTCGTCGCAGAAGAGGAGGGAACCGAACTCCGGGACGTAAGCGAGTTTTCGACCCTTCTCAACGCCACGGCGCGCTACGAACGCGCGGACGTCGGCCTCGCTGTCTGTCTCGGTGACCGCGACGCCGCACTCGAACGGGCGAGAACCCTCCTGACGAATCACCGTCGCAACCTCTCGGAAGCCATCAACTGGGTGCAGTCGGAGGGCGTCACCCGAGAGGAACACGTTCAGTGGTTCCACGCCGGTGACCGCGTTCGCGAAACTATCGTTGGCATCGTCGCGGGCATGGCAGTCGGTGCGGACGGTATCGACCGTGGAACGCCCATCTTCGCCTTCGCCGAGAAGAACGACGAGGAAGTGAAAGTCTCCGCACGCGGGACGCCCCACCTCACGCGCAAGGGCCTCGACCTCTCCGTCGTGATGAAAGAAGCGTCGCAGGCGGTCGGCGGAGACGGCGGCGGTCACAACGTCGCTGCGGGGGCGACGGTGCCGAAAGGCAAAGAAGCGGCGTTCGTCGCGCACGCCGACGAACTGGTCGGCGAACAACTCGGGTAGTCGCTTTCTCGTGCTGGATTCGCAGACAGGACTCCTTCCTATCTGCGATTTGATATAGCGAAATGCGATTTATGAGGAACTGGCTTCCGATACACCGATTCCTTCTGAAATGCTTCTCCCGTGCCGATATCCTTCGAATACGTGCGCATTCCCCGATCGATGCCGGATCGCCCGAGTCATCGGTCGAGAAGCTCTTTCACTCCGATTGTCAATTCTATTTCATGGAGATCGCGATCCCTTCTGACACACATATATCGGAGCAAGAGCGAGCCATCCCCGACCCGTTTCGTGAGTACATCCAGCAGGCCGATTACGTCATCCACGCAGGCGACTTCGGCTCGAAGGACGCTCTCCGAGAACTCGTCGAACTCCTCGCTCCAGACCTGACTGCAGTATATGGTAACGCAGACCCCAACGACATCGATCTTCCACCGGTAGCATCGATCGAAATCGAGGGTGTGACGGTCGTCGTGGTACACGGCATCGTCAACCTCGTCGAACGGGCTGTCTTTAGTTCGGAAGGTGTCGTCACCAGCCGAGAGGATTGGTTGAACACCATCGCCGACGTTACCCGGTGTAGAGCTGACGAACCGATGGTTGGGATCGGTGGCCACAGTCACGACGTCGAAGATACGGTTCACGATGGTGTTCGGCTGTTGAATCCGGGGTCGGCAACGGGGGTCGGGCGGGCCGACGGTGCAACGATGATGACCGCTGAAGTCGCTGAGGGCGATCTGAGTGTGACCGTTCACGAGGTGTGAGAGACACGTCTTGATTTCGGGATTCTCGTCGAACTGACCACAGAAATCGTCACAGCGCCGATCTTCTCCTGACTGTTCTCACTTCGATACCCTTCCTTCGGTATCCGAGTGTCGCCGACCCGTTCGAATCACCGCGTGAATCGGTCCTTCGTTCGCCACCTCTCGATCTGGCTGGTGGAAATGCCAAAAAGAGGTTGTATAGTAGCCTCACGCCTGTTTTTCTTCTCTTACCTCGTGATACACCGCTCCGGGTAATGTATCGCATATCGCTATACAAAATCACGGTCTCCGATCCGAACAGATATCTCTCGCAAGTGCTCGCTACGTCGTTCTGACCGGGGTCTGTGCAGGAAATAGCGTCCTGGGCTACGTGCTCGGTGCGAAGACGAGTACAGCGACGCTCTCTTCGACCGCAGCGGGTGAGATGTCCTGATTGCCGCTGAACCGGGCGATGTCGCCCGGATGGAGGTCACACTGTTCGTCCCCGAGTTCGAGTCCGATGTGTCCCGAGAGCAGGTGCAAAACGATGTCTTCGCCGGGATGCTGGTGGGGCGGGATTCGTTGTCCCGCTTCGAGCTGGAGGCGTACCGTCCGTGGTGCCTGCTGGTCGAAGACCTCTGCGTGCGGTGTCGATTCCAAATCGTCGAGATTCGTTATTTCTGGCATGGTCGTGATCGGTGTCTTCGCTATCGACGTGACCCGTATATTCGATAGGAGGCGTATTCACTTGATGTTTTGCCGAAAAATATGCAGATCGAGATCTCTTCGAACCTCTCGTCTCTCTCACCTCGAATCGAATAGTCCCATTTTTACCCGCCCCTCTCTACGTTCCGGACATGACCGAGTTCGACCCCGAGAAGTTCGAGGACAAGTACGTCCACTATTTCAACGAACTCCAGCGAGCGTACAAGAACGCCTTCAACGATCTGAACGAACGATACGACTCCGAACTGATCCACGCTATCGACCAGCAGATCCTGAACGAGAGCGAGCCATTCTACGAGGGTGATGGCGAGTTCCGTATCGAACTCCCCGAGAATCCGATCGACCGACTCCAGGGTGTCCTCGTCGACGACGAGAAAGTAGAAGGGGTACTCGACATCTACGTCGAACGGATCGAGACCGAACTTCGTCGTATCTTCGGCTTCGAATCTTAGAGTTCGCGGTCGAGCGCCTGTTCTGCCGTCTCTTCGACACCTTCCGAGAGTGCTTCTTCGACGCCACCGTCTCGGAATCCATCGACCATCTCCAATAGTACTTTTAAAGGGTTCATCGGTGGCCGATAGATGCTGGAATAGCACATAAATATTCTGTTAGGAACTCCGGCGAAACAGTCGATATTCGGTGTGTGACCGGCGAGCATCGCCCGATTTCGAACCGAGGGTAGTGGAAAGGCCTAAGGAGGCTGGCACCATACTCCGGAACATGAGCACCGACACTCAGGAAGAGGCCGACGACTTGGAAGAGCGGGTCAGCAATTTCCTGCGCCGCAACTTCCCACAGATTCAGATGCACGGCGGCAGTGCCGCCATCCAGAACATCGACCGCGAGACCGGTGAGGTCACCATCATGCTTGGCGGCGCGTGCAGTGGCTGTGGTATCTCCCCGATGACGATCCAGGCGATCAAGAGCCGGATGGTCAAAGAGATTCCCGAGATCGAGAAGGTCAACGCCGACACCGGGATGGGTGGCGACGGTGGTGGAATGAGTCCATCGTTCCCCGGTGAGACCACCGACGATGGTGACGAGGACGAAGGTCCACAGGCTCCGTTCTAATCCCCGTATTTTTAGTTTTCGGCCGGTTCCACGCCCCGAATCACGATATTTATCCCACCGGACGCTGTAGCAGGCGACAGTATGACGAACGACGACGCCTCGGCGCAGAACGTCGTATTCGTGGTCATGGATACTGTTCGGAAAGACCACCTATCCGTGTACGGATACGACCGACCGACGACGCCGGGCCTCGAACGGTTCGCAGAAGACGCGACCGTGTTCGAGCAGGCTGTTGCCCCCGCTCCGTGGACGCTCCCGGTACACGCTTCACTGTTCACGGGGATGTACCCCAGCGAACACGGCGCGAGCCAGGAAAACCCCTATCTTGAGGGCGCAACGACGCTCGCACAGACGCTCTCCGCGAACGGATACGAGACGGCCTGTTACTCCTCGAACGCGTGGATAACGCCCTACACGCACCTCACGGACGGGTTCGACGACCAGAACAACTTCTTCGAGGTGATGCCCGGCGATTTCCTCTCCGGGCCGATGGCGAAGGCGTGGAAGATGATGAACGACAACGAACGCCTGCGTGCCGTCGCCGACAAACTGGTCAGCCTCGGCAACGTGGCACACGAGTATCTCGCCAGCGGTGAGGGCGCGGACTCGAAGACGCCGCAGGTCATCGACAGCACCATCGAGTTCATCGACGACGCCGACGGGCCGTACTTCACGTTCATCAACCTGATGGACGCCCACCTGCCCTACCACCCACCGAAGAAGTATCGGGAGAAGTTCGCTCCCCGCGTCGACTCGACCGAAGTGTGCCAGAACTCGAAGGAATACAACTGTGGCGCACGAGACATCAGCGACGAAGAGTGGGAGGCCATCCGCGGTCTCTACGATGCGGAGATTCGGCACATCGACGACCAGCTCGGACGCCTGTTCTCGTGGTTGCAAGCGAACGACGAGTGGGAGGACACGATGATCGTCATCTGTGCCGACCACGGCGAACTCCACGGCGAACACGACCTGTACGGGCACGAGTTCTGTATCTACGACCCCCTCATCAACGTGCCGCTGCTGGTCAAGCATCCGGAACTCGAAACTGGCGTGAGCGACGAACAGGTCGAACTCATCGACCTCTATCACACCGTCCTCGACCACACCGGCGTGTCGGGCTCGAACTCGACCAAGCCGCTCGACGAAGCGCGGTCGATCCTCAACGCGGATTACCGGTCTTTTGCGGAGGACGTACCGGGTGACGGCGAGTGTGCCTTCGTGGAGTACTATCGCCCCGTAGTCGAACTGAAACAGCTCGAAGAGAAAGCCAAACGGGCGAACATCCAACTGGACGAGGATTCGCGGTTCTACTCGCGGATGCGGGCCGCCCGCAGACCGGACGCGAAGTACATCCGCAACGAGCGGATCGAAGACGAGTTCTACCACCTCGACGAGGACCCCGGTGAACTCCACGACGCTCGCGGCGAGGGCAGCGACGAAGAGGTCGAACTCGAAGGCGCGCTCTCCGCGTTCGAGGAGACCGTCGGCGGTGAGTGGAAAGAGGTTTCAGACGACGACGTACTGGGTGATATGAGTGACGACGCCAAAGACCGACTCCAAGACCTCGGGTACATCGACTAACGTGACGGACGAGTCGGCATCGGACGGCGGGAAGGCGCTGTCCGCAGGACTGTCCGAACGGTTCGGCACCGGGAAGCTACTGCTGGGTTTCGTCGTCGCAGGCGTCCTCATCTACCTGCTCGTCATGGTCGCAGGCTGGCGACGAGTGATCGGTGCGCTCCAGGGGGCCGACTACACGTGGGTCTGGATCGCCTGCGCCTCGACGGTCGTCGGACTGGCCGCGTGGGGGAAAGCGTGGCAGATCGTGCTCGCGGTGCTCGATATCGAGGTGAAGTTCAGACGTCTCGTCGTCACCTACTTCGCGGCGACGTTCGCCAACTACGTCACGCCACTCGGACAGGCGGGCGGTGAGCCGTTCATCGCCTACATCCTCTCGCGGGATACGGAAGCGAACTACGAGGACAGCCTCGCCAGCGTCGTGACGGCAGACCTCCTCAATTTGCTTCCATTCTTCAACTTCGCTGCGCTCGGGTTGAGTTATCTGCTGCTCAAAGCCTCGCTGCCGGACAACGCGAAGACGCTTGCACAGGGACTCGTCGTGCTGGCGTTCGGCGTTCCGGCTCTCGCGTACGCCGGATGGCGCTATCGGCAGCGGGTCGAAGATCTCGTCCTCGCCCTCGTTCGGCCCATCGCCACGCGGACGAGTCGCATCACGGTCGATGGCGTTCGACACCGTATCGACCGGTTCTACCACTCGTTAGAGCGCATCGCGGACGAACCGCGCGAACTGCTGTTCGCACTCGTCTTCTCGTACACTGGGTGGATATTCTTCGCCCTCCCGCTGTACTTCTCGGGTCGGGCGCTCGGGCTCCCGCTCGAACTGGTGCTCGTGCTCTTCATCGTCCCGGCGAGTACGCTTGCCGGGTTGACGCCGACGCCGGGCGGACTGGCGGGCGTCGAGGCGGCACTCGCCATCCTCATCGTCGGACTGGTACCGGCGATCCCGTGGAGTGCGGCGGTGGCTGCCGCCATCGTCTACCGGTTCGCAAGTTACTGGTTCGTCCTCGGCGTCAGCGGCCTCGCGGCACTGTTCGTCATCATGCGGTCTTGACATCCTCCTCGCTCTGAAGGGCGAGGATTCCCGCGTTGGGATAGTAAGCCGCTACCGTCGTCACTCGCGTTTCAGCTATTCTCGCGTTCCCACGCGCTGACGAGGCTAGCGAGTGTTCGGTTCACGGGCGTTTCGACGCCGAGTTCGCGTCCGCGGGCGACGACGTACCCGTTTATCGCCTCGATCTCGGTTCGCCGTCCGTCGTCCATATCCTGGTGCATCGAGGAGGTGTTCGCGGCGGTCGCTTCTGCGACGATTTCGACCACGGTGACTGCATCCTCGTCGGTGAGTTCGACGCCCTCGGCACGGGCGACACGGGCGGTCTCACGGGCCGCATCCGCCGCGATCCGGTGTGCGTCACCCGTCAGGAGTGCCCCGTTCTCCACCCGCGCGAGGGCTGTTGTGGGGTTGATCCCCGCGTTCACGGCGAGCTTCTCCCAGAGGCGACGTGGCATGTCGTCTGCGACCACCGTTTCGATTCCGGCGTCGGCGAACGCCCTCCCGACGCGGCGTGCCGGTTCGGACTCTCCACCCTCACGCGCGCCGAAGACGACCTCACCGATGCCTGTACATTCGACGAATCCGGGTTCGGTCAGCACTGCGCCGTAGGTCGCGGTTCCCGACAGAACGGGGCAGGAGAGGTGTTCGGCCAGCGTCTCTTCGTTCCCCATCCCGTTCTGGAGCGAGAGCACGGTGTCGAATTCGCCGGTCGTCAGCTGTCGTGCGGCGTCCGCGGTGTCGAAGGCTTTGACGGTCACGATGGCGCAGTCGGCGCGAAGGTCGGTTCCGTCGGTCGTCGCGTCCGGCCAGACTCGGAAGTCGAACTCACTGTCGACGGCGAGTCCCGACTCGCGCACTGCGCTCGCGTGGGGGTCGCGCGCGACGAGCGTGACTCGATGCTCACGCGCGAGCAGCCCACCGATGAGGCTTCCGAGACTTCCAGCACCGAACACGACGATGTCCATACCCGACCGAGGAAGCGGGTGGTAAAAAACTCAGTCTTCTGTCCAGTAGTAGATCTCTTCTTTCGGCGCATCACAATTCGGGCATTCGTTAGGCATGCCGTCGTCCAATTCGCCCATCTCGCCGCACATCGAACAGCGCCACATCAGCTCTGCTTCGCCGAACTCGTGCCCTGCGCGGGCGTGGCCGATGGAGAGCGCCTCGTAGCCCTCGCGCATCGTGACGTAGAACCCCGATTCGTCGAACCCGCGGATGGTTCCGAGCCGGGTTCCCTCGTTGTCGTAGACGGCCTCTCCGAGGTCGAGTTTCTCCGTTTCGGTATCCTCGTCCGGTCGTTCGCCAGAATCTCCCACCATGTCCGAAGTTTCGTCGTTCTCCTCCTTAAATCCGACCGCCGACTCGGACTTTCGTGGCAGAAGGGAGCCCGGGAGCGAGAGTACGGTCGAACAGCCGCAGGTAGTAGTTCCCCTGCTAACGCAAGCGTCACGTTCTCCCGCGAACCGACTGAATGAACAGTTGATTGGTTCGGAAATTCATGTCATACGATATCCGATTCGAGTCGAAACACAGTCAGGTGACCACGAGTCACGAGACGATTCGCCAGTGGGTCGAAGACCGCGGTGGCGAACCTTCGTCGGTCGAAGCGACTGCCGACGGCGGTGCGGGTATCCTCCGGCTCCAGTTTCCGGATACTGAAGACGACCACGACGAGTTAGTACCGGTCGAGTGGAACGAGTGGCTCGAGAAATTCGATTCCGAAGACCTCGCGTTCGTCTATCAGGAGACGACCGAAGAGGGGAACACGAGTCGGTTCTACAAACTGGTCGATCGGAAGACCGCCCGGCAACACGCGTAGCAAACTACCAGACGACAGATATCGAGAATCATCGACGGCATACGGAGCAAACTACCAGATAGCGTACCTGTTCTGTCAACCCCGACGCGCTTTTGCCTCCCGAATCGAAATCCCTGGGCATGCAGGCAGTCACGCTCGGCCCGGCGGGAACCTACTCGCATCGTGCCGCCAGCGCAGTCGCCGACGACGTGGAGTTCCGCGAGTCGGTCACCGCCATCGTCGAGGCGGTCGTCGATGGCGAGTACCCTCGCGGCGTGGTACCGATAGAGAATAGCATCGAGGGGAGCGTCACCGGAACGTTAGACGCGCTCGCCGAGAACGACGTGGCCGTCGTCCGCGAACTCGTGACGCCGATTCGCCACGCCCTGATGGCCCAGAGCGAGGAGTTCGAGACGGTCGCCAGCCACGCACAGGCGCTCGCGCAGTGTCGGTCGTACCTTGAAGACGAATTTCCCGACGCGAAACGGGAGGCGGTCGCCAGCACCGCTCGCGGCGTCGAACGTGCCCGCGCTGATCCATCCGTGGCGGCCATCGCTCACCCCGACAACGCCGAAGAGTTGACCGTTCTCGCGGAGGACATCCAGGAACGAACCTCGAACGCGACGCGATTTTTCGTCGTCGCGCCCACGAGTGCGCGCTCGCTCGCGGGCGGGAAGACCTCGCTCGTCGTCTATCCCGGCGCGAACTACCCCGGACTCCTGTTGGCACTGCTCGAACCGTTCGCGGAACGTGATATCAACCTCACGCGAGTCGAATCGCGTCCCAGTGGCGAACGACTCGGTGATTACATTTTCCACATCGATTTCGAGGCCGGATTGTACGAGGAACGGACCGAACGAGCCGTCGCCGAAGTCGAAGCACTCTGCGAGAACGGCTGGGTGCGCCGTCTCGGGTCGTACGACAAAGAACACGTTCTGTTCGGGGCTGACTAGATAGACACCGGGCTCGAGTCGGCGTGAATTTTTAAGGTTTCGCGCGCCGAACCCACGATTGGGTGAAACGATGGCCAGACGAAGGAATCCTTTCGAAGAGATCGAGGAGATGTTCGAACGAATGAGCCGCCAGTTCGAAGGCATGGGCCGTCAACTCGAATCCGGTGAGATGGGCCTCGGAACCGGTGGTATGTCGGTCGACGTCGCCGACCAGGACGACCAGTTCGTCGTCACCGCCGACGTGCCGGGCTTCGAGAAAGACGATATCGACATCACGTTGCAGGACAACCGACTCCGGATCTCGGCGGAGCACGAGTCGGAGGTCGAGGAAGGCGACGAGGAGTACATCCGCCAGGAGCGGAGTCAGCGGTCGATGCGTCGGACGGTCACGCTCCCCGACCCCGTGGACGAGTCGAACGTCTCCGCACAGTATCAAAACGGTGTGCTGACGGTGACGCTTCCGAAACTCGGTGGCGACGACGAGTCACACAACATCGAAGTCAACTGACTCCGGGGTGGACGGTCTCCCGACTCGGGGTGGCCAACCACAAGCGGCTTTTTACTTCGGGCGTTATCGCCGGGTATGACACTCGAAGCAGGCGACGACGCGCCCGACGTGACAGCGACGAACCAGCACGGCGAGACGGTTTCGCCGCCCTTCGAAGCGCCGACGGTCGTGTACTTCTACCCACGCGACGACACCCCCGGTTGCACGGTCGAAGCGAAGCAGTTCAACGAGGAACTCGAAACCTACCGGGACGCTGGTGTGGCAGTCTATGGCGTCTCGACCGACGACGTGCAGAGCCACGAGTCCTTCGCGGAGAAGTACGACCTCGGGTTCGACCTGTTGGCCGACCCGGATGGTGAGATCGCAGATGCCTTCGGCGTCGAAGTCCAGCGAAACGCTGCCCCCCGGACGACGTTCGTCCTCGCCAAGGACGAGGTGCAGGCCGTCTATCGCGGTGTCGACCCCGATGGGCACGCTCGGGAAGTGCTCTCGGAGATGCTGGACGACGAACTCGTGACGCTGGACTGAGGCGCTGGACTGAGGCGGGTTTCGATTCGCTTACTTTCGATCGAGACGATGACGAGGGCCGAAGAAAGCAGATCCTTCCACGTCCACGGAATAACGAGATTCCTCCGCGAGCGGTGTGTTTCGCAGCGATAACTAGCAACTCTGTAGAGCGAACGTCAGCAACTCTGTAGAAATGAGCACGCGATATCCGGACTCGTACTCTTAGCGATCGGTGGTCTTCTTGCACCTCTTAGCGACTGACGACCTTTCCCCACCATGCTCGATGGTCGGCGACCCAGCGATAGAGTGGCTCGCGGATTCGAGCGCGGGTGCCGTCCGGCAGGAGACGAAACAGTTCGACGGCGACGTGTTCAGGTGAGTCCAGTCGTGAGATGACTTCCTCGGTCGCCGCGCCACAGGAGTAGACTCGATCGTCGGTGAGGAGGTGAACACACTGCTCGAAATCGGCGGGGAGGCGGGCGCGCTGGTCGGGCGTGAGTTCGGAGAAACCGACGAGTTCGAAGTCGCCGTGGGCGTCGGCGTACTCCGCAGACCACGTGCAAAAGCCACAGTCGTCGTCGTACACGAGTCGGGGTCGAGGTGCTCGTCGGGACACACGTACCCTACGCGACCGGTTTTGATACCGTTTCGGATTGGTGATGACACAGGCATATCCTTTGGGACGACTTCGCATACACCTTCGAACCGGTGGAACTCAATTTTGATGCACATCGTCGCAATCGACCCGGCATCGGTCGGAACGCATACCGTAGATATCAGAAAAAGAACCTCTTACAGAGTCTTTATTTACCAGGTCGTATATAAATTACCCATGCGCCGTAGAAGATTTCTGACGGCGTCCGGAACTGTACTCGTCGGTGGGGCCTTGGCGGGTTGCACTGGTTCTGGGCCGGAAGACGGCGGGAATGGGGATAGTACGACTACCACGATGGGGGCGGGCGGAACGACCTCGTCGGGAGGTGGTGGAACGACGAGCGGGACGAACGAGACGACCGCGAGGAGTGGTTTCCAACTCGTCTCGGCGACCGTACCCGATAAGGTCACCATGGGCAGGCAGTTCACGCTCGAACTGACCATCAAGAACAGGGGGAACAGCCCCGCTGCGTTTCAGTCGCCGATCCAGGTCGAGGGAGGCGGGGGTGGTATCCAGCAGTCCGGTACCATCCAGACCGACGCGATCGAGTCGGGGGAGACGGCGACGTGGTCGACGAAGCTCACCTATCCGTACGTCGGGAAAGTCACCTACCGGGTCGATGCACTCGAAAAGGAGTTCACCGTCGATTTCGTCGGCGAACAGCTTTCGGTCGGCGAGACGTTCCTCAGCCCGACGGAGATGGCGGTCACCATCCGAGATGTCGTCTTGACCGACCGCTATCGGTACGTGCGAGACAACGGTCGGCGGGTCGATGTGGACGCCAGCAACGGTCGCCAGTGGGCTTTCGTCACCGTCCACGCGAAGAACCGATTCCGAATGGGACAACCGCTTCCGACGGTGGATTCGTTCCGCCTGCTCGTCGGCGGGCAGGAGCTGACGCAGGCCAGTATCGCCAAAGAGAACGGCCAGTACAAGTTAGAACGGTTCGGGCATCGGAGGGTCGAACCCGGCGCGAGCAAGAGCGGGTGGCTGGTCTACGAGCTCTCCGCCGACCGCTCGATGGACGACCTCGCGGTCGAGTGGAACGGAAGCGACGAAACCGGCTCGTGGTGGGCGCAGTGGCGAGCGTAATCGACGGCTGCCCACTACAGGCGTTCGGCGTTGTTCGGGTACCACGGCCCCGGCCGTAGCGCCATCAGTTCCACGGCGCTTCGTCGGGATCGACGAGCCGACGCTGGCGGTCAATGGCGTCGATCGCGGCCATATCCTCCTCGTCGAGTTCGGGAACGGCGAGGTTCTCTCTGAGGTGGTCTTCGCCCGTGGATTTCGGGATGGGGACGACGGTTCCTAGCTGTTGGAGCCACGCGAGACTGACCTGCGTGGGTGTCGCGTCGTGTTTGTCGGCGATCTCTCGGAGTTGGGGAACGTCGCCAGCGTCTCCCTGCATGATCGGTGCGTAGGCGACCAGCGTGAGGTCGTGTGTCTCGGCGTAGGACTGGAGTTCCGCCTGCCGGAAGAGCGGGTGCATCTCGACCTGGTTGGCGACGATGGGTGCGTCGAGGATGTCGCGCGCCTCGTCCAGCAGGGCTGGCGTGAAGTTGCTCACCGCGACGTTGCGGGTTTTGCCTGCCTCGTAGAGCTCGTCAAAGGCGGGGAGCGTGTCCTCGGCCTCGTAGGCGCGCATGGGCCAGTGGACGTAGAGGAGATCGACGTACTCGACGCCGAGTCGGTCGAGGCTCTCGTCGGTGGTTCGGAGTACGTCGTCGTGTGCGAGGGTGTCCGGCAGGACTTTCGTGGCGAGGAAGACCTCGTCGCGAGGAACGTCGGCGCGGGCGATCCCCTCTCCGACGGCGGCCTCGTTCTCGTACATCTGCGCGGTGTCGATATGCCGATAGCCCAGTTCGAGCGCGGTTGCGACGGTCTCGGCGCACTGCTCGGGGTCGCTGTTGCCGGAGGTGCCCAGTCCGGGTGACGGAATCTCTGTCATGTTTCTGTCGAGGGGTGGCGGGGCGAAAAAGGTCGGTGTCGCGGAAAAGAGAGGCTCCAAACGAGCACGTCACAGCCATGCGAACTCCTCATTCCAGTTGAAACGAAGGGGTGGGGGGTATGCCACCAAACCCCGCATCCCTACTGAATCTTTCGGCGCGAAAATTCAGTTGAAAAGTTCGTTTTGGGTATGTGTCCTCCGACTGAGTATTCGGGTTTGTCACTCGTTGGCGAACCCCTTCGTTTCGGGTGGAGAAGTTATTCCGGGGTTTTCTCGGGGTTGCATTTCGCCTGCAGAGTGGTTTCTGCCGGGAGAGGGTACTGTTTCCGGTGGAACTCGGCGATTCGGTCTGTGTGTGATATGCGGCGTTCGGACGGAGTATTTAAATCAACTTGCCAGTACAAATCAGTACGATCCATTCTATTCCAGTACGTTTCAGTACATTTCAGTAGAAATCAGTACAAGTCGCTTTCGGTGTCTCCGATCCCTGACGAACCGATGTCAATCCATCCTCGTCGTCACGGTCTCACAGGTGAGACAGTACACGTCGATCGCCTCCTCGTCGTCGGTCATCCGCATCCAGTGCTGCGTTTGCTCGCCGCATTCGGCACACTCGCGCAGGAGTTCGCCCGACTCGCTTTCCTGCGGAGCGCCGAGCGCCAGCGCGACGACGCGCTCGTCACCCTCGTTTCGTCCGCGCTGGTAGTCGCCGGGTGCAAACCGGACGATCTCACCGGCCTCCACCACCACGTCTTCGTCTTTCGTCTCGAACGTCGCGGTACCCGACTGGATGTAGAACACCTCCTCCTGGTCGAAGTGGGTGTGGAGACCGGGCGAGAAGTTATCGCCCGGTGCGAGTTCGTAGTAGTTGACCGCCACATCTGTCGTTCCGAGTGCCTTGCCCACCGGGCGCGTGACCGACGCGGCACTCATGAACTGCTCGACCTCCTCGATAGCGACTTTCTCCATACCTACTGCTCTGTCGCCAGCCCGAAAAATCCCCCGTGAACTCGACCGAATCGTCCGGTTTCAGTCGAATCGTCCGGTTTCAGCACCGCATCCCAGACACCGCGTCACGAGCGCGTCCTTACTTTCGGCCATCTCGATAGTGTTGGGCGTTCGTTCCCCACAGTCCGGACACTCCCGGCGCATCTCCACCAGATCGGACTCCCGTGGCGCGCCGAGCGCCAGCGCGACCACGCGCTCGTCACCTTCGTTCACACCCTGCTGGAACTCGCCGGGGGCGAACCGAACCACTTCGCCTGCTTCGACCGCGACGTCCCCGTCTTCCGTCTCGAACGTCACCGACCCGGACTGGATGTAGAACACCTCTTCCTGGTCTTCGTGGGCGTGATACCCGAACGCGAAGCTCTCGCCCGACGCGAGTTCGTAGTAGTTGATGGCCAGATTCTCTGTCCCGAGGGGCTTCGAAAGTCCTCGTCGGATGTCAGCAGGACTCATCCGTGCGTCAACATCTTCGATGGTGACTTTCTCCATGCGGGTTCCTCCGTAAGGAGATGCCGTAAAACCATCCGCTGACAGCGAACTGGTATTTAAAATCTTTGTTAGCCGAAAAACGAGAACAGCTTTCTCTGGGCCGCTCTCATCCGTTTTTAGCCTAACCTAAAAATTCCACCCGGCGCAAACACTTAAGTCCAGAACGGGGATTTAAGTATCCCTCCTACGTTGGTAAGCGCAGGTGGACGACTAATGGCTATTGACCCACAATTCACGCAGAACCGCGAGAAAGTTGATGAACACGAGGGCCACGACGTCTGGGGGCCGGTAGACGAACCCGAGAAACTCGGCATCCACGGCACGCACGTCGCAGTGGACTTCGACATCTGCATCGCAGACGGTGCCTGTCTCGAAGACTGTCCCGTGGACGTGTTCGAGTGGGTAGACTCCCCCGGACACCCCGAGAGCGAAGAGAAAGCAGACCCGACCAACGAGGCCCAGTGTATCGACTGCATGCTCTGTGTCGACGTCTGCCCGGTCGATGCGATCGACGTCGACGCCGGTCGCGTCTGAGCATCGGTATCGAAAATCACTCTTTGTTCTTCCCTCGAAATTTCATATCTCATCCGCACCTAGTTGTATGAATCTTCGCGATCTCCAACGACATCTCTCCCGATGGCGGCCGTGAGTCTCGAATCGGAGCGAACGGACGACGTGTTCCATCTCGACTTCGGCGATTCTCCGAGACCGTTCGAGCCAGAGGGCGTCCTCGAAACCGACCACGATGGCGACGTCGTCACCGTCTTCACCATCGCTGGCGGCGGTGCGTCGCTGGTGCTTTCACGAGTACCTACTCACCCCGTTATCTCGATCACCGCAGAATTCGAAGGCTAGTCGGGTCTGTTGCTCGCAAGACCAGTCGAGTCAGTCAACGTCGAGACTAATCGGGTCGGTCGACGTCCAGTTCCTGTCGAAGAGACGCCAGTGCGTCGGATTCCGCGAGGTCTTCGAATCGCTCGCGGAAGTGCACGTCGCAGAGACCGACCTGCACACCACCTAACTCCGGTGCGAACGACGCTTTTCGGTCACAGTAGTGACACCGCATATTCCCACGTATGGCTTCCATCGAATTGAAACCTGCGTTCATCGAACCACACCGTCCCCTGTGGTCACACCGTCACCGCACTTCGGAAGTGACGGTACTCCTCCTTCGAGAGTCCTGCCTGCCCCAACGTATCGTCGTGTGCGTCACTCCCACCGGTCGGCACGAGTCCGTGGTCTGCGATGGCGCGCTCGACCGGTCGCGGGTCGATGTCACGTCCGTAGGGGTAGTATCGCTCGACTGCATCCAGCTCGCTCGTCAGGGAGAGCGCCGCTTCGGGGTCGTCGTATCGATAGGGGTGTGCTAATCCGACGAGTCCACTCGCCTCGGAGAGCAGTTCGACGCCCGTTTCGAAACTCGGCACGTCACGGGCGACGTAACACGGTTCTTCGGAGCCGATGAGTTCGGCGAACGCGCCGCTAAAATCGTACTCCGTGTCCGGGTGGTCGTCGATAGCGCGGGCGACGTGTGGCCGACCCAGCCCCTCGCGCGTTTCGAGGTCGAGGTCGATCCCGAGACGGTCTTCGACGCAGTCGATGATGGCTTGCCCGCGTTCGACGCGGTCGGCCTGTAGTCGCTCCAGTTCGTCCACGAGTTCGGGTGTCGGATAGACACCGTATCCGAGGAGATCGACGTGCTGTCCGTCGGGTGCTTCGACCCGGAGTTCGATACCGTGGACGATGGTTACGCCCTCCATGACAGACACGGGTGTCGGCAGATCGGGATGGAGTCGGTCGTGGTCTGTGACGGCGACGACCGACACGTCCGCAGACCGCGCGGCAGCAGGTACCTCCTCCAGTTCCATCGACCCATCGGAGTTGGTCGTGTGAACGTGGAGGTCGGCGAAGACACTCATACTCCGTTTCTGTCGCACGGCAGGAAGGGGTTTGTGGTGTGGCCGAGATCTATAATCTGCGCTTCAAACGGGTTTACAGTGTGTGATTATACCGATTGTACATCCTTATATTCGTAGTATCTCCTTGGCGACAAAGTTTATAATGAACTTTGCTGTTCGTTAATCCGTAATGACGCTCAAGCAAGCAGACCAGTTGCTCGACGCCCACCAGTATCCGACCGACACCGAGCAGCTGATCGCTGCTCATGGTGACTACGAGATCGACCACCCGAACGGAACCGAGACTCTCGGTGACGTGTTCGGTCGCGTCGAGAACGAGACGTACGAGTCCCCACAACAGGCCCGTGAAATCATGTACTGCGCACTCGGTCACGAAGCCGTGGGTCGCCGCCACTACAGCGACCGCGACCCGACGACGATGGGCACGCTCGGCCCGGAACAGGTGTCCTTCTAAACCCACTCGACCGCCCGCTCCAGCGACAACGGAATCGACCCTTTTGTGTACGCTTCGACGTAGCCAGAGGGTCGCGCACGGAAGACGACCGCAGGCCGATGGCGAACGCCCGGTTGCTCGCCGACGACTGCCGCCCATTCGTCGTCCCGGAAGCCGGAACAATCGACGAACAGTACTGCACCGCCACCGTGTTCACGTAGCTGGCCGGTCGATTTCGTCGCCGCCGTCTCGCGCACGGCGGCGACGGGCGTGTTCGCGGCCCTGCGCGTGGGTGGCTGCGGGCGCGTGACCTCGACGAGGGGGGCATGGTCGCCGTTGACCGGTTCGGCCCTGAAATCGAGCGAGTGGCCAGTGGTCACCTCGATCTCGGGTTCGAGGTCGTAGCCAGCGTCGGTCAACACCTTGGCGACGGTGAACTCGCTCATCGCGGAACTCATGCGGGTCTCGTCGACGTACTGGCTGGTGCCGAGCTTCGAAGCCATCGTGTAGCGATGTTCGTCCAGCGCACCGGTGCTGAGGAATCGCTCGTAGAACGAGAGTGCTTCGTCGCTCGTCGCGTCCGGAAATCCGGCGGCGTGATCGCGGAAGAACGTCCGCGAGGTCTCCCTCCCGTCTTTCGAGAAGAGAACGGGCAGGAAGAACCACGAGAGATAGTCGTATTCGGCCAACCACGGCGATTCGACGGTGAGGTCAGCGAGCAGTTCGCGCTGGCCCCACCGAGCGATCGGATAGGGCACTTCGTCGAAGGTGTACTTGTTCGTCCGCCAGAGAACCGGCGGCGTCTCGGTGTTCCCGAGCCAGTATGCACCGTCGTCGTCCCACGCGAACAGGGCGATATCGCCGTTGTCCATCTCGAACCGAATAGCATCGAAACCGTTCGGCTCGACGTAATGCGGTGTCGTCGAAATCGCACCGAGCTTCGAATCGAGGTGGGCGTACAGCTCGTGAGAGATGCGGTCGTCATCCCACCGCTCCGTAGAGCGGCGAAAGCGGAGCGGGCTTGCCACGCGGAACTGTAGTAACCCCGAGCGTTTACGTGTTGTGCACACGGCACGGGACGGGACGCTGATATCTGTCTGACGATTATCCAGCTTGCGTGAATGATGTGAATATCCGTTACATTAATAACTGGGTGTCGCCAAGGTATGGGTGTGGTTGTCATGTCAATGGGTGCCTATGACGAAGACGAGCACGAGCGCCGTGAGCGAAAGAACAGTACCGTCGATGCCAGCTTCGATGACGTACGCTCGGACTATCACGGGACTGTAGAGTACGACTCAGGCGACTCGGCGGAAGATCTGCTCAAGCAGTTCGAGGAGATCAAATCCAAGTAGCTGTCGTTCGGCTGTTTTCCGCGCGTGCTCACCAACCGGACGTGGGCGGCGCTCCGCGGTCGTTCTCGACCTGCTTCGCTACCGACGGGTCTGGCTCGTCGTCCATCGTTCGTTCTCCCGCCATCTGTTCCCACTCGGTGATGGCTCGTCCGGCCCACGAATCTGCCGCCAACGCTCGTTCTCGTACGTCCTCGTACATCTCGCGGTCGGTGTTCGTCGTGCCGGGTCGACCCGATATCGCGGCGGCCACGAACCGAGCCCGGTCGTCGTCGGTCAACTCGTCTGCGAGCAGGCGGTCGACGACACCCGTCAGTTCGTCCGGGTCTGGATAGACGAAGACCTTCTCACCGATCGCTTGCGGGCCGAGGAGGAGTCCCGAGAGCGCGCGCGGCGGCTCGTCGTCCAGCAGGCGCTCGCCGCCGAAGGCTGCCTCGACACGTTCACACTCGGTCTGCTGGCCGAGTTTGAGGTTGTGCCCCGGATACTCGGCACACTCCATCGGATACTCGTCCTCGCCGTGAACCCGACACTGGAGTGTCTGCGGGTCGAGGAAGACACACGTCGGAAGCCACGCGGGGACTACTCCCGCAGGGGCATCGGCGTCGTCGGAGTCATCAGAGTCATCTGAATCGTTGGAGCCGTCGGTTGCGGCAGAATCGTCCGCTTCGCCGATTCCGAACGGAGCGACCGGTTTCGGCGGTTTACGGAGTCCGAGGAAGAAGGCGGGTTTCCCCTCGATGGCGGCCAGTTCTACCCCATCGACCTCGACGCCCGACTCGTCTTCCCAGAGTCGTGGCGTCAGCGCGTCGGCGAGTCCGGCGTCGAGGAACGCCTGTGTATCACCGCGAGTGAGCGGCACGAGGTTGTAGGTGTCGTCCAGCGGTTTGCGTGGCCCACGGCGTTCGTGATCTGACGCTCCCGGTGCGATGGCACGCCAGTCGATACAGCAGCCAGCACAGCCCTCGCAGTTCACCTCCATACCGTCCACTGTTTGCGACTGAGGGGTATAAACAGCCCGGCGGGAGTGAGTCGACTGCCGGGAGAACGGCCCGGCGGGAATTATACTCCTCCGTCGTCGACTACGGGTATGGACGACAGCGTGCGCGTCTGGCTCGTGGAGCGAACCTACTCGGACGACGAACAGAATCTCATCATCCTCGTCTACGCGACACCGGACGGAAGCCGGTATTTCCGGAAGGAGCGTGCGCTTCCCAGCTTCACCGGTTCTGCCAGACCTACCCTCGCCGCACTCGACGTGTCGCCGGAGCAACTGGGTACGGTCGACGACGAGGAGACGAAGGAGCGATACGCGGCGGAAGCCGGACGGATGGCCGACGAACACGACCCCGACGACGAGATTTGATCTCGACAGTCCCGTCATCGCGGTCGTCTAGGTGTACGACGATTCCGGCAGTCTGCACACCAGCCAGTCGTACTGAGCCGCGACTTCGTTCGGTCGATTGTTTCGCTCTTTTTTCGGAGTCTCGGGATAGTTGGGAGATGCGTATGGATTTCGGATACACTCGTGACGGCGCTTTCGTGATGATGGTGCTGTTACCGCTGTGACGGTGTCCTCGAAAGCCCCCGCCGTATCGACCACCTGAAGACGTCATCAGAAACCTCCGATTTCTGATCGGCATACAAGAGCTTCGCTCACGACGACCGCGCGCGAGGGCTTTCTGGAACACTGCCACGGAGGCAGCTCGGTTATCGCAACGGCTGAACTCCAAGACACCTCTCAATGCCTCGTCTCCAGTACATTTCAGTACGAATTAGTACATCTCGCTTTCCAGTCCTCACTCCGTACAGCGGCCCGAACGTTCTTTCTTCCTCAAATTACAACTGTGACGTATGGCCTCCGAAGAGTGCGACGGCTGCGGGGCGGCGGTGCCCATCGCGGGCGGGATCGCCAACCTCTGGAACACGAAACCGCAGCCGTCCGGCGGGATGACGCTGGAGTTCGAGGACGGGAGCGAACACTTCCTCTGCTACAGCTGTATCGACCAGCTACCGGACTATCCCACGAAGGAGGACGTGGCGGAGTTGAACGTCGAATAGGTGTCCGGCGTCTCCGCCGACGATGGAAACGCGGCGAAATCGGAGATACGACCGCATATTAACCGGCAACCTGCGTTTAATCGTACTGTCTCCACCGACTGTTCCATCCGACGAAAGACCGGCAGGTTTTACGCCCCTCCTCCCCGTTACACCAACAGTGAACCCCGAGCGGATTCGAGACGAATTTCCCGCGCCCTCCTTTCGCGGCAATCAGCAAGACGCCCTCCAAGATATTCGAGACGCCTTCGAGAGCGGCAACGACGTCGTGTTGGTGCGCGCACCGACGGGGAGCGGCAAGTCCCTTCTCGCCCGCTCTATCGCGGGATGTGCCCGGCGTGTGGACGAGGCCGCGCCGAGCGATGCGACGGGTGCGTACTACACGACACCGCAGGTGTCCCAACTGGACGACGTGGCGAGCGATACTCTGTTGGACGACCTGAAGATCATCCGCGGGAAGCGAAACTACTCCTGTATCCTGCCGGGCGAACACGACACCCCCGTCGATAGAGCGCCCTGCGCCCGCGAGAAGGGGTACGACTGCTCGGTGAAACATCGGTGCCCGTACTTCTCCGACCGCGCCATCGCCAGCAACCGCGAGATCGCGGCGATGACGCTCGCCTACTTCATGCGCACCGCCGGCTCGGAGGTGTTCCGCAAGCGCGACGTGGTCGTCATTGACGAAGCCCACGGTCTCGCGGAGTGGGCGGAGATGTACGCGACCATCGACCTGAATCCTCGGACCGTTCCCATCTGGGACGACCTGAAGATCCCCGAGATGACCGGGCTTGACAGGGCTGTCGAGTACGCCGAACGCCTCGCAGGAACCTGCAAGCGCCGAAAAGACGACCTCATCGCCAAGCCGGAACTCACCGCACCGGAGGCGGCCCGCCGCGACCGGTTTCAGGAACTCATCTCCGAACTCGATTGGTTCGTCGAAGACTACCGCAACCCCGACAGCGCGACCGAGTGGGTGGTCGACCAACCCGACGGGAAGGGTGGCCCGATCACCATCAAGCCGATGAATCCGGAGCGATATCTCGCTCACACCGTCTGGGAGCGCGGGAACAAGTTCGCGCTCCTCTCCGCGACGATCCTGAACAAAGAAGCCTTCTGTCGGCAGGTCGGTCTCGACCCCGACCGCGTCACGCTCGTAGACGTGGCCCACACCTTTCCGGTCGAGAATCGCCCGCTCTACGACGTGACGCAGGGGAAGATGACCTACGAGCACCGCGAGGAGACCCTGCCGAAGATCGCGCGAACCATCGTTCGGGTCATGCAGGCCCACCCGGACGAGAAAGGGATCGTCCACGCTCACTCCTATCACATCCAGCAGCAACTCACCGAGAAACTCCGCGAGTTCGGCGTCGGTGACCGCGTGCGCGCCCACGAGCGCGACTCCCGCGACGCCGACCTCGAAGCGTGGAAAGCCAGCGACGACCCCGACGTTTTCTTATCGGTGAAGATGGAGGAAGCCCTCGACCTGAAAGGCGATCTCGCGCGCTGGCAGGTGCTCTGTAAGGCCCCATTCTTGAACACCAGCGACTCGCGGGTCGCCCACCGTCTCGAAAACGGCCAGTGGGCGTGGTACTACCGGGCCGCGCTCCGCACCGTCATCCAGGCTTGCGGCCGCGTGATCCGCTCGCCTGACGACTACGGCGCGACCTACCTCGCCGACTCCAGCCTCCTCCAACTGTTCGACCGCGCTCGTACCGACATGCCCGACTGGTTCGCAGAGCAGGTCGACCGAATGTCACACCCCGACCTGCCGGCGTTCGACCCCAGCAGCGCGAGCGACGGGAGCGGCGGATTAGGAGGGCAGAGCGGATTTAGCGGACGGGGAATGAGTCGAAGCGGCAGTAGCGAGGGAAGCGGAAACGACGACTCGGGCACGCGCGAGCGCACACAGACGCGGCGCTCGCGCGACCGAAAGAAGAGTCCGATGGCGGACGTGTGGGACACGGAGTAGCCCCATCGAATCGCTCAGAGCAGTGTCACCGTGTACGCGACCGCCGAAAACAGCATCAGGCCGACGAAGAACAGCGATATCAGTTTCTGTCGAACGTTTTCCATACGACTGCCGAAACTATCCGGGAAAATAAATCTTCGGACACGGTCGGTACGCGATCTCGTCCGATCATACTATCTCGTCCGGTCACTCGACCCGTGCGTCCACCACGACGTGCCAGACGCCCTCGCTGTGGCTCTTGACACGTCTGCGGTCGATCACTTCGATCTCGCGTCCGTACTCGCTGGCCGCTTCCCGAAGCCTGCCGACGGGGCGCTCCCAGAGCCGGTTTTCGGGCGTCGTCTCGTGGAGGTGGACGACGCCACTGGGTTCCAACGCCGCGAGTGCAGTATCGAGGTACTCGTGTGCGTCGTAGTAGCCCATGACGACGCGGTCTGCGGTCGCTTCCACCTCCCGGCAGTCGGCTCGGTATGCGTCGATCCGGTCGGAGACACCGTTCAATACGGCATTTTCGAGGAGAAATCGGAAGGCTGTCGGGTTGCGTTCGACCGCCGTCACCTGCGCGCCCGCACGAGCCATCGGGAGCGTGAAGTAGCCGATTCCGGCGAACATGTCGAAGACGCGCTCGTCGGGTTCGACGATCTCACCCATCCGAGAACGCTCTCGCTGGTTGCCGGGGGCGAACATCACGTCCTGCAGGTCGAGCGCGTACTGCGTTCCGTGCTCGGTGTGGATGGTCTCCGTATCGCCCGACCCCGCGACGACCGTCACCTCGGGTTCGCGGTGCTCGCCCGAGATTCCACCACGTGCGAGGATGGTTTCGGCCTCCCCGTGCAGGGAGAGCAGCGCCTCGCCGACCTCCTCTTTTCGAGGGCAGTCGCCGAACCGCACGAGCACGACGCTGCCGACGACGGCCCACGATTTCGGGACGCGGGCGAGCTCGTCGTCCGACCAGCCGTCTGCTCGAAGATGTGATTCGAGGTCTGGAAGTCGGCGCTCCGGGTTCGCCTGTTCGATGACGTCGAGTACCGGCGTCATCTCGGGTTCCTGGCTCACCGGCAGTTCGACCGTCTCGTCGTCGTGTGAACGTACCTTCCGGGAGTCGTCGTAGACGCCCTCCGCCGTGAGGTCGGCGATAGCGTCCTCTGCTCGTGGTTTCTCGACCAGCGCAGCGAGGTCACTCATGGAGATCACTCATCGGGAACCACGTAGAGTCCGTTGCGGCTCTTGAACACCGAGACCATCTCGGCGTCCTCGTCCATGTACGACGGGCGGGCGATGGTTTTCGTCTGGTAGGTCTCCGGGTCGAGCACCTGTACCGCGTGTTCGTCTTCGACCGTCACGAGCGTGGTTTCTTGACCATCTTCGATCGTCCCCAGTTTTCGCGCGTTCGGGGCGTGGCCGTCCTCGAACCGGGCTTCGTACTCCTCACCGGTCGTGATTCGCCGCCCTTTCAGATTCCCCTGGACGCTGCGGACGATTACTGGCCCTTCGTCGTCGTCCGGGTCGATGATGTCGCCGGGCGTGAACGGTGGGAGCCGAATGGCGTAGGTGACGCGGTACACTTCGTTGCCGTCTTCGTCCTCCGTGACGAGCGTCTCGGAGTCGGAGAAACTGCCGCCGAACTCCTCGACCAGCTTGTTGGATATCTTCTTGCCGATGTTGTTGGTCGAGACCTTCATGTTCAGCCCGTCCGGCGTCTCGTCCATCTCGGTGACGAAGGCGTTTCGGTCGCCCGTCGCCTCCATGCTTGCGACGATCTCGGTGGCGATCTCGCGGGCGCGCTGTTCTTCCTCTGCGGTCGGCGTTCGGTCGACGGCCCGCACCTGTACGATGCTGGCGTAGTAGTCCCCCGCGATGCGACCGCACCGGGTACAGGTCTGGCGGGAGATCCTGACGGGGACGACGACCTCCTCTTCGACGAGCGTGCCGCGAACCACGCCCGAGAAGTAACAGTGCATCCGGATCGTGTTCTGGTCTACCTGTTCGGGTTCGACCTGCCACGAGACGTCTTCGGCATCGACGTGGACGGCGAGTGCTTCGCTCACCTCCTCGATGGCGATGTCGGTGTAGTCGCGGGCACCGATATCGACCCATCGTCTTCCGCGGAAGACTGCGCCACATTGAGCACACACTCGGACTTCGATTCGCTCGGGAGCGTCTACGAGGTCGAACCGGTCGAAGTAACAGGCGTCGCAGAGCTTTCGATCTCGACGGGACGCAGACGCTGGATACTCCCGTTCCGTGGTGTCGGTTGCGATAGGGTCACCACAGTTCGGGCAGAATTCGCGAGATTCGGTCATTACCGGTCGTTAGTCGTTCTCGCTTTTAAGCCTGTAGAAGGTTCACGCGAGGGCGACCTCGTCTTCGTCGACAGCATCGCGCCACGAGTTGGTCGGCTCCCACCCGAGCACCGACTCTGCTTTCGCGGTCGAGAGTGCCGAGTCGCGCCCCGAGATACGACAGTCGTCCGGAACCTCCCCGAAGAACTCGTGGAGGGCGTCTTCGATCGGTCGATCGAGATAGTTGTCCGCTCCGCCGACGAGAAACGGTTCGTGGCCGTCGAAGTCCGTCGTGATCGCGCCTTCGATGGCGGTCGCAACGTCTCGAACGTCGACGTACGACCAGAAGTTGCTCGCTCCGGTTGCGAGGTCGTCCCGAGCGCTGAGACAGTCGTACTCGCCGGGGAACTGCACCCACGAGGCGCGGATCGACGCGACCGGAACGTCGTATCGGCGAGCAACCATTCCACCGATATCCTCGCCGACGACCTTCGACGTTCCGTACGGGTCTTCCGGCTCTAGCGGGTGGTCTTCGTCCAGTGGTAGATACTCCGGCAGCGACGGTGCGCCAGCGAGCGGGAACCCGTACGCACTCTCGCTCGACGCCCACGCGATGCGAGCGTTCGTCCGCCCTGCGGCGGTGAGGACGTTGTACGCGCTGATGACGTTGTTCTCGAAGACTCGCATTCCAGCGTGGCGCTCCGGCGACGGGTGTGGCGTCCAGTGAACGACTGCATCGGGATTTTCGCTGGAGATGACCTCTCCCGTTTCGACCTGTTCGGTCAGGTCTGCCGTGCGGAATGAAACCCTCCGATAGTTATCTAACTCCCACCTCGTTCGAGAGAGACCAACACAGGTCACGTCCCACCCCTGCTCGGCGAGATGGACAGCGAGCCACCGTGCGGTACGGTCGAGACTCCCGGCGACGAGAACCGTCCCGGTCATCGACGTACCCTCGGCGGTTCGTAGAACATATTCATCGCTAATCGATGTTCAGGGGTAAGCGTTCTGGCCCGCCATCAGACCCCGTCTATTCAACCAGTTAGCATCGCAGCTTTTCGCGGTGGAGATTCTAATGTTCCAGAGTCATAACCGGAACGAACTGGAGTTCAAGTGAGTCGATCCACTGTCGCTGTACTACGACCCTGCTATCCGCATCTGGTTCTGCCATCTGCTATCCGCATCGGTTTCCTCCCGCGCTACTTCCTCGCGCATGCGACGAATCTTTAAACGGTCGGAATCCCTAGACAGCCACATGAAGTGGAAAGCAGATTGGGGACTTCGAGCCAGAATGGGGCTGACGATGTTCCTGTTGTTCGCGCTGTATATCGTGTTCGCCGGGGTGCTGTTGGCCTACTTCGGGGAGGTAAATCTGCTGTTCATCCTGGTGTTGGCCAGCTTCTCGCTCGGTCAGTTCTTCTTCAGCGACCGACTCACCCTGTGGAGCATGGGCGCACGCGAGGTGAGCGAAGAGGAGTATCCGCAACTTCACGCGATGGTGGGCCGTCTCTCGCAGCAGGCCGACCTCCCGAAGCCGAAGGTGGCCGTCAGCGACCAGCGAGTTCCGAATGCCTTCGCGACGGGCCGTTCACAGAAGAAAGCCGCCGTCTGCGTGACGACCGGACTGCTACAGACGTTGAACCAGGAGGAACTTGAAGGCGTCATCGCACACGAACTCGCACACGTCAAGAACCGCGACATGATGGTGATGACCATCGCGTCGTTCCTCTCGACCATCGCCTTCATGGTCGTCCGCTGGGGCTGGCTGTTCGGCGGCGGTGACCGACGCAATCAGGCACCGATCTGGGTCGCCATCATCGCGTCGCTCGTCGTCTGGATCGTCAGCTACATCCTCATCCGGGCGCTCTCGCGCTACCGCGAGTTCGCCGCAGACCGGGGCGGAGCGACCATCACCGGCAAGCCATCGGCGCTCGCCTCGGCCCTGATGACCATTGACGGGCGGATGGACAAGGTGCCGAAAGAAGACCTGCGGCAAGAGGCGGAGATGAATGCCTTCTTCATCATCCCCATCCGGAGCGGCTTCATCGGGAAACTGTTCAGTACGCACCCGAGCACCGAACGCCGGGTCGAGCGACTGCGCGAACTCGAACGCGAGATGGAGTCCTTCTAGGGCGTCTTGATGTAGGCGTAACCGTCCGCCTGCAGTTTCGTGAGTTCGCCGACGCCTGCTGGGACGGTTTCGACGCCCGCCAGCAGGTCTCCCGTGGAGAAGTTGAACGCCTCCATACTGTTCTGACACGCTTTGAACTCGACGCCACGTTTAGCGAGCGCGGTGACTTTGTCTGCCACGGTGGACTCCCCAGCCATCACGAGTCGGATGCCCTGCCCGTTGGCGACCAGGGCGACTGTCTCGACGTCCGTAGAATCGTCGTCGAGGAGGTTGGCGACGTTCGCCACCGCGTGTTTTTGATGGTCTTTGCCACTGCTGTAGTGAAATACCGTGCTCATCGTCGTTTCCTGTGTCTCCGTGGTCGTCTCTTGGCTGGTCGTCGTCTCCGTCTCGGTCTCCGTTTCGGTGTCGGTTCCAGTGGTCGTCCCTGGGGTTCCGGAACTCTCTCCCGTACAACCGGCGAGGGCGACCGCAGTGCCTGCCCCGGCGAGTTGGAGAAACCGGCGTCTGGAATGCGTCTTCATCGCTTTCTCCGAAGCCATCCTTCCCCTTTATTAAGTGCCGGTTAACGACCGACCTCCTTTTTCCCCTTGCGCTCGTACCCCCTCGATATGGGACTGCTGGACGGACTCCGCGAAGTGCTCGGTATCCGTGCTGAAACGGACGCCGGACGCGACGCCGACCCGGAAGATCTCTTCGGCATGAGCACGGCCTACGTCACGATGGAGGCCGATCTCGGGTACGAACCGGTCGGGATGGCTGCACTCTGTTTCTCGCAGGTCGATAGCATGGACTTCCGCGAGGCAGTGGACGAGGTTCACGCCATCCTCGAAGCGGGGAAAGAGGAGACGGGCACGGACGCGTGGGCACACGAGGACGACCACGGCTACTCGTGGGTCGTCCTCGAAGACGACGACTTCGAAGACCTCGTGACCAGTCTCCACTTCGCCGCCGACACCTTCGTCGAGGAAGGCTACGGGTCACGTTTGCTCGCCGCACTTTTCGGCTTCCAGCGCGACGGCAACTACGTCTACTGGGTGTACTCGTTCCGCCGAGGTGCGTACTACCCCTTCGCACCGAAATCCGGTCACGACCGCGATTCGTCCGCCGAGTTCAAACTGGAGAGCCTTTTGGACGGCGAACTTGAGATAGAACCCGAAAAAGAGTACTGGTACCCACTCTGGCCCGACCGCGCCAGCCAACATCCGTGGGAGTAGTTGGCACGACAACACGTCTTCCTATCTAAAGGCTGCTATTTCGATTCTACTATCCCGACGCCTGCTCCCATTTCTACTTTCACTCTGCTGTTAACGGAGCTTTATATGATGGGAAGCACAAGGAGCGAGTACGATGGCAGACGCAGACCTCGAAGCACTACCGGGCGTTGGCCCGGCAACGGCAGAGAAACTCCGTGACGCAGGATTCGATTCGTACCAGAGTCTCGCGGTCGCAAGCCCCGGCGAACTCAGCAACACCGCCGACGTGGGCGAGAGCACCGCCACCGACATCATCCAGGCCGCACGAAAGGAGGCCGACATCGGTGGGTTCGAAACCGGCACACAGGTACTCGAACGACGCGAGCGGATCGGCAAACTCAGCTGGCAGATCGACGAGGTAGACGAACTGCTCGGCGGCGGCGTCGAAACGCAGTCCATCACCGAAGTGTACGGTGAGTTCGGTGCCGGTAAGTCGCAGGTCACCCACCAGCTCGCGGTGAACGTCCAACTCCCCCGCGAGCAGGGTGGTCTCGGCGGGAGCACCATCTTCATCGACAGCGAAGACACGTTCCGTCCCGAGCGTATCGACGACATGGTTCGCGGGCTTCCGGAGGAGGCCATCCAGGCCGCGATGGACGACCGCGAGATCGAAGGGTCGCCCGACGACGACGAGGCGATGGATGAACTCATCGACGACTTCCTCGACAAGATCCACGTCGCCAAGGCGTTCAACTCCAACCACCAGATGCTCCTCGCGGAGAAGGCCCAGGAACTCGCTGGCGAGCACGAAGAGAGCGAGTGGCCCGTTCGCCTGGTCTGTGTGGACAGCCTCACGGCTCACTTCCGTGCCGAGTACGTCGGGCGTGGTCAACTCGCAGAACGCCAGCAGAAGCTGAACAAACACCTTCACGACATCGATAAGGTCGGTAACCTGTACAACACCGCTATCGTCGTGACGAATCAGGTCTCGTCCAACCCCGATTCGTTCTTCGGTGACCCGACCCAGCCCATCGGTGGCAACATCCTCGGCCACAAATCGACTTTCCGGATGTACCTCCGCAAATCGAAGGGTGACAAGCGTATCGTCCGTCTCGTAGACGCACCGAACCTCGCAGACGGTGAGGCTGTCATGCGCGTGCAGGACGGTGGCCTGAAGCCCGAGTAAGAGATCGAAGAATTGATTTTATTCTACAAGAGTGCAAACCTATCGAGCAGCTGCTCTCCCTGCTGCTATACCGCTCGCCACAACACTAAATACCGTTCCGTCCCTTCTCTCTACTGGAGTTCGTACTAGTCCTGTACGAACTCGTTTCGCTGTGTGATGAAGGGGGACACACGACACAATTCTCACAATGTTGGAATAACCTCGCAATATTATATCCGTGAACTGCGTCTCTCTACATGTGAAAGACTCATGAATGGCTTTGCAATCGTCCTCGCCTCCGAGGACATCGAGAAGATTCAGGCTGCGAGTATCATCGGGTCGGTCGCTGCGGCATCCGACATCCCGGTAGATATCTTCGTGACGATGAACGGCCTCAACCCGTTCGAGAAGGAAGCCGTCGAACACATGGACTTCAAAGGCGGTCGCGTCGCCGAGGCGATGATGACCGCGACGGAAGTCCACGTCCCCCTGTTCACCGAACAGCTCGAACAGGCGAAGGAACTCGGCCCCCTGTCCGTCTACGCCTGCACGATGGCGATGGACATGCTCGGGAACACGCTCGACGACTACGTCGACGTCTTCGACGACGAACTCGGCGTCGCCGGGTTCCTCGAGATGGCACAGGACAAGAACGTAATATTCGTCTAAAAACACACTGGTGATCAAAATGAGTGAATCCAAAATCGAACCTGACGTGACGATCGACTCGCGCGGTGCAACCTGCCCCGGCCCCCTGATGGATCTCATCGGGAAAATAAAGGGTGCAGACTCCGGCACCGTCATCGAACTACAGACCGAAGACGGTGGATCGAAGAAGGACGTTCCAGAGTGGGTCGACAAGGCCGGTCACGAACTGGTCGACACCGTCGACCACGGTGACTACTGGAGCCTCTACGTGAAGAAAGCATGAAACGAATCGCCATCGTCGGTGGTGGAACCGGCGGGACGGTTCTCGCCAACCGACTCGCAGACAAACTCGGGACAGAGATCGATGCGGGCGAGGTATCCGTCACGCTCGTCACTGACAGCCCGGACCACGTGTACAAGCCCATGTACCTCTACGTTCCGTTCGGGGAACGGGAGGTCGACGAAGCCAGCAGGCCAGTCTCGGAGCTACTGGATCGGCGTGTCGAACTTCGCATCAACCGCGTCGTGGATATCGACACCGACGAGAAACGCCTCCAGTGTCAGGACGGCCACGAGACGCTCGACTACGACTACCTCGTGCTCGCGACCGGTGCCAAGCTCACGCCGGAAGACGTGCCCGGCCTCAAAGAGGGCGGCCACCACTTCTACGGTCCCGAGGGAGCCGAGGCGCTGCGTGACGCCATGGTCGAGCTCGAAGAGGGGCACCTCGTGCTCAGCGTCATCGGCGTACCCCACATGTGCCCTGCCGCACCGCTGGAGTTCGTCTTCATGGCGGACGACTGGCTCCGCAAGCAGGGTCGGCGTGAGGACGTCGAGTTGACCTACACCTACCCCATCGGCCGCGCCCACTCGGTGGAATCCATCGCCGAATGGGCGACACCGGAACTCGAAAAGCGGGATATCAACGTCGAGACGTTCTTCAACGTCGACGCGGTCGACCCAGACGAGGAGGTGCTCCAGACGATGGAGGGCTCGGAGATGGACTACGACCTGCTGGTCGCCATCCCGCCCCACAGCGGCGACGACCTCATCAAGGAGGCCGGTCTCGGCGACGACGGCTGGGTGTCGGTCGACAAGCAGACGCTCGAAGCGACGGACGCGGAGAACGTCTACGCTATCGGTGACACCGCCGACGTGCCGACGAGCAAAGCGGGCAGTGTGGCCCACTACGAGGCAGGCGTCGTCGCCGACCGCCTCGCCAGTCGGATTCGGGGTCGTACCCCGACCGCCAGATTCGAGGGCAAGACGGTCTGCTTCATCGAATCCGGCATGGACGAAGCGACGTTCGTCGAGTTCGAGTACGGCCGCCAGCCGACCGTGCGCGACCCTTCGAAGTTCGTCCACTGGGCGAAGCTCTCGTACAACGAGTCCTACTGGCTGACCGCACGGGGACTCCTGTGAGGTGACCGAGATGCCAGAACAGACCACCCAAACCGAAGGGAGAGACGCCCTCGAAGAGGCGATCGCCGAGAATCCCGAGGAAGTCGCCCGCCTGATGGAACGACTCGGGTTGGTGAACGGCGTCCTTGACGCGGCCGAAGTCGGAACTGCCGCTCTCGACGACCGGATGGTCGCAGAGCTAGCCGGGACGGCGGGAACCCTCGCGGAGGCCGCAGATGGCCTCGCAACGCAGGAGACCGTCGAACTGTCCGAATCGGTCGGCGAGAACGGAACGGAACTCGCCGACGCCCTGGAGACGCTCGTGCGCCTGCAGGAGAGCGGCACGCTGGACGAACTCGCGCAACTCGCCGATCTCGTTTCGCTGCTCTCGGGCGCGCTGGACGACGAGATGGTTGCGACGCTCGTTGGTGCCGGAAGTTCGCTCGGCGAAGTCGCAGACACGGCATCCGACCCCGATACGATCCGGGGGATGGAGACGCTGTTGCACGCGGTCGGTGACGCCAGCGACCCCGAAACACCGCCGGAGCGCGTCGGCATGGTCGGCATGCTTCGCGCGACCCGTGACCCGGAGGTTCAGACCGGACTGGGCTTCATGCTTGCCATCGCAAAAGCCCTCGGTCGGGACGTACAGCGAGAACCCGAACGGAAGTAGCCGGGTTCGCTGTCGGCTGGGTCACACTGCCGACCACGCTTTTTATCGAAAACGAGATTTCAGTCTTCTGTCGTCGTCTGGTCGAGTTGCTTTTCGCCTTCGTAGATCTCTGCACCGTCCTGGACGACCTTCTCGGCGAGCACCGCACATTTCACTCGCATCGGGCTGATCTCGACGCCGAGCATATCGATGACGTCGTCTCTGTCCAGTTCCTCGACTTCGGCGAGCGTCATCCCCGGAAGCTTCTTCGAGAGCATGCTCGCGCTGGCTTGACTGATGGCACAGCCATCGCCCCGAAACGCGACTCGTTCGATGGTTTCATCGTCGTCATCGAGTATCACGTCGAATTCGAGTTCGTCACCACAGGACGGATTGACCCCTTCGTGGGTGAAGCTGGGCTCGTCCAGTTCACCGTAGTTGCGCGGGTTCCGGTAGTGGTCGAGGATCTGCTGCCGGTACATGTCCGAACCCATGCTCATAGTTGAATCTGGGTAAGAGAGTCTGGCCTAAAAGGATTCCGACGATTCCGCCCGTACTGGCCGGGTCGATCCGTACTGCCTCCCTTCGGTATCCTCGCTCGTGGACATTCCCTGGAGCATTGGATTCACACGTCCCCGACGGTGACGTTCAGATCGTCATCTACGGTGAGTTCGAGTTCGTCGTCTGCAAATTCGATGGTATACTCGACCAGCAATGGCTCGTCCGACACGATCTCCGGGTCGTTATCGAGGAGCCAATCCAACTCCCAGAGGGTGTGTTCTGCCAGGTCGATACCGTGCTGGTAGTGGAACGCGATGACTGCCGAGTGCTGGAGGAGGTACGACCCGACCGAACCGAAGACGCCGTTGGTACACTGCTCGCAGGCGAACTTCACACCGACCACATCGTCCGGATCAACGTACTCCGACTCGGTGATGAGCGACCCGACCGTGCGTCCCGAACAGTTCGGACAGATCCCATCTGCCATCATCGAGAAGACGTTCCGAACCCATCGGTCGAACGTTCTCGGAAGCTCGGCGACGTTCCGGCCTTCGAACGCTCCCGGTGGAAACCCGAACTGAGACAGCCGTTCGTCGCAGGACGGGCACCTGATTTTGACCGTCTCCTCGTCGTACGTTGCAGCCAGTGTCGTTCCACACTCGTGACATGGCGAGTCGAGCTCGAACGTCTCCGCCGACGATCGTTGCGTGTACGTTCCGGAGAGGATCGCGCCGATGACTCGATTCCCGGCGAACGGCAGTTCGTACTTTCCGTCTTTCTGTCGGACGAACAGCCCGACGAGTTTGTTCAGATGGTAGTTGAACTGGCCGCTGTCACGGAGTCCGACCCGATCGTGCAGTTCGGAGAACGACAGTGGTTCGTCGGCCTTCCAGAGTGCTTGCACGATGCTGAGTCGGGTGTCGCTCCCGAGGAGAGAGAAGGCCTCCTCTGGTGAGATCGCTCGCTCGTTGGAATCCATAGCCCGTTATCCGCTGGAGGGCTGAAAAGTTTTCAGGTCTTCTCGGCGATCAAAGCTCGCCAGCCACCTCGTGCTCGAATCGTTCGAGGAACCGCTCTACGAACGCTCCACGCTCGTCGGCCAGCCGTCGGCCAGCGTCGGTGTACATCCGCTCCGGAAGCCGGAGGATCTTCTTGTAGAAGTGGTTGATAGCAGTGGCGCCGGAAGTGGTGTCGTCCGCGTCCAGCGGCAGGGCGGGGTCGTGGAGTGCCTGGTCGTGTTCGCCGCTGAAACAGAAGTTCCGGGCGATTCCGACCGCACCGATGGCGTCGAGATTGTCCGCGTCCGAGAGCAGTTTCGCTTCCAGCGTCTCGGGTTCCACGTCGTTCGAAAAGCGATGCGCCCGGATGCAGTGTTGGACGGATTCGATTTCCGAATCGGACACGTCGTACTCGGCGAGGATTCGCCCTGCCTCCTTCGCACCCCACCCTGCGTGGTCGTCGATCTCTCCCCGGTCTTCGCGTCCCCTGCCGACGTCATGGAGCCAGACCGCCGTGAACAGAACCGTTTCGTTCGCGTCGTACTCCGAGACGAGCGTTTCCGCGAGGGTGGCGACTCGCCGGACGTGATGCCAGTCGTGTGCGGGAGCGACGTCTTCGAAGTAGGTCTTCGCTCGGGGTCGGACTGTTTCCGGGAGGTTCTGTGTCGTCATTCGTCTCTGACTCTGTTTTGTTAGCGTTATTAGAAAAATTGTCTGATTTCTGTCGTATGAAAGGTCGTAACTATCGAAAGATAGATTTCCAGAAGTAAATCAGAAAGGGCGCTACTGCGCGAACAACTGCCGGGCGTCGTCGACGGCCTCGACCAGTTTGTCGACCTCCTCGCGGGTGTTGTAGATGTAGAAGGACGCCCGCGCCGAGGCCGCGATACCGAGTTTGTCGTGGAGTGGTTGCGTGCAGTGGTCACCCGCCCGGATGGCGACCGCGTGGTCGTTGACGATGCTCGAAAGGTCGTGAGCGTGGACGCTGTCGACGTTGAATGAGACGAGGCCGCCCCGGTCGTCGCCCGGTGGGCCGTAGATCTCCACGTCGCCTTCCTCGGTCAGGCGGTCGTAGGCGTACTCCGCGAGTTGCTCTTCGTGGCGCTGGATACGCTCCATGCCGATGTCTTCCAGATAGTCCACTGCGGCGGCCAGCGCGACTCCTTGCGCGATATTCGGCGTCCCGGCCTCGAACTTCCATGGCAGGTCTTCCCACGTCGCATCTTCGTAGGTCACTTTGCGGATCATCTCGCCGCCGTAGAGGTACGGCTCCATCTCCTCCAGAATGTGTTTCTTGCCGTACAGGCCGCCGATACCGGTCGGGCCTGCCATCTTGTGGCCGGAGAAGGCGTAGAAGTCGGCGTCGATCGCTTCGACATCGACGGGGCGGTTCGGCACCGCCTGCGCCCCATCCACGAAGATGTAGGCGCCGTGGTCGTGCGCGATGTCGGCGAGTTCACCGACCGGGTTCGTCGTCCCGAGCGTGTTCGAGACGTGGACGACGCTCACCATCTTCGTATCGTCGGTGATCATCTCCCGCGCGGCGTCCATATCGAGGTACCCCTGCTCGTCGATAGGGATGTACTTCACGTCCGCGCCGGTCTTCTTCGCGAGTTGTTGCCAGGTCACCAGCGAGGCGTGGTGTTCCATCTCGGTCAAGACGACTTCGTCGCCCGGCCCGAGTTCTTCGAGTCCCCACGCGTAGGCGACGAGGTTCTCCGATTCCGTCGTGTTCTTCGTGAACACCATCTCCTCGCGACCACCACTCGCACCGATGAATTCGGCGAGGCGGTCGTGGGCCTCCTCGTAGGCGATGGACGCCTCTTGACTCAACTGGTGGATGCCGCGATGGACGTTCGCGTTGTAGTTCCGGTAGTAGTCAGAGATAGATTCGACCACCGGCTCGGGCGTCTGGGTCGTCGCCGCGTTGTCGAGATAGACGAGTTGCTCGCCGTTGAACTCCCGCTGGAGGATCGGAAAATCCTCCCGGATGCGCCCTACATCCAACGCATCTGATCGTTGTGTTGCCATTACCGTTCGATTGGTGTTCGAGTCAAAACACTCCTTCGGTCCGGCGAGACGAACGAAACCGGTTTCGGTTACACGGGGGCGACGTAACTTAAGACACTCCGGCCCTTCGCGTTCGTATGGTCTCGAAACGACGACTCGGCGCGAGTCTGCTCTTTCTCGGTCTCGCGTTCGTCGGCACCTTCCACGCCTTCCTCGCGGTCGCGTTCGATACCGGACTGGTGACCGTCGGGAGCGGCATCGCTGTCGGGTCGGTGCTCTGTCTGGTCGCGGTGAACGTCCCGGCGCTCCTCGATTAGTTACGCCCGTTCTCCCGGTTCGGAAGCTTTTCTGTCAGGTCAGTACGTATAAGTAGCCCGTCACACTCCCCTCGGTCATGGTCGATGTCGTGATGATGAAACAGAAAATCAAAGAGGGAAAAACGCAGCGGTTGAAGGAGTGGATGGCCGAAATTCGGATGCGTGAGGAGGAGGCCATCGAGACGTACGAGAACGAAGGTATGTATAGCGAATCCGCCTTCATCGAGCGAACCGACGAGGGCGACTTTCTGGTGTACTACATGGAATCAGAAGACGCACAGCGTGCGCACGAGGCATTCGAAAACTCGACGCACGAGATAGATCGGGAACACAAGGAAGTGATGGAAGAGACCCTCGAAGACGGACGGAACGTCGGAGAGTACGAACTGCTCTACCATCTCACTCATCCGAACCGACCGTGAGTCGCGCATGTGCTCCGACTTACCGAGTGTGGGCCGGTGGAGACTACATCCGCAAGAACTGCGCGTGCCGTGTCGAGTCGAGGTCGAGGACACTTTCTTCGTCTACGAAGCCCTCTTCGACCGCGAGCGCTACGGATTCGGTGCCGACGATGTTTGCTACGCTAGCGCGTTCGAGGCTGTCCACGACCTCGCTCTCGTCCACCTCGTCGCCGCCGTAGAACTCCTCGGTGACGGTGAGCGAGACGTTTTCGGCCTCGAACGTCTCGCCGAGCACGTCGTCATCGCAGACGGCGACCAGCAATCCTTCCTGCGTGTCGCGCTCCCGGAGTATCATTCCTGTATCAACTCTTCTTCCGCCTCCCGTCGCATCTCCTCGGCCTCCTCCGCGAGTCGTTCGGCCTCCTCGTCTTCGCCCAGTTCCTCCAGCGCGCGAGCCTTCTCTTCGACGACCTGCGCGTTCCGGAAGCCGAGCCGAATCGCGTTGTCGAGACAGTTCAGGGCGTCCTCTGCGAGGCCGCGTTCGAGCAGGAAAAAGCCCCGGTTGAACCACGCCTGCGGGAATCGCTGGTCGATCTCGACGGCGCGTTCGGAGTGTTCGAGTGCCTGCTCGGTCTGGCCGGACTCCCAGAGGGCGTAGGCGAGATTCGTCTCGGCGGTGGCCGCGTGTTCGCTATCGTCGTCGATCCGCAGAGCTTCGCGGTACGCACCGATGGCGTCGTCCCACTCTTCGAGTTGGCCATGTGCCGCGCCCTTGTTCACCCATGCCTCTTGGGCTTCGAGGGAATCTTCCTCGGCGAAGCGGGCCGCGCGCTCGAACGTCTCGGTCGCCTGTTCGAAGCGGTTGATCTGCATGTAGCTCAGGCCGACTTCGACGAGGTCTTCGACGGACACTCGGTCGCGGGGGATCGCCTGTTGGTCGAGCATATCCGTAACGACGCGGGAGTCGACGGGGTCGACTTCGTCCGGGTTCACTTCGAGTTCGGGAGGGTCGAGATCGAACTCGTCGTACGGGTCGCCGAAGCCTTCCCCTTCGGAGAACTTGTGACTTCGCTCGTCGGTCATTATCCATCGATTGGGGCGGCGTACTGTTAAGGTCTACGCCATCTCGCTCTGTGGAAATCGTGGCCAAAGGCCGTGTAGGATGCTGACTTAGCTCGTGTCCGTCCATAGAACCTCCTACATCAAGATTCCGTCCCGAGAGTGTTCATAAAGGCCATTTGAGACGTGTCAGCAAGGACTACCAACCTTTATAAACCTTAAATACGACATTTAAGTCGCGCTATGACCGACCCCAAGGAAACCATCAACATTGAAAACGTGGTCGCTTCGACGGGCATTGGGCAGGAACTCGACCTTCAGAGTGTCGCCATGGACCTGGAGGGTGCTGATTACGACCCTGAACAGTTCCCTGGTCTCGTCTACCGAACCCAGAACCCGAAGTCGGCTGCACTCATCTTCCGTTCCGGCAAGATCGTCTGTACCGGTGCGAAGAGCACTGCCGACGTCCACGAGAGCCTCGAGATCGTCTTCGACAAACTGCGCGAGCTGAACATCGAGGTCAACGAAGACCCCGAGATCGTCGTTCAGAACATCGTCACCAGCGCCGACCTCGGCCGTAATCTCAACCTCAACGCTATCGCTATCGGTCTCGGTCTGGAGAATATCGAGTACGAACCCGAGCAGTTCCCCGGCCTCGTCTACCGTCTCGACGAACCCGAAGTCGTCGCACTCCTGTTCGGTTCCGGTAAGCTCGTCATCACTGGCGGCAAGAAACCCGAGGACGCAGAAAAGGCAGTCGATAAGATCGTCTCACGTCTCGAAGAACTCGGTCTGCTGGAATAATCGGCACATCCAAGGTTCCCCGCTTTCGACCAACGAGTATGGCATTGCTGGGTGACCTGACGCCTCTCGTTGCAACGTATCTCCTCCTCGCAGCCTTTCTCACGGTGACCGGTCACATCGCCGCGCGCAACGTCCTCGGGAGCGTACCACTCACGCGCGCGCTGGCGGTCGGCTTGCCGATCGCGGCACTTCCGTTCCTTCTCCAACGGTACTTCCCGCCCGCCGTCCTCGTCATCGCGCTCGCACTTGACCTGACCATCTTCCACATCGTCTACCGGCTGAAGTGGCGCACGGCGGGCTTCGTCACCTTCATCCACGTCGTCGTGAGCTTCCTGGCGAGCATCGTCATCGGTGGTATCGTGTACCTCGTCTCGCTCGGGCCGCCCGCACCACCGAGTTGAACGCCGCGAGAGGAATCGCTTTATCGTCAGCCGACCGAACTGTAACTATGTCCCTCCCCGACCGATTCGAACAGGTGGGTATCGTCGTCGGAAGCATGTTGATGCTCTCGCTTCCACTCACCGTGTTTACGCCACTGCTGACCGAGAATCCTCAACCATGGCAGACTGCTCTGCTCGTCTATGCTCCGGGCCTCGTCGTCGGTGTTCTCGTCGCCCTCGACAAACTCCCGGTTTCCTACCAGCAGGTCTGGGTGTTCGGCATCGCCAGTTGGCTCGCTACGGTCGTCCTGTGGGCTGTTTTCGGCGTCGAAAGCATAATCGCAGACGAGCAAACGGCAATCGGAACGTGGCTGGTCGCCCTGCTCGTCGGCGTACTGGTCGCGTGGGCGAACCCGACGATCCATCGGCGAGGAAGTAAGGCCTAATCAGCGACGTTTGTACCGGACGAAATCGAACTCGTCGCGTTCGTCGCGTTCGACCTCCTGCCACGATTCCGCGTCCCACTCCGGAAATCGTGTGTCTCCCTCGTACTCTTCGTGGATTTCGGTCAACACCATCTCGTCGGCGTGAGGAAGGAACTGCTCGTATATCGTCGCGCCACCGACGACGAAGGCGGTGTCGTCCAGTTCCGCAACCGTGTCGACTGCCTCCTCGACTCCATCGACAAGCACGACATCCTTCGGCAGATTCGGATTCGACCTGCTGAGGACGACGTTCGTCCGTCCCGGCAGGGGGCCGTCGATCCTGGCCGCGATGCTCTCGTAGGTCGTCCGCCCCATGACGACCGGGTGTCCCATCGTCGTCTCCTTGAAGTGACGCAGATCCTCGGGGTAGTGCCACGGCATACCGCCATCGCGTCCGATGACGCCGTTCTCTGCGACGGCAGCGACGAGGACGAGACGCATCACTCGGCCACCCGGAATCGGATGCCGGGATGGGCGTCGTACTCTCGCAGGGTGATGTCGTCGTAGGTTAGTTCGTCCAGCGTGTCCGCCGTGATCTCGATCTCCGGTCGGGATCTCGGCTCGCGCGAGAGTTGCGTGAGCAAGCCCGGCACATGGTCGAAGCCGTCTTCGTCCTCTTCTGGGGCCTCCGATTCGAGCCACTCGCGTACTTCCTCGAACTCAGATTTCGAACTCACGTCTGCCAATTTCGCCTGTAGGTCGCCGAGGTTGTCACGATACCACTCCCCACGCTCGCCCTTGCCGCAGTAGACGTGCGTGTCCACGATGGTGTGGGCGAACTTCCCGACCTCGAAGCCGGTCTGGCGCGCGAGGACGGTCGCCAGCAGGGCGTACGCCGCGATATTGAATGGGATGCCGAGGGCCACGTCACCCGACCGCTGCGTGAGGTGGAGGTTCAGCGTCTCGCCCTGTACGTTCACGACGAAGGTGTAGTGACAGGGCGGAAGCGTCGAGACGGCGGCGTTGGCCGGATGCCACGCCGAGACGACGAATCGCCGCGAGTTCGGATTCTCGCGCAGACCGTCGACGACGTACTGGATCTGGTCGAAGGTTCCCTCGTCGTTCAGCCAGCGATGGCCGTCTTCGGGCCACGACTCGCCCGGCAGCCCCTCGTCGGGAACCGGGAATCGCCGCCAGAATCGACCGTAAGCGGTGTCGAGGTTGCCGTCTTCGTCGGCCCACTCGTTCCAGATGCCCGTCTTCTCGCGCAGGTTGCGCACGTGCTCCTCTCCGGAGAGATACCAGAGGAGTTCGTGTAACATCGAATCCCAGCGAAAGCCGTCCATCTGCTTCGTCGTCAGAAGCGGAAAGCCGTCCTGCAGGTCGATTTCGTAGTGCTGACTGAACGTCGAAATCGTATCGACACCGGTTCGGTTGGGTTTGTACTCTCCCTCCCGAAGTACGTCGTCCACGAGACCCAGATATTGCTCCATAGACGTGGATTTGTGCCGGGGATAATAGCATTTCTCGATTCGGAAATTTCACTATCGAGATAGCACCACGATGTATCGCGTCAGCGACCGATGGACGCGGCGCTCGAACTCGCGTTCGACATTCCATCCCGCGTCTCGGGCTTCCGCCGCCCACGAACGGTCACCGACGATGACTGTTCGGGACGCGACCCGGTGTGCTTCCGCGAGCGCACCAGCGACGAGGTCGTCCAGTTCGAGATTGGCGATCTTGGACTGCCTGCCGTAGGGTGCGTCGAACACCACGCCGTCGATGGAGTCGTCGGGAAACGGAAGATGTGTCGCGTCCCCGCGAACCGTCCCAAAATCGTCATCGGGAGCGTAGTGCGCGAGATTTTTCCCTGCCCCGCGAACCATCTTCTCCTGTGCGTCGACACCGAGCGGGCGCGCCCCGACGAGCGCGGCTTCGATGAGCACGCCGCCCGTCCCGCACATCGGGTCGAGGATGGTCGCGCCGGGTCGCGCGCCCGCCACGTTTGCCAGTGCGCGCGCGAGCAGTGGGTGCATGCTTCCCGGCTGGAAGAACGGTCGGTCGGTCGGCATGCGAGTTCCGAAGTCTCGCGTACTCTCGCGTTCGAGCCAGCCGAGGAGGCAACTGTCCGCGGAGAAGTTCGCCCGAAGTTCGTTATCAGGGTCGTCCAGATCGACCGAAAAGCCCCGCTCTACGAGCACCTGACCGAGTTCGCGTTCTGCCTCCTGCGTGCTGATATCTGTCGTCTCGCGCACGTTCTGCGCGCGAACGGCGACCGTCCCCTCGCGGTCGATCTGCGCGGCAGAGAGCAGTGCGCGAGCACTGTCGATGTCGGTGTCGGTCTCGCCCACCAGCTCGCTCGCCCGGTGGGTGTACGCGAGGTTCTCGATTCGTCCCGTGATGGCCGCCGCTCGCGCGAGTCCGGGCGCGACGAGTTCGACGCCGGTCGCCGCGCTCTCCGCCTCGCAAGCCGCAAATTCGTCGTCTTGTCCGCCGAGTTCGAGTAGGTACACGGTTCGTTTTCGGTTGAAATTCGGGTCGCTGTCGTTCGACAGGAATCGGTGGGCGGTCTTGGGAATTGCGAATCACTCGTGCGATGGCGAGTTTTGTCCGGCTTCCACTGACTCGCCTTTCTCGGTGTTCAACGCAGTTCGTCGTCTTTTCGGATCGTTGTATCTTCGACGACTGTAATCGCAAAGGAAACATACCGCGACCGCAGTGCGGACGGGCGGCCCGAACCGCCGGGGCCGCCCGTCCTCGGCGTCCCCGTCCCTCCCCGGTCGCTCGGGCAGTTCGCGGCCAGCGCGAACCGCCCTCGCCGCGCGACCTGATTGCGGGGTGTCGGCTGTGCGATTCGGCGTCGCTATGTAGTGTCCTTGATCTGGAAGTAGTCGCGTCACTCTCAACTCCCGGTCGCTGTGTCGCGTGGAAAAAGCGGGTTCGGTTACTCTTCGTCGCCCAGCAGGCGGTCCACGAGGGTTTCGGGGTCGAACCGTTCTAAGTCGTCGTACTCCTGCCCGACGCCGAGGAAGAGGATGGGCTTGCCCGTGACGTGGGCGATGGAGATAGCGGCCCCACCTTTCGAGTCGGCGTCAGCCTTGGTCAGGATCGAGCCATCGACCTCGACGGCTTCGTCGAACTCCTTGGCACGCTGGACTGCGTCCTGTCCAGCCACTGCCTCGTCCACGAAGAGGGTCATATCCGGATCGACGACGCGGCCGATCTTCGCCAACTGATCCATCAGCCCTTCGCTGGTGTGGAGTCGCCCCGCCGTATCACCGAGCACCACGTCGATATCGTGGGCGTCGGCGTACTCTACGGCGTCGTAGATGACCGCCGCCGGGTCGCCGCCCTGCTCGTGACTGATGAGCTTCTTGCCCAGCGAATCGGCGTGAACCTGTATCTGCTCGTTCGCTCCGGCACGGTAGGTGTCTCCGTTCGCCAGCACCGACGAGTAGCCCCGCTCTTCGAGGTAGCGCGCCATCTTGGCGATGCTCGTCGTCTTGCCGACGCCGTTGACGCCGGTGAAGATGATGACGAGTGGTTTGTCGGCGTCGGAGACTCGCTGCTCGAAGTCGAACTGGCCGACGCTGATGACCGACAGCAGGGCGTCAGCGAGGGCTTCCTCGACGACGTCGCCCGTTTCGGCGCTGAACTTTCGGGTGGCACCGACGAGGTCGCTTCGGATGCCTTCGAGCATCTCCTGTGCGACGCTCATCTCCACGTCGCTTTCGAGGAGTGCCATCTCCAGCTCCCAGAGCGGGTCTTCGACGTCCTGCTCTTCGATGACGATCTCACCGCGAGCGAACGACTTCGCTTTCTGCGTGAAGCTGCCACGCCCGTTGTTCGTCTCGGCTTCCGCTTCCGACGCTTCGGACTCGACTTCTTCCGCGGTGGATTCTGCCTCGACTTCCGCTTCAGACGCTTCGGTCTCGGCGTCCTCGTTCTCCTCTGCCTCCGCGGCTTCTTCTGCCTTCTCTTCGGTCGTCTCCTCGACGTCCTTACGGAAGCCACTGAGCTTATCCTTCAGACTGTCGAACATCGCCGATTATTCGTCCTCGTCGTCCTGTTGCCCCTGCATCTGCTGCATCTGCTGTTGCATCTGCTGCTGTTGCATCTGGCGTGCCTGATCTTCCAGCTGGTCGCTTTCGTCTTCGACTTCGCTGATCTCGTCCTGGATGCCCTCGATTCGCTCGTCCATGACGTCCTTTCGGCTCTTCAGCGAGTCGATAGCGCCATCCTGGTCACGCTCCGCGGCGTAGCCGCCGCCGAGTTCCACGATGACCTCGTCGATGTCTTCGACGCTGGCACGAAGGTACGCGCCACCACCGAGTGGAACCTGCACGACGGAGTCGGTTTCGAGTGTCTCGATCGCTTCGATCGCTTCGTCGATCTCGGTCTTCTCGTCGCGCAGATCCTCGATCTCGCCCTCCAGCTCTTCTTTCTCGGCTTCCAACTGCTGGAGTTGCTGGGAAAGCTGCTGAAGTTCTTGGTTTCCGCCGCCCATCATCGTACTTCGACCTCCGCTCCGCGAGTAATCGCTCTCATACCCACACCTGCGGGAGCGAGCGGGAAGAATCTTCCTAACTCGGTTCCCTCGACCGAGCGTTTTTATACCATCACGCGACCAGTTCGTATCGAACGAAGTTCGCCCCACTTCTCGTCGTACTCGTCGTTTTCAGCCGTTTTTGCGAGCTACTGTTGCACTGTCGATCATCGTCGGTTCTTCCGTATCTCTGGCGGCACGTCGCCGTCTCCGAGCCGAGATGCCCGGAGCGACATCGTGTGTGCGATGCCCGAAAGCAAGAGTGCAGTCGCCACGAATCCGCCCCAGACGATATCCGGGAGGAGGGCGAACGGAAATTCCTCGATCCAGACGGCCAGCATCAGGACGATACTCAGGCTCCCCAATCCAAGGTAGAACTGCGCCCACGGGAGTTCTCGCTCGTCGACGATCTCGAGGTAGATATCGAGTCTGGCGGCGATGTTGGTGAGTGTAACGTACCCTCGTGGGGCGTCGTACTCGACGAGTCCTGCTCGATCCAGTTTCGGCAGATGTGTCTGTTGAAGCGAATTATAGATGCGCTTTCGCTGACGTGACGTGATCCGTTCCATCGGGATGTCATTTTCCTACGCCGTCAACTGGTCGGCGAGTTCGCCGATGGTCGTCGGGCCCTCGTGGTGTTTGAGATAGTGGAGTGCATATCGCCGCCGTTGACTCCGAAGGATATGGAATATCTCGTCACGAGATAGTTTATCCTCGGTATTTTCTTCGGTCGCTATCGAACCCTGATCCCCGTCCCCCATCTCGTTGGATCGTAACACTGGTTGATTCATGGTTCTCCTCGTCCCGAACTGCCGGGAACGGTTACAGGTAATACATGTTTGCCAATCTACTTATTAATACATCACCTTTTATTATGTTTCTTTATCGGCTGGAACTGTTCTTCGACTCACTGGAGGGGGTTGCAACTGTTGCAACTCCCCTCCAGTCTGCCAGTTTGCCTCCCAGTACTCAGAAATGATTTTCTGCTTATATAAAAAATGACAAACAATATTCATAGGGGTGGACAAACCGATCTGGTGAATCTCAGTCGATATATCCTAGTGCGTCTTCGATCCGTCCGAGCTCCGGCCCGGTCGTGTCTTGTCCGACGACGTAGCCGTGAGCGTTGGCGAGGAGTCCCGAGCCGACGAGCGGGCCACCGTAGTTGATGGTGCCGATATCGGCTGGAACGCCGAGTACGTCCTCGATCCGGTCGAGTTCGTCGTCTGTCGCTTTCGGGTGACAGAGAACCCCCGTGTTCGTGGTGACTGCGGCGGTGGCAACCGTTCGAACGCCAGCGATCTCACCGCGCTCGACCGGGACGCCGAGACCGTCCGAGACGGCCTGTACCGCCTCGTGTGAGAGATCCGGGTGGACGTACGCTCCGGTATCGTTCACCAGCACGACGTTTCCCGCGGCGTTGATCCGCCCCGGCAACTCGGTGATGGGAACGTCGACGACGGCTTCGATCTGCTCGCGCTCGTGGTCGGTCACGCGACTGCTCACGAGTAGTCCGTTCTCGTTTCCTGCGATCAGTGCGCCGACGGTGGACGACCCACCGAGCGTCGTCTCGACGACTTCGACGCCCAACTCATTCCCGAGCGATTCGACCAGTTCGTCGTCTAGATCGGGTCGAATCAGAAGATTCTCGTCAGTAACGCGAGCGAAAACGCCGACGTACGACGACCCGTTGAACGCGGTACGAAGCAACGCTCTACTCTTCGTATTCCGCCTCGACGATGGCTTCGCCCTCTTCCTCGAAGCGGGCCGCGTGAACCCGAAGCTTTCGCGGCGGGTTCTTGCGACCGCGAGACCAGATGGCCTCGTTGATGGAGGGGTCGAGACGCACGTCATCCTCGTCGACCTTGAAGTGCTGAGCGAGGTGTCCGCGCACCAGTTTCATCGCCTTTCCGGCGCGCTTGTGCTTCGGTTCTGCTTTCACGTCTCGGAGCGGAACCGTGATGACTCGCTCCTCGAAATCACTTGTGCTCATTATTCGTCGGTGTCGCTACGCCGCCAGCTTCGGCGCTTGGGGTTTCGCATCACGTCGCGGTCGGTCTTCATCATGACCCACGCAGGGACGCGGCTGTTCTGCCGTTCCAACTTGGAAAGCCGCTTCTTCTTGGCCTTCGACTTCTTGCCCATAGTGGTTGCCACTTTTCCGCCGTAGCTTAAAATCTTGTTCCTTTCAAACGGGGTTACAGGGAGAACGCCGCGACGGTCGAATACTCCGGCCCCTCGTTCGTCAACTCGCTCTTCGTCAATCGAATCTCTTCGACCTGCATCCGACCAACTGTCGGGTCGAGTTCGCGCACGTTCTCCTGTACGAGTTCTTTCCCGCCTGCGTGTTGCATTCTGGCGATGGTGACGTGTGGGACGAAATCGTTCTCTTCGGGTTCGAACCCGAAGTCGTAGACGCGCGACTCGACGGCATCGTTGAGCAAGGTCATCTCCTCCGCTCCTTCCTCGACCCCCAGCCACACCACGCTGATGTAGTCGAGACTCGGAAAGACGCCGAGTCCCTTCACGGTCGCCCGGAAGGGGCCGAAATCGATATCGTCGGCAACGGCGGCTTCGAGCGCCGCTTCGATATCGGGAACGCGGTCCGATTCGACGTCGCCGAGGAATTTCAGCGTCACGTGGGCCTGTGTCGGGTCGGTAAACTTCAGTCCGTCAGCGTCACGAAACCGGTCTTGGACGCCTTCGACGCTGTCTGCGAGGTCGTTCGGCAGGTCGATGCTCACGAACAAACGCATATATCAGAATAGACGTCTACTGACGGCTTGAACATTGTCGCAGAAATCGACAGCCCTCGGCTCCGCTTCAATCCACGAGACGCTCGATCTCGGTCACCAGGATTCCGCTTGCGCCGAGTTGCTTGACCTCGTTGATGGTCTCGAACACCTCGCGCTCGTCCACCACGGTGTGAACCGCGACCTTCCCGTTTCCGGCGATGTCCATCACGGTCGGGCCGCCGAGACCGGGAATCACGTCTCGAATCTCGTCGAGTCTGTCTTCCGGCGCGTTCATCATCAGGTAGCGTTTGCCCTCGGCGGAGATGACCGACTGGAGCGCCATCACGACCTGTTCGACCTTCCCATCGTCGACCACGTCTTCGCGGGCGAACAGCCGAACCGAACTCGACAGCACCTCGTCGATGATGGCGAGGCGGTTGACCTTCAGTGTCGTCCCCGTGCTCGTGATGTCGATGATGGCATCGGCCATGTCAACGTGCGGGGTGAGTTCGGTCGCGCCACTGACTTCGACGATCTCGGGACTCACGTCCGTCTCGGCGAAGTACTGTGCCGCGATGTTCGGGAACTCGGTGGCGACCGTCTTGCCCGCGAGGTCGGCGATAGAGTCGATATCGCCGTCCTCGGGTGCGGCCAGTACGAGCCGACACTGGCCGAATTCGAGGTCGAGTAGATCCTCGACGTTACCGGTGTCGGCCTCTCGCACCTGGTCGAGACCGGTGATTCCGACGTCTGCCGCACCATCGCTCACGTACTCCGGGATGTCGGCAGCACGCGCGAACAGCAACGTCACGTCCGGGTCGACCGTGTTCGCGTACAGCTTTCGGTCGGCACCGTCCACAGTATGCAGTCCTGCGTGTTCGAGCAGTTCCATCGACGGGTCGTGCAACCTGCCCTTGTTGGGGACGGCGATTCGCATTATCTCCGCGTCTGTTGGCCAGACGGATTACTCTTGCTTTCCCGGCGCGAACTGCAATCCACCAGAGTCATGCGCGGGGGCCGTCAACCTGGGAGCATGACGACACTTCGAATCGCAGACGGGCAGGTGCTTCGACCGGACATGAGCGTCGAACGCGCCGACGTGCTTGTCGACCAAGATGCGGGGACGATCCTCGCCGTCGGCGACGTTCCGGAGGGTGACGAGACGCTGGATGCGAGCGATGGCTTCGTCATTCCCAGTCTCGTCAACGCCCACTGCCACGCCGCGATGACGCTTCTGCGCGGTTATGCAGACGATAAACCCCTCGAATCGTGGCTTCGTGAGGACATCTGGCCGGTCGAAGGTGCGCTGACCCCCGAGGACGTGCGTGCCGGAACGGAACTCGCTCTGCTCGAGATGATCAGGTCCGGAACGACCGGCTTCGCAGATATGTACTTCCACATGGACGAGGCGGCCGAAGCAGTCGAGAACGCAGGGCTTCGCGCACGGCTCGGGCACGGTATCGTCACGGTCGGAAAGGACGAAGATGCCGCCCGCGAGGACTTCGAAACGAGCCTCGAAATCGCAGAGCGACTCGATGGTGCAGCGGACGGACGCATCTCGACGGCGGTGATGCCCCACAGCCTCACGACGGTCGTCGAGGAATACCTAGACGAGTACGTTCCCCGCGTGCGCGCGGTCGGCGTCCCGCTTCATTATCACGCGAACGAGACGCAAGACGAGGTCGTTCCGATCGTCGAAGAGCGCGGTATGCGGCCGATGGAGTACGCCCGCGAGGAGGGGATGACCGAGACGAACGACTTCGTCGCTCACGGCGTCCATCTCAACACCGCCGAGATCGAACTGCTCGCGGAAACGGGCACTGCGGTCGTCCACTGCCCCGCCTCGAACATGAAACTCGCTAGCGGGATGGCGCCCGTGCAAGCGATGCTGGATGCCGGGGTCACGGTCGGACTCGGCACCGACGGTGCAGCGTCGAACAACGACCTCGACATGTTCGGCGAGATGCGCGATGCGGCCATGCTCGGCAAACTCGCCACGAACGATGCCAGCGCGGTCAGCGCCGAATCGGTCGTCGATATGGCGACTGCGGGAAGCGCCAAAGCCCTCGGCTTCGAGAGCGGGCGGATCGAGGAGGGCGCGAACGCAGACCTCGCGGTTCTCGACCTCTCTGCGACTCACCTCACCCCCCACCACGACCTCGTGAGCCACCTCGCATACGCCGCGCGTGGCAGCGACGTGAAACATACGATGTGTGACGGTACGGTTCTCATGGCAGATAGAGAGATATTAATCATGGACGAAGACTCCATCCGTGAAGAAGCAGAATCACGCGCGAAGTCGGTCGTCGAGCGTGCTACCGAGTGATCGCTGTTATCGTTTCAACGGAAGTGATTTTTCCGCGTTATTGGTCTTGTAGCAAAGACATCAAGAAATAGAAATTGAATGATTATATCGAGTTTTAAACTCTCTCGTCCTATCTGAACTGTTCGTGTACGGATATAACGGTTGCGAACGAGAATCGGGGTTTATGGGGTCATCCCCGGTGGAAGAAACTGCATGAACCCGAAAAGATTCGCTCCGATAGTCGCGGTGGCACTCATCCTCTCCGTCGCCGCGCCCGCGTTCGCAAGTACTGGCGAAGAAGGAATGACGGTCGGTGTCTCCCAGACCGACGGTGTCGTCGTGACGGTGACGTCGAACGGAACCGCAGTCGAGAACGCCTCGGTCAGCGTCGAGGCCCTGAACAACTCCACCTACGCAGGTGCAGGTAGCTATACTACCGATGCGAACGGGACGGTTTCCCTCCCGACGCCCGCGAACAACACCACGGTCGCGATCACGGCGACGAAAGGCAACGTGAGCGATACGACCACCGTGGAACTGGTCGCAGCTGAAGAGGAAGAAGAAACCGGTGACGATGCGTTCGGCCAGCGTGTTTCGGCCTTCGTCCACAAGCTCCTCTCGGGTGAGGACGTGAAGAACCCGGGCCGAGTCATCTCGGACTGGGTGACCATGAACAACCCCGGTGCTGACAAGAAACCCGACCACGCAGGCCCGCACGACGACGAGAAGAAGGGCAACGAGAAAGGCGACGACCACCCCAGTAACCACGGAAACGACAAGAACGACGAGGACGACGAAGAAGACTCCAAGAAAGGGAACGAAAAGAAGAACGGCAAGAACAAGGGTAACGGAAACGACCACTGAAACAGACCACGACCGAATAGCGATCACAGAGACCCACCGTTTGCCTGCACACCCGGTGACCGCCAGCCAACCACAACCCTGACCGTTTTCGACACGAGGGCTGACCGCCTTCGGTAGCGTTTTGGGTGCGGTCACCCATCTCCGACGTATGGCAGACTATCCATCGATCAGCGAGCAGCTAGACGACGTCGAATCTGCTCGCGTCGAAGGGCATCGGAAGATGGACTGGGCGCGCCAACACATGCCGATCATGACGACGATCCAGGCTGAGTTCGAGGGCGAAAAACCCCTCGAAGGCCAGCGAATCGGCATGGCGATGCACGTCGAAGCGAAGACCGCGGTGTTGGTCGAGACGCTCGCAGAGGGCGGTGCAGAGGTGGCCGTCACTGGCTGTAACCCACTTTCTACTCACGACGACGTGAGCGCCGCACTGGACGAACACCCGAACATCACGAGCTACGCGAAGCGCGGCGTGGACGACGACGAATACTACCTGGCCATCGAGGCGGTCATCGACCTCGAACCCACCGTCACGGTCGACGACGGGATGGACATGGTCGCCGCGATCCACGAAGACCACCCCGAACTCATCGACAGCATCGTCGGTGGCTGTGAGGAGACGACCACTGGCGTCCACCGTCTCCGCGCGATGGACGCGGACGGCGCGCTCGACTACCCCGTCTTCGCCGTCAACGACACCCCCATGAAGCGCCTGTTCGACAACGTCCACGGTACGGGCGAGTCCTCGCTCGCCACTATCGCCATGACGACCAATCTCTCGTGGGCTGGCAAGACCGTCGTCGTCGCTGGCTACGGCTACTGTGGCAAAGGTGTCGCCAAGAAGGCCGCAGGACAGAACGCGAAGGTCGTCGTCACCGAAGTCGAACCGCGCCGCGCGCTCGAAGCCCACATGGAAGGCTACGAGGTCAAGCCGATGGCCGAAGCCGCGAAAGAGGGCGACGTGTTCATCACGACGACCGGAAACCGCGACGTCATCACCGAGGAGCACTTCGACGTGATGAAAGACGGCGTTCTGCTCGCCAACGCGGGTCACTTCGACATCGAGATCGACCTGACCCAGCTCTCCGACCTCGCCGTGGCCGAGCGAGAGGCCCGCGACGGTGTCCGGGAGTACGAGATGGAGGATGGTCGCCGCCTCAACGTGCTCGCCGAGGGCCGACTGGTCAACCTCGCCGCACCACTCGCACTGGGCCATCCCGTCGAAGTGATGGACCAGAGCTTCGGCGTGCAGGCTGCCTGTGTCCGTGAGCTGGTCGAAAACAGCGCAGAGTACGACGCTGGCGTCCACGACGTGCCGGACGAGCTGGACCGCGAGATCGCGGAGATCAAACTGGAAGCAGACGGCGTGGAGTTCGACTCGCTCACGGACGAGCAAGCGGAGTACATGGGTAGCTGGCAGCACGGAACCTAAACCGCAACTGCTACTATTTCTGTTCTACTCGCTTCCGCGCACGACGTGTCCGTATTTCAACAGTGCAACGAAGGTCGAGCCACCGATAGCGTTGCCGACCGTCGCGAGGACGAGGAATCGTGCGTAGTCGAGCAGCGTTATCGACGGTGAGAGAAACATCCCTGCGAGCACCTCCACGTTGCCTGCGATGGAGTGGGGGAGGTGGGCGAGTCCGATGGCCGTCGCGATGAGCCAGACGAAAAAGACGCGGGCGAGGGTCTCACGGGCCGCCGTAACGAGCCACGAGAGCAGTCCCATCAGCCATCCCGCGAGGACACCACCGACGAGCAAGAGCGGTGCGCTGTGGTCGAGGAGATTCTTCGCGATATCGACGAACGCCCCCGATTCGGCGATTCCGTAGGCTGGTGCTAAAACGACCGCGACTGCTGCAAAGATGCTCCCGCCGACGACGTTGCCGAGGTAAACGAGGCCCCACAGCCGACTCAGCTGTTTGATCGAGGCCTGTCCGTCGAGGACGGGTAAGACGGCCAGCGTCGTGTGTTCCGTGAACAGTTCGGAGCGCCCGAGAATCACGAAGATGAACCCGATAGCGTAGGCGTTGGCCACGACGATTTCGGTGAGCGGTTCTCCCCAGGCAGTTGCGGCCAGGGTCGTCAGCACCGCCATGAAGAGCGGACCGAAGCCGATGTCCAATCCTGCGGATAGCCCCGACAGGAGGAGTCCGTCCGTCGGTCGTTCGAGTTCGTTCAGTCCCGACTCGATCTCCTGGGCGAGGATGGTCTGACCGGATTTCTGCTCGTCCGGCACGGGTTGGTCGCCTCGCTCGCCGTCGCTGCCGAGACTCTGTTGTTCGGCCACTGTCGAAGCTTTCGAATCGTGGACGCAAAAACGAGATGGCCGTGCCGCTTCGACCCCTATATAAGTCGGGAGGCAGTAGTACGCACGAATGGCGAACACGAAGGGCGATCGTCGGGAGCGCGAACTCGTCAACAGACTGGACGAGGCAGGATTCGCCGTCATGCGCGCACCCGCAAGCGGCGGTGCGACCCAGCGCGAACTACCGGACGTGCTGGCGGGGAACGGGAACGTCTTCTACGCTATCGAGGCGAAATCGAGTTCCGGCGACCCCATCTATCTCTCCGGTGAAGAGGTCGAAGCACTGGTGTACTTCTCGCAGAACTTCGGCGCGAAACCGAAGATCGGCGTGCGATTCGACCGTGAGGACTGGTATTTCTTCCATCCGGCGGACGTACACCAGACCGACGGCGGCAATTACCGAGTCAAGAAGGAGACCGCGCTGGAAGAGGGTGATTCGATGGACGACCTCTGGATCGACGGCACAGAGGACGAATCAGAGCACGATATTCGAGATATCCTCAACGCGGTCGCAGAGAACATCCTCTCGGTCGAGGAAGCGGAAGCGATACTGAAGTAGTCACTCGGGATACGGACGCTTATTGCGGCGACCGAAAAATTACCGTCGTTCAGTTCCCTTCCGGGAAATCTGTCAGCTCTGACTGGTCACCCGGACGCCGGGGGCGTTCGAGCCGCGAGCGCGGGAACGAGTAGCGTCGGAGGTGGTGTGGCTGCACCTGCTCCGGGCGCAGTCCCGACGGAATCGGGTAGACAACCTCGACGACCGGATCGTTCGCCGGGTAGCCCTCGTTCCCCGGATATTCGGCCACGGTGGTGTCCTTACCGGGTACCTCGACGTCGTCTGCGCGGAACCCCGGCATCTGAACGACGAGGAGCAGGTCGCCCGTCACACGGTCGACGACGGCCTCACCGGACCGGAGCTGGCAGTGGTCGCAGAAGTGTACCGCGTCGGCCTTCCGTTCGTCCACGAAGATGACCGACTCGCAGCGGGCACACTCGACAGCTTCCTTTCCCGGCGGGGGTGTTCGCCCCTCGTTGATCTCGATGGCGACGCGGCGGATGTGCTTACACCGCACGCCCCGCATCATGTGGTCGGGGCAGGTACACCGCCCGCCGAGCAGATCGACGAAGTACGTGTTGTCGCTCTGGCTTTTGACTTCGTAGAGACCGCCACCGAGCGGCGTGACGGCCATTCGCTCCGCTCTGGCGCGCTGTGAGCGAGGGTCGGCCTCGCCAGTATCGGCCAGCGGAGCAAGCGATACTCTCCTGGAAGCGGCTGTGTTCGTCATGGGTGCTTCCTCCTACGCGAAACGTGAACGACGAAAATCAGCGCGTTGCGGCACCTCAGCGGTCGTTTCTACGCGATTAATGGTATGTGCTCTATCAACCTAAGCGTTTCACCTGTTTTCGAAAGCTGGTGGGTTTTCGCACTGGAATTCAGCGGTATCGGCTCGTTAAATTCGACGACGAGCGTTCGATGTCTGACTTCCCCGACTTGTGGGTGTTCTTGCTGACTCCGGTTTCCTATTGGATGATCTTATCTAGACTAGATGAACCGCTGTTCACGACCTGGTTCAGAGAAACTTCGATCACGCCCCGTTTCAGACTTCGACTTCGAGAACGGGGCTGTCGCACGCCTCGCAGTTGAGCGTGACGACCTCAGCGGTTCGACAGCACGACTTCACCGTCTCCTCCGCTACTGCAAGATCTCCGTCACAACTCGGGCACCGTTCCAAGAATAACCGCACCCAGTGGAGGAGTTGTCCCCGGACTCCGAGGTTTTTCGTCTCCCATCGAGGGACTCGCTCGCGGAGCAACGGGCTCGCAGCCACGTCGGCGACCAGTGCCGCCTCCGAGGGCCATATCGCAACCGGCGTGTCGTCCCGAAGCACCGTGACGAGATGGTCGTCGATTCGAACGTCGACGGCCTCGGGATCGATGTCCTCTGTCGTGCTGAGCATCCGGGCAAGATGGGTGTCGTACTCCTCCTCACGGGTGGTAGTGATGCGTTCTCGCGACACTCTACTTGCCCAAGAAGGCGGCGATGAAACACCTGAAGAAGCACCCATACGATAAGAAAAGGAAGTGCAAACCGCACGAGAAAGAGAAGGGCAAGAAGAAGAAGCGAAAGAAAAAGAAGAAAAAACACTAGAACGCGGTTTTCTCGTTCACGTTTCTACTTTTATCGGCAGATGATCGAGCTCGATTCGTAACGATCGGAGTGCTCTCGACGCATCACGAACGTTCGAACTGGTTATTCCCCGTTTCCCGTAGATTCCGACAGAGCAGCTGTTTCAGCAACAAACGGGCAATCACGGGTGGGGCGAACCAGAAACGACGACTCACGTGGTGCCAACTGCGAAACGGAGAACTTTTGATGGAACCGCGGGAAATCCCGGACATGAATCTCGAGGGCGAGACGCTCCGCGACATCGTCGTCTCCGTCGTGTCGGTCGGACTGTTCATCGTAGCCACCATCATCGTCGGTATCCAGTTCGACAACGGTGGCCTCACTGAACAGGGGGCGCTCGCGCTCGTCGGCGTCATCGTCGGCTTCGTCGTGCTCATGACCGGCGTCGGATTCTGGTTGGCGAATCAACACTAACCGATTTGGACAGTTCGGTCGATTGTGTCGAACGATCCGGTCACGCCAATCTGCTATCCTCTCGCTCGCGCCAGTCCGTCACGGTTCCGTGCTCGTCCAGCGCCTTCTCGTAGTACGCGAGTGGATGCTGTATCGACTCACATCGCTCATCTGGGTCGCAGTCGCCGTAGGCTTCGAGCGTCGCACAACTCGGTGGTGCGTACTGGGTGCTTCGTTCGTCGCGCAGTCGCTCGACCCGGTAGCGAAGGCGGTCTGCCCGCGAGGGGATACGGACTTCACAGAGCGCCAGGATCTCATCCGCGTCGAGACCGATGCTGGTGAGAAACGAGGCCAGAGCGAATTCGGAGTAGACGGAAAGCGTCTCTCCTTCGCGCGCTTTCGAGAGCAGATTCTTCATGCACGGCGGGAAGAGATCGGGCGCGAGCGTGTCGATGTCGTGGGAGAAGTCGGCGTCCGTGAACGACGATTCCAGTTCGGACACCTCCTCTGCGAGTGCGTCGCCGATCTCCTCCGGCACGGAGAGGGGGAGGTCGTCGGCCACGCGCGTCTCCACTGCCGTCCTGAGTAGTCCGTGTAGCTCCGATTCCGAGACGACGACCTCACCATCGGAAAGTTGGCGCGTGGCGAGTCGCCAGTTGTCGCCAGCGCCCTCGACGAGTGTGAGATAGGTTTCGACCGCTACGCCGAAATCGTCGCCACGGGAGACGACCGACCGAGAGAGATCGAAGTCAGCGAGTAGTGTGTCGAGTGTGAGCGACATTCCCCGCGTACTCTTCAGACCGTCGTCGGGCGATTCGAAGTCGGTGGTAAATCGCTCGTAGGCCGTCGTCGCCTCGGAACTGGCGTACTTCTCGACCGCCCCCGGCGCGTCCAAGAGCGACACCAGCATCCGTGCGATGGGATACGAGAGCACCTCCGCAGTCGTTCCCCACCGTCGTCCATCCTCCGGAGGTTGAACCGTCCCGTCCAGCAATGCTCGCCGCACGCGCTCCACGCCACGCTCGACTCCCGGGTGGCGGTCGCCCTCACTAGCGACGACTTCGATGAGGTCGATGTTCGCGTCCCGAACCGCCTCGCGAGCCGACGCGAGGAACGGGTACCGGGCGTGAAGCGAGTTCATCATTCGCCTTTCCCACCGATACCCGATAAACGCGACGGTCGCCGGGTAATGATAGATTGCCCGATTAGGGATGAAAGAAACGCGGCGTTTCCACGCTGTTTCGAAATCCAATCATCTATTACCACGGCGTGTGAACGGGGTTCCGTGCCACGCTTCGCGTATCCGTGTCCCGACTGCCGAACCACGACGAACCTCCACGGCCCGGACTGCCGGTTCGATGGAGAGCCGTGGACGGACATCGAGAAAGCGTACACGGACATCGTCGCAGTGCTCTCGACGGACTCCTACACCGAGGAGGAACTCCGCGACCTGGTTCACGGTCGCTGGGACGCGCTCCGTGCCGCGGCACTCGACCGCCTCCAGCACGAGCGGCGAGTGGTCGAAAGCGACGGTGCACTCAGATTGCTCACTGCGGACGAGTTCCGGGAGACGGTCTCGGAACCGACCTTCGAGCCGATGCAGACGATCTACGAGAAAGGAAGCGTGCCGGGCTGTCACGACAACGCCGTCTTCGCCATGATCGCGTGGTACGAGATGGTCGGCCTGTCGTGGCCCGAGACACGAGAAAACGTCGTCGAATGGCTTCACGATAGCGGAACGTGGGTCAGAGGTGGGTTCGAGGAATCGACGCCCGAGGAACTGGTCGAAAACAAGCGCCATGTCTACGAGGCTGGCTACGGCTGGAAAGAGAAAGCCGAGGCCGCGAAAGCAGTCGTCGACCGGAATCTGTAATCTGCGAGAAGAAGAGAGACGTTAGTCGCTCTGGATACGCGGCGCGAGCATGTACGTGACTTGTCCCATACCTTCTGCGATCTCGAAGTGAAGCTTCAACGGGAACTCCTCGCCGAGGTCGATGGTCACTTCACCGTTCTTCGGGAGCGCCTTGTTCATATCCTTGAGATAATCGAGACTGAACAGGGAGTGGGCGGGACCTGCCGTGAGATCGATGAGGTCGTCGGTGTCGAGTTTCAGATCGACGTTATCGGTGTCGCCTTCGGCTTCGACGTAGAACAGTTCGTCGTCTTCGTCGACGCCGAGTGCGATGTGGTCGGAGACCATGTCTGCCGCCTTGACCGCGCGGTTGATGTCGGAGCCTTCGACGACGATGGTAGCGGGAAGGTCGAGATCTGGGATGTCCGGCTCTTGTCGGATGGAGTCCGGGTCGATGAGTGCGAGGGTGTATTCGAGACCATCGATCTTGATGTGGAGCTTGCGGGTCTCCTCGTCGAGTTCCATCTCGACGAGCTGACCGGAACTTGCCATTCCGGCGATGCTTTCGAGACGGTCGAGGTTGACCCCGATGACGCCCCCGTCTGCCTCGTAGGATTCGAACGCTTCTGCGTCGAGTTGGAGATCGACCATACCGACGTTCGCAGGGTCGACAGCCTTGATAGCGAGGCCATCCTCGTCGAGGTGGATCTTACATTCATCCACCAGAACGCCCACGGAATCAATCGTCGTCCGGAGCGTTTCTGCGCTCACGATAGCCTTGAACATGTTGAGGATGGCTACGAAACCGTGGCATAAAAAGACACCCGTTCGCGCGCGCGCCATGTGCGTGTCTATAACATGCTTACCGGCTGTTCAGTGTGAAAACGGCTGTGCTCATCCGCTGCCTGATTATTACAACTGATAATAAACAGATTTTTGATAAACGTTTTAGGGGTGAAGGTATTCTGGACGAATATGTCGCAGGAGTGGCGGCCAGAAGGATACACGCTCGACGATGACGACCCTCGGTGGGGGATATGCAATTATTGCAACAAGAAAGTCTTCGTCAGCGGGAAGAATAAATCGGATCTCGTCCGGCATCAGGACGAGTGTGACCATCGCTGACGGGCGATTCTCCGTCGACAATCCCTCGATACCATCCAGTGGCGACGCTATCGGTCGTCTTCGGTAGCGAGCGAGGCTCGTCGCCGAGTCGAAGCCCGTAAACGGGTCTGTGTAGTACGTTCGAGCAATGACTGGAAAAGACCACTACTACAACAAATCCAAACAGGAGGGGTATCGCTCTCGGGCGGCGTACAAACTCAAGCAACTAGACGAAACCGCCCACATCCTCCACGAGGGCGAGACGGTCATCGACCTCGGAGCGGCACCCGGTGGCTGGCTACAGGTCGCCGCCGAGACGGTCGGCGACTCCGGCACCGTCATCGGTGTCGACCTCCAGCGGATCGATGACATCGACGGTGTCGAGACCATCCGGGGCGACATGACCGAAGACGAGACCCGCGAGAAGGTTCGCGAGGTCGCAGGCTCTGCCGACGTGGTGCTCTCGGACATGGCACCCAACATGACCGGTGAGTACAGCTTAGATCACGCACGTTCCGTCTACCTCGCTCGACAGGCGTTCGAGACGGCACTCGACGTGCTCGACTCCGGCGGTGACCTCGTCGTGAAGGTGTTCCAGGGGCCGGATCTGGACGACCTGCGCGAGGACATCGACCACGAGTTCGAGTACGTCAGAACGATGAGTCCCGACGCCTCGCGCGACGAATCCTCCGAAGTCTATCTCGTCGCCCGGAAGCGTCTCACCGCCCCCGTCAGGGCTGGTGACACCCTCGAAGTGACCATCGAGGGCGTGGGAAGCGAAGGCGACGGCGTGGCGAAGGTCGAAGAGTACACGCTGTTCGTGCCGAACACCGAAGAAGGCGAGACGGTCGAGATACGCGTCGAAGAAGTGAAACCGCGGTTCGGGTTCGCTCAGCGCGTCGAGTAGCTACTCTCGGCGTTCGATGATGGTGCCACTCCCGCCGACCGCCACGTCGGGTCCACTTTCTCCGACGACGGCGTCCCTCAGCGTGTTACTGACCGGTGTCGAGTCTTGTTCCCATCCGTCTTCGGTCAGCTCGAAGATGGTCCCGCTGCCACCTCCAACCAATCCATTCTCGCTCGTCCGGTCGATACCGTAGAGAGCGTTCCCGCCAGCGTAGTTCTTCGTCCAGACCGCACCGTTGTACCGGAAGATAGAGCCGTCACCGCCGGTGACGTTGATGTCGTCCTCGGTGAGTGCGGCGACCCCGTACAGGCCGACGCTGCCGCCGTCGATGCCGACCGTGTTCCACGAGCTTCCGCCGTCTTTCGTCTCGTACACCTTCGCGTTCGTATCGACGATGTACGCCGTCGTATCGTCCACGAGGTCGATGGCCTTCATACTCGAACCGCCGCCCGGCTTCACCACGTCACCCCACGTGATCGCGCCGCTGTCGTTCTGGCCCGTGAGCACTTCGCCGGAGCCGTTGATGAGGTAGATGTTCTCGTTACCGGCACCGCCACCGACTGCGATTCCTTCCCACGTACTCGTCTTGCCCTTCGGCGGGGAGTAGTCCGTGAGCTGTTCTTCGTCCACGTCGTACAGCCCGACGACGCCGCTCCCGCCGACGAACCAAACGTGCTTGCCGTCGTCGGTCACTCCCGCACCGCGAAGCGGGTTCGACTGTACCGTCGGTCCCTTTTCGAGGACGAGTTCCCAGCCGTCTGCGCGCCGAGCGAGCACGTCCCCACCGGCCGCGACCGCGTACGGCTCTTCTTTCGTCATGACGACTTCGTAGATCGTCTTCCCTGTTGGCGATTCCACTTCGGTCCAACCATTCGTCGAAGCCGTGGTCATGGCTCCCGACGATGTACCAGCAAATGCCGCACCCGTCGCGGCGACGCCGGTTGTTTTCAGAAACGTCCGTCGTGACTGCCGTGGTGTGCGCGGCATGGTTACGGGAATGTAATGGGGCACTATAAAATAAGTTAGACATAAATAAAGATTAAACATAGATAGATAAATTTATTCAACAATAAGTAGAAATTTTCTTATTATCTTAACCGAAAATCGTTTACACTGTCAGGGAACTGCATACTGTGAATTCGGCTCCTCAGAGGAATTAGTCCGCAGTCAGTCCGCAGTACTCGGAGATGCTGAAACGTGGTCCTGCGACCGCAGGTAGCCAACCACGGCGTAGACGAGTGGTGTGTCGAGAACCGCGATGAGCAGTTTCAGGAGATACTGGCCGACGATGAGCGAGAGGATGATGTCTGTGGGAAGTTTCGGCCCGATTCCGGCGTACTGCGGCATGACGAAGAACGCCACGCCGACGAAGATGACCGTATCGATAGCCTGACTGCTCGCCGTCGAACCGATGTTTCGCGCCCAGAGATGTGTGCCGTCGGTGAGTTCGCGTATCTTGTGGAACACGATGACGTCCCAATTCTGGCTCACGAGATAGGCGAGCAGGCTTCCGACGACGATGTTCGTACTCGCCCCGAGGACGGTGCGGAACTTCGTCGGGTCGACGCTGGACTGGGCAGCGGGCGCTGCGATGGTCGACCATACCAGCGCCAGCATGACGAAGTTCATGACGAACGCGACGTTCACGAGTCGCTGGGCGGCCCGCTTGCCGAACAACTCGGCGTAGCAGTCCGACGCGAAGAAGGTGAGCGCGTAGGCCAGCGCCGCCCCCGGAAGGAAGAGGGCGTTCCCGGTGACCGGGAGGGAGAACGGGATGGTGAACGCCAACACCTTCGCCGCGGTGAGCTGGGCCGTCACGAGCGCCGTGACGAACAGCGCAGCGATAGCGAGTTGGCCCGTCTCTAGTATCGAACGTGGCGTCTCGCTAGTCATCCTCGAGTCTCCCGTGTCGTTCGTCGATCTCGTCCAGCACGTCCAACATCTTCCGAATGGACGCCCGCACTGCCTCGCTTCGGTTGACGAACTTTCCGTCGTCGCCGACGTGCTCGTCTAAGTCCGCGAGTAGCTCGTCGGGTATCTCGACGCTTATCTTGCTCATACCGCAATATTATCTGAAGAATATTATAAGTCGTTCGGGGCGAACGTCAGGGCCGTCGCGCTCGGTGGGATCGCACCGCGTACCCCACCAGACCAGCGACGAACGAGAGTCCTGCGACCGCTCCTGCAACCATGGTTATAGCGGTCGTGCGGGGGCGACCGAGCAGCTGGTCCACCAGCAGCGTCTCCGGTCGAATCGAGGTCGGAAGCGCGGGCAAGAGGGCCTGATTCAGCCACACGTCGCCACCGAACAGAAGGGCGGCGTAGGCCACGAGGAACCCGACGATAGCGAATCCGAACAACTGTGCGCCTTTCACTCGGATGAGCCGACTGGAGCCGAGCATCGCCAGTCCGAGCCCGTAGGCGAACGAGACGGGGATGGCGACGAGGAACATCGTGTAGAGGCTGTCCGGCGTCACCAGTCCCGCGATGGCGAAGGTGCCCACGACGAAGACGCGCCAGCGGTTACGCATCGTCTCGTAGGAGAGGATACCGCCCGCGTGGAACAGGAGCATCGAGAGCGGGATGTCCGCCAGCAGGCCGACACCAGCCGTGGTGAGGAAGACGAGCCAGAAGAAGCTCTTCACCCGGTAGTAGATGACCATGTTCGCCTGATTCGCGTCGGTGACCAGCCACGAGATGATACGCGGCGCGACGAGACCGTAGCCGATGGCACTGCCGACCAGGAGACCGCCGACGAGCACGCCACCCCACAGGAAGAAGACGTTGCGGTTCCCCCTGACGAGTTTGCGCTCTTTCATCGCGGGCCATCCGTAGTACAGCACCATCGGGAGCACCGAGACCGCGGCGAGCAGGGTACTGACCTTCACCTCGAAGATGAGCGCCTCGACGGGATGGAGCGTGACGATGTTGAGGAAGTCGCCTTTTCCGACGATCTCCTGTGGAACACGCCGCGTGAAGTCCTCGTTGATGACCTTCATGCCGCCCTGGTAGAGCGCCACGAACACACTGGCGAGCACGAGCATGAAGACGCCGACGATGCGGAACATCTTCGACGTGAGACTCTGGAAGATGAACGCGATGTCGTAGTAGTAGCCGCCGATGTCATCCTCGGTGGTCTCGTCTTCCGTGAAGGCGTTCGCCATCCCTGCGGCTGTGCTTTGGAAGACGTTTCCATCGTCGTCTTCGTCGCCCGGCCGTGGCTGTTTCGCCACGTCCTCCGCGAGTGGCGCGCCGCCAGCTTCACGGATCTCCGGTTGCTCGTCTTCTTCCTCTTCTTCCTCGTGGACTTCGTCCCAGCGGTCGAAGATGGCCTGTGCCTTCTCCGGCTGGTCTGCGGCCATCGCGTTGCGTGCGTGGTCGAGTGACTCTCCTTCGCTCATCTCCTCGAACAACTCGGGCGGGGCCGCACGAACGCCTGCGGCGTTGAGCTCATCGATGTCGATCGCGGCGGGAGCGCCCGAGCGTTTCATCGTCGTGCCCGATTCGAGCGAGGCGAAAACGAAGTAGAGGATAGCGACGACGAGTGCGAGGAGGCCGACACCGGCTACCGTGACGAGGATCGCTGTATCGCGCGGCAGTCCGACCACCTGCTCGATAGCTGGCACGCCACCGGGTCGATACCCTGCCGGGAGCATCGGGAGGAGCCGTTCTTCGACGTAGGTGCCGCCCCCACGCGAGATGAACAGATAGGCCCCACCAGCCGCGAGAAGCGTGATTCCGAGGATATGGTTCCAACTCTGCCGAACCGTCCTGCCGAGGCTCACCTCGTCACTTCCGCGGCGGATGGTGACGACGAGTTTCGTCAGGTAGAGGCTGAACCCGTACAGGACGAGCAGTGGCGCTGCCCACATGATCTGCGTGAACGGGTCTGGGGGCGAGAAGAACGCACCGAAGGTGAAGATGCCGACGACCGCGTACCGCCACTTGTCACGGAACGTCTCGTAGGGGACGATTCCCGTGTAGCCGAGGCCGCTCATGATAAGTGGCATCTCCGCGGCGAGACCGAACGAGAGCGTGAGGACGAGCACGAACTCCGTCCACTCCACGATACCGTACTTCGGACTGAACCCCGCGCTGGTCGCGTTCGTGGCGAGGAACTTGAACATCAGCGGGAAGAAAAGCGAGTAGCCATACCAAAGCCCGCCGATGAAGAGCGCGACTGCGAGACTGCCGAGTGGAACGACCTTCCAGTATGAGATAGAGAGATCGGGGTACCATTCGCGTTGCCGGAACGAGTCACGAGCGTAGTAGAGTAAGACGGGGATGGAGATGATGACGCCAGCCACCATCGCTATCTTCGCCTGCAACAGGATGACGTCGAACGGCGTCACCGCGACGATGTCGACCTGATTCATCACGTCTTTCGGCATTCCGGCGGTCGTGACCTCTTTCAGGAACGGCCAGACGACCTGGGCCATGGCGTAGAACGTCCCGAGAAAGCCGATGACGAATACGATGAAGACTTTCTGGAGATGTGTCTGTGCAGTCGAAAGCACTGATCCGAGGGCCTCACGGCCGCTGGCGACTGTTTTTGCGGTATCCTCGTCGATAACGCTGCTCCCCGAGGTAGACATTCCTTGCGAATGGTAACCCCGTCCCAGTTATCAATCTTCTCGTCTCGCAAGATGAAGAAAGCCTATAATAACCGCGACACCTAGCACCGGGTGAATGGGCGAAGAATCGGAGGCGACGGCAGGAAACAATCTTTCGAAGGCACCGGCCACAGAGGAGGCTCCGGAGCCGCGAGAAGAGGAGCTGTACACACCTGAAGATCCGGAACCCGCGGTCGAGCGACCGACCCAACCGGTGAGCGACGAGGAGATGCCGCTGGCGGATCACATCGAGGAGATGATAAAGCGACTCGCGGTCGTCCTCATCATCGCGGGCGTCGTGAGTGTCGTCGTTCTCCCGTTCGCGGACACCGTCATCAACTTCCTCTGGAACTCGATTCTTCCGGTCAAAGAGGGGACGCGCCCGCGGCTCTACCACCCGCTCGCGCTCGTCATGACGGAGCTCAAGGTTGCCAGTCTCGCCGGGGTCATCGTCGCCCTCCCCGTGATGGTGTACGAGACGTATCTGTTCATGCGCCCGGGGCTGTACCCGCACGAACGTCGCTACTATCTCGCCGCAGTGCCGACCAGCCTCGTCCTCGCCCTTATCGGCGTCAGCTTCGCCTACTTCCTCATCCTGCCCGCCATCTTCTCGTATTTCCTCTCGTACACGATGAACGCGGATATCGTCGTCGCGTTCGGTCTGACGAAGACGTTCAACCTCATCCTGATGATGATGGGCGTGCTGGCGGTCGTCTTCCAGATTCCGCTGCTCATCATGCTCGCTATCATGATGGGGCTGACGACGCGCCAGTGGATGGCGAACCGTCGCCTCTACTTCTGGGGTGGCTTCCTCGGCTTCGCGTTCCTGTTCAGCCCCGACCCGACCGGGATGGCACCGTTCCTCGTGGCGCTCACCATGGTCGGCCTGTTCGAAGGAACGCTGTTGTTGCTCAAGTGGACGGGCAGGTAAGCGTCTCCCCCGTCGTTCGTTCTCGTGCCTCTATTCGAACCCGTCGGACAACGGTCGCTTGTGATTCACGTAATCGGGTTATAACTAAGGAAGTAGCTTACCAAATAGCGAGTAGCGTTCGCGCCTGCCCTTAGCTCGCGTGCCAGCAGCTACAGACCGCAGTTCGCGTGCCAGCAAACTGCCACCCTTTGGGTGCGAACGCCTACCCGATTTCTACTGCCGAGTCAGGAACCGAGCTTACGCGCTGTCGGTCGGATACTCCATCGAGAACACGTCTTCGACCAGTGGTTCGTCAGTCGCCGACTCGGTCTCTGGACTCACGCTTCCCGTCTGATAGCCGTGCAGGTCGAGCGTGACGTGGTCGAAGCCGAGGTTGGTGAAGTGCTCGCGGGCGGCGCGGACGAACTCCTCGTCCAGTGCGCGAGCGAGTTCGTCTTCAGCGATCTCGATACGAGCCAATCCGTCGTGGTCGCGGACGCGGAACTGGGAGAATCCCCACTGTCGTACCAGTGCCTCGGCGCGTTCGATGCGCGACAATCGTTCTTCGGTCACTTCGAGGCCGGTCGGGATGCGCGAGGAGAGACACGCCATCGAGGGTTTGTCGGCTACAGAGAGACCGTAGTCCGCCGCGATCTCACGAACCTCGTCTTTCGAGATGTCGTGTTGCAAGAGGGGTGAGTAGGCGTCGAGTTCGTCAACCGCGCGCAGGCCGGGGCGGTGGCCTGCGTTCACGTCGTCGGCGTTCGTCCCGTCGCAGACGATCTCGATACCGAGTCGCTCCGCGGTCTCGAACATCGTCCCGAGGCGCATCGTCCGGCAGTGATAGCAGCGATCCTCGTCGTTGGCGATGAACGCCGGGTCGTCCAGTTCGCTGAACTCGGCGATCTCGTGTCTGATACCGATCTCGTCGGCGACGCGCGTGGCATCTTCGAGTTCGGCGTCGGGAAGCGTCTCACTCTTCGCGGTACAGGCAACCGCGTCGTCACCAAGTGCATCGTGGGCGACGGCGGCGACGACGCTCGAATCGACGCCGCCGCTGAACGCGACGAGAACGCCGTCACGGTCGGCGAGGTCTGCCTTCATGGCGGCCAGTTTCTCCTCGATGGTCGGCATACCTGTACCCTCTCGTCTGGATGGGCAAAAGCCCCTCGTGACGAAAACGCGTCGAATGCTACCATCCGGCCATCATTTTGAACTGCATCTACGGCGATATACTCTCCCGACGATGCCTGACTACTCAGTCCACCAACCCGAGTATTCGGGGACGACTACCGACGGGTGGAGTTCGCCACAGGAGAACGACTTCGACACCGACGACCTCTCGACCATCGCCGACCATTTCTTCCTCTCGTCGTCGGGGTTCCCACCGGACGATTTCACCGACCTGAAACTCCCGGTCGTGAACCCCGACGGGGAGCTGAACCTGAACGCACTCGAAACCGCACACGGTGGCGCACACAGCGTCGAGGCGGTCGATGGCATCGACGACGACACCAAAGAACAGGTGAAAGAGACGATCGAGGAACTCGCGAACGACGAGTTCGACCACGAGATAGACGGGAATTGACTCGGTCACGTCGTCGCGGTCGATCCGATCACCACGTGATTGCGGTAACTTCGGCCACGCCACGTCGGGAACGTTTTTTATGTGTGACGCAATACCTCGGAGCGAATGGACTTCGAGGCGATACCGGGTGTCGGTGCGAAGACTGCCGACGCGCTCTCCAAACTGGACGACTCCGAGCGCGCGCTGAAGACCGGTGATGTCGCCACGCTCGCACGAGCGCCCGGCATCACGGATGGCCGTGCCGCGGCCATCGCGCGTGCGGCGATACGGATCCGACACGACGACCCAGGCGATTTTCTGGCGACCGACAGAGCGCGTGAACTGTACCGCGACGTTCTCTCCCTGTTGCAAGCACGAACGGTCACGACCTACGCCGAAAAGCGTCTCGAAACGCTCTACCCCAGTACGGCGGCGTCCCGCATCGAAGAGGTACGCGAGTTCTCGATGCGGGCGATGGAACGCGAACCCACGTCCGAACTACAGGACGCACTCGCCGGGGTCGAACCGTTTTCGACCCCTCGCGATGTGACCGTTCGCGACCGCTGTCTGGCGACGATCGACGCCGAGCGATACGCGAAAGCTCGGGAAGCGGTGCCCGAACTCCAGGTCGAAGTGGTCGAAGACACCCGCGAACTCGCCGAACTCGCACGCGGCTACTCCACCGTCGTCGCGTTGGACGAGGCGTTTACGGGCGTGACGGTCGATGGCGACGTTCGCGTCGAACCCGATGCACTCGACCGCCCGGCGGAACTCGTCCCCGAGCGCCCGCTGGCCTTCTTTGCGACGAACCGCGACACCCTGCTGGCCGCCGCGGAGGTTCACCGCGTCGCCGGACTGGACGCCCCACTCGACATCGAGGAACTGGAGTCGGCACTGTCTCGGGTCACTCCCGACGGCGGCGTCGCGGGCGACGACGAACTCGACCGACTGACGAACGCGATCTCGGATCTGGACGCCGCCGTCTCGATGGCCGAGGGGGTCGCCAACGACCGGATGCGTGATGCCATCCGGGAGCGCGACGTGACCATCGAAGGGGCCGACCTGCTCTCGCTGGTCGAGCGTGGCGCTGGCGTCGATTCCCTCCTCTCGCGCGAACTGGCGGACGAGTACGACGCCGCCGTGGAAGCCGCCCGCGACCACCTCGTCGAGACGCTGGCACTGGACGCGGGCGAGACGGAGATCGCGCGGCAGGCGTTCCCGGACGACCCGACGTTCCCGGTCGGACACGACGAGAGCGCGATCGCCCGCCTCCGTGAGGATCTAGAGGCCGAGAAATCTCGACGCGCAGAGCGTCGCAAGCGCGAACTCGCGCGGACGCTCGCGGACGAGCGCGAGGCCGCGGAGGAACTCGTCCACGCCGCCCTCGAACTGGACGTGGAACTCGCCATCGCTCGCTTCGCCCGCGATTTCGACTGCGTGATGCCCGAGTTCGATGGCAAGGATGGGAGCGAGAGCGGTGCCGGTGGCAAAAACGGTGACTGCGGCGGCTTCGACATCCGCGGCGGACGCTCGCCACTCCTCGACGTCCCCTTCTCGGGGGTCGAACCGGTCGACTACGGTGTTTCGGGCGTTGCGCTCCTGTCGGGCGTCAACAGCGGCGGGAAGACCTCGACGCTCGACCTCGTGGCGCTCGTCGTCATCCTCGCGCAGATGGGGCTGCCAGTCCCCGCCGAATCGGTACGCTTGCGGCGATTCGAGGAACTCCACTACCACGGGAAGACGCAGGGCACCCTCGACGCGGGGGCGTTCGAGAGCACGCTCCGGGAGTTCGCGGCCCTCGCCGATGGGCAGACGGGCCGACTCGTGCTGGTGGACGAACTCGAAAGCATCACCGAACCCGGCGCGAGCGCGAAGATCATCGCCGGAATCTTGGAGGAACTGAGCGAACGCGACGTGACCGGCGTGTTCGTCTCTCACCTCGCCGACGAGATCCGGGACGTGGCGGACTACGACGTGGCCGTGGACGGCATCGAAGCGACGGGGCTGGAAGACGGCGAGTTGGTCGTCGAGCGGTCGCCGGTGAAAGACCATCTGGCGCGTTCGACCCCGGAACTCATCGTGGAGAAGTTGGCAGACGGTGGTGAGAGTGGATTCTACGAGCGGTTGCTGGAGAAGTTCGATTAGGGTTGTTCGGGTGAGTTTGGAGTTTCCGGAGTGTTGTACTGAAATATACTGGTTTGTACTAATTTGTACTATCCGCGCTTCGAACGTCACGAGAAACCGACGCTACGCCCTTCACCACTTGCTCGGTTCGCTCTCGGCCTCTCTATCGAGAGTCTCCGTCTCGCTCTCTGCGCGGTGTTCCGCCAGAATACCACCGACTGCACCGAAGACGAGGGGGTAGACGAGACCGAGGAATATCGCCGGTATTCCTGCGGGTGAGGCAGTAATCGGGCCGTTCACCGCATCCGCCGTAACGATGAACGCGACGACGACGAACAACGGGACATACCCGACTGCGACGCTCGCACCGGCATTTCGCGGGCCGTTCGCGCCGGAGACCGTTCCGGTCTTCACGACGAGGTAGCCTGCGCCGACCAGAAGCAGTGGCGGGAGAAGATAGAGGACGAGAAGTGACCCGCCGACTTCCGTCAGGAGATTTTGGTTCGTGAGTCTCCCGAGACCGTTCATCGCGTCGGCCGTCGGAAGGCTCGTCGGGACGAAGTGCGCGTTGTAGAACAGCCATCCGGAGACTACCCATTGCGGTGGTGTCGATCCGAAAATCTGTCCGAGGGGCGTCGCGTCGAGATATTCGCCCGGAACTTCGAGCGCCATGACCGTCCCGACGCGGCCAGCCGTGGCCCCGAGGGTCACGAGATACCCGACCACGTATGCGACGATTCCGGCCGGGGCAGCGCGTCGAAGGGGGAGGTGTGTGAACGACATTGTTACAATACTAACCTGTTCCCACATATCTATTTCGCCGAGAACGACCGAACGACGTGCAGAAACCGACAAAAGTGCAAAAAACGCCGTTTTCGACGGAGACACTTACAATCGCTGTCGCAGGGCCGCGACCGTCTTCTCACCGACGCCCTCGATCTCTCGAAGTTCTGAATCCGAGGCCGCACGAATCCCGTCGAGGCTTCCGAACCGCCTGAGGAGCGACCGCCGGGTCTTCGGCCCGACACCGGACACGTCGTCCAGTTCGGTGGAGATCTCGTCGCGGAGCGTCTGGTGATACTGCACCGCGAATCGGTGGGCTTCGTCGCGCACGCGCTGGAGGACGTGGAGGTGCGGAGCGTCGTGCGGCCAGTCGTAGGTTCCGGTCGGCGTGACGACCATCTCCTCGGCTTTGGCGAGTCCGACGGCGGGGATGTCCCAGCCGACCTCGGCCAGTGCTTCGCGCGCCGCGTCGAGCTGTCCTTTTCCGCCGTCGATGAGGAGCAGGTCGGGGTCTGGGCGGTCGTCGCGCCCCTCGACTGCACGTTTCGCGCGCCACCGGAGCAGGGTACGCATGTTCGCGTAGTCGTCGTTTCGCTCGTCCAATTTCTTCCGGCGGTAATCCGACTTCTCCGGCGACCCGCCGACGAAGACGACGTTACTGCCGACGACCGACGACCCCTGTGCGTGGCTCACGTCGAACCCTTCTATCCGTTCGACCGAGGAGAGCGAGAGGGCATCGGCCAGCGCCCGGAGTTCGTCGGGGGCGGTCGCGCTGTTCCGGGCGTTCTTCAGCGCGAGATCGACGAGCGTGGCTTCTCTGCCCGCGCCGGGGACGCGCACCGCGACACCCTCCACGTCCAGCCAATCGAGCACGTCCGCGTCGTCGGGACGCTCCGAGAGCAAGAGTGCGTCGGGCATCTCGCGCTCGGCGTAGAACTGGGGGATGAAGGCCCCGAGCACTGCCGCCACGCTGTCGCCTTCGCCGTCCGGCACCGAGAGCGTGTGACGGTCGCGGTCGACGAGTTGCCCGCGTTCGCTGTGCAGGCGAGCGACGGTCGCCCGGTCACCTTCGACGGCACCCCCGAGCACGTCCACGGTTCGCTCGTCGGTCTGGGAGGCGATGGCGTCGGCATCCCCACCGTGGAACGATTCGACGGCTTCGAGGCGGTCGCGGAGGTTGGCCGCGCGCTCGAACTCACGCTCCTGTGACGCCTCGTCCATCTCCCGGCGGAGCGGTGCGGCCAGAATATCCGTCTCACCACCCAGGAATCGCTCGACGCTCTCTACGTCGGCGAGGTACGCCTCGCGCCCGATCTCGTTCGTGCAGGGCGCGGTACAGAGGCCGATGTCGTAGTCGAGACAGGGGCGGTCGCGGTTCGCGTATTTGTAATCCGAACAGCCGCGAACGCCGTAGGTCTCCCGGAGCGCCTTCACGACCGTCTCGACGCGCGATTTCTTGGTGAACGGTCCGAAGACTGTCGCCCCTTCTCGATCCGGGTCACGGGTGATCTCGATCTGTGGGAACTCGTGGCCCGTCAACTGGACGAGTGGATACGATTTGTCGTCTTTCAGGCGAACGTTGTATCGCGGCTGGTAGCGTTTGATGAGGTTCGCTTCCAGCAAGAGCGCCTGCGTCTCCGTGTCGGTGACGGCGAAATCGAGCGCGTCGGCTCGGTCGACCATCCGTCCGATACGGTTGCTTCGCGGGTCTGCGTACGAGCGCACGCGCGAGCGAAGGTCTACCGCTTTCCCGACGTAGCGAACGGTGTCCCCTTCGAGAAACTGATAGACTCCGGGTTCGTGCGGTAGCTCCGTCGCACGTTCTCTGACGGTCGCCGCGTCCATCGACTGCGCCTAGTCAGCGCTCGGCTTTGAACTTGTCCCTAGTGTCTCTCGAATCCGGCGGGCGGCGTCTTCGGCCTCCTTGCCATCGACCGGTACGCAGATGGGGTCGCGGCCAGCGCGCTCGATGACCAATTCTTCCGAGCGACTGGAAAGGTAGAGACTGCCGAGGACGAGCGCGGTGAACACCAGCACGCCACCGACCAGCAAGAGCACGTCGGTGAGGATGGAGAACATATCGATCATGAACGTGACCAGTTGTTTCACGCCGCCGACGACCTGTCCGTCGGGTGTGTTCGTCCCGCCGAGTTGCGTGAGGATTCCGCTACTGGTTATCAGATACCCTCCGCCGAGGAGGATGGTGCCGTAGACGAGGCTCCGGACGCTCCACGAGAGATAGTTCTGTTGCCCTGCCGGTTCGACGCGCGCGTCGAGGACGTTCGGCCTGTCTTCGTGGTCGAAGCGCCGACCCCCTCCCTCGGGCATGAACGCGAGCACGCGGTGGCTCGTCACCGCGATCCGTGCGCCCGTGAGTTCGATCTCTTCTTCTATCTCCTCGCCCGCGAACAGCATGTCCAGCAGACGATCATCCGATGCCTGGGACAGCGGGGACTGTTGCATCGTTTATCGGGTCGATGACTGAGATAAATAAGGTTGCGGCTGACTGTCTCTCGCCAGATACAAATCCGCGACTCACGAACGACCGTCCATGGACGACGTGGGCGATACGGATGACGTGCGCGTCTGGTTGGTCGAACGAACCTACTCCGACCGCGACCTGTTGACGCTGGTGTATTCGACACCCGATGGCGCGCGGTATCTCCAGAAAGAGCGTGCAGGGCGACTCGGTGGCGAGACGACCGCCGCCATCGAAGTCGAGCCTGACAGACTCTCGACAGTCGAAGACGAGACGACACGAGAGCGATACTCGGCGGAAGCCGCGCGAATGGCAAAGAAACACGAACCTGACGATACCGTGTAGCGCGGAACAGTACAGTTTTATGTCCGTTTCCGTAACCGGGAACTATGACCGCCATTCGACTCGACGGCGTGACCAAGCGGTACGACAGCGTCATCGCCGTCAACGACCTCTCGCTCGAAGTGAGAGAGGGAGAGGTGTTCGGCTTTCTCGGGCCGAACGGCGCGGGAAAATCGACGACCATCAATCTCGTCCTCGATTTCATTCGTCCGACGAGCGGCACGGTCTCCGTGCTCGGCCACGACGCGCAGGAAGAGAGCGTCGCCGTCCGCGACCGAACCGGCGTCCTCCCGGAGGGCTTTTCGGTGTACGAACGATTGACGGGCAGACAGCACGTCGAGTTCGCCATCGAATCGAAGGAGACAACAGACGACCCCGATGCCCTCCTCGAACGGGTCGGCATCCTCGACGCCGCCGACAGAAAGGCGGGCGAGTATTCGAAGGGGATGGCTCAGCGCCTCGCGCTCGCCATGGCGCTCGTCGGTGAGCCCGACCTGCTCATCCTGGACGAACCCTCGACCGGACTCGATCCGAAGGGAGCGCGCGAGATGCGCGAGATCGTCCGGGAAGAACGCGACCGCGGTGCGACCGTGTTCTTCTCCAGCCACATCCTCGGGCAGGTCGAAGCCGTCTGCGACCGCGTCGGCATCCTCCGGGAGGGTGAACTCGTCGCCGAAGACTCCATCGAAGGCCTGCGCGACGCTGCAGGCGGCGATACCACGCTCCGTATCGAGACGACGTCGCTGCCGTCCAGCGCGCTCCAACAGGTGCGCGAGATCGACGGCGTTTCGGGCGTCAACCGGGACGGCGACACGCTGTTCGTCACCTGCGATTCGAGTGTCAAGACGACCGTCATCGCCACGCTGGAGAACGCGGGCGCTGACATCGACGACTTCGAAGCCGAGGAGGCGTCGCTGGAAGACCTCTTCATGGCCTACACCGAACCGGAGGTCACAGCATGACGTGGCAAGCAGTCGCACGAAAGGATTTCCGCGACTCGCTTCGCTCGCGGTGGCTGTGGGTGTTGTCTGCGATCTTCGTCGGCCTGTTCGTCGGAAGCGCGTACTTCCTCGGATCGAGCCTCGGTGGGTCGAAACAGCCGGTCAATTCCGATGCGTTCATCGGCCTGCTTGGGAACAGGGTCGTCGCGCTCCTCGTTCCGCTCATCGCTATCGTGGTGGCCTACAGTGCTATCATCGGTGAGCGCGAATCCGGGACCATGAAGCTCCTCCTCTCGCTTCCGCACTCTCGACAGGACGTTATCGTCGGCAAGGCCGTCGGTCGGAGCGGCGTCGTCGCGGTGCCGATCCTGCTCGGATTGGTGGTCGCCGCGATGCTGCTCGTCGCTTACGGTATCAACATCAAGATCGTGAGCTATCTGCTGTTCACGATCCTGACCATCGCACTCGGCGTGACCTTCGTCAGTCTCGCGGTCGGGGTTTCTGCGGCCGCGTCGACGAACCGCCGTGCGATGGTCGCGTCCGTCGGACTGTACGTTCTGTTTACGATCCTCTGGAAGAGCGTCCGCCGGATTTTGCTCGTCGTGAACGACGAACTCTCACTGGGCTGGGAGACGGTCGATCTGGTTAAATACGGGCTGTTCATCAAGTACTTCAATCCCGTCCGAGCCTACGAGACATTGGTTCAGGCGCTGTACGCTAAATCGACGTTACAGGCACGACTGTACGGTGCAGGCATGTACGCCCAGATCCTCGAGAAACAGATCGGGACAGCACCGTTCTACCTCTCCGATGCAGTCGTCGTCTCCCAGTTCCTCCTCTGGCTGCTCATCCCCGTCGCAGTCGGCTATGTGGCGTTCGAGAAGGCCGACCTCTAGGCTCCTAATCCCTGATCTTTCCCTCCTCTACACTTCCGACCGCTACGCCTCGATCCCTTCTTCGTCCAGCAGGTTCCAGAACTCCTCTTCTTCGATCACCGGCACACCTCGTTCCTCGGCATCTTCGCGCTTCGTCTGCCCCGGATTCTCACCGACGACGAGGTAATCCGTGTTGCCCGAGACGCTCCCCGTCGCGTTCGCGCCGTGGCTCTCGACGAGATCGGCGATGTCGGAACGTGGCTGTGAGAGCGAGCCGGTGAACACGAAGGTGAATCCGGCGAGTTCGTCGCCGCCTTCCATCTCCACCTGCTCGGGGTCGACGTGGGTCAGCAGTTCCTCGATGACCTCGCGGTTCTGTTCGGAGTCGAAGAACTCCCGAATCTGCCCGGCGACGGTCGGCCCGATGTCCGGAACCGATTCGAGTTCGTCACGGCTCGCGTCCATCACCGCCTCGAACGTCCCGAACTGGCGGGCCAACTCGCGGGCCGTCTCGGTGCCGACTCGGGGAATCCCGATCGCCGAGATGAAGTCGTCGAGCGCGGGCTGTCTCGACGCTTCGATCTCGCTGAGGAGATTCTCGGCGCTCTTCTCGCCCCATCCGTCCAGTTCGAGCAGATCGTCCGTATCGAGTTCGTAGAGGTCGGGCAGCGATTCGACGACACCGGCATCGATGAGCTGCTCGACGCGCTCTTCACCCAATCCCTCGATGTCCAGTCCGTCGTCGCTGGCGTAGTACGAGACGGCGCGGCGCAGTTGCGCGTCACAGGCCAGGCCGCCCGTGCAGAACGCGATCGGCCCGTCGCGTTCGACCGGACTGTCACAGACCGGGCAGTGGTCGGGGAACTCGTAGTGGCCTTCGGCGTGCTTTTCCACCACTTCGTCGACGTAGGGGATCACGTCGCCTGCGCGTTCGACGCGCACCTCGTCACCGATGTTGACGTTCTTCTCGGCGATCTCCTCTGGATTGTGGAGGCTAGCGCGCGAGACGGTGACACCGCCGACGTCGACCGGTTCGAGCAGGGCGACCGGCGTGAGCCGACCGGTGCGACCCACTTGAACGATCACGTCCGTGATTTTCGTCTCCTCCGAGCGCGCCGGGAACTTGTAGGCGTAGGCCCACCGGTAGGAGCGCGCGGTCGTTCCGAGTTCCTCGCATTTCGTCCAATCGTCGACCTTGATGACGACGCCGTCGATCTCGTAGTCCAGTTCCGCACGTTCGGCCATCAACTGGTCGCGGTAGTCGATGGCGTCCTCGATGTCGGTGACGAGTTCGGTTCGGTCGGTCACCTTCAGGCCGTACTTCGGGAGTGTCTCGTACTCCGACCAGTGGGACTCGAACTCCTCGCTGGCGTCCAGCACGTCGTAGAAGAAACAATCGAGGGGGCGCTCGGCAGTTACGGAGGGGTCGAGTTGCCGGAGCGACCCGGCAGCAGCGTTTCGCGGGTTGGCGAAGGGGTCGTCGCCCTGCTCGACGCGCTCGCGGTTGAACTCGTCGAAGGCGTCCCGTGGCATGTGTACCTCCCCGCGTACCGCGAGGAAGTCGGGGTAGTCGCCCCGGAGGTGGTGTGGGATGCTGGCGATGGTGCGGACGTTCTCGGTCACGTCCTCACCCGTTTCGCCGTCTCCTCGCGTGGCGGCCCGGACGTACTCGCCATCTTCGTAGACGACTTCGAGCGAGAGTCCATCGAACTTCGGATCACAGACGTACTTCACGTCGCCGACTTCGCGGCGGACTCGGTCGTCGAAGGCACGCACATCGGCGGCGTCGCCGCTGGAATCGAGCGAGAGCATGGGGACGACGTGTTCGACCGTTCCGAGTTCGTCCAGCGGTTCGCCACCGACTCGGCGGGTCGGACTGTCTTCCGTCTGGATGTCGAAGGCCGACTCGAGATCTTGCAGGCGCGTAAAGAGGGCGTCGTAGGTTCGGTCGGCGATGATGGGGTCGTTCTCGACGTAGTAGCGATAGTCGTGGTGGCGGATCGCCTCCCGAAGTAGTTCGGCCTGTTCGCGCGCTTCGTCTTCGCTCAGTTCTTCGACCGGCGCGAAATCGGTCCGTGGGTCTTCGACGTACGGGTTCTCGTCTGCGCTCACCTCAGCCATCGTTCGGGGATTGTTCGTCATCCGGTAAAAACTTCAACGACTCCGTGTCGTCTCGCCGTCTCCGTGGAAAAACGCGTCACGAGGGACGAACGTGACCGAATCGAGACTCGAAACGTCACGTTACCATCGTCGGCAGCAACGGAAGGATTTTCAATGCGCCGTTACTCGCCCGACGTATGAGCGACGACTTCTCGTTCGCGTATTCGCTCGCCACGCTCGACTGGGCGCGCGAGGAACACGACGTGGTCGGTGACCAGCGACAGATAGACGGTGAGCGACTGCGCGCACGTTTGGTATCGCGGTCGCTCAGGCGAATATGGTATCTGTTTCGGTAGCGACCTACAGCAGTTCGGCGACGTTCTCTATCGTATTCCGACAGAACGGACAGCGGTAGTTCGTCGAGAACCCGTTCGAGCGAGCCACTGTTTTCGTCTCCAGTTCACGAAACGAGATGTTCCGACGGCAGTCGGGACAGGCTACTTTCGGCACGCGATATGCTATGCTATCGCAGTCACTAAAATCATATGAATCACGCCGTTTATATGTGGTTTACTTACGCACTCACGACCTCGTACTACAGGCGCCCACCGTGCGGTCGAGCGCCCGCGGGCGCTCGACCACCTAAAAATCTGCATCGAACAGCTCGCTCGCGTCAGTACCTTTCTACGCCTCGAACCCGAATCTCACTACGCTTCGAATCCGTCTTCGAACCGGAACGTTCCGTTTCGCTGAACCACTTCGCCATCCACTGCGATGAACGAATCTTCGCTCATATCGATGATCATGTCGACGTGGACTGCACTTTCGTTCTGTTCCTGGCTGTCGGGGACACAGATGTCGTAGGCCATACCGACTGCGAGGTGGACGGTGTCGCCCATCTTCTCGTCGAACAGCATGTTGTAGGTGAATCGGTCGATATCGCGGTTCATCCCGATGCCGAGTTCACCGAGTCTGCGAGCGCCTTCGTCCGTGTCGAGGACGCCTGCGAGTACCTCTTCGTTCTTCCCGGCGCTGAAATCGACCACTTCGCCGCCCTCGAATTCGAGGGACACGTCTTCCACGATGTGACCCTGATGGACGAGCGGTTTGTCGAACAGTACCGTCCCCTCGACGGAGTCGACGACGGGTGCGGTGAACACCTCGCCACCGGGCAGGTTGTTCTTCCCGTGGTCGTTGATCGTCTTCATGTCCGTGACAGCCATGGTGAGATCCGTAGTGTCGCCGGAGACGATGCGAACCTCGTCGGCGGGGTCGAGAATCTCGACCATCTGCTGTTGGAACTCGCGCTGTTCGTCCCAGTCTTTGTTCATCGCGCCGTAGACGAACTCCTCGTAGGCTTCGGTGCTCATCTCGGCCAACTGCGCGCTGCCGGGTGCGGGGAACTGCGTGAGACACCACGGCTTCGAGAGGATCTCCTGCTGGATCGGCTGGTAGTGCTGCTTATATGCGGCGTGGGTCTCCGAGGGCACGTCGCTCATCTCGGAGGCGTTCTCGTGTGCGCGAACCTGCAGGATGGCATCCGATTCCTCGATGAGTGCCTGTTCGTGGCTGAACGTATCGAGGTCGTCCGAGTCGATCGATTTGAGAAACGCCGCTCGCTTTTCGTCGCGTCGCCCCGCCGTGACGAGGGGGAATGCGCCGCGTTCGCCGAGCAGTTCACAGAGTGCAATGGTGAGGTCGTCCGCGACCGTCGGGACGCGAAGCACCACGTTGTCGCCGGGTTCGATGTCGAGCGAATGATCGACGATGATCTCCGCGTGTTCCCTGATTCGTTGATCCATAGTAGGAAATCTCACGTCCGGAGGAAACCGCTTTCGATACGACGTCTGGAACGTGATACATAATCGGCTAGGCATGCATGCCGTGTCACCTGCTCTGGTTGCGAAACCAGTTCGAAACGTTCCCGCGTCTCGCTCGCCGGGAACGTCGGCTATTTGCCCCATGGGAGCAACGGCTAGCACATGATCGATCTGCGAAGCGACACGGTGACGAATCCGAGCGACGAGATGCGCGACGCTGCCCGCGACGCCGACGTCGGCGACGACGTGTACGGAGAAGACCCGACGGTGAACGAACTGGAAGCGCGCGCTGCCGACTTGATGGGCATGGAAGCCGCCCTCTATGTGCCGACCGGGACGATGGGCAACCAGATCGCCGCCCGCGTCCACACCGACCGCGGGCAGGAGGTGCTGGTCGAACGCGAGAGCCACATCTACAAGTGGGAACTCGGCGGGCTCGCCCAACACGCGGCCCTTCAGGTACGAACCCTCGACGGCGGCGACCGCGGGATTCCGACACCCGAGCAGGTTCGAGACGGTTACGTCGAAGAAGACGCTCACCGACCCGGAACCGGGTTGTTGTCGCTCGAAAACACGCACAACAGCAAGGGCGGTGTCGCCATCGACCCCGAGAAGATTGACGCTGCGGCGGAGGCAGCTCACGACCTCGGCGTTCCCGTCCATCTCGACGGCGCGCGGGTGTGTAACGCCGCCGTCGCACACGACGTGTCGCCCGCCCGAATCACGGAGGAAGTCGATTCGGTGATGTTCTGCCTCTCGAAGGGACTCGGCGCACCCGTCGGCTCGATGCTGGCCGGGAGTGAAGAGCTCGTCTCACGTGCACGTCGCACGCGAAAGCTGTTCGGGGGCGGGATGCGGCAGGTCGGCATGGTGGCCGGGCCGGGTCTCCTGTCGCTGGACAACGTCTCCCGACTCGCGGACGACCACGAGAACGCCCGCGTGCTCGCCGAGGAGGTCGCCGACGCGAGTGGTCTGTCGGTACAACCCCCCGAGACGAACATCGTCCTCGTGAACACCGAAGGAACAGGCCTCACCGCAGGTGAGTTCCTCGAAGCCTGTGAAGAGCAGGACGTTCTCGGCACGCAGTTCGACACGCACGTCGCCCGGTTCTGTACGCACTGGGACGTCGACCGAGACGACGTGAAAGCGGCCGCAGACGGGATTCGAAACGCGCTCTGAGAACGGGTGGCTCGCGTTCGGCATTGCCCTGGCTGCACCCACCGTTCGGGTGAGAAATGTCATTGTCGATGGAGTCCGTAGTGGATGACATGGTACCTCGTTTCCGTCGAGAAGCGGAAGAGACGGATAGAGTTCTCGCGCTGAGTGACGGCGTGATCGCGATCGCGATCACGCTATTGGTGCTGGAGATCACGGTTCCGACCGTCCCAGCAGGCAGTTCGGGGTCGATTCTCGCCGAGCGTATCGTAGAACAGTGGAACGAGTTCTTCGGGTACGTACTGAGCTTTCTTGTCATCGGGCTGTACTGGATCCTCCACCGACGCGTCTTCGTTCACATCGAGCAGCATGATAAGGGAGTGCTCTGGTTGAATCTCCTCTTCCTCCTGATGGTCGCGTTCGTACCGTACGGAACAAGCGTGTTCAGCACCTATCCGAATCAGTTCGGCATCGTGTTCTACGCGAGCGTGTTGGCACTGACTGGATTCAGTCTCACACTCCTGTGGGGCTACGCCTCGCGGAAAGATCTCCTGGAAGCGGGGCTTACGTCTCGCACCATCTTGCTTTAGGGTGCCAGTTTCCTCGCTTCACCGCTGGTGTTCATCCTCTCGATAGTCGTTGCGGTCTTCGACCCGACGGTGGCCATCCTCACCTGGTTTCTCTTGATCCCGATCACCGCTGTGTTTCAGTCACGACTCGTCGAGAGTCTGGAAGAATCGTCGTAGAACGTTCGGTTATCGCTGTCCTTTCTGCATGCCTTCCTGAAATCCGGTGAGCGTGCGACGGATGAACAGGTAGATGAAGAAGACGAAGGCGAGCAAGGCGACCAGTAGCCCGACGAATACGGGGTCGCTGAGGAGGTCTCCGATGAGTCCGAGTGGTTGCATACCTCTGCTTATCAGTTCACGAACCAAATTCGTTTCGACGCACTAGTGACAAAGTTGATTGATGAGTAGTCGTATAGCTCTCGTATGGCAGACCTCTTGCCCTCCAGTTCAGACGTCGAAGCTCCGACAGGTGGTGCCCCGAGGGTACTTGGCGTCGATAGCGACGACGCCGACGACCTCCTCGGGGCACTCTCGTCGGACACGGCGCGGAGCCTTCTCTCTGCGCTCCACGAAGACCCCGCGACGGCGTCCGAACTTAGCGATAGAGTCGATACCTCGCTCCAGAACGCGCAGTACCATCTCGGAAAGCTCGAAGACGCAGATCTCATCTCACAGGTCGACACCATCTACTCCGAGAAGGGCCGCGAGATGAAGGTGTACGCACCGACCGACGGGCCACTCATTCTCTTTGCAGGCCGCGAAGACCAGACGACGGGCCTCAAAGATGCCCTCTCGCGCGTGCTCGGCGTGGCCGTGGTGCTGGGCGTCATGAGTGCGGCCATCCAGTACGCCGTCACTGAAGGACTGTTCGGCATCGGCGGACAATCTGCCGAGAAGAGTACTGATTCTGGTGGACAGATGGGGACGTTTTCGTCACAATCTTCGGAGGCGGCCCAGACCGCGACGGACACCGCGATGACCACTATTCCGCCGGGAGTACTATTCTTCGCCGGTTGTGCGCTCGTCCTCGCCCTCGGCGCCGTCTGGTGGTATCTTCGGACCGACCGATAACTAAAATACGTTTTTGAGTTTACCAAGAGTACTTGACATCTCCCTCCCTACTGTAGATTGGTGCCGCCCTGCTTCGGCCCTCCGCGGAACGCCATTAGCTTTCCAGCCCTCCGACGTGGAACTCTTCCACGAGTTCCCCGTTCCGTACATAAATTCCTCCAGCGAAGCCCTTCTCCGTCGGTTCGAGCTCGATGTGCGTCGGTCGATTCCCCCTCGGTCGAGCGTAGCTTCCCGGATTCAACAGCAACACTGCACCAGCGTGACGAGCGAGATGTCGATGTGAGTGACCGAAGACGACCACGTCCGCATCGCGTTCGCGCCCGAACAGTTCGAGACCCGTACTTCCGCCATCGCGGCGATGTGTGAGCGCGAACCGTACCCCGTTCTCCTCGAACGTGCGCGTTGCCGGAAGTCGCTCGTACACTGCCGGGGTCGCGTTGTTGCCGTGAACCGCAACGAGTCGGTTACTCACGGATTCGAAGGCATCGAGGGCGTCGGCGGTCGTGAAATCTCCGGCGTGAACGACGAGGTCGGCGTCGCGGACTGCGTCTCTGGTTCGTCCCGAGAGTTCGTGGCCGGTCGTGCTGTGGGTGTCGGAGACGATAGTTATCATAGCAGACAGTAGACACTCATCTCGTATGTGTCCGTCGTAAGGCCTTTGACACCTCCCGGACGCTAGTCAGGCAATGGCGAGTAGCAAGTCCGTCGTGATTGCAGCCCTCGTCGCCAACGGGGCGATTGCCGTACTGAAGTTCATCGGCTTCCTCCTCACCGGGAGCGCAGCGATGCTCTCGGAGACGTATCACTCCATCTCTGACACCGGGAATCAGGTGTTCCTTCTCATCGGAATCCGCTACGGTCAGCGCGAGGCGACGCGAGGACACCCCTTCGGCTACGGCAAGGCACAGTTCTTCTATAGCTTTCTCGTGAGCGTCCTGCTCTTCGGTATCGCCGGGTGGGAGAGCGCGAAACACGGATACAACGCGATCGTCCACCATCACACGGTTGGTGCCGGACAACCGGTCACTCTCCTCGGGCAGTCGTTCGACCCCGTCTTCGTGAACTACGCCGTCCTCGTCGGGGCCATCCTCTTCGAGAGTTACGCATTCAAGAAGGCGTACACTGCGATGAAGCTGGAGATCGACCGCCGGGAGTGGAGCGGTTTCCGGGAGGCGTTCCGCAAGACCAGCAACGTGACGACGCTGACGGCACTGACCGAGGATGCCATCGCCCTCGCCGGTGCCGGTATCGCACTCCTCGGTATCTTCCTCTCGCGCTGGACGCAGAACCCGATATACGACGCGGGAGCCGCCCTCCTCATCGGTTTCATGCTGATGGGCTTCGCAGTGGCGCTGGCATGGGAGAACAAACGCCTCCTGCTCGGTGAGAGCCTCCCCGAGGAAGAGGAGGACAAACTCCGCGAGATGCTGAACGATTGGGACGGCGTCACGGAGATCGTCGACTTCCGCACCGTCTACTTCGGCCCTGACCGCCTCATCGTCGCCGCAGACGTGGCCTTCGACTCGACGCTCGATACGGGCGAGATAGACGACCGAATCACGGACATCGAGGACGAGATGTTCGGCGCCAACGAGCACGTCAAGAAGGTGTACATCGAGCCGGAAGTGCGAGAGGAAACCGCGTCGAAGTCGGCCATCTAAGTCGGTCGTCTACCGTTTGTCGAAGTCGGCCGTTGAAGTCTATCGTCGAAGTGGCTCATTTTACTCCGTCAACCGGCACAGGCATCCGTCACGAGACGACCCCATTTCAAACGCATCTCACTCAGGGATCACGAGGCCACGAGGGCTATCACTCTGTACCTCGTGGCTCAGTCGAGTATGGAGTACGAATTCACGAACCGACCGGCGTTCGCTGAACTCGCGATGGCACTGGACGAGGGCGAGCGGATTCGAACGGAAGCGACGTCGCTGGTCAGTTACTCGGATGGCGTGGCGGTCACCCCCGACGATGGTGGTGGGCTGGAAGAATCACTGGAACAGTCGGTGCGCTCCAAAGACACGGCCTTCTCGACGATGGTTACCGCAGACCGCCCTGGAACCGTCACACTGGCACCACCGTTTCCGGGCGACATCTCACACTACGAGCTCCGTGACGAGAAGCTGTACGTCCAATCGTGTTCGTTTCTCGCCGCGGAACCGTCCATCGAGTTCGGTGCCGACTTCAGCGACTCCGAGACGTTCGTCGATAGCGACTGTGATTTCCTGCTCGAACTGTCGGGGAACGGGCTTGCCTTTCTGACGAGCTACGGAGCCATCTCGGTCGTCAGTCTCGACCCCGGTGAACAGTACGTCGTGGATACGGGCCACGTCGTCGCCTTCGAGGACACGATCGAGTTCACTATTCGCCGCGTCGAAGGGGTCAGGTCGCCGTCCGACACCGGCCGCGGTCTCTTCTGTGAATTCGAAGGCCCCGGAACGATCTGGACACAGTCGCGTAGTCCGGCGGCGTTTCTCGCGTGGCTCGTGTCGAATCTCCCCTCGGAAGACGAAAATTGAGCGTTACTCGACTCGTTCGAGTCCGTCGTCAGTGTATTCGACGTATTCCTGTCGCTCGTGATTAGTGGCGGAAATTGCGTTCCACACGACGCTTATTTACCGGGCCATCGAACAGTGGAGTATGCGAGAAGATTTTCTCCTACTCAACCCCGGCCCAGTTCCACTCGCACGTGACGTTCGGTCCGCGATGAGCGAACCGATGGTCTCTCACCGTTCCTCGGAGTTCGAGTCGGTGTACGAGCGCGCACAAGACGGTCTCGACTACATCTTCGAGCGGTCGTCCCTCGACGAGACGCCGACCACGACCGACGGCACCAGCCTCATCTTCAACGGAACCGCGACGATGGCGATGGAAGCAGCCGTCGCCAACCTCGCGGGAAGCGACGACGAAGTGGTCGCTGTCTTCAACGGCAAGTTCGGTCGGCGGTTCAAGCGCATCGCCGACCGGTACGCCAACGTGACGCCCGTCGGGTTCGACTGGGGCCAATCCATCGACCCCGACGCTGTCCGCGAGGCGGTAAGCGACGACACGAAGGTCGTGACGATGGTGCACAACGAGACGAGCACCGGACTGCTGAACCCGGTCGCGGAGGTCGGTGAAATCGTCGCCGAGCACGACACCTACTTCGTCGTCGACGGTGTCACTTCCCTCGGCGGCGACGAGTTCCTCGTGGACGAATGGAACGTCGACGTCGCGGTCACGGACGCCCAGAAGTGTCTCGCTGCCCCGCCGGGAACCAGCGCGATGTACGCCACGCCGCGGGCACAGGAAGCCTTCGACGGGGAGAGCGCACCGTTCTACGAGGATCTGGAGTGGCACCTTCGGAAGGCGGATTCCCACCAGACTCCCTTCACGAGCGCAGTTCCGCTGTTCCGCGGCCTCGCGCTCGCAGTCGAGCAGATCGTCGACGAGGGGATGCCCGAGCGAATCGCCCGCCATCGCAGACAATCGAAGGCGTTCCGGTCGGCGTTCACGGCGATGGGCCTGTCGATGTTCCCCGAGCGAAACGACGTCTCGGAGTACTCGAACACGCTCACCGCCATCGCGCTCCCCGCGGGCATCCGCGAGGACCCGGATGCCTTCTTCGACGCGGTGACCGAGCGTGGTGTGAGCATCAGCGGCGGTCAGGCCCACCTCGGCGGCGAGATATTCCGCGTGAGCAACATGGGGAATCTCTCCTCGGAGCAGGTGCTGCGCGGCGTGCGTGCCATCGGAGAGGCGTTCCACGAGGTCGGCGAAGATGTCGAACTGGAGGCAGCGATGACATCGGCACGAGAACAACTCCGGTAACTCGTCGATAGCTCGTCGCTGGTTCGTCACGACTCGTTCATCTCGAAGCAAGTATTCGATTTTCGCCGTCGGCTGTCCCCGATAGCGAAATCGTCGAAAACGAGCGCGCAGCCGAATCGCTGCCGTCAGATCAGTTCTTCCATCTCGTCCAAGTACTCGCCGTACACGTCGAGTGCGCGCTGGATGGGTTCGGGCGAGCGCATGTCCACGCCAGCACCCTGAAGCAATTCGAGCGGGTACTCACGCGAGCCGCTGCTGAGGAAGTCGAGATAGCGTTCGGCGGCCGGTTCGCCCTCGTCGAGGATCTTGTCGGCCAGCGCGACAGCGGCACTGATACCCGTGCTGTACTGGAAGACGTAGTACGCACGGTAGAAGTGCGGAATACGCATCCACTCGCGCTCGATTCGGTCGTCAACGACGGCGGGTTCGTAGAACTCTCGTTTGAGGTCGCCGTAGATCTGATCGAGTCGATCGGGGGTGAGTGCTTCGTCGTTCTCCACGACCTGGTGGGTCTGATACTCGAAGTCGGCGAAGAGCGTCTGCCGATAGAGCGTCGAGCGGAACCGTTCCAGGTACTCGTTCAGGACGTGCTGGCGGAACTCAGGGTCGTCGACCGTTTCGAGCAGGTGGTGGGTCAACAGCGATTCGTTGACGGTGCTGGCCACCTCGGCGACGAAGATCTCGTAACCACTGTAGACGTAGGGTTGGGTCTCGCTCGTCAACTGCGAGTGGAGCGAGTGGCCGAGTTCGTGCGCCAGCGTGTACATCGAGGCGATGTCGTCCTGATAGTTCATCATGATGAACGGCTGGGTGTCGTAGGTGCCGCCACTGTACGCACCTGCTCGCTTGTCCTGTGTCTCGTAGACGTCCACCCAGCGTGATTCGATCCCCTCCGCGACGCGCGACTGGTAGTCGTCACCGAGTGCACCCACGGCATCCACGACGTACTCGACCGCCTGATCGTACTCTAAGTCCGGGCTCTCGGTGTCGGTCATCGGCATGTAGAGGTCCCACATCTGGAGTTCGTCAACACCGAGGCTCTCGCGCTTGAGTTTCGCGTGGTGGTGGAGTTTGTCGAGATTGTCCCGTACGGTGTCGAGCAGGTTGTCGTACACTGCTGCCGGAATGTTCGGGTCATCGAGGGCGGCCTCACGGGCAGTGTCGTAGTTTCGTGCCCGAGCGAACTTCACGTCCGATTTGACGCTGTTCTTGTACGCCGCACCGACCGAATTTCGGACGTTGTGCCACTCGTCGAAGTAGCCTTCGTACACGGACTGGCGGAACTCTCGGTCGGGATTTCTGAGGAGATTGACGAAGTTGCTCTGGGTGATCTCGACCGCGTCTCCGTCGGGTTTCTCGACCCTCGGGAAGGTCATGTCCGCGTTTGAGAGCATCGAGTAGATCTCCCCCGACGCACCCGTGACCTCACCGAACTCCGCGAGCAGGTTCTCGATCTCGCTGGAGCGCGTGTGCTCTTTCATCCGCATCACGTCGTCCAGGAAGTGGTCGTACTGTTCGAGTCCGTCCGTCTCCTCGATCATCCGGTCGAGTTCGTCGCGGTCGAGCGACTGGATCTCCGGTTCGACGAAACTAGAAGCACTCTGGGCACGCGACAAGAGTGACTGTGCGCGCGTGGAAAGTGCCTGATACTGCTGGTCGGAGGTGTCCTCGTCGCTTCGCATCCGGGCGTAGGAGGCGACCATCGATACCTTCCGCCCGAGTTCGTCAGAAAGCTGGAGAACTTCGAGCAGTGTCTCACCGTCTTCCGTCGTCTGCCCTTCATAGGCTTCGAGGTCGGCCAATCGCTCTTCGACCTCCTCGTAGGCCACCTCCCACTCCTCGTCGGACGTGTAGATACTCTCTAAATCCCACTTGTATCGTGTGTCGATATCGCTTCGTTCGGGAACAGAACTCATACCACGCTCTAAGAACAGCCTCCTCGTAAACGTTGATATTCCGGAAGGAGGTTTTACACGGATGGTACCACAATGAGGGGTATGACCGACGACGTACATCGCACGCTCGGCGAGATGTGGAAAGACGACTATCCGTGGACGTTTCTGACGAGCTTGACCGAACTCGAAAACCGGATGGGTGGCCATCCCGGTGAACGCCGGGCCGCCGAACTGGTCGCAGAGGGATTCGAACGTGCCGGCGCCCGGAACGCACGCACCGAATCGTTCGAGATGAACTGCTGGCGTCGTGGGACTGCCACACTCGCAGTCACCGAACCGGTCGAGCGCTCGTTCGAGTCGATCGCGCTTCCCTACACACCCGCAGGCGACGTGCGTGGGGAACTGGTGGACGTCGGCCACGGCATGCCCGACGAGATAGACGAGAAAGACGTGGCCGGGAAGATCGCGGTCGCCAGCACGACCACCCCTGCCGGGAGTCGGTTCATCCACCGGATGGAGAAGTTCGGCTACGCTGCCGCAGCAGGGGCAGAAGGATTCGTCTTCCACAACCACGTATCGGGCCAGCTTCCGCCGACCGGGTCGCTCACTTTCGGCGATGAAACCGCCATCCCCGGCATCGGTGTCAGCAACGAAACCGGCGCATGGCTGACCGAGTACGCCGAGCGCGGTGCGATGGCGAGGCTCAACGTCGATGCCGAGACGACGTCGGGGACGAGTCACAACGCGGTCGCTGAACTCGGTCCCGATACTGACGACGAGATCGTCGTCGTCGCACACCACGACGCCCACGATATCGCGGAGGGGGCACTCGACAACGGGTGTGGTATCACCGTCGTCGTCGCGGCGGCCCACATGCTCGCGGAGGTGAACCTCGACACCCGCGTTCGCGTGGCGGGTGTGGGCTGTGAGGAGATCGGTCTCCTCGGGAGCCACGCGCTGGCCGACTCGCTCGACCCTTCGACGGTTCGTGCCGTCGTGAACGTGGACGGTGCAGGGCGCTTCCGCGACATGCGGGCGTTCACCCACGGTTCCGAGACGATGCGCTCGGTCGTCGAGGGCGTCTCGGACGAAACGAACCAGCCCATCGAGATTCAGGAGGGCGTCCACCCCTTCAGCGACCACTGGCCGTTCCTCAAACAGGCCGTTCCAGCACTCCAGTTGCACAGCCAGCAAGACCACAGTGCTCCGGGCGCACGCGGACGCGGGTGGGGACACACCCACGCGGACACGCGAGACAAGGTAGACGATCGGAACCTCCGCGAGCACGCCATGCTGACCGCGCTTCTCGTCCGGAAACTCGCCTCACGCGAGGAGATTCCGCGTAAAGAGACGGAAGACGTGGCAGCGAACCTCCGAGAGAACGACTACGAAGAAGGGATGCGGGCGGCGGGAATCTGGCCCGAGGCGTGGGACTAAGTTTCGATTCGTTTTCCGTCCACGACCGCTACGATATCTTCGACGAGTTTGCTGAGGCCGCGAACGACGAAATCCACACCGAGGACGAGCGCGACGATATAGAACGATCCATAGAGGACGATTCCAGGAAACCGGAACGGTCCGGCGGCCGCGGCACCCAGTCACCGAACGAACGAGAACGCCAGAACACCGAGTGCTACGTCTATCGTCACTTCCCACAGAAGTTCATCGGCTACCATAGAAAAAGAACTAGGTTCGGAGAAATAACTCTATTCGAGCCGCGAATGAATCTCGCGAGCAGTGCGTGACCGAGTTCGGCGCTCGATTCGCAGGTCTTCGAACACCTCTCGCGCATTCTCGACCGCGTCTTCATCCACAGAGAACTCACAGTCGTAGCCAACGTCCGCGAGCACGAGCGGGTGGGCGGGCGCTGGCGGAACGCCCTCCGGGCCGTCGATGGGTTCCGGCGCGAGCACGCGGTCTATCTTCATCATCGGAGAGTCACCCACGGCGATGGCGTGGACGAGCGAGACGACGCGCCGGACGAGGTTGCGGGCGAAGCCACCAGCACGGAGCGTGAACACCAGATAGTCGCCGTCCTGGAGAACGCGGATGTCGAGGTCGCGGACGGTACCCTCGTCGTCGGGCGTCACGTTGTGGAAGTCGTGCTCGCCAGCGAGGCGGTCGCAGGCGTCTTTCGCCAGCCCGAGGTTCGCCCGTGGCGCGTAGCAGTGATAGACGTACTCCCGAAAGTAGGCATCGTGCGTCGCGTGGAACTCCGGGACGACTTCGGCGCTTGCCCACGCTCGAATCGACGCCGGGAGTTCGCTGTTGAACGCCGATGGAGTGAGCCAGTCGGGGCACTCGAACGAGACGGTCTGGGCGACGGCGGAGACGCCTGCGTCGGTTCGACCGGCGGCGGCGTACCCCTCCGGTACGTCGTCCGCTACACCGAGGGTGCGGAGCGCGTCGAACAGCGTGTCTTCGACGGTCGGGACATCCGGCTGGCGCTGGAATCCGTAGTATGGCCGACCGTCGTAGGCGACTCGAAACGCGCGCATCTCACGGTGATACAGGAGGGTGACGTTTAGTTTGTTGGATATTACCCGGTACGGCGGATGGCGTTGGTACTCCGTACTGAAAATCAGGGAGATGGTTCGAACGCGGGTAGTGTCGGTGTGACCGAACAGCCATCGTCGAACGGTGTGCTGTCACCGAGTCAGGAAGCCCGTAACGTAGGTTTGCTCGTGGGCAGGGAACACCTCGTCTACTGCTGACTCGCCGTGTTCACGGGCGAGGAGGGAGCGCAGTTCGGCTTCGTAGTCGGCCTTGCGAATCTCGTCGCTCGGGCCGGATTCGACGTCGAGGGTTGCTGTGACGAGGCGGTCGACTGCACCGCGTCCGAACCCGGAGAGGGGAACGATGTAGTCGATGTCGTGTCGGTCTTCTAAACTCTGGGCCTGCGCGCGCGAGACGGTCGGCACGCGGTCGTCCCGGCGGGTTCCATCCGCGACCGCGTCGAAGCGCATCCCCGCCACGGTTTCCAGAGCGTGGAGATGCACCTGCTGGATTCCGTTTCGCGGGTAGCCGTCCTCGACCATCTGTTCGACGGCCTCGATGGCGGCATCGTGGTCGAGTTCGACCGTTTCGAAGTCGAAGCCGGTCGCTTCGGCGGTGTCGCGGGCGTGCTTCCAGTCGTCCGTGACGCCGAAGTGGGCGGTGACGAGCGTCACGTCGTAGAAATCGTCGAGTAGGAGGGCGGCGAGCGTCGAGTCCTTTCCCCCGCTGTAGAGGAGTCCGAGTTCCATCTCAGCGGCGCTTGATGTTGAAGCTCTTCTTGTCGGGCTTCAGCTCGCGCAGGATCTCTTTCATCTTCTGGTCGTCGATCTGGCCGTTGATGCGCCCACTCTGGGCGATCGCGAGCACCTGCTGCTCCACTTGGTCGGCGAACTGCGGCTTGCTCATCCGGACGGAGTTCAGTCGCTTGCGCGCGCCGTCGGTGAGATACTGGCGGAGCAGTGCCTGCTTCTGCGCGTCGGCGCGCTGCTGGGCCTGCTCTTGGGCCTCTTCCTGTTGCTGTTGGTCCTGCAGTTCCTCCATCTTCTGTTTTCGAAGCTCTTCTAGTCGGTCGTCGTCAGGACTTCCACTCATGCCTTATCTGTAGCTTACCGGCCATGACCAAAAACAATTACGGAGAATAACGTTCCAACAGGTCGGAAAAAACGGTCAGGCATCAGTGAGAACTGCGATGTTCGAAGATTGGTGCGACTTCGAGTACGAAGGTCGATGCCTCCCCTACAGAAGTCACCAGGGGACTGCAACCGCAGGAATCGCACCGCAAGAGTTGCTTAGATCTATCCGTACCGCGGAAGTAACTAGGCCACCGCGACAGCAGGAGACGCTAGGACAACATACCGTAACCGCAGCGCGCGGCCCCGATCCTCCCCGTGTCGAAGCAGGCTTCGCCAACCGCTGGCTCAGTCTGCTTCGTGACGCGGCCTGTCGGCTGGTTGGCCTGCCGAAACAGTTTCGAGAACGTACCTATCGCTCACGAAGGGTGAGACGAAAACGAAATAATCAGTTCAGGCGTAGCGTTCGAGTTCCGGTCGGTCGAGGTCGGCCATGACCTCGCCTGCCGTGTCGTCGAGGAGGCTTCGACCTTCGGCAGTGATCTCGCGGCCTCGGTGTTCGTTGGACTGGATGAGGCCTTCCTCTTCGAGCTGCTGGAGGATGGTTCGGATGATCTTCTTGCTTCCGTCGGCGCGGTGGATGGGTGCGACACGGTATCGGGTCGAACCTTTCTTGCCACCGCCGTACTCGGTCGAGAGGCGTTCGACGCCGACCGGGCCGTTCGTGGCGACCTTTCGCAGGAGGCTTCCCGCGCGGATGTGCCAGAAGTTCTCCTGCTCGGGGGGCATCTCGCGCTGTGCGCCGGTTTTAGTGAAATCGGCCCAGTCCGGTTGGTCGAATCGATCCTCGAGTTCGTCGGCGAGCGCCTCGATGAGCGCGTCCGCCGGAACGTCGTAGAGCGTCGTCATACGACTGATTTCCCTGCGGCGGCGTTTAAAGCCATCGTTACAGAGTTCGGGCGGGTTCGAGGTCGCTACCTCCTCCTGCCGCACCTATTTTATCCCCTAGTCGAACCAGCCACGACGACCCTGACGAAGGTTTATATACTATCTCGTGGCCAAACACGGCGTGACGCTCAATCACCGTTCGAATTGTCCGCTTCGAGCATCGCTGTCGCCGTCCATCCGAGCATCACCGGGAGCCAGTAGGTCGCCCCCCGGTGGATGACTGCCGCCGCCCCTGCGGTCGCCGCCGTCACGCCCGTCAGCGGGACGAGGAGGAGCACCAGCGCCGCCTCGACACCGCCGAGTCCACCGGGCAGTGGTGCAACTCCGGCTATGCTTCCGATGGGGACGATGAACAGCACCGCCGCGAACGGGACGGTGTGGCCGAGTGAGTAGAGCGACAGCCACAGCGACACCGACGATAGAAGCCACCCGAGCGCGGAGAAGAACACCGCGAGTAAGAGGCGACGACGGTCTCCTGCGACGCGCTCGATGGCACGAAAGAATCCTCGGATTCGTCGCTGGACTGCAGGGCGAGTCGTCGGCTTCACGCGCGGGATGACGCGCGCGACTGCACTCACAGCAGGGACGATACCTGTGGCGATCCCCGACTCCACCCGACTTCGGTTTCGCCACCCCACGACCGCTACGGCGGGAACCGCCATCGCGAGCGCGACGATGGAGACCGCGACCATCTCGATCGTGTCGCCGAGCGTGAGCACCGTCGCGTAGTACGCCACACCGACCAGTGCGAACGAGATGGACGGGACGAAATTGATGGCGTCGACGCTGGCGATGGCACCGAGACTGGTCTCGTACTCTGCGTCTGTCGCCCGCGAGATGAGCAGGGCGGCGAACGGTTCACCACCCGCTTGCCCGAACGGGGTCACGTTGTTGGCGAACGTCGCGCCCGCGTAGAGTAAGAACGAACGTACAGGAGAGATGTGAACGCCCAGGACATCCAGGACGGTTCGAAGCGACATCGCCCACGAGAAGAGCCATGCCAGTGCGACGACACAGACGAGGGCGACCACGCGCACGTCCGTCACCGAGAGTGCGGACACGACGCGATCGATTCCGACGATGGAGAAGACCGCGAGCAAGACCACGACCGCAGCTACGAAGCCGACGGTTATCGTGCGTACGTCACCCAGGTCGATTCGCATCAGTTCGCAAATATCAGTGCGACTGCTTGAAGCCAGCGAAGACCGGTCGGCTTTTTTCCCGGCATGACAGAAAGACGGTATGGACGAACGGGCCGCGCTCAGACTGCTGGCGGGTGAGCTTCCCGACGCGGGCGACGACGCGGCGGTCGTGGACGGGCAAGTACTGACGACCGATATGCTCCACGAGACGACGGACTTCCCCGAGGGGACAACACGGTACACCGCTGGTTGGCGTGCCGTCGGTGCTTCCCTCTCGGACGTTGCGGCGATGGGGGCGACGGCGACCGCAGCAGTCGCCGTCTACGCCGCGCCGGAGTTCACCCGCGACGAACTCGAAGCGTTCGTCGCGGGCGCGAGTGAGGTCTGTGAGTCGGTCGGCGCGCGGTACGTCGGCGGCGACCTCGACACCACCACGGAGTTCACGGCGACGACGACGGCACTCGGACGGACGGACGACCCCGTCATGCGGTCGGGCGCACGTCCTGGCGATGTGCTCTGTGTCACCGGCACGTTCGGGCGAAGCGGTGCGGCGCTCCGCCTGTTCGACCGAGACGAGACGGAACGCGCGAACGACCTCTTTCGCTTCGACCCGCGAATCGCCGCAGGGCGAGCACTCGCGCCGCACGCGACCGCCATGATGGACTCCAGCGACGGACTCGCACGGTCGGTACATCAGCTCGCGGAGGCGAGCGACTGCGGGTTCAAACTCGATAGCGATTCGGTTCCGATCGCCGAGAGCGTTCGTGACGTGGCCGAAGACACAGCCGACGAACACGAGTTGGGACTCTTCTTCGGCGAGGACTTCGAACTCGTCTTCACCCTGCCCGAGGAGCGAGTGACGGAAGCCAAATCGGAGTCGCCGACGCCGGTCTCGGTCGTCGGCGAGGTCACTGACTCAGACGTGACGATGGACGGAGAACCGCTTCCCGATCGCGGATACACCCACGGTCAGGAGAGTATCTGAATCGGTGTCGGCGTGAAACAGAGCAACCCGAGGATGAACGTGAGGGCTCCGAGCAGTTTCCGGTTCATGTCGAGTTCGCCGTCGTTGATAGGTGTCGCGGGGCCGACGTAGGCGAAGAACATCGACAGGAACCCCCAGATGACCCAGAGCACCGTCGCGTTGCTCACGTTGAGGACGTAGAAGACGTACGCAGCAAGTCCGAACAGCACGGCGGGGACGAGTGCTGCGACACTCTCCTGTCGTTCGCCGATTATCGCCCGGACGATGTGGCCGCCGTCGAGTTGTCCGACCGGGATGAGATTGAGGAACGTGACGAACATACCGACCCAGCCGCCGATGACGACCGGATTGACCGATTTGGCAGGGTTGTCGTAGGTGAGCGGTTCGCCCATCACTGCCGCGATAGCCTTCAAGAGGGGCGGGTAGCCGAACTTCACCTCGATGGTCGATGCACTGTTGAGTGTCTCCTGGGTGACGGTGACTGGTTCCATCGTCAATCCGACCGCCGTGACGACGACGGTTGCCACGAGTCCTGCGAGTGGCCCCGAGACGCCGATATCGAAGAGCGCCTTCCGGTTCGGCATCTGCCCTTTCATCCGGATGACCGCGCCCATCGTCCCGATGAGGGTCGGCATCGGGATGAAGTACGGCAGCGTCGCATCGACGCCGTGGTAGCGACTCATCACGTAGTGGCCGAGTTCGTGGGTGCCGAGAACGCCCAGAACCGCCAGCGTGAACGGCCACGCCGTCAGCATCGCCTCTACCGGGTTCGTCACGGGATTGACGTGGTACCACGTCGCACCGGCCCAAAGTGTCGAGAGTACCGTCGCGAGGAACAGAATGACGTTCTTCCAGGGAACCCCGTCTGGGCCGAGTTCGATGGGTTCGGCGACGAGGACGTACTCTCCCATCCGAGTCGTCAGTGCAACTTCGTAGCCGTGCTCCCGAAAGAGCGGCCAGATGGTCTTCATCAATCGGTCTTGCGGCACCAGCGGTTCGCCGTAGTAAACCAACTGCTCGCCGTCACTGCGAACGTCGTACACCCGAAACACCGAGTGCAATCGTTCGATTGAAGGACCTGCCTCGGGCGGCTCGGTCGAATCCATTCAGTCATAGTACGGAACGAATCCGTATAAACCCTTAGACGACGGCATCCGACTGGAGGATGGCGATGAGGAGTGTCAACACCGGGACACTCACGAGTGTGCTGGTGAATATCGCCGTGCTCACGTACTCGGGGGCGGTGAGACCGACACCTCCCTCATCGTACTCGATACTGAGGATGAGCGGCGTGATCGCGGCTGGCATCGCACATTCGAGAACGAACACACGCGCGACGGTCGCGTCTTCGAAACCGAGGAGGAAGACGACGACGACGGCGACGACCGGTGCGACGACGAGTTTCATCCCGTTCGAGACGCCGACACGGGCGATTGCAGCACCCGAATCGGTGTTCGCCAGTTGGATACCGAGCATGAGTAACATCACCGGGATCGCCGCGTCGCCGGTCAGTTTCAGCGTCTCCATGGCCGCAGAATCCACTGGCGGGACGATATCAAGTGCGCGGGCGGCACCTGCTGCGAAGACAGCATACACGAGTGGGAGTTTGAACACCTCGCGGACGGCGGCGAAACTGGACGTACCGTTGCCACGCGAGGCGAGGTACACGCCGACGGTGTAGGTGAGCACCGACTGGGCGGCGATGTAGAGGATGGCGGTGCTTCGACCGACGTCACCGAACGCGAACTGCGAGAGGGGAATCCCGTAGTTACCCGCGTTGGGGAACGCACTCGTCAACACGAGCGCACCGAGAACCGGCTCCGACTCGCCGAGCAGCCGACCGACGAACTCCGCCAGTGCGACCATCGCCAACGTGAACACCGTGACGCAGCGCGAGTGTCACCGCCGTCTTGCCGCCGAGCGACGAGGTCGTCAGACTGTGGAAGACCAGTGCCGGGGTCAAGACGTAGATGGTGACGGTACCCAGCGCGTCCACCTCGATGTCGCGGAGGCTACCGAGAAGGAACCCGACTGCGGCGACCGACAGAACGGGGAGGATAGCGGTCGTCAACGCGGATACGAGTGACACTGGTCGAACGAAACCAGTAGAGGACTACAAAGGCGTCGAAGGAGGAGCGGTCGAATGTGGCAGTTGGGGATGGGGCGGGCAGTCGGGGACAGGGTCGAATCGTCGCCGTGGCGTGCGAGTCTGCAAGGCGTGCAGTGAGTGTGACGGGGCGGTCGTGGAGGCGTGCGAGGGAGGGTTTCGCAATGCGTGCGGGAACCGCAGGGCGTTCGAAGGGGGTGCGGATGTTCGGGGCCGCAGGGCGTATGGGGACGCGATGGACGCGTCGGGGGAACGCGTGGGGGATGCGTTAGGGGGAACGCATGCGGAACGCGATGGAGGCGTGGGAGCCGCGGGAAACGCGTTAGGTGAACGCGTCGGGGGAGTGGAGGCCGCGGGGACCGCGTGCGGGGACGGGGCCGTGAACGTTACGCGGGAGCCACGCGCCACGTAGTCGCACTCGTGTACGACCACTTCTCGACTTCGAGTTCGGCGCAGTCGGTCAGTTTCACCATCAGCGCACCGATCTCCTTCGCGGAGAGGCCGACTTCGTCAGCGATGAACTTGCTCTTGAAGTACAGCTCTCCGTCGCTCGCCTTCTCGCAGAGGTACTGCTTCAGGCGGGCTTCTTTGGATTCCGGTTCAGGGCTTTCGGCAGCGACTTGGGTGGTTGCGCTCATGTGCTGACTCCAGTTACTCCATAGACTGGGGAGATGTTATAAAGGGCAGAAGCTTAGGGTAGTTTCGGGAATCTTTAGCTCTATCCAGCGGAAAAAGACGTGAACGCGGGTAAAAGCGACATTTTACAAACGGCTCTATCGAATTTTAATAGTTTAAAAACGCCTCTCGTTTTTTATTTCGTAAATATGAGGGGATCTGATAACGTCGGACGATCGAGGACGATATCGGGGGTCGTACACTCGGCCTATCGCTCGTGAACCCAGAACTGCTCGTCCATCGTGACCTCTTTTTTGAAGATCGGAACCTCCGCTTTGAGTCGGTTGATCCCGTCTTCGACGGTTCGAAACGCCTCTTCACGGTGTCCTGCGAGCACGACGACGAAAACAATGTCCTCGCCGTACTCGATGAGGCCGGTTCGGTGGTGCATGACCACCTCGAAGACGCCGTCGCGCGCTTCGAGTTCCTCGCTGATCGCGTCCATCCGCGTCTCCGCCACGCCCTCGTACTTCTCGAATTCGAGGAACTCGGTCGGTGTGTCGTCCGTGCTGTCTTTCGCCCGGACGCGCCCGGTGAACGTGGCGATCGCACCCGACAACTCGGCTTTCGGCGACCGCTTCACGCGTGCGACGAGTGATTCGAGCGTTTCGTACGGTTCGACCTCGCCGAGGGAGTTTACCACGGAGTCGATATCCAAAGCATCCGTGTCGGGTGCGTGGACGAGTGGCTCTCGATCGAGATCGGTGTCGCCGACAGCGACCTGCGGGAGGTTCGCATCCGGAAACCCAGAGACGAGTGCGTAGTCGTGGTCCGGTGCGAGTTCGTCGAGTACGTCTGCCAGCGAGCGGTCGGTTCCGTGTGCCAACCATCCGTCGTCACCGAGTTCGATGGTGGTCGAATCGCTCGGTTCCGGTGCCCCCCGCGTGACGGTTCCGACCGCACCGCGTTCACCGAGTCTGTCGGCGAGTTCGTCGGCGACGGAATCTGACTCGTTCCCGACGATACCCAGTACTTTCATGCCCGTAATGCAGTCGGCGAGGCGCTTTTAGCCTTCGGTCGGAAGTTGAGAACGCTTAAGGCCGCGTCCGGGCAACACGGCGATAGCATGAAGGTGGTCGTTTCTATCGGCGGGAGCGTGCTCGCTCCGGACCTGGAGTCCCAGCGTGTTCGTGGACACGCCGAAGTCATCGAATCGCTCGCAACGGAGGGATGTACCATCGGCGCGGTTGTCGGTGGCGGGGGCGTCGCCCGAGAGTACATCGGAACTGCCCGTGACCTCGGCGCAAACGAGATCGAACTGGACGACATCGGTATCGACGTCACCCGACTGAACGCCCGGCTTCTCATCGCGGCGCTGGGTGAGCAGGCCGCACCCAGTCCAGCGGAGACCTACGAGAAGGCGGGAACTGCGATGCATCGCGGCGATATCGCGGTCATGGGTGGCGTGATGCCCGGCCAGACGACCGACGCCGTGAGCGCGGCACTGGCCGAGTACACCAACGCCGACCTCCTCGTCTACGCGACGAGCGTGAACGGTGTGTTCAGCGACGATCCGAACGAGGTCGACGACGCGACGAAGTACGACGAACTTTCGGCGAGCGAACTCGTCGATGTCATCGCCGATCTCGAAATGACCGCCGGCAGTTCCTCGCCGGTCGACCTGTTGGCCGCGAAACTGATCGAGCGGTCGGGCGTTCGCACCATCGTCCTCGACGGGACCGAACCGGAACGGATCGCCGACGCCGTCCTCTTCGGGGAACACAGCGGAACGGACATCATCCCGGAAGGTACGGACGACGAGATGTCCTACTGGGTACAAGGATGAGCGTCGATTCGGCACCAGCAGACGACCGTGATGACGGCGGAGACGACCACCACGTCTTTTGGGCCGACGAGGTGGCAGACCGGATCGAAGCCCGCGACCCGGACGACCCCATCATCATCAAGGGCGGCATCTCGCCGTCCGGGGTTCCACACCTCGGCAACGTCAACGAGATCATGCGCGGCTACTTCGTGGCGGCGGTCTTGCGCGACAGGGGGCACGAGGTACGACAGGTCTTCACCGCCGACGACCGTGACCCACTGCGGAAACTGCCGCGAAAGCTCGCCGACCTGGACGGGAACATCGTCGAACTCGGCGACGTGAACGCTGGCGCACTGGGACGCAATCTCGGCAAGCCGTACACGGACATCCCCGACCCGTTCGGCTGTTGTGACTCCTACGGCGACCACTTCTCGAACCTCATCCAGCAGAGCGCAGACCTTCTCGGCGTTCCTATCGACGTGGTCTCGAACACCGAACTGTACGAGACCGGCGAACTGGAGGACGTCACCCGTCAGCTGCTCGACAATGCCGAGACGGCTCGTGAGGTGCTCGCGGAGTATCAGGACAAGGTGGACGACGAGTACGTCCCCTTCAATCCCATCTGCGAGGACTGCGGAAAGATCACGGAGACGGTGACGGAGTTCGACGTTGAAGAAGGCACCATCGAGTACGTCTGTACCGACCTGAAGGCGGGCGACAACACTATCGACGGCTGTGGTCACGAGGGGACGGCGACCTTGCGCGATGGGAAGCTTCCGTGGCGATTCGAGTGGCCCGCCCAGTGGAAGACGCTCGATGTGGACTTCGAACCGTTCGGGAAAGACCACGCAGAAGGCTCGTGGCCGAGCGGCGAGGACATCGCTCGCAACGTCATGGAGTTCGAACCGCCGGTTCCGATGACCTACGAGTGGTTCACGCTCAACGGGAAGCCTTTCTCCTCATCGGAGGGGAACATCGTCCTCGTCAAAGAGGTGCTGGAGCTGCTCGAACCCGAGGTGCTTCGGTACTTCTTCACCAAAGACCCGAACAAAGCCCGTGACTTCAGTATCGAGCGACTCGACCTGTTGGTGGACGAGTTCGACCGGTTCGAACGGATCTACTTCGGCGAGGAGGATGGCGACGAGAAAGAGCGTGCGCTCGCCGAGCGGATCTACCCGATGGTCGTCGGCGAGATCCGCCCCGAGCGCATCCGCATCCCCTACACCTTCGCCGCCGTGCTGGGGATGACCGACGACCGCGACCTCAGCGAGGAGATCGCACGACGCGAAGGACACATCCCCGACGACGCGCCGGAGTGGGCCGTCGAGGATGCGCTCGCGCGCGTCGAGTGTGCACGGGCGTGGGCACACCGGACGAGCAACGAGTACGACTACGACCTGAAGCGAACCGAGATGCCCGACGTGACTCTCGATCCCGAGACGGAGGCCGCGCTGGACGAACTCGCGGCGTTCGTCGAGGAAGGCCACGATGGCGAGGCGATCCAGGGCGAGATCTACGAGACTGCAAAGCGTCACGACATCGACATCGGCGACTTCTTCAGCACGGGCTATCGGCTCTTTTTTGACGACGAACAGGGACCGAAACTCGGCCCGTTCCTCTCGAAGCTAGACCGCGATTTCGTCCTTCGACGACTGCGTCGAGACGGCTAACGTCGATATCGTTTTCGCAGGAAACGAGAACCGCCAGCAGAGTTAAGGATGCTGGCAGATAATATTCAATTACCTCCACCTAATTAGTGCATAACAAAGTACGTCGCAGTACTACGGGGAGGTGCAAGGTCTGTCTGACGACTAATCACGTCAGCGACTGAACGGTGATATTACCATGGCCCTGATAGAACTCAATCTCGAGAAACCAGCGTTGAAACGGACAGAACTCGTCAAAGACGAAGCAGAGATAGAGAAGACTGAAACGAAGACCGAAGAGACAGAAGAGATCGACGAGATCGAAACGGGATCCGAGATCGAAGAGACCGAAGAAGCCGAAACGACGAAAGGCAAGAGTCGAACGAAGACGTTCGCTCGTCGCGCCGCAGTGCTCGGCGGCACCGCCGCCGGAGTCGCTGCCGCTCGGAAGATTCGCCAGCGCCGTCGGAGCAAGAAGGAAGCTCAGCAGCAGGAACTCGAAGAAGACTGGCAGACGGCGGAGTAACTCCCGTTTTTCCGCGTTCGTTCTCTCATTTTGCGCTCGTTCCCAAACGCCTTTGAGCGACGGGAACTTTCTTTCGTTCGATGGATACGATCGTATGGGTGCTTCTCGGAATTGCAGCCTACTGGTTCGCCCTTCTCGCACTTCGGGCGAACGATATGTTGCCGCCGTTTCTCGGCACACAGGGCCCGATTCTGACGGTCCACACCCAGAGAGGAAAGCAGCTGCTCGACCGTCTCGCTCGGCCGAAGCGATTCTGGCGAGCGTGGGGGAACTTCGGGCTAGGAATCGCGCTGGTCGTGATGGTCGGAACGTTCCTCGTGCTCGTCGTTCAGGCTATCGTGGTCGTCCAGAACCCGCCGGAGCCGACGGCGGTCACACAGCCACGGAACGTGCTCGTCATCCCCGGCGTCAACGACTTCCTCCCGCTCTCGGTCGCGCCCGAGATTCTGTTCGGCCTGCTCGTTGGACTGGTCGTCCACGAGGGAGGTCACGGTCTCTTCTGCCGAGTCGAGGACATCGAGATCAAGTCGATGGGACTGGCGTTGTTCGCCTTCCTGCCGATCGGTGCGTTCGTCGAGCCGGACGAGGAGAACCGCAAGAAAGCGGACAGGGGCGGCCAGAGTCGGATGTTCGCGGCGGGCGTGACGAACAACTTCGCCGTCACGATTCTCGCGTTCTTGCTCCTGTTCGGCCCGGTGATGGGGTCGATATCCGTCGCGTCCGGCGCGGCGGTCGGTGGCGTCTTCGACGGCTCTGCTGCAAGTGACGCCGGAATCCAGCGTGGCGACCGCATCGTCGCGGTCAACGGGACGGCGGTCGAGGGCAACGGCGACCTCAACGCGAAACTCGGCGAGATACAGAGTCGGTCGGTGACGGTGACGGTGGCTCAAAACGGTGAAAACCGGACGACGACCATCGAACGTTCGTTGCTCGTGACGGGGTTGGCACGGGATTCGCCGTTCGCGTCGAGCGTCGGAACGGGTGACCGCATCGTCGCGGTCAACGGGACGGCGGTCTACACAGAACAGGCGCTGAACCGCGAACTCGAAGACAAGAAGATCGCCACGCTGACCGCGAACGGGTCGAAGGTGACCGGACCGGTCGGCGCGCTCTCGACGGTTCAGTCCGAAAGTCCCGCCAGCGAGTCCGGACTCGAAGCCGGAGATACCATCGTCATCACGGCTATCGACGGGAAACGAGTCGTCGACAACGGCGACCTGACGACCGTTCTCGATGGCTACGAACCGGGGCAGACGGTGACGATCGAAGCCTACGAGAAAGAGGGTGGAAACTACGTTCGGCAGACGTACGACGTGACACTCGGCGAGAACGACAACGGGGAGGCCATCGTCGGTATCCTCGTCGCGCCGGGAACGTCGGGCATTACGGCGAGTGGTTTCGGCACGAAACTCTACCCGGCGGAGACGTTCCACGACCTCGTCTCGGGGCAGTTCGTCTCGACCTTCGGTGGCGGCGGTGGCAACGGGCCGGTCACGTCGTTCCTGCTCGGTATCGTCGGGACGCTGTTGCTCCCGTTCGCCAGCCTCTCGATGCCCGTCGGGTACAACTTCGCCGGGTTCGTCGGGCTGAACGCCAACTTCTACGCGGTGGAGGGGCCGCTCGCGGGACTCGGTGGCGGTCTCTTCCTGGTGGCGAACGCCCTGTTCTGGACGGGGTGGATCAATCTCAACCTCGGCTTCTTCAACTGCATCCCGGCGTTCCCCCTGGACGGCGGACATCTCCTTCGGATGGGTGCCGAGGCGATCGTCTCACGGCTACCGACCAGTCAGGGGAGGCAGGTGACGACGATGATAACGACGAGCGTCGGACTGACGATGCTCGCCAGTCTCATCCTCATGATATTCGGGCCACGACTGCTGGCGGGATAGGCAGCACTCGTTTTTCGTAATACTCGGGAGAGAACAGCGTTTTCGTGGCGGTCAGCGTTCGAGACCCATTCGTTCGTAGAACTCGTCCGGTGCGTCGGGGATTCGCTCGAATTCGGCGAAGTCGCGCTCGTGGTGCCGGATGATCTGCTCGACGATCCACGAACTGAACGTCTCGTCGAACTGCCACTCACCCTCGGGACTCTGCACTTCGAATCGTTCGTCGGTAGCGAAGGCGACGTAGACGTGGTAGAATCCGAGGATGACGTCCGCGAACTCGCGGGCTTTCGTCCCGCTCTCCTCGCGTTTCTCTTCGAGTTCTTCGTACCCCGAATCGGTGAGTTCGAAGTATTTTCGGTCGGGCTCGTCCTCGCGTTCGATCCGTTCGGCCCACCCCTTCTCTTCGAACTTGTAGAGGATCGGATACACTGACCCGTAGGAGGGTTCCCAGTGGCCGCCACTGATATCACGGATCTCTTTCAGTATCTCGTATCCGTACCGAGGCTTTTCATCTAGGAGTTCGAGCACGAGGTACGAGATCAGGCCTTTCGGCGGGCCACTTTTCCGCATCGACTGGGGGTTTAAGTCGTGATTTTGAAAGGCTTTCGGTCGGAGCGACACCGACCGCAGTTAGACTAACCACCGAAACGACGAAACGTTCGCACGACCGACTCAAAACATCCTTGTCCGGTCACTACTAACCCTCGCGCATGCCGAGAAAAGCCCCACCGACCCGCGAAGGGTGGTACGCGCTCCACGATTTCCGAACCATCGACTGGAATGCGTGGCGAGACGCCCCCGAGCGAGTCCGTGAAAGCGCACTGGACGACGGAATCGAGTTCCTGCAAGCACACGAGAGCGTCACCGACGCCGAGGACGGATCGTCCGCCGTGTTCAGCATCATGGGACACGAGGCCGACCTGTTGGTTGTCCACTTCCGGCCGACGGTGGCCACCCTCGACACCGCCGAGAGAGCCTTCGAGCGAACCGAGTTCTCAGAATTCACCGAGCGAGCCGACTCCTACGTCTCCGTAACGGAGGTCGGTGGCTACACCTCCGACGAGATGGTGAAAGCGCCCGAGGACATCGGGGACACCGGGATGGCCCGGTACGTGGCGAGCAAACTGTATCCGGACATCCCGGACGCGGAGTTCGTCTGCTTCTATCCGATGAACAAGCGCAGACTCGGCGAGGACAACTGGTACGACACGCCGTTCGACGAGCGAGCCGAGATGATGGCGAGCCACGGCGAGATCGGCAAAGGCTACGCCGGAAAGGTCACCCAGATCATCACGGGCAGTATCGGGATGGACGACTTCGAGTGGGGTGTCGACCTGTTCAGTAACGACCCGACGTACATCAAAGACCTGCTCTACGAGATGCGCTTCGACGAGGCGAGTTCGCGCTACGCCGAGTTCGGGTCGTTCTACTTCGGTCGCCGGTTCCCACCTGCCGACCTCCCGGCGTTCATGGCCGGCGAGGACGTTCCGACGCCGGACGACGCCCACGCACACGGGAGCGGACACGAACACGGACACGCTCACGCACACGGCGAGCAGGAGGGTGCGAGCACGCACGCACACGGGGACGAAGGCGGGCACCAACACGGTGATGATTCGCAGCACGGCCACGGAAGCGGTGGACAGGACCATGGCGGGCACGACCACAGCAGTCACGGCGAATCCGGATCGGGTGACATCCGCGGCGAACTCGAAGACCTCGACATCTACGCCGGAAAACCCCACGGCGAGGACGTGTACGCGATGGTGCTCTATTCCGAGGCCGACGCCGACGAACTGTTCGACGAGGTCGATGGCCTGCGGAGCAACTTCGACCACTACGATACGCACGTCAAGACGGCGGTGTACGAGGGCGAAGAACGCTCCGCCGTGGTGAGCATCTGGAAGACCCAGAGCGCCGCCGAGACGGCAGGCGGGTTCCTCGCCGACCTACCGGGGATCGTCGCCCGCGCTGGCGAGGAGAGCGGCTTCGGGACGATGGGAATGTTCTACACCGTCAAGCCCGACCGCCGCGAGGACTTCGTCGAGAAGTTCGAGACGGTCGGTGGTGTACTCGGCGACATGGAGGGCCACTTCGACACCGAACTGCTGGCCAACCACGAGGACGAAAACGACATGTTCATCGCCAGCCAGTGGCGCTCGAAAGAGGACGCGATGGACTTCTTCCGAAGCGACGCCTTCAGCGACACCGTCGACTGGGGCCGAGACGTGCTGGCCGACAGACCGCGCCACGTCTTCCTCGCGTAAAACGGGACGGGGAGTGGTGAGTTTTTATTGATCTTCTTCTTCTGTGGTTCGGCCGTCTCTCGGTACTTCGGCTTCCGTTCAGCCAGTACGTTTTAGTACAAATCAGTGTATTTCAGTACATGTAATTCGGAGATTAGCTCGCTGGTCGTGAAGTTCCGGAAAACGGACGAGCGAGTTACCTCTGCGCTAGTGTCCTCGAAAGCCCTCGGGCGCTTTTCGTGATTGGCAGGTGCGGACGCTTGGCGGCTGGTTGGCCTGCTCGCGGTGGCGCGCGGAGGCGCGCCGGCGGTGCGCCCGCGCGAGGGACGGGTATCACAACGGAGAGGAGCGCAGCGAGATCACCATTCAGTTCGCTCATGGCGACCGGCCGAGCGGAGCGACGCTGACCCGGCGGGGGGACCGGGGGCTTTCGAGGACGACGCGATCGCGGCGATTCGGTCATCCGAACGAATGGAGGCCACGATGAAACCCAGATAGCATAATATACCATGTCGAACAGCGTCCAGCCAGTGCACGGTGAAAGTGAAATTCGAACGGAATAGACAAGCCGCAGTCGGCCAAATTTCGAGTTGAAACGGTGGCGTTAGGAAGATGCACTCCCCGCCGCAACCAAAACCCCCTTTGCCTACGGGCGGTAAGTAACCGATAAGAATTTCGAGGGATATATATGACAAAGCGACATGTCACACTTCCTGAATCCGCCGAAGCGGGTCTTCGCGGTTTCATCGACGAAGTAGACGAACGTCTGGCAGGTGACGAGGACACGTGCAAGGTGGTCGAGGAGATCCTCGTCGATCTGCACGGTGACCGGGACGCCTACGAAGCGTGGAAAAGCGGCGAACCGGTTTCGAACGCGGAGCGCGTGCGACTGCAGAGCTACGACCCCTGTAACTCGACGCTGGAGAGCGAGTACTACGCCGAGAAAGACGAAGAGAAGTTCCGCGAATCCAAGCATCTCCAGTGGCTCTGGCGGCAGTTCGATGACACGCCGATGGCCGACAACGTGGAGTTCGCGCTTCGCTTCCGCCAGGTGCTCGCGAACCATCTTTTCGAGGAGGCTGGCGACGATCTCCGTATCTTCAAGGGCGTCACGATGACATACGGGCACAACATCTCCGTCGGCGACAACACGGTCATCCACGACGACGTGCATCTGGACGACCGCGGAAAGCTGACCATCGGCAATCGCTGTTCCATCAGCGACGGCGTTCACATCTACAGTCACGACCACGACGTGGTCGACCAGACCGAGGTGACGAACTTCCACACCATCATCGAAGACGACGTGCGACTCACCTACGACGCGATGGTTCGCGCGGGTCTCAAGATCGGCGAGAACGCCATCGTCGGTGCGCGGGCGGTCGTTCAGAGCGACATTCCAGCTCACCACATCGCGGTGGGGATGCCAGCGAAGAGCATCAAGATAAAGCCGGGCTGGGAGGACGAGGCCGTCCCCATCGACGACGTGCCGCCGACGGAGAAGGAATCGCGGCGGATCGACTATGAACTCCCCGACGATATGGAGCAGTTCGACGAGTTCGAGCGCGATCTCGACCCGTCGAACTAACCCGCACCGTTTTTCTCCCGCCGGGTCGTGGCACGGAGTATGCGACGCCGCACCTACCTCCAGTCGGTAGCACTCGGTATCAGTGGACTCGCCGGGTGTATCGGGTCGTCCGGTCGGCTGACGGAGACCTCGACCACGAAGCGACGACGGGGTGTGCGCGTCAAGACGGTCGCCATGAATCTCGAAGTGCCGTGGGGTATCGCGTTCGATTCCAGTGGCGACCTCTATCTCACCGAACGACCGGGGCGTATCCGGCGTATCCGCCCGAATCAGAACAAGATCGTCGCCGATTTCACCGGGCAGATAGCACATCGTGGCGAGGGAGGACTTCTCGGACTCGTCTTACACCCGGACGACGAGACGCTGGCGTACACCTACCAGACCTACGAGTCGGCTGACGGACTCCGAAACCGAGTCGTCCGCCATCGGGTCGACGACGGATTCGACCCGGAGCGCACCATCATCGACGGGATTCCTGCGTCCTCTATCCACGATGGAGGCAGACTCGCCATCCACGACGACGCGCTGTTCGTCACCACGGGCGATGCGGATTCCAGAAAACGATCGCAGAACAAAGAGTCGCTAGCCGGGAAAGTCCTCAGACTGACACTCGATGGCGAGCCACATCCCGACAACCCCTTCGGGAACGAGGTGTTCACCTACGGCCACCGCAACCCACAGGGTCTCGCGTTTCGCGAGGATACCCTCTTCAGCACGGAGCACGGTCCCACCACGGACGACGAGATCAACGTCCTCGAAGCCGGAAACAACTACGGCTGGCCCGAGGTAACCGGGGAAGCCGGGAAGTTCACCGATCCGATCACGACCTACACCCCGACCATCGCACCCGGAAGCGCGACCTTCTACGACGGGCCGATTCGTGAGTGGCAGGGAGACTTCTTCTTCGGAACGCTCGTGGGGGCACACCTCCACCGAGTGCGAATCGACGGCAGGAACGTGGTCGAACAGGAGCGCCTGCTGGAAGGTGAGTACGGTCGCCTCCGAACGGCGTTCACCGGGCCGGACAACCATCTCTACGTGACGACCAGCAACCGAGACGGGCGTTCGGAGAGTCCCGCCCCGCAGGACGACCGCGTTCTCAAGCTTCAACCGGCGTGAGTTCGTCGTTTAGCCAGCGTCCCCGGACGATTAGCCAGCGTACTCTCGATAGGCCGCGACCCCAAGTTCTCCGAGGAGCCACAGGGTCACGAACGCCATCCCGAGGAGCGTGAACAGTTCCGGCAGGCGTACCCACGCCGGAAAGACGAACGACGCGTAGGCTTCCGCCTGTTGGAGGAGTCCGGTCGCGGTGTCAGAGTCACTGAACCGACTCTCAAAATCGGCACCGGAGATGGTGTCAGTCGAGTTCTCGGGGACGGTGAGGCGGTCTGCGGTGTAGGGCATCATCACGCCTTCGTAGCGCCAGACGACCTCGCCGTCGGGGTTGATCTCCAGTACGCGATTGTTGAACGTGTCCACGATGAGCGTGTTCCCGTTCGGCAGTCGGTCTGCGTCACGCGGCCAGTGGAGCAGCTTCTTGCCGCCGTACTGCCAGACCACTTCGCCGGTCGAGGCGTTCAGCTCGACGACACGGTCGTTCTGGCTGTCGGCGACGAGCAGCGTGTTCCACCGCTCCAGACGGTCGGGGTTGTGCTGTTCGTGCATCACGCTGTGGTTGCCGGGTTCGCCGACCACGTCGACGATCTTGTTCGTCTTCGGATCGACTTCGATGACCACGTCGAAGTTCCGCACCGAGATCTGGAAGTTGCCGTTCTTCAGACGGTCGATGTCGTTCATGTGCGTCCAATCTTTCTCGCCACCGGGATTCGGCGGCCCGCCGTACCGTTCGCGGAACTCGGTTCCTTCGCCGAGATGTTTCTCGGCGTGCCACTCCCACGTGATATCGCCTGCGCGGTTGACCGTGAACGCCCGGTCGTTGCCCATGTCGATGATGGCTGTCTGCCCGTTTTCGAGGCGGTCGACGTCGTGAACCTCGTGATGCGTGATGTACTCGTCGTACCACGAGTAGTTCCAGACGACGTTCTTCGTCTCGTAGTCTATCTCGAGCACCTTGGCCTGGATACACTGCTCCGAGTTGACCTGCAACTGCTCGGCGGGACACTGTTCGGGCGGGAGTTTCGTCGTCACGCCGACGAGGAAGTTTCCGTTGTCGAGCTGTTCCGCGTCAAAGACCCGCGAGTTCGGCGGGTCGTACTCCCAGACGACTTCGTTTTCCTCGTTCACTTCGATGAGTTTGCCGTTCAGCTTGTAGCTCTGGATGCTGATGAGCGTGTGTCCGCGGTAGGGGCCATCTGCCACCGTTTCGGCGTGAACGCTCTGGTCGGCGGTCGCGGCTTGATAGCCGAGGAGGGCGGAGAGAATCACGAGGGCGACAGCGAGATACCGCACGCGAGAGTGAACCATATCCGACACTCGTCAACGACCATTCTAAAGCTGACGGATAGTCCTGTGCGAAGCTACCAAGTAGCATGACGACGTATGGCACGTCGTAGCATGAACGTCTGGGGATGGATCGTCCTCTACATCGTCCTCTTCGCGGGACTCCAGTTGCTCATCTACCGGTTCCTGCGGAGTGACGAGGACTCACCGCTGCTCCGTTCGACGCCACCGACGCCGGAGCAGAGCGCACCTGACGACGTGCGAAAGGAGAGCGTCCTCGAAGAGTTCCACGAGGACGATCCGAACGTCCGCCAGTGTCCGCATTGTGGGACGGAAAACGGGGCGCAGTACACCTTCTGCCGCCAGTGCGTCGAACCGCTCGGCGTGTGGTAACCCGCGTCGGCGGAGCCACATTTTTCCCGCCTGCGTCCCCATCCAGAGGTAATGGTCCGTGCCGTCGCTATCAACGTCGCCGCCAACACCAACCAGCCCGGCGTCCGCGGCCCGATTCATCCCGACGGGAGCTTCGAGTACGTCCCGATTCCGGAGTCCGAGCCGACCAGTCGCCCCGTGCCGACCTACGCCGACCTCGACCTCGCGGTCGAACTACCGGACGGAACGGCAGACCGACCAGTTCACCTCGACCCGGAGTTCGCCGAGTATCCCTGCTGTGAGCGGTACACCTACGGCGACCCCTTCGGCGTGAAAGCGCGGCCTCTGCTCGAACTCGATGCGAGCGATTACGTCTTCTTCTACGCGACGCTCTCGACCGTCGGAGAGCCAGAGCGAGCGTGGATCGCTCCCGACTGGGGTGCGTACATCATCGGGCAGTTTCGGTTGGCCAGCAAGCCGATTTCGGGAGACGAATTTGCGGCGTTAGACGATGGGCAGAAGGACGTGTTCGAGAACAACGCCCACGTGAAACGCGAGGAGTTCGACGCAGCGGTGTTGCTGGTGGGTTCGGATGACGGGTCGGGGTTGTACGAGACGGCGGTTCCATTGAGTAGCTCTGCGAACGGGTCGGAAGCGAATCGGGTGGTGACCGAACTGTCCAGCGATTCGGGGAAGGGACCGTGGTGGCGCAGGCCGATGAAGTTTGGAGGAGATGGTGTGGAGGAGGTGCTGGAGATGCGGGAAGACGGTGTGTTCTGGTAGTTGTTTTTAGAAAGGCTGTGGAGTGCGCCGACCGGGAGTCGAACCCGGGCTATGAGCTTGGGAAGCTCATGTCCTGCCACTAGACCACCGGCGCTCACTTCGTTCACGCTGAGGATCGCAAATCCTTCGAATTTGGTCACCACCGGCGCGCTCGTCGTTGCACTCCGCTCGCGCCGAGCCTGACGACACTTCAGTTGCTCAGACACCGGCGCATGTCACTTCCTTCACCCCGATTGCACTTCAACTTAGCGCCAGCGACTACCTCCGCTACGAATCCACGGCAGGAGAGGAGGTTTTAGTCATCAGCCACCCAACAGCCAGGTATGATCGACCTCGAACTCTCGGAGTCGGAACTCGATGCCCACCGTGAGCACATCACCGCATTCATTCACGAGAAAGTCGAAGACGCAGGAACCGATTCGGCAGTCCTCGGACTCTCCGGCGGGATCGACAGCACGCTGACGGCTTACCTCGCAGTCGATTCCCTCGGGCGGGAGAACGTCCACGGACTCGTCCTGCCGGGGGCGGTGAGCCGGGACGACAACATGAGCGATGCCGAGTGGGTCGCCCAGGAACTCGAGATCACCTTCGACGTGTTCGAGATCAACCCCATCGTCGACGAGTTCTTGGACACCTATCCCGAAGCGGAGGGCGACCGGATGGCGGTGGGCAACGCTCGCGCACGAACGCGGGCGGTGCTCAACTATCTCGTCGCCAACCACGAAGGGTCGATCGTGCTCGGCACCGGAAATCGAACCGAAGCACTGGTCGGCTACTTCACGAAATACGGCGACGGTGCGGTCGATTGTCACCCGATCGGCAATCTCTACAAACAGCAGGTGCGCCAGCTCGCGACGCACATCGGCGTCCCCACCGAACTCGCGGAGAAAGAACCCACTGCGGGGCTGTGGGCGGGGCAGACCGACGAGGAGGAGCTCGGCATCGACTACGACACCCTCGACGCGATTCTAGCGCTCCACATCGATGGGCCGTTCTCCGCCGCCGCGACAGCACGACAGGTCGAGGGAGCGACGGAAGAAGACGTCGAACGAATCGCTGCGCTGTCCAACCGAAGCGCGCACAAGCGGGCTGTTCCCCCATCGCCCGAACTACTCTAATTCTCCATCGTCCGACTTGCTGGAGTCACGGCAAGACGCCCTCACTGAGCCGCGTTACTCTCGCTGGTCTGCGATGTTCGAGGCGTTCGCCGCCACGAGCTCGCCGAACGCTTCGGCTTCCCTCTCGGTCTGTACAGCCATCGAAGAACGATCACGAACACGAGCCTTGACGACGCGAAGCGCATCGGGGTCGTTCGCCGCTATCTCTTCGGCCACGGAACGCGGGGTTTCGGTGATACGTGAGACGAGCCCCATCGTTCGGGCTTCTTCGGCAGTCACGACTCGACCGGAGAGAGCGAGGTCGAGGGCGTCACCCAGCCCGACGATCTCGGGGAGGCGAGCAGTTCCACCCCACGCACCGAAGATGCCGAGGCGAACCCCCGGTTCGGCGAACGTCGCGTCTGGCGTGGCGATGCGCAGGTCACAGGCCAGCACCAGTTCGACACCGCCACCCCGTGCTGCCCCGTCGATTCCAGCGACGACGACGCCTTCTGCGCGTTCGATCTCGTCCGCGACTCGCTGGCCGTGTTCTGCGAACTCGGTCGCCGATTCGCGGTCTAAATCCGCCACGACGTCGAGGTCAGCGCCAGCACAGAACGCGGTTCCTTCCCCTCGGAGGTAGACGACTGGCTGGTCGGCCCCGCGGATGGCGTGAGCGAGGTCGTCCAGCCCGTCCGGTGTGAGTGCGTTTCGGCGCTCCGGACGATCGATCGTGACTGTTCTGATTTCCGACCCGTCGATCACGTGAATCATACCACCCTGTTGGCGACGCTTTCCAAAGGTCTTTGGCAGTTCCGTCGTAACCACCCGACAATGGAAGAGGCCGTCCGGGCGCGCGGGGCAGCGCGCGAGGCTATCGGAGACATTACGCCAGCGCGGCTCTGCGACCACATCGGTGGACTGCTGGAGTCGTCGGCAATGGTTCCGGGCGTGTTGACGCTACTGAGTGCACGAGCAGTCGGTGGCGGTGCCAGCACGACCGAGGTCGAGAGTCGCGCCGCTGGCGTCCAACTCATCTACGAAGGGCTGCAGCTCACACGAACGCTCGCACTCGACGAACCGTGGGAGACGGAGCCGCCGAACACCGATAGCAACATCGCCATCTTGGCGGCGGACGTGATGGTCTCTCGTGGTTTCTCCCTCCTCGCTCGAACGGAAGCCGCCGACAAAGCTGTGCAGACCGTCAAATCGTTCGGACGCGACCAGACCGAACGTGGTGCCGACCACGCACTCGATACGGACGTGTTCGAACTCGCGGTCGTCGCCGGGACGACCATCGTCGGTGGCGACGTTCCCCCCGGAACCAGGCGATACGCCGAGCAACTCGCCGCGACGGTCGCCGAACACGAATCAGCAACGGTGCTCTCCGACGACGCGGTCGATACGTTGGTGAAGCTGTCGAGTAACCGAACGAACTGGACGGACGAAGCTCCGTCGTCTGCCACCGACCCCTGACTCGAATCGAAACGCCTAAAGACGGTTCCCCGTGTAGGAATGAATGCCGCGCCTGGGTAGCTTAGCGGTAAAGCGCGTCCTTGGTAAGGACGAGAGCCCGGGTTCAAATCCCGGCCTAGGCTTTTCAATTCTCAGTTCGAGAGCGATTTCACCACCACGGTCCGCATATGATACAGTCAGATTCGTAATCGAGAGAAGATATTCACCGATCGTATCAGATGTGGTTCATATACGCCGAAGAAGAGCTGTCGGGGTAGTCGTCCGACAGTGCTCGATGGGCGACAGACCTTCGATTTACGGGCGAGATACCCTGGAACGTCGTCCGGTTCTCACCCGCTGTCCTCGTTCCGTTCATCAGCATACTCGCACTTCCAGCTTCGGTGAGTTCGAATCGGCGCAATCGACTCCTCATCGCGCGCTTCGCCGTGATTCAGTTCGTGATCGCATCGTTCAGCTATGGTTCTGGTAGATTCGGTCTGCTGTTTACCATCCTGATGTACGGCAGTCGGCTAGCAATGTGTTTGATAGGGCGATTCCCATTTACCTCGGGACGAAGTGAGTTCGTGTCGCTAGTAGAATAACAAGAATTCGACAACCCTCACTAACGCTTTTGTCCCACCTGCTCCATTAGACGACCATGCGATTTGTTATCGTTGGTTCTGGTCGGGTCGGACTGCGAACCGCACGTGTGCTCGGCGAGGAAGGTCACGAGGTGATACTCGTCGAAGATGACGCAGAGAAGGCCAAGCGAGCGCGCAAAGAGGGGTTCGAGGTCATCGAAGGGGATGGCTCGGACGAGGACGTGTTGACCGATGCGGGCCTCGACACGGCGGACGCCGTCGGCGGACTGACCGGCGACCTGAACGTCAACTTCGCGGCCTGCATGGTCGGCAAACACCACGGCTGCCGAACCATCATGCGTATCGACGAAGACTACCGAGAAGACATCTACCACAAGTTCGCCGACGACGTCGACGAGGTCATCTACCCCGAGCGTCTCGGTGCAGCGGGCGCGAAGACCGCGCTCCTCGGCGGTGATTTCGACGTCATCGCGGACTTAACCGAGCAGTTACAGTTGACGACGATGCGGATCGGAGACGAATCGCCGGTGGTCGGCATGCACGTCACGTCGGTCGAGCTTCCGACCGACGCGCGGATCTACGCGCACGGGCGCACGCGGGAGCGAATGACGATACCGCTTCCTGGGACGGAGATCGAAGCGGGTGACCGCGTCGCACTCATCGCCACACAGGATGCACTCCCGGCGGTGCGCGAACGACTTCAGGGGTCAGCGTAGGAACGACCTTAGGAATCGGCGTAGGAAAGCCCCTGGGTTCGGCGGTGAAAAGTAAAAACGATTGGGCAGTGCGGGGTTCTAAGGTCGTCCGGGACGAGAACTTTCGTGGGGAGATTGGTGACACTGTGACGGGAAGCCAACCCGTCGCCAGAGCCCCCGGCACCGCCGGACACCCACCGCGAGACTGCGACACGCTTCGCGCCCGAGCCGTCGGGCGCATCTCTACGAAAGACCGGACCCCCCTTTGTTATGTTCTGTTTGCCGGAGTGTCAGGTGTCGTTTAGACGTGTCAGGGTTCGGTTTAATCGTGACAGGCATTGCCTGTGAGAACGAACCTGCGGCGACTTCGACGACAGCGTGAAAACGAATCCAGGGGAGCCGCATCTGTTAGAGATGGCTGAGCTTAGTCCCATTCACCGGGAAGATACGGGGACACGATCACTGTGATTCGATGAAGACGCCCAGAGCAGATGCACGAAGACGGCTGCTGTGGCTTCTAACGTTAGCGTTTCGTCACACCTATCGTCAGCAGCGAACTCGACGCTTCCGACGATCGCCTCGATCTATCCGAGTTATGCGTGACGAGACCCTAGCAATAGTGATCACGACGATTCAGCTCACCGTGTATCGTTCTCGGAATGGAGGTGCGGGAGAGCGGGGAGGGGAGGATGTGGGTGGTGTGCCGGGCGCGCGGAGTGGGAGGATGGGAGAGAGGTGTTGTGCGCGCCCATCCCCGTCTGGGTACGGTGATGACTTAAAACCGCGTCAGACGACCGTGTGACCACCACCGGATTCATGCGGTCGGAACGAGAGGAGGCACACATGCACGGAACCGGCGTGCCACTGGTGACACCGTTCGACGACGATGGCGACCTCGAAGAACCCGACCTCCGCGAACTCGTCCACTGGGTCGAATCGCGTGGCGTGGATTTCATCGTCCCCTGCGGATCGAACAGCGAAGCGGAACTGATGAGCGTCGAAGAGCGTGCTCGCGTGGTCGAGGTCGTCGCGGAAGCGGCTGACGGCCCCGTCCTCGCCGGAACTGGCCATCCCGGTCTCCGCGAGACCCGCCGTCAGACCGACCTCGCGGCGGAGGCGGGAGCCGACGCCGCGCTCGTCGTGACGCCCTTCTACTTCAAACACGGCGAGGAGGCGATGGCCGACTACTACCGCACGCTCGCAGACGAGAGTCCGATTCCGATCTACCTCTACAGCGTCCCGGCCTACACCGACGTCGCACTGTCGCCCGAACTCGTCGGCGAGCTAGCCGACCACGAGAACATCGCCGGGATGAAAGACTCCAGCGGCGACCTGACGCGCTTCCAGCGAGAGCGTGCCCACACCGAAGACGCGGCGTTCGACCTCCTCGTCGGGAGCGGGAGCATCTACGCCCCCGCGCTCGATGCCGGTGCTGACGGTGGTATCCTCGGTCTAGCGAACGTTGCGCCGGAACGCGCCAGCGAGATATACCGTCTCCATCGCGGCGGGCAGGACGAACAGGCCCGCCAGTTGAACGCCCACCTCGTCGAGTTGAACCGCGCCGTCACGACGCGGTACGGTGTGCCTGCCGCGAAAGCAGCGATGCACGAACGCGGCGCACCGGCGGGACAGCCTCGCAGACCACACCAACCAGCCAGCGACGAGATCCGTGCAGAGGTGGCCGAGTTGGTGCGTGCCGCAGAACACTGAGCCGAGGATAACCGATGATAGTACAAGACGGGACCAACCGGGGATAGAACGGTACGCTAAAGGATGACATAGAGAAAGACACTTCGACCGTGCGGTTCCAATTGAGGGCCGTGAGCACCGAGACGACCCACCGAACGACGCTCGCATTCGGCAGAGGGCCGTCAGTGCTGGCCGTCGTCACGGTGCAACTGGTGGCGTTCGCACTTGCATTCGCCGCCGGACGACCGAGCGCATACGCAATCTTCGCCGTCGTGAGTGCCGCGATTCTCGCGTTTTCAGCAGACCGTGGCACGTTCGGCGTCCTCGCCGCGACACTCGGGACTGTCTTGCTCGTGGCGCTGGCGCTCCCGCTGCTGATGCTCGTCGCGCGTCAGAACCCGACAGCGCTCGCGTCGGCAGCGACAGACCCGGCAGTACAGCAGGCGCTCTTCCTCTCGGTGTACGCACCACTGCTCGCAGCAGGGGCGTCGGTCGCGCTGGGCGTTCCACTCGCCGTCCTGCTCGCTCGTGGGTTCCCCGGACAGGCACTCGTCGAGAGCCTCGTCGACCTCCCACTGGTCGTTCCGCACAGCGTGGCCGGACTCGCGGTGTTGTTCGCGTTCGGGAAGGGAGGGGCGTTCGATTGGCTTCATTTCTCGATTCCTGAGTCCATATTGCTGTTCGGACTGCGTCTCGATATTCCACTTCTCGGTGGACTCACCTACTCCTTCGACGTGCTACAGACGATGACGGGCATGGTGCTGGCGATGACGTTCGTCAGTGCTCCGTTCGCGGTCAACGCGGCCCGTGAAGGCTTCGAAGGTGTCGATTCACGCGTCGAACGGGCCGCCCGCACGCTCGGTGCCGACGAGTGGGAGACGTTCCAGCGCGTGACCGCGCCGCTGGCCGCTCGGGGCGTGCTGACCGGTGGAGTGTTGGCGTGGGCGCGGGCCGTCTCGGAGTTCGGCGCAGTCGCCATCGTCGCCTACAGCGTGTCGGTGTTCTACCCGCCAGCGATGGAGCAGATCTCCGGCGTGCAACACGCACCGGTGTTCATCTACAACGAATTCCTCTCGTCGGGACTGGAAGCGAGCGGGGCGGTGGCGACGCTTCTGCTCGCGCTCTGTATCGGCATCTTCCTGTTCGTCCGGTCGCTGGCCTACGACCGAGGTGGCTGGTCGTGAGCCTCTCGCTCGACGTGACGGCGGCGTTTTCGGCGGAGGGATCGGAGTTCACCGTCGAAGCCGACCTCGAAGTCAGGTCGGGCGAAACGCTCGTCGTCCTCGGCCCGAGCGGAAGCGGGAAATCGCTCCTGTTGGAAGCAGTCGCGGGGTTTCACGACCACGATGGAACCGTCTCGCTGGACGGCCGAGATGTGACCGACTGCCCGCCGGAGGAGCGCGGTCTGGGATTCGTCTTTCAGGAATACGCCCTCTTTCCCCATCTGACCGTCCGCGAGAACGTCGCGTTCGGTGACCGCTACCACCGCGAGACACGCGACCCCGACGAACTGCTCGCCGTGCTTGGCGTGTCCGACCTTGCAGGCCGCTACCCGAAGACGCTCTCCGGGGGCGAGAAACAGCGCGTCGCGTTGGCGCGGGCATTGCTCGTCCGCCCAGACGCTTTCCTGCTGGACGAACCGCTCTCGGCGCTGGACGTGCCGACTCGCCAGTCCCTCCGAGAAGACCTCGCCGAACTGCTCGCCGACGAGACGGCGGTGTACGTCACCCACAGCAGGACGACGGCGCGCGCCCTCGCGGACAAGATCGCCGTGATGCGTGACGGGAGGGTGGAACAGGTCGGCACGCCCGAGGCGGTGTTCGAGCGTCCGGCATCGCCGTTCGTCGCGCGCTTCACCGGAAGCAACTGTCTAGCGCGCCCCGAGGGAATCATCGCGATACGACCGGGCCACGTCGAACTCGGTTCGGAGCGGGCAGACCATCACGCGGAGGTCGCTCGCGTTCTGCCGGAGGACGACCGCTATCGTGTCGTCCTGTCGGTTGCGGGAGAGCGATGTGACGTCTACGCGACCGATCCACCCGCCGAGGGAGAGACTGTTTCTGTCGGATTTCCATTCGGTCGAACCCATACCATCGACTCTCACGATGGATAATACAGGTAAACTTACTTGGGGTTCGGTACGAATTGACCCAGTGATGAACTATACTGCAAACGACATATCATTGTGGGAAGACGATGGCACTGCATAGCCTGTTCGGAAAACTCGTCGTCGCGGCGTTATCGCTTCTCGTCGTAACCGCTGGCGGTCTCGGCGTGGCGCTCACGTCGGGACTCGTGACGGTGAGCCAACCGACAGTCGAGAACGTTCAGACAGACTGGGGAACCGTGAACGCCGACGAGACGGAGATACAGACGGAGATCGCCCTGAACAATCCGAACTCCGTCGGCGTCCCCGGCGTGATGGACGTGCAGTACGAGGTCGGAATGAACGACGTGACGGTCGCCGAGGGAACGAGTCGGAACGTCGGTCTGCCGACCGGGAAGTCGACGATAGCCATCGCGACGCGGATGGACAACCGGAAGATTCCCGCGTGGTGGGCGAGTCACATCAACAACGGCGAGCAGACGACCGTCAGCATCACGCCGACGGTAAGCGTCCCGCTGTTCTCGAAAGAAATGCCCGCCCAGAAGCGCAGCTTCTCCACCGATATCCTCTCTGCGTTCGAAAACAGCGAGACGCAGACGATGACCGCCGGAAACCAGACGATCCTCCGGGTCACGAAGACCGAAGCGTCGTGGGGGACGGCGACGAAAGAGAAAACGCCACTGAACGTCGCCGCGACGGTCGAGAATCCGACCACCGGCGAGATCGTTTTCTCGCAACTCGGCTACACCGTCACGATGAACGACGTGACCGTCGCCGAAGGAACGACCGACGGCGAGGTACACGTGAAACCGGGCGAGACGACGTCGTTCGGTATCGACTCGACGTTCAACAATGGCAAGCTTCCGGCGTGGTGGGTGAGCCACGTGAAGAACGGTGAGAAGACGACGATGGACGTGGAGTTCTACGCCCGCATGCAGACCGACGGGAAGACCGAGAGGGTCGCACTCCCGTTCATGAGTAAACGCGTCGTCTTCACCACCGACGTGCTCGGTGGTGGTGCGACCAACACCGAGACGGTGCCGAGAAACGCTGAAACCGAGTTCGAACCGCCGAAACTCCAGTCGATTCAGAGTGAGTGGATCGTCCCCGAGACGGGCAACACCGGGGTTCGAACGACCGCCGTCTTGACGAATCCGAACGAACCAGGGTCGGTGTTCGCCGACCACCTCTCGGTCGACGCGAGCTACCGGGTGCTGATGAACGACATCCAACTGGTCGAGGGCGAGACGAGCCAGAAGGTCGGCCCAGGGCGCACCGAACTCGAACTCTCGGGTGAGATCACCGACCGCGAGATACAGCGGTGGTGGGTCAGCCACGTCAACAACGATGAAGAGACGGCGCGTGTCGTCCAGCGTGACGTGACGGTCGATCTGGCTTCGCACGCCTCCCCGTCGGTGGTGAAGCGGAGCGCGGAACGGTGACGACGGACATGCTCGGCCCGGTCGATCCGAACGCGACGATGGAGTTTTCCGTCGCTGGCCAGCAGGTCGGAAGCGTCTCGAACACGCGGGCCGAGTGGGGAGAGGCGACGATGGTCGAGACGCCCATCGAGTCGTCTGCGACGGTGCGAAACGACCGTGGTGATTCGATCCGCATCACCGAGATCGGTTATCGCGTGACGATGAACGATATCGTCCTCTCGGACGAGTCGAAGGCGAAATCCATCGAAGTCGCCCCCCACAGTGAGAGAACGATTCGGGATACCGTCCCACTCGACAACTTGAAACTCGGCGCGTGGTGGAAGACCCACCTTCGCCGTGGTGAGGAGAGCACCCTGGCGGTCTCCTACTACGTCGTGGTCGAGTATCGCGGCTACACCGAACGAATCGAACTCGGCGCGCTGAACTACGAGAAGACGGTGACGACGGACGTGCTCGGCAACGAGACGGCGTAACCGGTTCCCGATTTTTCGAAGGAAGTGGTATGGAAGCTGAAATCAAAACCCATATTCGTTGGAATATCGAGATATAAGTCCGATGACGACTAGCGAGTCAAACCCCGAGCGAGATGTCGACCTCGACCTCGGATTCACTGTCGGCCTCGACATGGTGTTCGACGAGGCCATCGAATGGGCAGAGAACGAAGGGTTCGAGTTCGTCGAGCTACTGCTCGATGGCCCGTACGCCCGCGAACGCATCGCCGATAGATGTGAGTCGATGCGGACGACACTCGCTTCCGCCGGAGTAGCCATCGTCGTCCATCTCCCGTTCACCGTCGATCCAGGGTCGCCGTTTACGCCCGTTCGCGAGGGTGCCGTGGCAGAGCTCACCGCCGGTATGGATCTCGCGGCCGACATCGGAGCGGAAAAAGTCGTGTTTCATCCCTCTTCGGACGCTTGGGATCTCGGCTGGACGGACGAAGAGTGCCGTGACTTCGTCCACAGCGGACTGGACGACTTGATTCCCGCGGCCTACGAACGTGGGTTGGAACCGTGCGTCGAGAACGTCGTCTCCAGCTATTACGACGCGACGACCGTTCCGGAACTGCTGGAGCGGTACCCCGACGTATCGATGACGTTCGACACCAGTCACGCACTACTCGTCGGAATGGAGGCGACCGAGATGGCCGGTTTCTGTCGTGAATATGCCGACCGAATCGGGCACCTCCATCTGGTCGACACGCGCAACGATAGTGACGAACATCTGCCGGTCGGGATGGGTCGCATCGACTTCGACACGGTATTCACGGGTCTAGCGGATGCCGACTGGTCAGGGACAGCAACCCTCGAAATCGGAACCGAAGACTACGACACTATCGCTCTCGGGAAACGCCACGTCGAGGAACTGGTTGGTGCCAACTGAACTGCTCGAAGAATCCGCTGCCAGAGCTACAGCGATAAAAATTCACAGCGAAATACTCGTGGGAATCCGATTCAGTCGCGGCGGGCGAGCAGTGCGACGCCCGCGAGGGCGGCGACTGCTACACCGATGCCAAAGCCGGGTTGCCCGCCGGTCTTGCTATCGGAATCCGAACTCTGCTGTTCGACGCCGAGATACGTCGAGACGTTCGCCGTGTCCATCGAGGGGAACTCCCGATCCCACTCGCCGGGGAGGTAGATCGTCGTCTCCGAGTCGGCGACGGCCAGTGCGCGCACGTCTTCTTCCTTGGCGTCCTCAGTGAGGACGCCAACACTGACCAGTCCTTCGACGCGGACGTAGGTCGTCGTCTCGCCATCGTTCGTCCGTCCGGCGACGCTGGCGACGTTCATCCCGCCGTAGGAGTCACCGAGGGCGGTGCTGAGCGCGGAGAAGTTGTCGAACTTCGCACCGCCTTCGACGGTGACCGTCCCCTCGTCCATGTTCATATCCATGCGGGCGGTCCGGAACTCGCTCCGCTCGAAGGCACGGAGAACCTTCAGCGCCTCGGCGTCCGTCTTGGGGTCGAGCGACGAAACCATCGCATCGGTCATCTGTGAGAGCATCGCCTTCTGTTTCAACTCGACGGAGGCCTCCGCAGTCACGTCCCCGCCATCCGATTTCGCGTGGAACTCGAACGAAGAACTGCCCAGTTCGACCCCGCGCTGTTCCATCTCGCTGGCGTAGGCGTCCCAGTTCGTGGTTCGGTAGTGGATCTCGGCGGTCACGGCTGTCGTCTCGGACGAGGGCTGAGTCATCTCGCCCGATCATTCGACCGTCTGTTGCATGTTCGCGGCCTGCTGTGCTTCGAAGGCGGTCTTCATCTGTTCGACACTCTGCTGGTCGACACTGACCTCACCGTTCATGCTCTGGGCGACGGTGACCGCGGCGAACGCCGCCTCGTCGTAGTTGTCGATCCGGGCGTCCCAACTGACCCGCATCTCGTTCGACTGCTGGGTCATCTCGAAGGTCACGTGGTCGATCTTCAACGCCCTCACGTCCTCGGTGAGGGTGTCGATCTCCTCGTCGGAGAGCGAGACGTCCTGCGAACTACTGATACTGGTCGCGAGCGCTTGCGCGACAGCGGTTTCGAGACCCGAGTACTCGACCGTGTACTCGATGTCGAGGGTCGGTTTGCCGTCTTTCTCCTGGTAGTCGTACTGATCGATGGTAACAGTCGCAGAGCCGCCGTACTGCTTGGCGATGCCTGCGTACTGTGTTTTCAGGTGCGACTTGGCCGCCTCGCGCGTGTTCCAGTAGTCGGTCATGTAGTACGAGACGGCACCACTCCGCGACCCCTTCAGGAGGTAGCCGTTCTTCGTCTCGCGGAGGTCGTAGCGAAGTTCGCTCTCGGTGCCCATCGCCGCTGCCGTCGTGACGGCGCCCTCTCCCTTCGTGCTGAAGGAATCGGCGGTTATCGTCATCTGGCCGCTGGTGCTCGCGGACTCGAACGCCGAGGTACCTGCCGACTGGCTGTCGAACGCCGCGTCTACCGTCATGTCTGCTTTCGCATTCTTCGCGTTCTGTTCGCCGGTAACGTCGAGCGAGAGTCGCTGTAGCGAGTCAGGACTCTCCGCGGTGGCCGACCCGTTTCCGGTGAACCCGTCGGGTTTCATCACGAGCGACGCCGCTGCGGTCGCGTTCGATTCGGTGTCGTCCGTGACGAGCATGTGGACGAGACCGGTGGTGACGTTCGCACCGTAGGTGGCGGTCGTACTCTCGGTCCCACTGTTGTTGTACGCGAGTACCGCGTCGCCGTTCTCCATCACGTAGATGGCATCGGCGGGTTCGATATCGTCCGAAACGGAGGACTGGCTGGCTGCATGCGGCGCAGTCGCGGGCACCGTTGCCGCGACAGGTGCGATGAGCAACACCAGCACCTGCACGACTGCGAGGAGGGTCTGTATCTTTCTGTCCATAGATATATACTGATAGTTATATATAAAAAGAATTTTGTTACTACGGGTGAATGCTATTCGGTACCGTATTTCTTCGTGTCTCTCTCCGGATATTAGAGGAGCAAGAGTCCTTTTCTTCCTCCGGCACGCAGACCAGCGTATGACGTGGCGCGAACTGTTCGACCGTGTGGAGGAGTTCGACACCGACATCGAAACCATCCGCGAGACGCTGGCGGGGCGACGCCATGACTGAGCCGAATCCGGCCCGTATCGTCGTAGACGCGGACGTACTGGTGGCAGATCTGCTGGTCGGTGGTGACGCCCGAAGAGCGATGGACGTCGTCCGCGAACACTCGTGGGTGGAACTCGTCGCCAGCGACGAACTGCTCTCCGACGCCGAGTCGGTCGTCCGTGAGTTGGCAGACGACGAACTGGCCCGCGACTGGCGCGAGCGGATCGACGAGCTTCGGGTTCGGGTCGAGCAGTCGCCCGGCGACCACCCCGCCCTCGCCAGTGCGAACGCCGGAAACGCGGCGCACATCCTCTCGTACGACGACGGTCTTCGAAGCGCGAAGACCGGGGCGTCACTCCAGAAACGGATCTCCGTGAGCGTCAAACGCCCGGATGGGTTCGTCGGACTGTTCGACGCCGAAAGTCTGTACGAGGCGGTCGTCGGTGGGGAGTATCCAGGGCCGGATAACGACCCGAGGGCTTGAGTCACCGCCCCGAACCACCGAGCCACTACCCACTCGAATCGAGAAACAGTAGCCCCGTTATCGCTCCGCCAACCAATCCGCGAACTTCGCCAGCGCCCGCCCGCGGTGGGAGATAGCGTTCTTCTCCTCGGTGCTCATCTCGGCCAGCGTCTTCCCTTCGTGTTCGAAGATGGGATCGTAGCCGAAGCCGCCCTCGCCGCGCGGGGCGACGAGCGTTCCGGGCACTGCGCCGGTGAACGTCTCGCTCCGCTCGCCGTCGTAGTAGGCGACGACGCAGCGGAAGTGTGCGCGGCGATTCTCTTCTTGCTCAGCGACCTGCCAGACGCGCTCGACGCCCAGGGTGTCCTCGACGTAGGCGGAGTAGGGACCAGGGAAGCCGCCCACCGCGTCGATGAACAGGCCCGCATCGTCGACGATGACGGGGTCTTCGCCGCCCGTCTCCTCGAACGCCTCGCGCGCGCCGTGGAGCGCGATCTCGGCGAGGTCGTCGCCCTGGACTTCGGTGTAGTCGTACTCGATCTGCCGAACCTCGTCGTCCAGATACTCGCGCGCCTCACGGACTTTGCCCTCGTTACCGGTAACGAAGCGAATCATGTACGAGACAGTGCGGCGCGGGGAAAAAGAGGCGTCGAATCAGTCGTCGTCGACGATGACTTCCACGGGTTCGTCTTCCAGTTCCTCCACGTCGGGGCCTTTGCTCTCCTGCCAGTACAGGATGCCCGCGACGGCGAGGATGACCCACGATCGCCAGTTGGCGAGGTTGATCGTGTAGCCGATGCCGAACGGTTTCTCGACCAACATCCCCTCGCCGGGCTTCCAGTACGCTGACAGCATCCGCCCGACGCTGGGTCGTTCGAAGTTGTACGGGACGCCGAAGAGGGTTCCAGTCGTCTCTTTGTCGGACATATGATATAGTTGGTTCGCGCTCGTTATAGCATTTGGGGCGTGGGGATGGGACAACGTGTCACGGTATCGTACGGCGTCTTGTCGGTGGAGTGGTGTCGTGACGGTGGCGAAGTAGTGGCGCTACGATGTACTGGAATGTACTATTTTGTACTGGCGGGCGCGATTCGGTTTGGTTGGCAGGGTCACAAGAAGACAGACGTTGGTGGAGTAGTGTCGTTGCTCAAGCAGCAGCTAGCGTCACTCCATTAGCAACTAGATCGAATCGCCAGCGGCGTGGCCATCTGTCGATGGGAGAAGTCACGCCAGTTCCACTGCCACCACGCGAATCTAGACGCTACTGATATCGTCCACGACCTTCGATCTCGCGCAACTGCTCCAACACGCGCTCGTCACCCGACTCCGAGTACGCCGACTCGAACGTCTGGCGAAGTTCGTCGGCCTCGTCCGAGGTTCCGGCGAGGCTCTGGGAGAAGACGTGTAAGTCCATCGCGTAGTCCTCCACGTCGTCGGAGTAGTAGCCCAGTCCGAAGTCGATGAAGAACGTTCGCTCGGGCGAGCAGCGAGCGTTCCGGGTCGTCGGGTCGCCGTGGACGATTCCCGCCTGGTGCATAGTCCCGAGGTGCCGCCCCACGTCTTGCACGCGAGGTGCGGTCAGTTCTTCCCGGAGGTCGGCCTCGCCAACGTACTCGAACTCGATGACACCCGCTTCGGCGTCGATGTCGTACACGACCGGGGTCGGGACGCCGACGCGACGCGCGTCGCTGGTCAAGCGCGCTTCGAGGGTCGTCCGCTCTTTGCGCAAGCGATCGTCGAGTTCGGGGTAGCGATAGGATTTGGGAACCCGGCGCTTGGTCACGCGCTCCGAACCGATGGTGACGGTGGCCTCCGCACCGCGGATCTCGCGCTCGCCGACGTTCCGGAACACCTCCTCGCGGTCGTCGCGCCAGTTCACCTCGACCTGATCGGGGCGGAAGTTCGGGTTCACCGACGACTCTTCGACGGAAATCGCATCGCCCGATTCGAGCATCGTCGCGCCGAGTACGGCGATCATCCCGGCGTTGTCGCGCAGGAATCGCGGTTCCGGCGCGAAGAAGTCCGCACCGCGCTGGTCGCACATCTCCGCCAGCATCTCGCGGAGGCGGGCGTTCTGACCCACGCCGCCACCGAGGACGAGTTCGTCCCGCCCCGTGAGCGAGAGGGCGCGTTCCGCGACCTCGGTGAGCATGGCGAAGATGTTCTCCTGCAGCGAGAAGCATACGTCCTCGATGGCCTCACCATCGTCGTATGCCTGCTTCGCCGCGCTCATGAGCCCCGAGAAGGAGAAATCCATCCCCTTCACGACGTAGGGAAGTTCGACGTACTCGCCGTCTTTCGCGGCCTCCTCGACCTTCGGGCCGCCCGGATGCGACCAGCCGACGTGGCGGGTGAACTTGTCGATGGCGTTGCCGACGCCCGTGTCCATCGTCTCGCCGAGGACGCGATACCGACCGTTTCGGTAGCCTAACACGTGGGCGTTCGCGCCGCTGGCGTTCAGACAGACGGGGGAGTCGAAGCCAGACTGCTGGCGACCGATCTCCAGATGGGCGACCATGTGGTTCACGCCGACCAGCGGCACGTCGAGCGTCTGCGCCAGCGCGCGCGCGGCGGTGCCGACGATCCGGAGACACGGGCCGAGTCCCGGCCCCCGCGAGAACGCGACCGCATCGACGGGCGACGCCCGTTTGCTCGATGAGTTTCGCTCATCGGCGTCGATGTCGCCATCCGCCGCAGCTAGCGCGGTCTCGATGACCTGCGGAATCGCACCGCTCATGTGCTCTGCTGCCTCGCGCGGGTGGATGCCGCCGCTCTCCGGTTGGTAGGCGTCGGTTTCGATAAAAACGGATTCTGTGTTCGTATCGTAGACGGCCGCGCTGGCCGCCCACGCAGTACCCTCGACGCCGAGGATTCGCATTACTTCCACTCGGTGTAACTACACTTGCCGCAGTGGAGACGGTCGCCGTGGTCTGCGAGGAACGAGTCGCCACAGCGCGGACACTGCTCGCGGTCGGTCGTGCCGTCGTCGTTGTAGAGTTCGTGGCGCGCCATCATTCAGCCTCCTCGGCCTCGGCGTCCGTGTCGCCCTCCGAATCGGCGGTGATCTTGTTGCGTTCGAGCATGTAGTCTTGCTCTACGTCGCGGGCGTGTTCGGGGCTGTCGTAGACCTTCGCGTAGCCGACGGTCTTTCGCATCCCGAATTTCGTGCTCATCTCGTGGACGACGACTTCGTCCGCGTTCTTGTCGAGTTTCGCCGCGAGGCTGTCGCGCACAGAGAGGCGCGAGGGCGTTGCCTCGTCGTGAACGATCTGGAACCGCACTTCAGTCCTGTGGAGCATCGGATTCTGCTCCTGTGAGAGGATTTCGACTTCCATGTGTAACACTCAGTTATACTCCTTTTCTCCCCGTAGCGTGTAAAAGGATTTCGAAGTGGGCGATTCCGCGGGTGAGCGGTGCCTACAGTGGAAGCCACGGTGAACGTAAGTCACGGTCGGGGATGTGCCATCGCTCTTGCCCCCCGTCACCGACCTGATACTCGACGATTCCGTCGAATACCGTCGAAACGTCGGCGACCAGTTCGTGGTCGTATTCGCGCGGTAGGACGAAGTGTCCCATCCCGTTCGCCCCGCGAACCTGTCCGGTGACGTTATCGAGAAACTGTTCGACGGCTGTCTGTTCGTAGCGCGTGAACAACGTTTCGAGCGAATCGAGTCCGAGGCGGAGTTCACCCGAGCGCAGTCCGCCGTCGGTCTGGAACGAGGTTATCGTCTCCGAGATGGCTCCCGCGAGTTCTGGAACGCTCTCGTCCACGTGAACCGACGAGACGGGTGAATCTGACGACACCTCCGTCGCGTGCGTGATGACGGTCGTCGTCTTGGGCGCCCCACTCGTCGACAGTCGCTCGCCGATCGCCGTCCGATTCGTTCCGGAGAGGACGGCGACCCGATACCGGCGCTCCTCCGGGTCACCGAAGAACTTCCGGCAGGCGGTAGACAATACCGAGTCCGGGACGGAGCCGACGAGAAGGAGATTACAACCGCGCCGCTTCAACTGCTGAAGTTCCCGCGTGAACTCGTAGGCCACTTCGTCGACCGCCTGGCCTGTTGGCATTATCGCAGAATGGTGGGGGTAGAGTGATAAATTTTTTCACGGGTTGGGCTATATATTCGCAGAACGATCAACTATCGAGAATAACCGTTCGGTGTCCCCGTCCATCTTCGCCAGCAGGGCGGCGACCGATTCCTGTCTCTCGTCGGTCACCGTGACAAGAACCATCCCTTCGTCGGGTTGCCCATAGACGATGCTCGCGCCCTCCGGTGCGGCCAACACTGCCGGAAGTGCTGCCAGATCTTCTTCCCCATCGACGAGGAGGACGGTCGCTTCGTCCGCTCGAATCGACTCCGTGAGTGCGGTGAGGAGGTCTTCTGTGAGAGTCGCCGCCGGGTTCGTCACCGAAACGTGTCGAGCGTCGTCACTGACCGCGTCACGGATCTCGGGCGGCACCGTATCGCGCTTCGTGAGGCCATCGACGAGCGCCACGTCCGGCGTGACGCCTGCCGATTCGAGATGAAATGTGACGACGTCACCGACCGCGATGAGTGGCTCACCTGCTGATTCGAGAAGTCTCTCGGTGTCGGTGAAGATCGGCCCGAGCGGCTCTTTCAGTTCACTTCGAAGTGCCCGTGGAAGCGAGACGACGACATCCGAGGAACTGGGTTCCTCGCTCATCGCCTTATCGAACCTTCAGTGCGTAGCTGCCCGCTTCCGTGACTTCCATCTCACGTCCGATCTCGCTCTCTTCGGGATGGGCGATGACGACGTACCCGCTCCAGTCCTCGGTGAGGCTGGTCGAGTTACACACCGGACAGATCTCCTCGTCCGCTTCGAGGACGGCGTGGCAGTCACGGCAGGCGAGTCGATTACTGGCCATCGTTACTCACTCTCGGTGGTCGCCTGACGTTTTTCGCGCTCTTCTTTCAGCCAGCCGTGTTTGCCCAGACCGACCTGCTTCGCCGTGAGGCCGATCTTGCTCTCGCGTGGGTTGCGTTCGTCGATACTCTTCGTGACGATGCGTGCGCGAACCGAATCACCGACTCCGAGCGTGCTGTTCGATTCGCGGGAGGCGAGCTGCTGGCCCTCCTCGTCGAACGCGAGGTATTCGTCCGAGATCTGGGAGACGTGGAGGAGACCGTCGACCGGGCCGATCCCGACGAACGCCCCGAAGTTGACGACTTCCACGACTTCGCCGTCCACGACTTCCTGCATCTGGGGATCGAACGTGACGGCGTCGAACTCCGCTTCGTAGTAGACACCGGGACGATTCGGAAGCACCGCGCCCTCACCGATGTCGTGAACTTCGGTGACGCTGACGACGCTTCCCACGTCCTCGTCCATCCGCCCTTCCAGTTTGTCCTGTAGTAGCCGCTGCACCAGTTCCGGCGTTACGTCTGCGAGGAACTGGGGTGGCACCTCGACCGTATCTTTCAGTCTGACCCGTTTGTACATGCTATGGTTGAGTGATTGTGAGTTTGTTCTGGCCCCTTATATGGATTACCGGAACGCCAGCGTCGAGCAGGCGGTTCCGAAGGGGCGCGTCGTTCGTGACGACGAAGTCGAACCCGTCTCCGAGTTCGACCAGTGCGTCGTCTGCATACGATTCTTCGTGATCGATGGTTCGACATCGAGTCGCCAAATCCTGTCCCACGCTCGCCGCGGTGGCTTCTTCACCGCCGCCCTGTGACAGTCCGCCGAGTTCGTCGACGACGGCGCGGGGGACGACGCACTCGTACTGACCGAGGAGGCGGTCGAGTTCGTCGAACAGCCTGACGCCGCTTTCGACGGGCATCATGAGCGCGCTGGTGTCCATGGCGACCGTCGATACCATCAGTCCGTGAGCGTCCCGATCCCGATGAGTCGCCAGCGTGCGCCGATACGGCGGTTGATGGCGATCTTCGCACCCTCTGGTGCACAGACGGGACGTTTGAGCGCGACTTCGCACTCGTCGTCACGTGCGCTGGTGACCGAACCGACGGTCGTCGCGGTTCCGACGGTCAGCATGAGCGGTTCGCCCGTGCTGATCTCGTCGACGTTCTCGTCGTCCAGCCCGACGAGACGGTCGAGCAGGTCGATCTTCATCGTGAACTTCCGCCACGTCGGCGGGAGCGTTCCCGGGGTTCCCGCGACCTGTCCGGCGAGCGCGTCACCTTTGGTGTAGCTCGGGTCGAGACCCGTGCCGACACCGAGGAGACCGCCCGGCGTCACCTCGTCAACCATCTCGCCGCCCGCCTGAAGCGAGCGAACGTCGGTTTCGATGGATTCCCACTGGGTCTGCCCGCCTTCTTCGACTTCGCGTCCGGGACGGAGTTCGATCTCGTCACCTTCGGTGAGTTTGCCCTGCACGAGACTGCCGCCGAGGACGCCGCCGGTGAGGTTGTCCCACGTCGTGCCGGGGCGATTGATGTCGAAGCTGCGTGCGACGTACATCTGTGGTTCGTCGTCCGGGTCGCGTTCCGGCGTCGGAATCTCTTCCTCGATGGCCTGGATCAGCAGGTCGACGTTGACCTCCTGCTGGGCGCTGATGGGGACGACCGGTGCGTCTTCGGCAACCGTTCCCTCCACGAACTCCTGTATCTGTTCGTAGTTTCGTTGGGCGCGGTCGCGGTCGACCAGGTCGATCTTGTTCTGTGCGATGACGATGTTCTCGATACCGATGATGTCGAGCGCCATCAGGTGCTCTTCCGTCTGGGCCTGCGGAACGTTCTCCGTGGCCGAGACGACGAGTACGGCACCGTCCATCAGGGCAGCACCCGAGAGCATCGTCGCCATCAGCGTCTCGTGGCCTGGGGCGTCCACGAACGAGACGGTGCGGATGGGTTCGCTATCTGTACCGTCGGGACATGTCTCATCGACCGTGTAACACTCCGGAGCGTCCACGTCTGGACACTGCCGGAATGTCGCGTCAGCGTAGCCGAGTCGAATGGAGATACCCCGCTTCATCTCCTCGGAGTGCTGGTCGGTCCACTCGCCGGAAAGCGCCTGCACGAGGGTTGTCTTCCCGTGGTCGACGTGGCCGACGAGTCCGATGTTCACCTCCGGTTGGTTGTGTGTTCCTGTCAACGTTGACCTCCTGAGAGCAATTTGAAGTAGATTCGGCCCGAACGACTGATAAACCTACTGTTCTCATACGAGGGGACGTTCGTGACAGTTCCGCTACTTAAATGTAATCAACGTAACGTTTTATTCGCTTGCCACCGTTCACGCGCATATGAGCAGTGATACAAGTGGAGATGGCCCGCTTCAGGAGTGCGAGGACTGCCTCGCTCCGGCGGAAGCGTTCTCGGTCATCGCCAACGAGACGCGACTCGAGATCCTCGAAGCGCTCTGGCAATCGTCGGAACGCCCCGTCAGTTTCTCGGAACTACGCAAGGAGGTGGGCATGCGCGACAGCGCCCAGTTCAACTACCACCTCCAGCAACTGACCGACCACTTCGTCGTCCAGACCGACGAGGGCTACGACTTCAGACAGGCCGGAAAGAAGGTCGTCAGCGCGATTCTGGCCGGATCGTTCAACGAGCACCCACACGTCGACCCCATCGACTTGGACGAGACGTGCGCCAACTGCGATGCGAGCCTACAAGCGTCCTACGAGGACGAGACGCTGGCAGTGGAGTGTCCCGACTGCGGGAAGTCCCACGGACGATACCCCTTCCCGCCGGGAGGATTGAACGACCGCACGGAAGCCGAGATAATGGACGCCTTCAACCAGCGAGTGCGCCACCTCCACTGTCTCGCTGCGGATGGCGTATGCCACGAATGTAACGGGAAGATGACGACGGCCATCGTCCGCGATACCGAGAATCGGCTGGGACTGGACGTGCGGGTCGATCATCACTGCGAGCAGTGTCACCACCAGTTGTACTCGGCGGTCGGTCTCACCCTGTTGGATCAGTCGGAGGTCGTCACGTTCCACAGCGACCACGGCATCGACCTCTGTACGAAGCCATATTGGGCGCTCTCGTGGTGCGTGAGCGACGAGTACACGACGGTTCTCTCCGACGACCCGTGGCGCGTCAGGATCACGATTCCGCTCGACGACGAGAAACTCTGTGTCACCCTCGACGACGACCTGAACGTCCTCGATATCGAACGAACTCGAACGACAGCGACGGACGCGAAAAGCGCAGTGTGACAACGGAACTACAATATCGGATTTCAGTAGGGCGTTCTACATAAATGTAGTTCAGCTAACAGTTTTGTCGGTCGGCGTCCATCGTCTAAACGAGGAGAACGACCATGAACTACGAACACGAACTCGGACTCTCGACCGCGATTCCCACCCATCTCACCGTGCTCGGCGCACTGCGATTCTTGGTGACCGTCGTGCTCGGTGTGAGTGGTGTCGTCGCGGCGGGAATCGCGTACAGTTACGGTATAGAGTTGGTCGGGACGAGCGTTCCCATCCTCCTCGCTGGATGGGTGATGAGCATCGGAGTCGCGCTGGCGCTCCCGTTCCTCGTCGTGCGACTGATGAGCGCGCTTCTCGCCGCGTTCCGACTGTAAGGAACCTTTCTACCCCTTCTTTCTCGACCGGACTTTCGAATCCGACGCAAACGACTATCGAACTCGGTGTGTTACCGTCTCTGGGGGGAAGACGATGTGCCATCCACGGGATAGTCACTACCGAACCGAGACGAAAGAACCGACCATCGAAGGAGAGCGCGAGTCGAAAAACGAGCGCGAGGGACTCGTGGCACGGACGAAAGCACGTCTTGCGTCGTTGTTCGAGACGCCAGATACACACCCGCCCGAGCCGACGACGACCGTGAGTGACGCGAACGAACGGCGAGTGGACGCCGAGACGAGCGAAACGGACGAGACCGAAGAAGAACCGATTCCCGCGGACGACTGATGTGGGACGTCTCCCGCAGCTTACCGACGAAGAACGTTTCCGCAGACGACCGACGCGGGACTTTTGTTTTCAGCGAACCAACGTCGTATCGTGCGAGAGTTCCCGTTCGAGTTGACGCTGTGTGCCCACCTCGAAGCGACGACCGACCAGCTCGTCGCCCGGCAGATCGGCGGCGGCGTCCACGCCCCCGCGAACCGCATCATCGACGTGCTCTGTGTCGAACCCGGCCCGGCGTTCGACGCTCGAACGAGACTGACGAGCGAGCAGATTCCCGACGCCGCCATCGAGAGCGAGGTGGGTGTCGGTCGGGCACGCTACTGGCGGAACGCTTTCGACACGTCGCCCGAGTACGCCCGGCAAGTCGTCGATCGGGCGGTCGATATCGGCTTCTTCGAGCGCGAGCGCAGGGGCGGACGAGCGTACGTGCGACAGGTCGCGCGCTATCCGGACTGGTTCGGGCGACTCGTCGGCATCGAGAACAAACCCGACCTCGATGCGCCGGGTGACCTCCAGACGCAACTCCGCAAGGACGTGAGCCTCGGTCTCGTGGACGAGGTCGTGCTGGCGACCGAAAGTTACGTCACGCGCGCGCACCTGAACCGCATCCCCGAGGAGGTCGGCGTCTGGCGGTTCGAAGGAGAAGAGATCGAGGTCGTTCGTGAACCGACGCCCCTCGAAAGCGACGAACCGGGAACCGAACTCGTCGATGAACACGCCGGACGGACCGACGTTCGGACCGTGACCGCGGCGGACAAAGCCCGACGACGCCGACGGATGGCCGAACGCGCCTACGGCAAAGGGTGGCGAAACTATTCGTTTCCGGCGTGTACCGAGATCGAATCACAGGCGGGCGGATTGCCCTACTGCCACTGGAAGGGTCGAGTCGTGAACCCCGCACACTGCGGGGTGGACTGCCGGGGACACGACCCTACCGAACCGCTCGAAGTCGACCTCGACGCGGAGCGCGATTCGCGGACGCCGTGGGTGGCAGACCCGACGGGACGAAAACGACGACAGGCCGGTCTCGATGCGTTTCGGACGGAGCAGTGATTCGGACGCCGTGACACCGAGCGTACTGGCCGTGAGTTCTCGACGGTCGCTATCGAATCCCCGACCTCGACTGGAACCCGGCGAGTCGACCGCCCTCCCGTGGCCCGAACGTCTATTGACACCGCTACTGACAGGGTAAATACCTGGGAAAAAGTATGCAACTGCCGAAATTGCTCGTTCGGGGCTGTTCGTCACGGGGACGACCATCGCCGATGCAGATCGTTCGGTTGGTCGGACGGGGACTGGTCGGCGGAGTCGTCTCGACGCTCGTGATGACCGCCTTCCGGATTCCGATAGCACGGTCGTTGCCACCGACCGCAGAGTTTTGGGCACAGTACGTCGGAGACGGGGAGGCGAGCGACTATCCGTTACCGGGCCTCGTCCTCCACTTGCTGTACGGAACGATTGGTGGCTGTCTCTTCACGGTTCTGTACGAACGACGATCGAACGAAACCGAAGTCGCGGACGAGAAATGGGGGACGTTCCTGGGTGTCGTGTACGGTCTCGCACTCTCCGTGTTCGGCATTCGCGTCGTTCTAAATCACGTTCTTCGAATGGAACTACGACCCGACGAACGGTTCGTCTTCCACCTGAGCCATCTCGTTTACGGACTCACTCTCGGTTCGTGGGTCGGGTCGAGAGCGAAGTAGATGCAACGCCAGCGCGTCGTATACTGCAGTCGAAACGACAGCGTGACACGGTCGATGCGGGGTACGCCGTCGTATTCACCCGATTCTCACGTTATGGTGGGGACGACGTGAGGCGAAAAGATGTGTAAACATACAAGACGCAGGGAACGAATACGCAACGATATGCAAACGCCCTCTCGACGGCAACTCCTCACCGTCGGCGCGATACTCCTGTTTTGTCTCCCACTACTGGCGTCACCACTGACCGCGCAATCGGGTGGGCAAGAAAGCGACCCATCGAACCCCTGTGTCGGAACCATCCAGCATCCGGCGAACGGAACCACGGTCATCGCGGTACAGGGCTACTCGTGGCTGGAAGACGGTGGCAAGGAACCCGCGAAACTCGTCGCAGTCGGGCCGACGGGCGAGGTGAAGTGGGTACACCACACCGTGAAACACGGCATGGTCTGGGGGTACGACGTCGACCCACTCCCCAATGGTAATCTCTTCGTCACCGGAACGGCGCGAGGGAAGACCGTCGTCTACGAGTTCAACCCCCGAACGCAGGAACACGTCTGGAACGAGTCGCTTCCCATCCACGACACCCACGACGTCGACCTCATCAACAACGGGACGCAGTTGCTCGTCGCCAACATGCGCGCCTACAACGAAGACAAAGAGCGCAACGACGACAGCATCTTCGTCTACGACCTGAAGAAAGACGAGGTCGTCTGGCGCTGGTACTTCCGCAACCACTACCCCAAGAGCACCGCCAAGAACTACTCGAAAGACTGGACGCACGTCAACGACGTGGACAAGATCGGCGACGGAATGTACCTCGCCTCGCCACGCAACTTCGACCAGGCCATCGTCGTCAATCGCTCTTCGAACGAGATCGAGATGAAACTCGGAGCGGACAACGACTACAATATCCTCGACAAACAGCACAACCCCGACTATCTGGAGAGCAAGGACGGAAACCCGACCTTCCTCGTCGCCGACTCGGAGAACCAGCGAATCGTGGAGTACGAGAAGCAGGGCGACGACTGGAAACGGACGTGGGAACTCGGCAAGAAAGGTGACCTCAGGTGGCCCCGCGACGCCGACCGCCTGTCGAACGGCAACACCCTCATCGGCGACTCGAAGAACCAGCGCGTCATCGAAGTGACGCCGACCGGTGAGGTCGTCTGGGAGTTCTACGCGCCGTGGCTGGTGTACGACGTGGCACGTCTCCCCGACGAGCGCGCAGCAGGCCCGACCATGGCCGACCAGAACGCCACGGGTAGCTACGGGCTGAAAGGAGACGCGGCGAAGTACGACGCGAAGACGATGAAGCAGTGTCACAGCTACCTCCAGTCCATCGACGGCTGGGCCGAGGGCCAGCAACCCGAGACGACGACCGCGACGAACGGGTCGGGCGTGAACGACGACGACGACCGAAACGACGGTGACCTCGGCGGGACGACGAAGACGACCGACGAAACCAAAGTACCGCTTCCCGGCTTCGACTTCGTGGTCGGTGCCGTCGGCGTGCTAATCGCAGTCGCGCTGTTCGTTCGGCGGCGACGGTAACGTCGGAAAAACCAGCCTTTCGAACCGGTCGCTGCTACAGTCGGTATCGCTCGCCATCGACCGCAAGCGGCTCTTCGAACGCCTCGTCTGCGGGATAGAAATGCGAGACGTGGACGAGTCGCGTCTCTTCTGCATCGAGTTCGTCTGCCAGCGAGAGCGCGCCCTCGCGGGTCATGTGCTTGTGTCCGAAGGTGCCCGGCACACCCTCCTCGGTGGGATGTCGCCCGCCTGACGGATGGTATTCACAGAGCGAGGCCGGAACGATGGCATCCGCCAGAAAGAGATCGGCATCCGCGAGCGCGTCGCGCGACGCCTCGGGAATCGCATAGCTCGTGTCTCCGGAGAGCGCGAGTTTCGCGCCGTTTCCTTCCACGACCACGCCGTAACAGAGCAGGGGTGGGTGGTCGACCGGGACGAAGGTCACGTCGAACCCGCAGGCCGAAAACGATGCGAGTGGGTCGTGGTCGTGAACCGTGATTCGGTCGAGATAGTCGAACTTCGACCGAACCGTCTCCGCGACGCTCTCGCCCGTCTCAGGGTCGCGTTCGTTCGCCGCGTGAACGGGGAGGGCGTCGAACAGTCGGTAGGCGTTCCCGAGGCCGTCGATGTGGTCGAAGTGAACGTGCGTGATGAGCAGTTCGTCCGGCAGCGGGGCGTCGTGAGTGAGAAACTGCTGGCGGAAGTCGGGACTGGCGTCGATCAGCAGACACTCGTCCGTCTCCTCGTTTCGGACGTGAACGGAAAAGCGCGACCGCTCGATATCGCGTTCGCGTGCTTCACGGCAGGTATCGCAATCACATCCGGGCGTCGGCGTCCCCGTGGTGTCGCCGGTGCCGAGGAGGGTGATCTCCATCGCTCAGTGGTCGTGCGAGTGACCACTTATATCTCCGCCCGCGACGAGCGCGTCGTGGTCGCCGTCGATCATATCGAGGTCTTTGAGGTTGTCACGTTCCTCGAAGTCCTGGATGGCGTGGAGGAGGTCGTCCTGCATGAGTTCGGTTCGGTTCTCGGTCAGCGCCTCCAACACCGCCTCCCGGAGAACGAGTCGCAGGTCGCTGCCGGTGAGTCCCTGCGTCTTCGACGCCAGTTCGTCGGGGTCGAAGTCCCGGATCTCCATTCGGCGCGTGATGACCCGGAGGATGTCCGACCGCATCTGCTCGTCCGGTTTCGGGAAGTTCAGGATCTCGTCGAAGCGCCGCCACGCCGCCGCGTCGAGCTGGTCAGGGTGGTTCGTCGCGCCGATGAGGAGCACGTCGTCCTGGATGAGCGAGATGTTGTCGATGGATTTCAGGAGGGTGTTGACGGCACGTTTGATGGCGGCGTGCTCGTCGCTCCGGCGCGTCTTGGCGACGAAGTCGAACTCGTCCATGAAGAGGATACAGGGCGAGAGTCGCTTCGCCACCTCGAACACCTTCTCGACGTTCTTCGCCGTCTCGCCGAGATACTGGCTGGTTATCATCGACAGTTTGACCTCGACGAACGGGAGATCCAGGTCGTAGCCCAGTGCGCGCGCGGTCGAGGTCTTTCCGGTCCCGGGCGGGCCGACGAAGAGTAGTTTCCCGATCTCGCGCAGCCCGATATCCGCGAGATACTCGCGGTGCTCGATGGCTTTCACGATCTTGTGGATCTCGGCCTCCTGGTCTTCGGTGAGAACGAGGTCGTCCAATGTCAACTCGACCTCTTCCGGTGCGTGGATGTCCACGAGGTCGAGCATACTCTCGCCGTCCTCGTCCTCGTCTTCTTCGTCGAAGTGCTCTTCGAGCAGGCTGTCGATCCACGCCCGGTCGGACTGCACTGGGCGGTTCGCTTCGCGCACCGCCTCGTAGTCCACGTCGACGCCGTCACGGTCTTCCAGAGCGTACGCGAGCGTCGGGTTCTCGGCGATTCGTTCCTCGTCACGCTCCGCGAACCACTCCTCTGCCATGTCCCGTTGGGTCAACTCGATACTCCCCGAGAAGGTGTCCCGGTCGGTGAACATCAAGTCTGAGATCGCTTCCCATGGCTGGTCGAGCCCGGTCGCCTCGCGGGCGGTCTCGACCGACGTTCGGAGCGGTCGCTCGATCGTTCCCTCGTGCCAGAAGACCTGCCGGATCTTCGGCGGCAGGTCGTTTTCGTCTAGATCTTGGTTCTCGCTGTAGATCTCCGCAGTGAGCAAGAACTCGATTACGTCCAGCGCCCCGCTGTTCATTCTTCCGTGACTTGACGCGGGAGAATCTTAAGCCCGTCGAACGACGTGTCGCGTTTCGATACGACGTTCGAGAGGAGATCACGCCGTCGAGTTCGTCAGTCGGCCTTTCTCGACGTAGATGGACATCCCGCTGACGGTACAACCGCTGTCGAAGCCGTACCGATGGAACTCGAAGCGCTGGTAGTCGTCCATATACTGGTCGATATCCTGGGCAGTGCCGTCCTCGCTGGAACAGGTTTCGGCATCGTTCAATGCGATGACGATGGGTGGCTTCTGGCCTTCGAGTGCATCCGCGTCGGTCGTGCTGGTGACGTTCGCGTCGGCGGCTTCGAAGTACCACGCCAGAGGCAGGCGAGCGAACCACCCCTTCCCGGCGGGTGGTACCTCGTGGGCCGACTCGTCCGGTGAGTACAGTTCCTCGCCGTAGAAGAGCACGTCTGCCTTCTCCGGGTCGTTCGACCGGGCGATTCGCTGGAGGTCGTTGATGAGGGGCTTCATCTCGCTGGACGACTGGGCGTACTGGACGAGTTGGTTGTCCGGGCCCTGGGGGTTCTGGTAGGTCGTGTCGTAGGCCGAGACCCCGACCTGTGCCGCGACGAGGACGAGCAAGATGGCAGCGGCGGCGGCACTCACGTCGTCCCGACGCTCGTAGCCCTCCCAGCCCCATCGGAAGATCAGTGCCAGCCCGACTGCCGCCGGGAACGCCAGCGGGACGATGGCGTGCACCGTCGCCCAGCCCGCTTTGATGTCCATCACGAGTGGGTAGCCGAGCACGCTGGCGATCCCCCAGTAGAAGCCGAAGGCGACCACGTCGTTCGGTCGGTCGCCGGAGTAGCGGTCGACGACGAATCCGACCACGGCGAGGAGACAGAGCGCCAGTGCGCCGATTTCGAGCGTGCGAAGGAAGTCGGTGAAGAACGGGAGGTAGGGGTGTTCCGTGTGGCCCGTCCAGCCCAAAAACTCGTTCCACGTGCCGATGGTCGCGGCCCCGAGCACCTCCGGAATCATCGACGGGTTCGAGAAGGCCTTCCAGAGGCCTGGGCCGGGGCGGCTCTGCGACCGCGGCGCGTAGAAGAAGACGATGATGGCGAGAAACTCTACCACCGCGAGGACGGCGACGCCGACTCCTGTGAAGATGGAGGTGACGGCAGTGCGGTCACCGTCGATCAAGCGACGTGTTCCTCGGCGTAGCCAGGGTGGGAGGGCTGCCGCGATTCCCTCGTTGCCGACACGCCCGAGGAAAAGCCGGTGGTCGTACAGCAGTATCGCCGCCCCGGCCCAACAGGCGAGATAGAGCAGGGCGTTCTCCTTCATCGTGAACCCGAGCGCGAACGAGGCAACTCCGGCGAAGAGGTATCGCGATCTTCTGGTGTCGATGAAGCGGACGAAGAAGCCGAGGGCGAACACCATCGCTGCGGCCAGTGGCATGTCGTTGCGCATGAACCGCGAGTAGTAAAGCAAGACGGGGTTCGCGGCGAAGAGTACGGCGAGCGCCACGGTCTCGGACGGGCGGAGTCGCTCGCGGAAGAGGAGTGCACCGAGCGGGAGGAGACCGCCGAGAAGGGCGACGATCAGTCGCATCGTGAAGTCGCTCTCGCCGAAGATGGAGAACACCATCGAGTTCACGTGGACGAGAAACGGCCCGTGAACGATGCGTCGATACTCCCAGATCCCCGTCTTCGCGTAGCGGGCGATCCAGTAGGCGACGCGGGCTTCGTCCTGATGAGCGATGCGCCCACCGAGATTCACGAGCCGGAAGACGAGCGCGACCAGGGTGATGAAGACGATGATCGGCACTGGATTCGCGAACCGCGCCAGTAGACTGGACTCTTCACTCGACGCGAGAGGGAGGGAGCGGGCACGTTTTTGGGCGGTGTCGGTGTCTGAGCCTTGCATCGTCGACGGTTACAGACCATATGGAATGGGTTCGGACAAATAGTTTCTGAAGGCCAAACGCGTGTCGATAAACTTTCAAACTGTTTCTCATTTACAGCGAGTTCTACTGCCACTTAAGGGCGTCCGGCAAGAACGGTGATGCATGGGTAGCGACACCACACCAGTCATCGCAAAGGCAGTTCGGACGCCCCAAGGAAAGCAGGACGGCGTGTACGCAGACGTTCGAAGTGAGGATCTCTCGGTTCCGCTCGTCGACACCATCCTCTCGGAGACGGGACTGACGAGCGACCACGTCGACGACCTCATGTGGGGCGTCGCACAGCAGCGGAGCGAACAGGACAACAATGTCGCGCGGGTCATCACGCTCCTCTCCGACCTCGGCGAGACGGTGCCTGCCACGAGCATCAATCGTTGGTGTGCCTCCTCGATGCAGGCGCTCATCAGCGCAAGTGACGCGGTTCGGGCGGGCCAGCGGCAGGCCATCATCGCGGGCGGCGTCGAGAACATGTCCCGCGTCCCGATGTCCGGTGGGTACGAGGGGCGAAACATCCACCCGAAGATGGCAGAGCTGTACAACCTCCCTGAACTCCAGATGGGGATGACCGCCGAGAAGGTCGCAGAAGAGTACGACATCTCCCGCGAAGACCAGGACGAGTACTCGCTTCGGAGCCACCAGCGCGCCGCCGACGCGACCGATTCGGGGCGCTTCGACGACGAACTCGTCCCCATCGAGACCGAAGACGGTCTCGTCGAGGAAGATGAGGGCATCCGCCGCGACACCAGCATGGAAGCCCTGCAGGGCCTCCCGACCGTGTTCAAGGCAGACGGGACGGTCACGCCCGGCAACTCCTCGCAGATCTCGGACGGTGCGGCAGCCACCCTCGTCTGCAGTGAAGCGTTCGCCGAAGACCACGGACTCGACGTGTTGGCCTACGTCGGCGACAACAACGTCGCGGGCGTCGATCCGACCGTGATGGGCATCGGCCCAGTGCCAGCGACGCAGAATCTGCTGGAGCGAACCGGCGAGGACATCGACGAGTTCGACCTCGTGGAGTTGAACGAAGCGTTCGCCAGCCAGACGCTCTACTCCCAGCGACAGATCGGCGTCCCTGACGAGAAGTTCAACGTCAACGGCGGCGCGATCGCTGTCGGCCACCCACTCGGGGCCTCGGGCGCGCGCCTCCCCGTGACGCTCGTTCACGAGATGCAAAAGCGCGATGCGAAGAAAGGACTCGCCACGCTCTGTGTCGGCTTCGGCCAAGGTGCGGCGATGACGTTCGAACGGCGGTAAGCAGTCACCGCGAGTGAGGAGTGGAACGACGAACGAGCTGACCGACGAACCCCCGAAGTGGGGTGAGGAGGTTTTTGGTCGTGCTCACAGTTCCTTTTTCATCTCAACGACGGTTCCCTCGACGCCAGTGGCGTCACGGCTAGAGAATTCGTGAGTGTGCTCTCGCACTCGCTCGTACCCGTGCGATTCGTAGAACGCCACCGCATTGAGCGACACCGAAAGTCCGAGAGTTCGAACGCCCCGCTCTCGTGCCCGGTGCTCCAGTTCCGTGTAGAGTTTCGACCCGACTCCGTTCCGGGCTACCGCTGGATGGACGTAGACCGCTGTCACCTCGGCGTCGACTGTCGTCTCGTATCCCTCGGGTGACTCGTACCGGAGGGAACCGAATCCGACCACCTCTCCGTCGTCTTCAGCGACGACGAAGTCGAGGGTCTCAGAATCGATCGCCGCCGAATAGTCCGCAGATTCACAGCCCTGTGCCCACGCATCGACCTGTTCCTGTGTATATCCTTCTACCCCGAGTTCGGCGATGGACGCGACGTGAACGCGATACACGGCCTCGCTGTCCGACGGCACCGCTTCTCGGATATTCATGCTACCACAGTCGGCTCATCTCCTAATAGAGTATCTGGTCTGACAGATGGGATGTCCGATTCACACCTGCCGAGCATCCGTTCCAAGCAGCATACGACCAGAAGGTAGCGTTTCGACAGTACCGTCGTGCGAAGATAGCGTATCGACAGCGTCGTCGTGGTCAGTCGTCCGCACTCGCAGTGCCCGAACTATCGGGAACCGTTCCGTCGTCGTTCCAGCCGCGTTCCTCGTAGTATTCCGACAGTGCGATCTCGAACTCCGGCAGGTCGTAGGGGAGGGTGTCGTCCTCGCGGTCGAAGCCGCGCTGGTTGTTGAAGTGGCGTTCGAGTTCAACCACGGTAGCACCCATCTCCAGCAGTTCGTCGTACTCCTCGTCGAGGAGAGCTTCGAGTCGCTCTTCGGTCATGAAGTCGCGCGAGAACTTGCAGACGACGCCGCTGTCGAGCACCGCGTTGTGGTTCTCCTTCTCGACGATGAGTGGGGGTTTGCCGTCCAACCCCTCGGGGTCGACCGCCTCGTCCTTGCCGACGAGGGGGTACTCCTTCGAGTAGAACTCGGCGTACATGTGGTCTGCGCCGCGATTCGAGACGGCGAACGCGAGACCCTGTCCGTTCAGTGTACGACCGTCGTGGGCCGCGAATTCGAGGCCCTTGACCGTCCAGTCTTCGACGCCGAGTTCGTCGGCGGCGCGGTGGACGCCCTCCGCAAGCAGGTCGCCCTCGTCCTCGCGGTAGGCGATCTTCTCGACCAGTTCGTGGATGAGATCACTGTTCCCGAACTCGTCGTTCGCGGCGAGGTAGGCCGAGATTACGTCACCACAGGAGATGGTGTCCATCCCGAACTCGTCACAGAGGTCGTTGGACTTCATCACCGAGACGACGTCGTCCACGCCCGCGTTGCTCCCGAACGACATCACCGTCTCGTACTCGGGGCCTTCCGTCTCCAGACCGGTTTCTTCGTCCTTGGTCGGGAGTTTGCAGGCGAACGCACACTGCGAGCAGGTTCCCTTCTGATATTTCTTCTCGGCGACCGCTTCGCCACCGATGTCACTCGCGCCGTCGAACTCCAGTTCCGAGAAGTAGTGGGTCGGGAGTGCGCCGACGTGGTTCGCGTACTCGGTCACGCTGGTCGTTCCGGCCTTCTTCATCGGGTGGTCGTTCGCGGTGGCAGCTTCCCGATGTACGTCCATCTGGATCGGGTCGATGTCGATGTCCGGCGCGCTGTCGCCGTCGAAGCTGATACATTTCACGTTCTTCGACCCCATCACTGCCCCGAGACCCCCACGACCGAACGCGCGGTGTTCGGTCGTCATGATGGATGCGAATCGGACGTGGTTCTCGCCTGCCGGGCCGATGACGACGAGTTGGTCGTCGCCGAGTCCGTGCTCGTCCTCCATGTACTCGTCCACTTCGCTCACGGTCGCCTCGGCGAGATGCGACACCTCCTCGAACTCGACGCCCTCGTCCGTGACGTGGATGGCGAGCAGTTCGTCGCTCTGGCCCGCGAGTTCCACCGCACTGTAGCCTGCCGCGCCGAAATTACGAGAGAGGAAGCCACCAGCGTTCGAGGAGAGGAGTCCACCCGTCAGTGGTGAGACGCCGGTACAGTTCATCCGTCCCGTGAAACTCATGTTCGACACCTGGAGCGGACCGGTGGTGAAATAGAGGCTGTTCTCCGGGCCGAGCGGGTCGGCGTCGAACGGAATCCGGTCGTGAGCGACCTTCGTTGCCACGCCGCGCCCCCCGATGAACGACGATAACACGTCGTCTATGTCCTCAGTCTGCGTTTCCTGGTTCCCCACGTCGATGCGTAAGAGCGAGCCCTCGGTGTGCAGCATACGGATGACTTAGGAACTGAACGCAATAAAAATACAGTTTGTGGCTCTGTCAGGACACCCATACTGAACGACTTGTTTCCAACAGAGGAAGTCGTAAACGGACGAACATCTTTTTGCTTTTCGTCTCCGAATATAGTGGGTGTAGCGTCGAAGAACGTCGAATAACAGAGAACTGACGACAATGAGCATGGACATCTCGGCTGGGTCACAGGCACTTTCACGCGATGTGGCGTTCGAAATCCTGACGAACGCGCGCCGTCGCTATGCCCTCACCTACCTTCGGTCGCAAGCGGACGCGGTCTCGATCGGTGAACTCGCCGAGGCAGTCGCTGCGTGGGAACACGACACGACCACCGATCTCGTCTCCTCGAAAGAACGGAAATCCGTCTACACCTCACTGTATCAGACACATCTGCCGAAGATGGCGGACGCCGGTGTCGTCGAGTACGACAGACAGAGAGGTATCGTCGAACTGGCAGATACGGCAGACGAACTGGACGACTATCTCGCGCCGACGAAAGAGACCTTGAACTGGAGTGGCTACTATCTCGCGCTCGCGCTCATCAGTGGAATCGCCATCGTCAGCCACCTGATCGGGATGTATCCCTTCACCGAGATTCCTGTGCTCGCGTACGTCGGCCTACTTCTCACGTCGTTTATGATACTCTCGGCGGCTAACATGCGGGTCGCACACAGAAACCGGGAACGGGGCGCTTAAACCGGGTGACAGAGATCGATAGCGTCCCTCACCGCTTCTTTGCGTCCGAGGAAGGTGACGTGGTCACCCTTCTGGAGCGTGAACCCTTCGCTTGGAACTTGCGTATTGCCATCTCGACCGACGAGCGCGATGAGGACGCCGTTCGGTAGTTCGCTGTCCAGTTCGGCTATCGTTCGTCCGACGAGGTCGGGCGCGGTCACCTCGATCTCCTGAACGTCACCGCTCCGACCGAGTTCGGTCATCCAGTTCGAGAGCGCCGGACGTTCGATGACGTTGTCGATGGCCCACGCGGTGGCCAGCGACGAGGAGATGGTGCGAACGCCGAGGTCTTCGAAGGCGTCCACGTTGTCCGGGTTGTTCGCTCGGGCGATGATGGTATTCACGTCGAACTTCGAGTCGGCGAGCTGGGCGACGAGCAGGTTCACGTCGTCGTCGCCTGTCGCGGCCACGACGATCTTCGCATTGCCGGCACCCGCCGATCGGAGCACGTCCGTATCGGTGCCATCACCTCGATGAACGGTGAATCCGCCATCGCGGGCGGTCTCGACCATCGTTTCGTCCTGCTCGATGAGCACGACGTTCTCTCCACGGTCTTCGAGGCGTTCGGCGAGCGCACGGCCCACTTTTCCGCCTCCGATCACGAGTACACGCATTGGTATCACATTCAGATATTCGGCGATGTGTCTGGCGAAGCCACCTTCGAGTACGACGGTGACGACGATGACGAGGAAGACGGTTCCGATGAGTGTCGTTGCCGCCTCTCCTGCGTTCGGGATGTTGCTTGTCTGCAGTCGGAAGGCGAACAGGGTCGCCACGGATGCCGGGATGATGCCACGCGGTGCGACGAAGCTCATGAACAGCTTCTCGCCGCGTGTGAACCGAGCGCCCGCTGTCGAAACGAACACGTCCAGCGGTCGGATGAGGAACATCACGGCGAGGACGACGACGACACCGCCGACCCCGAGCGAAAGCAAGTCGTCCGGCCGCAACAGTGCCGCAAGTGTGATGAACACGAACGAGAGGACGACGAGCGTGATGTCACCTTTGAACTCCTCTATCTTCTCCTCGTAGGGCAGGTCTGCATTGCCGAGCAGGATACCCGCCGTCGCAACCGCGGCGATTCCAGCCTCCGTTTCGAAGAAATCTGCGGCAGCGTAGGCGACGAGTGCGCCCGCCAACACGAGCAACCGCGAGTTCTGGGGTGCGTTCCCTCGGGAGAGGTCGACGTGTCGAAGCACGTACCAGACGACGACGGCGACGACCAGACCGACGACGATGCCGGTTCCGAGTTTACCGACGAACTCGCTCATGAAGTGTCCGATTGCGAATGACTCCTCGCTCGTGAGGACGACCACTTCGAACATCACGATGGCGAGGATGGCCGCCGTCACGTCGTTGACGATACCTTCCGTTTCGAGGGCTGCTCCGACGCGGTCACGTACTGGCACGACCTGCAAGATCGGCGTGATGACGGTCGGGCCGGTGGCGACGAGGAGTGCTCCGATGAGAAAGGAGAGATCCCACGCCGCGCCGAGCGCGAAGTGGACGACGATGGCAGTACCGAGGAGTGCGATCACCGCGCCGACCGTCACGATGCGAATCTGGGTCGATGGAGCCTCCCGGAGTTTGTTCAGTTTGAGGTGGAATGCCCCTTCGAAAACGATGATGGCAACGCTCAGGCCGACGATGGCAGAGAGGGCGCTGCCGAACGACGACGGGTCGAGCAGGCCGATGCCGACGGGACCGACGACGATACCGGCAGCGAGGAGAAACAGCACGCTCGGCACGCGGAAGCGGTCTGCCAACATTTGCGATACGACGCCGAGACCGATGATGGCGACGACGAGCGGAATCAATCCGGCTCCCGACCCGGCGCTCATGGGCGATCCTCCATGGTTCGAAAAGAGAAACCCGACGGTATAAAAGCGACCGTTCTTACTCCGCGTAGATCGCTTCGATGTCGTCTGCGAACTGGTCGAGGATGTTGCGACGCTTCTTCTTCATCGTCGGCGTGAGCAGGTCGTTGCCCTCCGTGAACTCTATCGGAACGAGTCTGAACTGCTTTATCTGCTCGTAGGACTCGAATCGCTGGTTCACTCGCTCTACTTCGTCTTCGACCCACCCGTACACCGCGTCGTTTCGGCACACCTTCTGTGGGTCGTCGGGGAGCGAGACACCTTCGCGCTCGGCACGGTTCCGCACTTCGTCGAGATTCGGGACGATGAGCGCGCTGACGAACTTCTTGCCGTCACCCATCACCATGCACTGTTCGACGATCTCGCTGGCGGCGAACGCATCCTCGATGGGGCCGGGAGCGACGTTCTTCCCAGTCGAGAGCACGAGCAGTTCCTTCGCTCGTTCGCGGAACGCGATGTAGCCGTCCGGACGGATCTCCACGATGTCACCGGTTCGGAACCATCCATCCTCCGTGAACGATTGTTCTGTCTCCTCCGGCTGGTTCCAGTACCCGTCGGTGACGTTCGGGCCTTTCACGAGCAGTTCGCCGACCTCACCCTCGACGTCGGCGAACTCGTCGCCAACGAGGGTCGTATCGACTTTCACCTCCTCGTCGACGACCGGCGGGCCGATGGTGCCGATCTTCGGCTCTTCAGGTGGGTTGACGGCGACGACGGGGGCAGTCTCGGTCAGTCCGTACCCTTCGAGGATAGGCAGTCCCATCCCGTGGTAGAGCGCACAGAGGTCGGCAGAGAGGCTGCCGCCGCCGCTGATGAGGAACTCGATGTTCCCACCGAGACCGTCTTTCACCTTGTCGAAGACGAGTTTGTCGGCGAGCACCTTCTTCGCTCGGAGGCCGATACCCGGTGAGTCGGTCTCGTGGTACTCCACGCCCACGCCGGTCGCCCACTCAAAGATGCGACGTTTCGTGTCGCTCTCCTCGGCTTGCGAGCGGATGGCGTCGTAGATTCGTTCGTACACGCGCGGGACGCTGGTTCCGGTGGTCGGGCGAACCAGTTGGAAGTCGTCGCGGAGGGTATCGGGACTCTCGGCGTAGGCGACCGTGGCCCCGGCAGCGAACATCAAGAAGTGGCCCGCCATCCGTTCGAAGACGTGCGCGAGGGGGAGAAACGAGACGGTGCTGGCGTTCTGGTCGATGGCTGGCACCTCTTTGTCGGGGCGAGGGCCGAACCGCTTGTAACACTGGTTGACGTTCGAACGGAAGTTCCAGTGGGAAAGTCTGACCCCTTTCGGTCGCCCCGTCGTCCCGCTCGTGTAGATGAGCGTCGCGAGGTCGTCGGGGTCGCGGGCATCGAGCCACGACTCGTACTCGTCGGGGTGGAACAGTTCCGCACCCCGGTCGTGAACCGCCGCGAGCGTATAGATGTCGTCGCGGTCGTAGTCGCGTGTGAGGCTGTCCATCACGACGATGAACTCCAGATCGAGCGCGTCTTCCACCTCCAGGACGCGCTCCAGGAGGTTTTCGTTCTCGACGACGACCGCGGTCGCCTCCGGGTCGCCGAGGAGGTACTCGACCTGTCGGACGGACGAACTCCGGTAGACGGTCGTCACGACTGCGCCTGCGGCGAGCAGCGCGAAATCGGTCTGTGCCCACTCCATTCGCGTATCGGCGAAGATACCGACTCGGTCGTCGGCTTCGATGCCGAGGTTACGGAACCCGGCCGCGAGGTTGCGGACGATGTCGCGCATCTCCGCGTACGAGAGCGATCGAAATTCGTCGGTCGGGGCTGCCGGGAGGACAGATTCGGTGAGCGACCGGTCGTACACCCCGCCTTTGTACTGCTGGGCGGGACGGTTCGCGTGTCTCTCGGCACTTTCCTCGAACATCCGGGATAGCGTCGTCCGCCCGACGACCGGGTCGGTGAACTCCTGCTCGGCGTCACGCCACGTCATGTCACACCCTTCAAACCCAAGCTTCATTAAGGTAGTGTAAAACGGAAGAATAGTTTATCCCTGTTTTTACGGATTCGAACGAGTCACTCGTCGCTACGGTCATCCAGATAATGGAGAACGCCCCGAGTGTTCATCTCGGCTTCGGCGCGGGCCTTTCTCTCGCCCCACACCTCGTCCATCTCCTGTTCGGCGACGAAATGCTGGACGACGGCGTCGGCGTCGTCCTCGGCAGCACGCTGGGCTTCGATCGCCGCGACCCACTGCGAGAGAACTTCGCCGTACTCGTCCATCGCTGCTTCAGAGTACGGACGCGGGCCAAAGTGGGTGTACAGGAGCGTCGTCGGGGAAATCTCGCGGATGGTCTCGATATCGTCGAGACACGCATCCAGGTCGAAGTTCGACGGCGGCGACGTCACGTGGACCTCTTCGATGCTCGGCACCCAGATACCTGCCACGTCCGCCGTGAACACCGCGTCGTTCTGGCGGTCGTAGAAGATCATCTGATGGGGGGCGTGCCCCGGCGCGTGGATGACTTCCAGTTCGTGACTTCCGCAGTCGATAACGTCGCCGTCGGTTAGTTCCACCACGCGGTCTTCGGGAACGGGTTTCGGTTCGACGTAGAACTCCCATTGGTCGCCGACGGCCTGTTTCGTCCCGGCCACGAGCCGTCCGGGGTCGATGAGGTGGCGCGCCCCGATTTCGGGGACGTACACGTCGGCGTTCGGGCACGCTTCTGCGAGGAAACCCGCCCCGCCAGCGTGGTCGAGGTGGACGTGCGTCGGCGCGATGACCGCCACGTCCTCGCGTGTGATGTCGAGTTCGTCGAGCGCATCCAGGATGTACTCGTAGTTGGTGCCGATGCCCGTCTCCACGATCGCTGGGCGGTCGGTGTCGAGGATGTAGACTGCACCGTACTCCTCGGTGTCGTACATCCCGGTGTCGAGGCAGTACAGATCCGAGCAGTCGCCCGTCGTGACTTCCCGCAGGTCGCCGATTGTCATACGGTACGTCGTACCGCCGGAAGGAAAAACGATTCGCGTCTCGCTTCGATGAGTGCGTTCGAAGGTATCGTTCTACCGAGAATGGTATCGAGGTGAGCTACTCTCCCGAGTTGCGGTCGATGAATGGACGATGACTACCGAGTTGCGAGCGAATCGGTGAGCAAGATACCGCCACCACACCTCGGCCTCCCCAGCCTCCTCGCTTCGGTCGTTCCACTCACTCCGGTCGTCCCTCGCGCGGGCACGGCGCTTGCGCCGCGCCTTCGCGCGCCACCGCGAGCGGACCGACCAGTCGCCGAGCGAACACACCAATCGAGCATCAGAAACGTGCCAGCCCGTCCTTGGTTCCCCTGGCGGACCGGAAGGGCGAGCGCGCTGGCCGAACCCGGACGAAGCTCTGGTGAACTGATGTGAACGAGAGGCAGCGAGAGCGAAGCTCTCGCCAGCTAAGCACCACAGGGAGTGAGCGACGAAGGAGCGAACGACCGAGGAGCGCAGCGAGTCCCGGGAGTCCAGCGTGTGAGGGCTTTCTGGGCCACGGTTTCAGCGGTTGTAGTCCACCTGATAGCCTTCACGAGGGTCGCTATCTCATCACGATTCCCAAGAGCAACGACCTCCCGAAGCCGAAGAGAGCGATACGGTTTTTTGCAGGCAGACTGAAAAGCGTCGTAGGAATGCTCGACAGGAAGTATATCAGAGAACATCCGGACGAAGTCCGGGCGGCCCTCGAAAACCGAGGTGCCGACGACGTAGACGTGGACGAATTCCTCGACCTCGACGAGGAGTGGCGCGAACTGAAAGCGCACGGCGACGACCTGCGCCACGAACGAAACGAGGTCAGCCGGAGCATCGGCGACCTGAAACAGGAGGGCAAACACGAGGAGGCCGAGGAAGCCATCGAACGCTCGGGCGAACTCAAAGCGGAGTTGGAGGAGGTCGAAGCCCGCGCCAGCGAACTGGAAGATGAACTCGAATCGCGCTCGCTGGAGATCCCGAACGTGCCACACGACAGCGTCCCGGTCGGCCAGGACGAGGAAGACAACGTGGAAGTTCGAAGGGAAGGGTTCGACGACCTGCGCGACCTGCCCGCCGAAGTCACCCCGCACTACGACCTCGGCGAGGAGTTGGACATCATCGACGAGGCGCGCGGCGCGAAGGTGTCGGGGAGTGGCTTCTACTTCCTCAAAGGCGACGGCGCGCGACTCGAACACGCGCTCATCCAGTTCATGCTGGACGTGCACCGCGAACAGGAGTACGTGGACGTCTTCCCACCGGTTCCGGTCAACAGCGAATCTATGACCGGGACGACGCAACTGCCGAAGTTCGCCGACGACGCCTACAAGATCGAAGGCGACGACCTCTGGCTCTGCCCGACCGCGGAGGTGCCGGTGACGAACATGTACGCCGGTGACATCCTCCTGCGCGACGACCTGCCGCTGAAACACCAGGCGTACACCCCGAACTTCCGCCGAGAAGCAGGCGAACACGGCATCGCCACGCGGGGCATCGTGCGCGTCCACCAGTTCAACAAGGTCGAACTGGTCAACTTCGTGGAACCCGAAGGGAGCTACGACCGACTGGAGGGACTGCTCGCGGAAGCCGAGGAGGTGCTCCAGAAACTCGGCCTGCCGTACCGTATCCTCAACCTCTGCACGGGTGACCTCACCTTCGGATCGGCCAAGACCTACGATATCGAAGTGTGGGCACCCGGCGACGACATGGACGATGGCCCGGAGCGTGGCGGTCGGTGGCTCGAAGTCTCGTCGGCCTCGAACTTCGAGGACTTCCAGGCCCGCCGTGCAGGACTGCGCTACCGCCCCGAGCGACACGAAGCGACGGAGTATCTCCACACCCTGAACGCCTCGGGAACCGCCATCGGGCGCGTGATGGTCGCGGTTCTCGAATACTATCAGAACGAGGACGGCACCGTGACGGTGCCGGAAGTTCTGCGCCCGTACATGGGCGGGCAGGAGGTCATCGAAGGTCACGAACCGGTCGGAGAGAGTGCCCTCGGCTCGGGTGAGCGGGACTGAGTTCGGCTCGCACTTTCCTTACTCTACTTCTCCGCACCCTCTCCCGCCCCCCTTTTCGCCATTTGTCTTGCCCATTCTGTGCAATACTGTTTTACGCGACGACGACCAACGGTTAGACATGGGACGAACGTTCGTTATCGTCGGTGGTGACGCCGCAGGAATGAGTGCCGCGAGCAAGGCAAAGCGAGACGACCCCGACACTGAGGTAATCGTCTTCGAGAAAGGGGAGTGGGTGTCCTACGGTGCCTGTGGCCTGCCGTACTACGTGAAAGGTGAGATCGAGACGCTGGACGACCTCGTCGCGATCACGCCAGAGGAGTTCGCAGAACGCGGTATCGACCTTCGACAGCACCACGAGATCGTCGATATCGACCCCGAGCGAAAGACGGTCACCGCCGTCCACGACGGCGAGGAGTTCGAGCAGTCGTACGACGACCTCCTCATCGCTACCGGCGCGCGCGCCGTCGTGCCACCCATCGAGGGGCGTGACCTCGATGGCGTGCTCACGCTCCACAGCATGGACTCGGCGGCGGCGGTCAAACACGCCCTCGCACCGCCGGAAGCGGTGCCGGAAGACGAGTTCCTCGAAGGCTACGGCGCGGAGGTTCACGAGTACATCACCACGACGAATCCGGACTCCGTCGGCATCATCGGTGGCGGCTACATCGGACTGGAGATGGCGGAAGCGTTCGAGGGTCGCGGACTCGACGTTCACGTCTTCGAGATGCTGCCGCACGTGCTCGATCCCTTCGGGGAGGACGTCGCTGTAGAGGTCGAAGACCACCTCCGCGAACAGGGCGTCAACCTCTCGCTCGACACGATGGTCGAGCGCATCGTCGGCGAAGGGGGGCGCGTCACCGGAATCGAAGCGGACGGCGAACAGGTGCCGGCGGATCTGGTGTTGGTCGCAACCGGGGTCGCTCCGAACGCCGAACTCGCAGGAGAGAACGGCATCCAGTTGGGGGAGACCGGTGCTATCGCTACCGACGAGTACGGCCGAACGAACGACGAACACGTCTTCGCCGCAGGGGACTGCGCCGAAGCCCACCACGTCGTGACCGACGAACCCGATTACGTCCCGCTGGCGCTGACGGCGAACCGGGCGGGACGCGCCGTCGGGCAGACGGTGACGGGGACGCCCACACCGGTCGGCGACATCGTCGGAACCGCGGTCGTGAAGGTGTTCGACCTCGAAGTGGCCCGGACGGGCATCATCGACCACGAGGTGGCCCGCACCGCCGGGTTCGACCCCATCTCGCAACTCATCACGGCGGGGTCGCGGGCGCACTACTACCCCGGCGGGTCGCCCATCACGGTTCGCCTGACCGCCGACCGCGAGACCGGTCGTCTCCTCGGTGCGAGCATGGTGGGAGAGGAAGGCGTCGCTCAGCGCATCAACACGGTTGCGACCGCCCTGCACGCGGAGATGACCGTCGACGAGGTGGAGTACCTCGACCTGTCGTACGCACCGCCCTTCAGCCCCGTCTGGGACCCGATACTCACGGCGGCGAAGGTGCTCAACGGAAAGCTCGACTGAGGTCGCGTACTACCGCAAACGAACCACTGCACTGACCTGATCGTCACCGAGTCCTCGTCCGAATCTCCGTTATCTGCCCATCCGAAAGCGAGAACTCGTCTTCGAACGCGAACATCACCTCGCCGTCCGAATCGCGTAGCCGCCCTTCGACGACGGTCGTCTCACCATCTTCGATACTGTCGATCTCGTGGCTCGTCTGCTTGTCGGGGCGGTCGTCGCGCATGAACCCGACGAGCGTCTCGCGGCCATCGATGGTTCGGTCGGGACGGCGGTGAACCACCTCCGGCGCGAGCAGGCCAGCGAACGTCTCGTAGTCGTGGGCATCGATAGCGTCGTAGTAGCCGCGAACGACCGACTCGGAGTCCATATGCGAGACAACGAAGACGACCCTTTTCAGCGTCCCGGCACGTGTCGGGGGAGACTATCGAGGCGAATAGAGGAATACGGATCGAACCATAGCAGTCATATATAAATTCAAACAGTCGCTCTCAGAAGAGCTATCTGCCGGGAGCTCCCGGCACGATCAGTACTCCGAGCGGTCTGTTTCCATACCGCCCCGCACCCCCGGCGGGGTGTTTTCCCCCTTTCACTGTTCGACACCTTTCCCGGTTCAAATCCAACACGCGAAACGTCTGTCTCCCCTGTCCGCACCCACACCCGCACCGCTTTTGAGTTCGCCACGCTAACCGTCGGACAGTGAAGCTTCACGTCCGTTACGAGGGAGACGACGACCCGGACAAATGCACGGCCCGAAAGCTCGCGCGATTCGACCTCACCGAACTCCATCGGACGACTCGGGCGACACCTTACGGAATCGTGCTCAATCCGCACGCAGAGCAGGCGCTTTCGCCCGCTGACCGCGCCGAGACCGACACGCTCGTCGCACTCGACTGCTCGTGGGAGAGCGCCGAACGGGCGTTGTTCGAGATGCCCGGTATCCACCGGGCGCTTCCCTTCCTCGTCGCGGCGAATCCGGTCAACTACGGCAAACCGTTCCAGTTGAACACCGTCGAAGCGTTCGCGGCGGGACTCGTCATCCTCGGTGAACGCGACCAGGCAGAACAGATCCTCTCGAAGTTCCGCTGGGGCGAGACGTTCCTCGAACTGAACGCCGAACCGCTGCGACGGTACGCCGACTGCGAGGATTCGACCGAGGTGGTCGCGGTGCAACAGGAGTATCTGGACGCCGGGCAGTAAGCAGGAGAGAAGCGAACGAGAGCGCGACGACTCGAAAACGTTTAACCTCGCGGGAAGAAAGCGGTCCGTATGGCTAGTTTCGACGCAGCGGAGAAACGAACGCTCGAAAAGATGATCTGCATGCGGTGTAACGCCCGCAACCCACAGCGAGCCGATCACTGTCGCAAATGCGGATACAGCAAGCTCCGCCCGAAGAGCAAGGAATCGCGGAGCGCGTAATCCACGTCTCCTTCTCTCGGCTCCCACTCCTTCTGTGAGCGACGCGTCTCCATCGATCTCGTGCTCCTCGGTCGAATGCGAGTTGACCGAACCTACGCTTCTCGATCGAACCACTCGTCTTCCGTGATGGCGTAGAACTCGATATCCACGTACTCACCGTCGATGAACTCCGCTTCGACGTGGGTTCCCTCGTGACGGAAGCCGAGCTTCTCCCAGATCCGCGACGAGCCGACGTTCCCTTCGAAGACGCGAGCCACGACGCGGTGGTTGCGTCGTTCGCGGAAGGCGAAGTCGGTGATGACGCGACTGGCTTCGGTACCGTAGCCCTCACCCCAGAACGGTTCGGCGAGGAAGATACCGATCTCGGTCGAGACGCCCGCATCGTCTTTGGGGTGGAGACCGACGGTACCCATCGGCTCTCCGTCACGGCAGATGAGCAGATTGATATTCTCGTCGTTGGAGCAGCGTTCTTCGTACCACTCCTGCTCCTGCTGGCCGTTGATCGGTGAGCGACTGGCGAGATACCGCCGGACGGCAGGGTCGTTGATGGTCGTCTGCAGGAAGTCGAGATCTTCTTCCTCGACCGTTCGGAGTTCGATTCGGTCACCTTCGAGAAAGACCGGGCCAGGCATGTCTCGAACTCAGGGTAACTGACAAGAAAAGCATTCGTGATATATGCTACCGTTCGTGAACCCGTAGATCTGAAAATTCGCCGTACAACCACTGCACTCGCTTGTCTGTACATTGATAGTACATTTCAGTGTATTTCAGTACATTCCAGTACAATATCGCTTCCATCCGCCCTCGACGACCAAATTCCGCGGTGGAAATTTATGAAATATTGGTGGCAATCTTCGCGGTGAGAGAAAGGGTTAACGGTCATGGAACGCTCCTCTATCAGCAATGAAGGTTCTGGTCACTGACCCGATCGCTGACGCGGGCCTCGACCGACTCCGCGAAGCGGGGTACGAGGTAGAGACGGCATACGACGTGGAGGGTGACGCCCTCTTGAACGCGATTTCGGACGCGAACGGACTCATCGTCCGCTCGGGGACGGATGTAAATCGTGACGTGTTCGAAGCCGCGTCCGAACTCGTCATCGTCGGGCGCGCGGGCATCGGCGTGGACAACATCGACATCGACGCCGCGACCGAACACGGTGTCATCGTTGCGAACGCCCCGGAAGGCAACGTTCGCGCCGCCGCCGAGCATACGGTCGCCATGGCGTTCGCCGCCGCGCGTTCCATCCCGCAGGCACACACTCGACTCAAGGACGGTGAGTGGGCGAAAGGCGACTACCTCGGCACGGAGCTCAACGGCAAGACGCTCGGCGTCGTCGGCCTCGGGCGCGTCGGGCAGGAGGTCGCCAAGAAACTCGACAGTCTCGGGATGGAACTGGTCGCGTACGACCCCTACATCAGCGAAGACCTCGCCCGGCAACTCGGAGCGGAACTGGTCGAACTGGACGAGTGTCTCGACCGGGCCGACTTCCTCACGGTTCACACGCCGCTCACGCCCGAAACGGAGAACCTCATCAGCGACGAGGAACTCGCGCAGATCGAGGGTGGCTACGTCGTCAACTGCGCCCGCGGTGGTGTCGTGGACGAAGACGCACTCGCCAAGGCGGTCGAAGACGATATCCTCGCCGGTGCGGCGGTGGACGTGTTCGCCGAGGAACCCGTCCCGCAGGACAACCCCCTGCTCGACGTGGACGACGTCATCGTCACGCCCCATCTCGGCGCGAGCACGGAGGCGGCACAGGAGAACGTCGCCACCAGCACCGCAGATCAGGTGGTCGCGGCGCTCCGCGAGGAACCCGTCATCAACGCGCTCAACGCGCCCTCGGTCGAAGAGAGCGCGTTCCCCCGCGTCCAACCCTACATCGAACTCGCGGAGACGGCGGGCAAGATCGCAACCCAACTCCTGGACGAGCGCATCGAGCGTATCGAAGTGAATTACGAGGGCGACATCGCAGAAGAGGACGTCGAACTCGTTACTGCCAGCGCCCAGAAAGGTGTCTTCCAGCCCCTCGAATGGCAGGTCAACGCGGTCAACGCACCCCAGATCGCCAAAGACCGTGGTGTCGAAGTCACCGAGAGCAAGACTCGACAGGCCGAGGACTTCCAGAGTCTCATCGCCGTCACCGTCGAAGGTGCAGACGAGGAGATCACGGTCGAGGGAACCCTGTTCGCGGGCGACGACCCCAGAATCGTCCGCATCGACGGCTACCGGGTCGACGCTATCCCGCACGGCCAGATGGTCGTCGCTCGCAACCAGGACGTTCCCGGCGTCATCGGGTTCGTCGGTTCCGTCCTCGGTGACCACGGTCTCAACATCGCAGGGATGTTCAACGCCCGCGAAACCGGCGGCGGGGAAGCACTCTCCGTCTACAATCTGGACGACGAACTCACCGAGGACGCCAAGGCGGCCCTCGAAGCCGACGAGCGCATGATAGAGGTGCGAAGCATCGCGCTGAACGGGTAGCGGGAGACTGACCAATCGGCAGACGACCGCGCGGCGAACTTTTTTATACCAAGACGGGAGCAATCTCGGTGTGATGACCTGATACCACCCCGAGAACGCTCTCCCACCCTGCCGCGAAAGCCGGACTCAAGTACCCGCCTCCCCTCGGTCGAAATCGTGGCCGAGGAACTCGCAGACGAAACCGAACTCCCGAACGACGAACGACTCGTAACGGGGTACTCCGGCAGACTCCTGCTCGCCGTCTCGCTCGGGTGGGCGATGATCCAGACGGGCAGGCTCGTCCTCTCGCCGATGCTCCCGACCGTGATGGAATCGCTCGATATCACGGATTTTCAGGCGGGCGTCGCGTTCACGCTGCTCTGGGGGCTGTACGCACTCGGCCAGTATCCCAGCGGGCGCCTCTCCGATTATCTCTCGCGGAAGACCCTGCTCACCACTGGACTCTCGCTCCTCATCGTCGGGTTCGTGGCGCTCGCCAGCGCACCGACCTACTCGGCGTTCCTGCTCGGTGCGGCGGTCGTCGGCACGGGTGCCGGACTCTACCCGACGCCAGCACGTGCGCTCGTCTCCGACCTGTTCGTGACTCGACGGGGACAGGCGTTCGGCCTCCACACCGCCTCGGGTGATTCAGGTGGCGCGGTCGCGGCGGGCCTCGCGGTCGTCATCCTCGCAGTGGCTACGTGGCGGGTCGCGTTCGCCCCAGTCATCCTCGTCCTCGCGACGGTGCTCGTCTTGCTCCACCGCTGGAGCCGCGAAGCCTACACCCGACCGCGGATCGACGCGAGTGCAGGGCGAGTCGTGCTTCGCGACGTCCGAGCGACCGCTGACCGATTTGGAAACCGCAGGACTGCGGCCCTGCTAGTCGCCTATTCGCTGTACGCCTTCGTCTGGCAGTCCGTCACTGGGTTCCTCCCGACGTTCCTGCAGAGTGCGAAAGGGTTCTCCCCCGCACTCGCGGGGGGTGGCTTCGCCGCCCTGTTCGTCGTGGGTGCACTGGTGAAACCGCTTTCGGGGTCGCTCGGCGACCGGATCTCGCGTCCCGTCGTCGCCGCGGGAGCACTCGTCGTGGCGACGGTGGCGCTCGCAGGCGTCGTCACGATGGATGGGACGCTCGTCGTCGCCGCCAGCGTCGTCGTCTTCGCCGCGGGACTGATGGCGTATCCGCCGGTCATGCAAGCCCATCTGATGGACGTGTTTCCGGACGGAAGCATGGGTGGTGACCTCGGCGCGACCAGAACCATCTACATCGGACTCGGAAGCCTCGGGACGACCTACGTCGGGTTCGTCGCGAGTCGGGCAGACTATGCGACCGCGTTCACGGGCCTGCTCGCGTGTTTGATAATCAGCGCGAGTATCGTGCTCGGCCTCGCTCGTCGGTGAGTACCACTATCGGCCCAAACCGCGATAGACGTCCGTCTCGGGGTTGAACGCGAGCCACGCGAACCAGTACATCGACGACTGACCGTTCGCCCGCGAAAGTCGCTTCCCTTCGAATGGGCCGTCCACTGCACGACCGGTCGTGAGTTCCCACCGCGACCCACCGCCCGAGACGAACCCATCTCGGGCGGGGTCGAATCGCAGAACACGCCCGCCGATTCGACGGTCGTATGCGACGAACGTCTCACCAGCGACCGCGACGAAGACCGGTTGGCCACCCACGGTGTCGTTGACGATGCCTTCCTGACTGACCACGTTGAACGGGTATGCGCGGGCCGTTTCACCCACCCGGACGCCGAGGACGAGCGCCCGTTTCGGCAGCCGACCGTCGCCCTGTTCTTCGCTCCCGAACTCTCCCTCTTCGGGATAGCGCTCCCAGATCTTCTCCCACCGCTCGTACAGGTCGAATCCGTAGTTTATCTGTACCCGTCCGACGACGGTGTTCGACAGCGGGGGCGGCAGTAACACGTCGGTATCGGGGTGGCTCGCCCGCCAGTCGCCCCACGTCGTGAGCACCGAGGGAAGCAGTTCGAGCGTCTCGCCGGTGCGCTGGCCGCGAATTGCGGTCGCCAGGATCTGGCTCCACAGACTCCCGGTTCGACGGTCGTACATGACGAGGTCGGAGTGCCAGAGATAGCCGGAGACGCCGAAGACCGTCCTACGACCGTCGACAGTGCGACGGGCGACGACTGCGCTCTTGCAGAGCGGGCAGTAGGTCACGAGCGATGGCCCGCCGAGGTTATCGTTGACCACTTCGTGCCAATCGAGCAGTTCGAGTGGATACGCACGCGGCTGCCCACCACGCTCGACACCGATGACGGAATCGTCGTCTGACAGTCGCGGACGATAGGTGTCCGTTCCCTTCTGTGACGGCACCTCGATGGCGACTTCGCTCCAGTCGGCGGCGAATACGGGGTCGACGATAGCCGGAATCCCGTCTCGTGGCGCGCTCCGGTAGAGTTCACGCTTCGGTATCGGGAGTTCCACCGACGACGGTGGCCGTCGTTTGCCGAACTCCACACACGACGAACGAGTTCGTTCGCCACCGGGTTGCGTGGGCGCCGCACACCCGGAAAGTCCGCAGAGTCCTCCCACCACGCTCCCGATGAACCGCCGTCGTCGCACCCCTGACGGTTCGATTGCTGACGGTTTAACCACTCTGCGGTCGTGTTTCTGTGATGCACGCCCGACGGCGTCGATGGTGTCCGAACTTACAGCACGTCGAGCACGTCGTCGGTGTCAGCGGGGACGGGTTCCGGTTCGACCCCTGCCGCTGCCGCAGCGTCGGGGTCTTTCAGCAGGTGGCCCGTGGTCAGACAGACGACGTTCTCGTCTGCTGAAATCGTGCCCGATTCACGGAGCTTTCGCAGTCCCGCAACGCTCGCTGCGCTCGCGGGTTCCACACCAACACCGTCTCGGGCGAGCGCGCGCTGTGCGTCGGTTATCTCCTCGTCGGAGACAGCGATGGCGGTTCCACCGGTCTCCCGAATCGCGGGGAGTGCTTTCGGTGCGTTGACCGGATAGCCGATGCGGATGGCGGTTGCGATGGTCTCGACCTCGTTCCAGCGCCGAACTTCGTGGGCTCCGTTCTCGATGGCTTCGACCATCGGGGCCGCGCCCTCGGCCTGGACGCCGGTGAGCGTCGGTACTTCGTCGGGCGTGAGTTCTCCGGCAGCGACGAGTTCGCGGAACGCTTTGAACAGCGCGCTGGTGTTTCCAGCGTTGCCCACCGGGAGGACGATCCTGTCCGGAAGTTCGCCGGTCTGGTCGCGGAACTGCTCGACGATTTCGAGGCCGATGGTCTTCTGACCCTCCAGTCGGAATGGATTGAGCGAGTTGAGCAGGTACGCCTCGCCGCGGTCGGCGAGTTCCGAGACGATGTCGAGGCAGTCGTCGAAGTTACCGTCGACTTCGAGGATGCGCGCACCGTGGAGGCTGGCCTGTGCGACCTTTCCAGCGGCGACCTTTCCAGCGGGGAGGAGGACGAGCACCTCGCTCCCGGCCCGCGCGCCGTAGCAGGCCAGCGCCGCGCTGGTGTTCCCCGTGCTCGCACAGGCCAGCCGGGAGACGCCGAGTTCCTGCGCGACGCGAACCCCGAGTGTCATACCGCGGTCTTTGAAACTCCCGGTGGGATTCATCCCCTCGTGTTTGACGCGCAGGGCCGAGATACCCACCTCGTCCTCGATGGTCGGCACCGCGTAGAGTGGGGTGTCCCCTTCCTCGATACTGACGCCGGATTCGACCGGGAGTGCGTCGGCGTAGCGCCAGACGCCCCGCCTCGGGCCACTTTCTTCGAAATCGTCGAACGTCGGGTGGTCGTCGTAGCGAACTTCGAGCAGTCCGTCGCAGTCGGGACAGCGATAGCGGATCTGGTCGAACGGGGGGCCAGTCCACTCGCAGTCGATGCAGGCGAGCCAGGCACCGTCGTCGGCGCAGTCGGGGACTGGCGCAGTCGGGTTCGAGAGCGAGAGCGTCATTGCGCGGGGGAATGGGTTCAGAGGAGAAAAAGGCGTGGGCGGTGACAAAGTTGACCAAGAAATAGGTCGTCGGCCGAATGGAGTCGATACGTTCGAAGCCGGTCGCATTCGGCTAGAGCGACAGGACGAGTTCGTGGTCCTCGCGTTCGAACTGCGTTCCGAACGCGGACGACAGCGCATCCATTCGCTGCATACTCCAGTTACCAGCGTAATGTTCGGCTTCGTGGACGGTAAGGTCGTACACTTCGGTCGGGACGAGTCGCAGTTCTGTGAGGTCACCATCTTCGACGACCACACAGAAGAGGAAACTCCGGTCGTTGCGAAGCTCCGAATCGACCGCGTAGTCGTCCACGAAATCGCCCGTATCGTACAGCACGAGCGTTCCGTCGACGACCTCGATGCCCTGGAAGACGTGTGCGCTGTGACCGTGAACGATATCGACATCGTGGTTGGCCAGCCAGCGGGCGAACTCCCGGAACTCGACCGTGGGTTCGGTTCGCATATTCGGCCCCCAGTGGAACGACGCCACGAGCAGGTCGGGGTCTGCTTCGCGGGCGCGAGCGAGGGCGTTGCCGACGATACGTGACGCCCTGTCGTCGGTCACGTCGAATCTGACGTAGGCCGTCCCCGGTTCGTCAGGCCCGGCCGCGAACTCCGGCGTATTATCGGTGAACGAAACGAAGGCGATGTCGAGGTCGCCGACCGACACCAGTGCCGGAGTGTAGGCCGCGTCGACATCGGTTCCCGCCCCGGAGTGAACGATCCCCGCATCGTCGAGATGGTCGATGGTATCTCGCAGTGCCTTTGGCCCGTAGTCCAGGATGTGGTTGTTGGCGAGGTTCGCCCAGTCGACCCCGACCGATTCCAGTGCGGGAATGGCCCAGTCCGGGTCGGCCCGGAAGTGGAATGGCCGGTAGGTCTCGGTCCACGGTGTCCCGCGAGCCGAGAGACAGCATTCGAGGTTGATGAAGAGACCATCGAGTTCGCGGAGCCGGTCGTCCACGTTCCCCCAGACAGCATCGACGCTCCGCTGTCGCTGTCGTTCGTCGACCAACCGCCCGAGCATCACGTCGCCTGTAAAACCGAGTTGCGTCATGGCCTTCACCTTCTTCACCGTAGTTCGCGCGAGAGTACCAAAAGCCTATTCGCCCCTTCTGCTGGCCGTCTGTCCTGTCCACGGCCTGCGGAAATGGGTATCTTCTTCTGTGGAGTACGGTACCGTATGGCACAGGAGAGAACAGACGTTGTCACTGAACGGAGGATCATCAACAGAACGTGGTCGAGTGCCATCCTCGGCGGCGTAGCGGGTGGTATCGTATTCGGAATCTTCCTCCAGTCGATGGAGATGATGCCGACTGTCGCTGCGCTCTACGGACTCGACGGTGTGACGATGGGGTGGGTCGCCCACCTCTTCAACAGCATCGTGTTCGGCCTCGTCTTCGCGGCCGCGATGACCCTGACCAGCCTTCGAAAATACGCCGACAGAGTCGTTCCGACCACCGGTCTCGGAGCAGCCTACGGCATCCTGCTGTGGATCGTCGCTGCGGCAATCGTGATGCCGCTGTGGCTCGGCGCACTCGGCATGGACGCACCCGCCATTCCCAACTTAGACCCGATGAGTCTCGTCGGCCATCTCGTCTACGGGGTCGTCCTCGGGGCCGTGTTCGCCGTCGCGTACCGGCGATAACCTGCTTTTTCAGTCGAGAAACGTCAGCAGTGCCTTCTGCGTGTGAAGCCGGTTCTCGGCCTGCTCCCACGAGAGCGAGCGGTCGCTTTCGAGCACCGCCGCCGTGATCTCTTCTCCGCGATGGGCGGGCAGACAGTGCATGACGGGAAGCGAGTCGGGGAGCAACGCCGAATTCAACTGGAAACCGTCGAAATCGGCCAGTTTCTCGTCACGCGATTCCTCTTCGCCCATACTTACCCAGACGTCTGTGTAAACGACGTCCGCGTCGGCGACTGCTTCGGTGGGGTCGTGCGTGAGCGTGGGCGCAGAACCGTGTTCACTCGCCCGCGCGAGCACCCCATCCGAAGGTTCGTACCCCTCGGGGGTGGCGATCGTCAGGTCGAGTCCGACCATCGTGGCGGCGATGGCGAAGGAACTGAGGACGTTGTTCCCGTCGCCGACCCAGGCGACCGACACGTCTTCGAACCCGTCGAACTGCTCGTGGATGGTGAGCAGGTCGGCGAGCGCCTGACAGGGGTGTGCCGTATCGGAGAGTCCGTTGACGACTGGCACCGTCGCGTGGTCGGCCATCTCGACCAGACAGTCGTGGTCGAAGACGCGCGCGACGACGGAATCGACGTAGCGAGAGAGAACCCGCGCCGTGTCCGAGACGGGTTCACCCCTGTCGAGTTGGGTGTCGTCCGGGCCGAGGAAGACGGCGTGACCGCCGAGTTGCGTCATCCCCGTCTCGAACGAGATGCGGGTGCGCGTGCTCGGCTTCTCGAACAGCATGGCGAGCGTCTGTCCGGCGAGCGCGGCGGGCGACCCATCCGATTTGAACTCCCCTGCGACCGCCAGCACTTCGGCCAACTCGCCCGGCGTGAGGTCGTCCACGTCGAGGAAGTGGCGCGTCATAGCTTCCCCTCCAGCGATTTGCAGACCTCGGTAAGAACCGCTATCGACCGGTCGAACTCGCTCAGTTCGAGATGTTCGTCGGGCGTGTGGTCGAGCGACGAGTCGCCCGGGCCGTAGGTCACGACCGGACAGTCCCACGCCTCTGCGTAGAGGTTCGCGTCGCTCGTTCCCGTCTTGCGGAGCAAACGCGGGTCGCCGCCTTCGCTCCGAACCGCGACCCGGAATGCTCTCGCCAGTTCGGTTCTCGGACTGGCCATCGTCGGGGGGATCGGCTCGTCCCACGACACGCTCCCTGCGTCGAGTTCGGCTTCGGCCACCGACCGAACCTCGGCAGGTGTCTTGCCGGGTGGCACCCGGAACTCGACAGCGACTTCAGCCTCGGTGGCCAATCCGTCTGCCGTAACGCCGCCCGTGAACTCGACCGGTTTGGCCGTCACCGATTCGACCGTCGAGGTGTCCGATTCGAAGGCCGCCTCGACCCGCGACAGCCACCCGACTGCGTGCTGGATGGCGTTCGGTTCCGGGCGAGAGGTATGCTGTGAGTCCACCGTGGCCGAGTAGGTTCCGGGCTGGAAGCCACGATAACCGAGCGTCAGCCCTTCCCAGCCACTCGGTTCGCCGTTGACGACGAAGGCGGGTTCCTGGCGGTCGGTCACGAGGTGGCGCGCACCCCGCGAATCGGTCTCCTCGCCGACGACGCCGACGAAACTCGCGCCGGTCTCCACTGCCGCGACCGCCATCGCCGAGAGTGGCCCTTTCGCATCGACGCTTCCACGGCCCCAGAGGACGCCGTCGTCCAGTTCGACCGGGATGTCCCCCGACACGGTGTCGATGTGGGAGGTAAGCAGGATTCCGTTTCCGGGGGCGCGGACGTTGCCGACTTCGTCTATCCACACCTCTCTGTCCTGTTCCTCGAAGAACGACGCGAGGCGTTCGGCGCAGTCGGCTTCGTCTCCCGACACGGACGGAATCTCGACCAGTTCGACCAACAGGTCGTGGGACGTTGTCTGGGAAACCACCGTTGTCGTCGTGGTCACGACTCACCTCCGAGCACGTCGCTGAGGGCGGTGACGGCAGTATCGACGTGCTCCGTTTCGATAGTGAGCGGTGGCAGCAGGCGCAACACACTCCGTCCCGCCGGAAGCGCGAGAACCTGATGCGAGAGCGCGAGTTCCTTCAGCACGCGATTCGCGCCGCGTTTCACCTCGATACCGACCATCAGTCCCGTGCCGCGGATATCGCGCACGGGGAGGTCGGCGTCGGCGAGTTCGGACTGGAGGTACTCGCCCATCTCGGCGGCGTGGGCCGGGAGGTTCTCGTCCACGATGGTCGAGAGCGTCGCATCGGCGGCGGCACAGACGACCGGACTCCCGCTGAACGTCGAGCCATGCGAACCCGCACCTTCGGCGATCCAGTCAGCACAGAGCGCCGTTCCGATGGGAAGGCCACTCGCCAGTCCCTTCGCGGTCGTGAGCACGTCCGGCACGACGCCTGCGTGTTCGCACGCCCAGAGCGCCCCCGTCCGACCGAGTCCGGTCTGGATCTCGTCGAAGACGAGTGCGGCCCCGGCGTCCTCCGTCAGATCGCGTGCCGTCTGGAGATAGCTCGCGGTCGCCGGGTTGACCCCGCCTTCACCCTGTATCGGTTCGAGGATGACGGCGGCAGTTTCGTCGTCGACGACTTCGGCCAGTTCCTCTTCGTCGCCGTAGGTGACGAACTCCACGTCCTCCACGAGCGGTTCGTACGGACTGCGGAACTTCGATTTCCACGTCACCGAGAGCGACCCCATGGTGCGTCCGTGGAAGCCGCGCTTCGCAGCGACGATCTTCGAGTTCTCGGTCGCGCTCCGTGCGAACTTCAATGCCGCCTCGTTCGCCTCGGTTCCGGAGTTACAGAGCCAGACGTTTTCGAGGCCATCCGGCGCGACCGTCGCCAGCTTCTCGTACAGCGCATCGCGGGACGGAGTCGGGTACGACCCCTGGACGAACAGCAGTTCCGCGGCCTGTTCCTGCACCGCCGAGACGACTTCGGGGTGACAGTGGCCGACCGGCGTGACCGCGTAACTCGCGCCGAAATCGAGGTAGGCCGTGCCGTCGTCGGCGTACAGATACGGCCCCTCGCCGCGCTCGATGTGGATCGGTTTCTCGGAGTAGACGAATCCGGTCACGACGACACCCCCACAGAGTTCGGTGCAAAGTGCGTTCCGTGCCCGTTACGCGCCGCAGTGATGGGGTCGCGGACGTTCGCGTCGGAGACGACGACCGATGCTGCACCGCTTTCGAGTGCTTCCGTCGCGGCCATGACTTTCTTCGTCATGAACCCCTCAGCGGCGTCCTTCGCGGTCGCTAACTCGTCGGGACTGCCGACTTGATCGATGAGCGTCGCTTCGTCCTCCGGGTCTTCGAGGAGGCCGGGCACGTCGGTCAGCACGACGAGTTCGCCACCGAGTGCACCAGCGATAGCCGCTGCTGCGCGGTCGGCGTCGGCGTTGACGGGCGTTCCGTCGTCGGCCAGCATAGGAACCGTCACGACCGGCGTGTAACCCTCACCGAGGAGCGTTTCGAGGAGCGAGGCGTTCACGGTTTCTATCTTTCCGGAGTGGTCGCCGCGACGGATCTTCTTCTTCCCGTCTTCGACCACCCTGACAGCCGATTTCCTGGGGCCGGTCAGGAGTGCGCCATCGACACCCGAGAGACCGACCGCACGGACGCCTTCTGCCTGCAAATCGGCGGTCAGGTCGGTGTTGAGTTTGCCGGGCATGACCATCTCGAACACCTCCATCGCCCGCTCGTCGGTGAACCGACCCATCACACCGCTGGTCGATTCGACGTACTCGGGTTCCTCGCCCAGTGCTTCGAGCGTGTCGTCCACGGCGGTCGAACCGCCGTGGACGACCACCACGTCCTGACCGTTTGCGGTCAGGTGGGCGATGTCTCCGAGCGCACCTTCGGGATTCACAGCGCGTGCGCCGCCGATCTTGACGACGACCGGGGCGGTTTCGTCTTCGACGATGCCGCCGTCGGTACGAAGTTCGTCTCCGCCCGTGGCGTTGCTGGTGTCGGTGGCATCGCCGTTGTCGTTGTCGACGAGTTGGTCGTGTGCAGCGAGCAGTTCGTCGTGGGTGTAGCGTTCGTTCATGGTGTTCCCACGGGGTGTAACCCCTGAAACTCCAGTCCGGCTGTCTCCTCGAATCCCAGCGCGACGTTCGCGGCGTGGACCGCTTGCCCCGCCGACCCCTTCATCAGGTTGTCGATGGCGCTGAAGACGACGACGCGCTTATTTTGGGGATCGAGTTCGAAGCCGACTTCGGCGTTGTTCGTTCCGGCGACTGTCTTCGGTTCGGGGTAGCGGTAGACGCCACTCCCGCCCGCGACGAGGCGGACGAACGGTTCGTCTTCGTAGGCTCCCCGGTAGGTCTGCCAGAGGTCGCCCTTCGAGACGGGCGACTTGGGGAAGACATGGCCCGTGGCGGATGCACCGCGAACCATGTCCACGGCGTGGGCGGTGAAGGAGACGCTCGTGTCGAGGATGGCTTCGATCTCCGCCTCGTGGCGGTGGCCGGTCGGTGCGTAGGGGCGGACGATCCCCGAGCGTTCGACGTGACTCGACGCCTTACTCGGGGTCGCCCCTCCCTCGGAGGAGCCGACTTTCACGTCCACGACGATCTGCTCGTCGCCGTCGAGGATTCCGGCGTCGAACAGGGGATAGAGTCCGAGGAGTGTCGCGGTGGCGTTACAGCCACCCACCGCGATGAGTTCTGCACCTGCCAGTTCCTCGCGGAACAGTTCCGGCAGGGCGTAGACGGCTTCGTCGAGGTATTCTGGACAGGCGTGGCCGTCGTACCACTCGTCGTACTCAGCCTCGCTTTCGAGGCGGAAATCGGCGCTCAGGTCGACCACGCACTCGGCGGCGTCAGTGAACTCGTCGATGTGCTCCATCGACACACCGTGGGGGGTCGCGGCGAACAGCACGTCCACCGATTCGAGGTCGCCGGGGTCGGAAAAGCGCAGCCCCGACCCGCGAAGGTTGGGATGTACCGACCCGACGGTCTTGTTCTCGTACTCCCTGCTCGTCACCTGGGCCACTTCGAAGTTCGGGTGGCCGTAGAGTAGGCGGAGGAGTTCGCCGCCGGTGAAACCGCTGGCCCCGATCACGGTCGCCGAGAGCGTCTTGGCGGTCGTCTCCGTCTGCTCGTCGGTCGCGGCGGCCATCAGGCGATCACCTCCCGCGGAACCTTCGTTTCGAGCCAATCCACGACCTTGGCGGGAACGTCCACGTCGACCGCCTCGTTCAGGGCTTTGAACTCGACGGTGTGGTTGACCTCGTGGACGGTGTAGCCCGACTCAGTCTCCATCAGGTCGACGCCGAGCAGACCGTCACCGACCGCGTCACTGGCTTGCTCGACCAGTTTCTCGGCTTCGTCGTCGAGTTCGAACGCGCTCGTCTCGGCTCCTTTCGCAGCGTTCGTCAGCCAGTGGTCGGAGTGACGGGCCATTCCTGCGATCGGTTTTCCGTCTAGCGCCAGCACGCGGATGTCGCGTTCCGGCTTCGCGACGAACTCCTGGACGTAGAACACCTTGTGCTCGTAGTGGCCGAGCGTCGCTTTGTGCTCCAGTATGGCTTCCGCCGCACTGCGCGAGTCGATCTTCGCCATGAGGCGACCCCACGACCCGACGACGGGTTTGAGCACGCAGGGGTAACCGAAGGACTCGATCGCTTCGAGGGCGCTATCGGTGGTAAACGCGACCTTCGTCGCGGGCGTGGGCACTCCCGCACCCGAGAGCGTGAGGCTCGTCTTCACCTTGTCCGCGCACACGTCCGCGGTCTGGGGGTCGTTGATGACGGACACCCCGTACGCCTCGAAGAACTGCGTGGCGTACAGGCTCCGACTCGTCGCCAGACAGCGGTCGAGCACGAGGTCGAGGTCTGCGAAGGTGTCCGGCACGTCCGACAGGTCGAACGTCTGTTTACGAACGTCGATCTTGGTCACTTCGTGCCCGCGGTCGCGTAACTCGGCGAGCAGGAGCTTTTCGTCTTTCCGGATCCGGGAGTAGAGCAGTCCGACGTTCACGCGAACCACCTCCGGGTCGCGTGAGCCAACTGAATTGAAGATTCTGTGACGTGCAATTTACTCCCCCCAGTCCTCTTCGAGCTCCGGCGCTCGCTCGAGGACTGGCGGGTTGACGTCGATGACTTCCAGTTCCACACCGCAGGTGGGGCAATCGACTATCTCTCCCGTTTCCAGATCGTCGTGCAGGGTCACGTCGGCCCCGCACTCAATGCATTCTACCATCGTACTCACCTCTATCGCCCCATCGGACTTAAATCCATCGTATTTAATAATGAAAGAAAACCCTATACCTTCGTCTAAGCGCGTCAAGAGGCGGATACTGCGATTCGAAGTTCAGTGATCAAGTAGTAGCCCCACGAGGGGGTCGCGGTAGTTCAGGCATAGTCGTTTACCTCCATCTGAAGCATCTCGTCCGCGGTATCGAGCGATTCGACCAGTTCGGCCACCGCTTCCTCGTCGACGACGAGCGTCGCCTCTGCATCGCTCAACTGCTCGTCCATCGCGTTGGAAGCTGGACCGCCGCGCGAATCGCGCATGACGACGCTCGTCTCGGGGTCAAGTGCCGATTCGACTTCTTCGCGAGGGACGAACTCGATGAGCGAGTCGCCGAGCACCTCCTTCGCTGCCGAATCGAGCGCGTCGTAGTTCGCTTCGCCCGCTTTTGCGACCGTCTCGTGTGCCGTGCGGAACGGGACGCCACACATCGCCAGCAGGTCGGCGACACCGGTCGCGGTCGAGAAGCCCTCTGCGGACGCCTCGGCGAGGAGACCCTTGTCCCAGGTCGCGGTCGCCACTGCACCTGCAGCGACCTCGACCCCGTCGGTTACGGCGTCGATCGCCTCCCACGCGTGCGGGGTCGCGCGCTGAAGGTCGCGGTTGTACGCGCGCGGAAGTCCCTTTAGGGTCGAGAGGAGGCCCGACAATCCGGCGTGGGCGTCACCCGCGACCGCGCGAACCAGCTCCAGGGTGTCTGGGTTCTTCTTCTGGGGCATGATAGACGATGTCGAAGAGTAGTCGTCCGAGAGTTCCACGAAGCCGCGATTCGAGTAGACGACGAGGTCTTCCGCCAATCCCGAGACGGTCGTGGCGAGGTTCGACAGCGCGGCGACCGTCTCCACGAGGAAATCGCGGGTTGAGACGGCGTCCATCGAATTGGTCAGTACATCGTCGAAACCGAGCAGTTCCGCGACGCGCTCGCGGTTCACGTCGAAGGGCGTCCCCGCGAACGCCGCCGCGCCGAGGGGACACTGGTTCACGCGCTCGTAGGCGTCCAGCAGACGGGCCGTGTCGCGTTCGATCGCCTGCTCGTAGGACAGAAGGAAGTGTCCGACCGTCGTGGGCTGGGCTGGCTGGAGGTGGGTGTACCCCGGCATCACCGTCTCCGCGTGTGCCTCTGCTGTATCGAGAAGCGCCGTCCGGAGTGCGAGCGTCGCGTCGAGCGTAGCGAGTACGTCCTCGCGGAGACGGTAGCGGATGCAGGTCGCCACCTCGTCGTTTCTGCTGCGGGCGGTGTGCATCTTTCCGCCGTCCGGGCCGACCTGTTCGACCACCGCGGTCTCGATGGCGGCGTGAACGTCTTCGCCATCGGGGAGCGAATCGTGACCATCGACTTCGACGACGTTTAGCGCGGTGAGGATCTCGCCTGCCGTCTCGTCGCCGATGATACCCTGTTCCACGAGCATCACGACGTGAGCGCGGTCGACCGCGAGGTCGGCGGTGAAGATGCGCTCGTCAGCCGCGAGCGACGAGAGGAACTCACGGGCGGGGCCGCCGCTGAAGCGGTCGCCGCGAACGACGTCGCCGTTCGTCCGTTCCCCGTCAGTCATCGCTTGCGAGACGTGCCTGGAATCCGTGGTACTTCGCCACCCCGGTCGCGTCAGCCTGCTCGATGTCGCCGACCGTTTCGGTGTTGAACGAGGCAGCGTCCTCGGAGTAGACGGCGTGGTCGCTCTCGCGGCCGACCGGGCGTGCCTGTCCGCCTTCGAACTTGATCGTCACCGTTCCCGTCACCTTCTCCTGGGTGGTGTCGATGAAGCCATCGAGCGCGTCAACGAGGGGTGCGGAGAGCAGTCCCTCGTAGGCTTTCTCCGCCCACTGCTGGTCGATCTGCGTCTTGAACGAACGCTCCTCTTTCGTCAGCACCAGCCCTTCGAGGGCCTGGTGGGCGTTGAGGAGCGTCGTCGCTGCCGGGTGCTCGTAGTTCTCGCGCACCTTCAGCCCGAGCATGCGGTCTTCCATGAGGTCGCTGCGCCCGACGCCGTGCTTTCCTGCGAGGTCGTTCAGCTTCTCGATGAGTTCGACCGCTCCGACCGATTCGCCGTCGATGGCGACCGGTTTGCCGGCCTCGAATTCTATCTCGACGAACTCGGTTTCCGCGCCCGGCGCGCTCGTCCACTCGTAGATATCCTCCGGCGGGACGTAGCCGGGGTCTTCCAGATCGCCGCCCTCGACGGAGCGACTCCAGAGGTTCGTGTCGATGCTCCAGACGCCTTCGTTACCGCCCTCGACGGGCAGGTCGTGTTCGTCGGCGTACTCCATCTCCCACTCGCGGGTCAGGCCGAGTTCGCGCACGGGGGCGACCACGTCGAGGTTGGACGCGCGCCAGACCGCTTCGAAGCGTAGTTGGTCGTTGCCCTTTCCGGTACAGCCGTGCGCGAGGGCGTCGCAGTCGTTCTGCTTCGCCACGTCCAGGATCGCTTCGGCGATGACCGGGCGGGCGAGCGCGGTTCCGAGGGGGTAGCCCTGGTACGACGCGTTGGCCTTCACCGCGTTGAGACACTGTTCAGCGAACGCGTCCTTGGCGTCCACCACGTAGTGCTCGAGATTCAGTGCTTCCGCCGTTTCCTCCGCTTCCGCGAACTCCTCTTCCGGTTGGCCGACGTCGACCGTGACGCCGATGACTTCGTCGTAGTCGTACTCCTCTTCGAGGAGCGGGACGCATACTGTCGTGTCGAGACCGCCCGAGAAGGCGAGTGCAACGGTTTTCATGTACACATCCCCAGTAGCTCCATATACTTAAATTCTTCTCAGAAATTTTAGAAATAAAAACGGAGAATAGACTACAGGCCAGTTGGTATCATGTGAGGCCGCATTGAACGAACAGGATGTCGCTGTGGAATTGGAATTAGTGGGGCTAGAAAGGCCCCGGTCGTCGTCGCGGGGAGAAAGAGACGGACTCGGCGCTCATGGTAGGGGCGACCCTGGGAGCGCGAGTCCGCGACATTAGCGAATCATTCCGGCGTGGGAGATATAAAGCCTTTCGGCGCGGCAAGGGTTGCCAGCGATTCGTTCGTGATAGGGTAGAATTTATCGTCTCTCGACAGGATTCTATCGTATGCGACGACTCCCCGCTCTTCTATTCGCCTTCCTCGTCGTCTCCGCAGGCTGTGCCGACTACCTTCCATGGTTGGAACAGTCACCGGAACCGGAAACGACCTCCCAACCGACACCGAATCCGCCTCCCGGCGCGAACACGGAGTGGATATTCGATTCGGAACGACTGCTCTCCGCCCACGAATCCATACTCGCAGAAATGAACTATCGGAAGGAAGTTCGTATCCGACCGAACCATAGCGCTAGCCCGCTGGAGTGGTCGAACTCGACCCTCGTCGCACACGTCGGAGACGGACGTATTCGAGCCACGCAGCGGGGACATATCGGCAGGGTCGGTTCGTACGAGGGCTACACTACAAACAACACTACGATATGGTACGTCCCACCAGAAAAGGACGGGCGATATCATTCCGCGTACGATTACATGGATGAGATCCGAGAGAAAGTCGAGAACGAAACCCGGATAAAACGGATTCTTTCGAGTTCTGACTTTACGTGGAACGGGACGACGGTTCGCAACGGGACGAGGTTGTATCGCTACAGAGCAAGTACCCACACAGACCTCTCTGGTGTGAAATCCCTTTCTGCGACACTATTCGTGGACGAACGGGGATTCATCCACGAACTCTCTGGAGTGCTTCAGACGACTGGTAGCAGGTCTGTTACAGTCGATTTTTCCCATCGGTTTTTCGAGACTGCGTTCCCACCGATGAAACCGGATTGGGCCAATAACGCGCCACAGATCACCGTACATTTTGAATCCGGTGTCATCGCCATCGAACACGAAGGCGGTGCGGTTGTTCCCGCCGGAACGAACGTTACCTACACCTTGGCGAACGATTCAGACGCCGCACCGGGGAGGATCCCACTCCCGAAATCGCTCAAGTCAGGGGATGTCGCGTATATCTCCGTTCAGCGTGTCGGCGAAGCTAATGGACGGCTTACAGCAGATGGAAGCATCACGGTCAATCAGCCACCGTTGGACGGATCTTCGATATCTAACTCGGATTGGAGCGTGATAGTTAGTATGAAGGCCGAAGAGTGGCGATTCATCGGATTTGCCCGTTCAAAAACGACCGACGACGAAAACCAAGCGTCACTCTCATAGTTGCCCGGTTTCTCGAAACGAACAGTGTACAGTCTCAACGTCCCGGTTCCTGGCGAAGTTGCTCGTCGCGCCAGCGACTTACAGCCCTCGCTCCACCAGTTCGAGAGCGTGCGCGACCATCATACCCTCGTCGTCAAGCGACTCGGCGACCACCCGAACTACGACCGACTGGAGATGCAGGTTCGAACCGCGCTCGTCGGGACGCCAGCCTTCGAAGCCCGAATCGCGGGCATCGACTACTTCGAACGCCCCGCTCGGGGCGATGGCCCGGTCGTCTACCTCGCCGTCGAGAGTCCCGGCCTACGCGACCTCCACCGCGAACTGGTCGCCGAGTTCGACTGCATCGAGGGTATCGAAGGCGACGACTACGTTCCCCACGTGACGCTGGCGCGCGGAGGGAGCCTCGACGTTGCCCGGCAACTCGCCGAGCGCGATATCGACCCCATCACGTGGAACGTCACGCGACTCCAGCTCTGGGACGCGACCTACGAAGAGCCTGCTGCGACCATCTCGCTTCCTGCGTGATCGAATCGAGTCACTTCGTCTTGCTCACGGGCTTGGCGGGTTGCCGTCCCACGCTTCCTTGTCGGTGAAGAAGTTCAGCATGGCGAACTTGAGTTTCTCCGGCTCGATGTCTATCATCTCCTCGCGTTCTTCCGGTGGGAACGTCTCGCGGACGCTGTACTTGCCCATCTCCCTGACGCTGGCCGCGGTGTAACGTTTGTCGAGGAGGACGCGGACGCCGAAATCCTCCGGGGAGCGGATCACCCGCCCGAGCGCCTGTCGCGTCTTTCGAATCGTCGGAATCTCGACGGCGTACTCCCATCCCGAATCTCGGGCGGAGCGATTCGCAAACACCCTGTCGTAGGCGTCCTGTACCGCGTCCATCCGGTCGTCCAGATGGGGGTACGGTACGCCGACCACGACGACGCTTCTGGCGTCGTCGCCGTCGAAGCTGACTCCCTCCGCCAGCGTTCCCCAGAGCGAGGTGAAGAGGACGCCGTCGTCGTCCGCCGTGAACTGCTGCCGGAGTTCCTCAGCGGGCGTCCCCGCCTCGTCGAAGTAGAGCGTGCCGTCGATCCGGGATTGCACGAGGTCGCGGTAGCGTTCGGCCTCGGCGTAGCTCGGGAAGAAGACGAGCGTGTTCCCGGCGGTGAATTTGGCGGTGTCGCTCAGAACGCTCGCGATGGTCTCTTGCGTCTCGGGATTACCGCGCTCGCTGGCGAAGAGCGCGGGCGTCTCGACGGCGAAGGTGCGACGATTTTCCTCGGGGAACTGGAGGCCGTACGCCAAGGTGACCGGGTCGGAGAGACCGAGCACGTCCGCCAGTACGTCGAACGGGCGCAACGTTGCGCTCATCAACACCGTCGCGTACACCTCGTCGAAGAGGTCTTCGGTCACTTCGCGCGGGATACAGGTGTAGAGTTCCGCGCGTCCGTACACCTCGTCCGTGCCCTCGTCGCGTCGGACCGCGACGACGGGATACTGCCCCAGTTCGGCACCCTCGGCCATGTAAGTTTTGACGAACTGTCCGGCCTGTAGCGTCTGGCACTCCTTTCGCGTCGTCGCATTGCCCTCTTTGTACGCTTCCTCGTACTGCTGGTCGAGTTCCTTGCCGAGCGCCAGCGCCTCGTCGAGTTCGGCGTCGATACCCTTGCCGGTGTACTCCTGCAGGAAGTTGAGCGTGAGGTCGTCGCGCTTGTCTTCGTTCGCTATCGACACGTCGCGCCAGTTCTCGTTGACCGTCTCGCGCTCGCCGAAGCCGAACGAATCCTCGTACGTCGTCTTGAGCGCGCGCTGGAACGCGGCGAGCACGTTGTAGCCCGACTCGCTCCGGAAGTCGTCGCTCTCCTGTAGTTCGTCCAGTGCGCTGTCGATGGTGTTCTCGGTCAGGGTTCGGGAGGCGTGGTCGCGGGCCGTCCCTTCGATGTTGTGCGCCTCGTCGAAGATGGTGATGACGTCTTCCGGGTCGCGGCCCAGCCAACGGAAGAACTGCTCGCGGATCATCGGGTCAAGCAGGTGGTGGTAGTTGCAGACGACCAGATCGACGCCCTCCATCCCATCTTTCAGCAGTTCGTAGCCACACAGCGTGCGCTGGTCGGCGTACTCGTAGATGTCGTCGGGCGTACGCACGTCGTTGTAGAGCCACTGGTAGAACTCGTCCGTTTCCTCGGTGAGGTTGTTGTAGTAGTACTCACAGACGTTCTGCTCCTGGAGGTTCTCGACCTCCTCCTGTATCTGCTGGAGTTCGTCCATGACGGCGCTCCGGGCGTCCGCGGCGTCCGAATCGCCCTCTTGCATCTCCTCCAGAAGTTCGCTCTGGCGCTGTTCGAGTTCCTTCTTGTCGCGCTCTTTCTCGACAACCTCGTATGTGTTGTCCCGGAGCACCTGACACTCCTGGTAGTCCACGTCGATGTGACACATCGACCCCTTCCCCCGGAAGACGACGGCGCGCAGGGGTTCCTTGCGAGTGATCTCGCGGGCTTCCCGGACGAACTGGCGCATCTGCTGGTGGACGTTGGTCGTGATGACCACCGTCTTGTCCTCCTCGCGGGCGTATTCGAGCGCGGGCACGAGCGAGGAGAGCGTCTTTCCCGTTCCGCAGGCGCCCTCGAAGACCACGTCTTGCCCGCGTGCCAGTCCGTTGTAGATGCGGTCCATCGCCTCCTGCTGGTTCTCGTACGGCGAATCGTACGGGAAGAACCGCATGTACTCGTTCGTCGTCGCCACGATACGGGATATTCGCGGCTTAGTTCAAAAAGTCTTGCCTCCGTGAGAGATACTGTTACACGGCCGAATCGGCGGAAGTGCGCTCTCGAACGGTCCCAGCGGTTCGAATCACTGGATTCGGCCTCGATGATTTCGGCAGTCGAGTGTTTTCGTTTGGGCAGTACAATGTAGTAGAAATCAGTACGTCTCAGTACAACTCGTTGTGGATCGACTTTTCAAACCGGACTTACACGTGGTATTTTTCCGTCTTTCTGGTTGGAGAGTTCCCGCAGTCGTGGTGTCCTCGAAAGCCCTCAGTCGTTCGCCCCGCCGGTCGCCGCTCACGTCCGGTCGCGGCGATCTCGCGAGATGGCAGGCCGACTTACCGCTGAGCGTCCACATCTTTCGGTTATGAAAAGCGCGCCAGTCCGTCCAAGCAATTCCCTGGTGTCCTCGTGAGCAACGCGAGCGAGGGCTCATCAGAGCGTGCTCTGACGGTGGACTGAAAGGGCGAGAGGTGCGCGGCGCGCGAGGCGCGACGCGCCCCGAGTACGAACGGTGAAACCGTGAGTGGGGTACGCGAAGCACGACCCCGTAAGCACCGCAGGGAGCGAGCGAAACGAGCGACCGAGGAGCGCAACGCGGGGCGCGCAAGCGTAGCGTCCGAGGGCTTTCGAGGACAACACAACCGCGGTACCAGAATTAGTTCCAAGAAATCTTTCGAGAACACAGGCGCTATGGTAACTCATCCGCCTCAGAGAAAGACCGAAAATCCAAAATTCCACTCACCCACGAGCCATCGTAGCCAGAAACGTTACCTACGCGCGTATCGTCACCGATGCTACCCCGACGCGGGGGGGAGGAGAACACAATGGCACATCAGTTCGAATGCACACAACAGGATTGTGAGTTCATGATCCGGGCGAACGACGAGAACGAAGTCATCGACATGGTCCAAGAGCACGCCCAGGAGAAACACGGTATGTCGATGGACAGAAACGACATCCAGGGCGCGATACAGCAACGATAGTCCGCAACGCGGCGGTTTCGTCGACTCTTTTGTCGCTGGCGAAGGATTAAGTACCTCGGGAAGCGTGGTGAAAGTGATGGCAGACGACCCCGACGAGGGGATGTTGTCGTGGGACGAATCGGTGTTCCGCGAGGAACATGTCTTCGAGATCGACTACATGCCGGAGACGTTCGAACACCGCGCGTCCCAGATGCAGAGCCTGCAGTACGCGCTCCGCCCGGCAGTTCGCGGGTCGCGCCCCCTCAACGTCATGGCACGCGGTCCACCCGGGACTGGCAAGACGACCGCGGTACAGAAGCTGTTCGACGAACTTTCGGCGCAGACCGACGTGCGAACCGTGCGCGTCAACTGCCAGGTCGATTCGACGCGCTACGCTATCTTCTCCCGCATCTTCGAGGGCATCTTCGAGTACGAGCCACCGTCGAGTGGCATCTCGTTCAAGAAGCTGTTTCGCCAGATTACGGACAAACTGGTCGAAGACGACGAAGTGCTCGTGGTCGCGCTGGACGACGTGAACTACCTGTTCTACGAAGGCGAAGCGTCCGACACCCTCTACTCGCTCCTGCGCGCCCACGAAGCCCACAGCGGGGCGAAGATCGGTGTCATCGTCGTCTCGTCCGACCTCAATCTCGACGTCATCGAAGAACTCGACACCCGCGTTCAGAGCGTTTTCCGCCCCGAAGACGTCTACTTCCCGGTGTACGACCGCCAGGAGATCGTGGACATCCTCGGCGAGCGCGTCAAACGCGGTTTCCACGAGGGCGTCATCGGCATGGAGGTGCTCGACCGCGTGGCCGAACTCACCGTCGAGAGCGGCGACCTCCGCGTCGGCATCGACCTGCTCCGCCGGGCGGGTCTCAACGCCGAGATGCGCGCCAGTCGAACCGTGAACCTCCAGGACGTAGAGGACGCCTACGAGAAGTCGAAGTTCGTTCACCTCTCACACAGCCTCCACGCGCTTTCCGACAACGAAGTTGCGCTCGTCCGCGTCATCGCCGAACACGACGGCGAGCAGGCGGGCGACGTGTACGAGGCGTTCCACGACCAGACCGACCTCGGCTACACGCGCTACTCGGAGATCATCAACAAGCTCGACCAGCTCGGCATTATCGACGCGACCTACACCAACGTCGAAGGACGCGGGCGGTCGCGGTCCCTGTCCCTGCGGTACGACCCGGATGCAGTGCTGGCGCGACTGGACGACTGAGCTGAACTACCGGGTGTTATCGTAGCGTTCTGGTTTACTTGGTTGGATAGCGAGTCTGGTTCCGTTATCCTATATAAACGTTCACCGCGACACACCAGTGTTTCATCGGATGATAGCAAATCGGTGAAACCACGCCAAGCGACCGCGAGCAGGTGGGGGCTTTCGAAAACATCACGATACGATCGAAATCGACCACTGCTTCACGATTTCTCCAGATTATCGGTCGTCTACTCCGTCATCGACTCAGAACTCCTCGACGTGCGGGCGCAGGTCGAGTTCGAGCGTCCACGCGCTCTGATCTTGTTCCACGAGATGCCAGTACGACTCGGCGATGGCGTCCGGATCGAGGTACTCTTCGGGTGAATCGACCTCCGAGTCAGGCGGGCGGATTCCACCGTCGATGACGACGTGAGCCACGTGGATTCCCTCCGGGCCGAGTTCTCGGGCCATCGACTCGGCCAGGCCTCGAACCGCGAACTTCGCGCCGCTGAATCCGACCGCGCCGCCGCGACCGCGAACCGCCGAGGTCGCCCCGGTGAACAGTATCGTCCCGCCATCGTCCAGCATATCGGGGAGGGCCTCCTTCGAGCAAAGGAACCCGCCGTAGGCTGCGACGCGCCACGCCTGTTCGAATTCGTCCGGGGAGCAATCCTGAAGCCCGTGCCACGGCGCGCCGCTCGCGTGGTTGACCAGTATTTCGACGGGACCGAGTTCGTCTCGAACGCGCTCGAATCCTCGCGCGACCCACTCGGGGTCGGTGATATCGACTTCGGCGGCGACGGCGGGCGTCGGAAGTTCGTCTGCGAGCGATTCGACGTACCCACGAGACCGGGCGAACAGGCCGACCGAACAGCCTTCCGCAGCGAACTTCCGGGCCAACGACGTCCCGAGTCCCGGCCCGACCCCGGCGATGATGGCAGTACGTGACATGCCCGGTGTACGTCGCTGGTCGATAGAAGCGTACTGGCCGGGCAAACGACCGTCTCAAGTAGCTCGAATCCCTACGGCAGATACCATGAGTGATACCCAGTCAGGCCCGCTCAGGCCGGACGACCCGGACGCCGAAACCGAGTTCCGGGTGGACGCCCCGTTCGATCCGGCAGGCGACCAACCCGAGGCCATCGAGCAGTTGGCGACGGGGTACAACGAGGGGATGGACAAACAGACCCTCCTCGGCGTCACGGGGTCGGGGAAGACCAACACCGTCTCGTGGGTGGTCGAGGAGATCCAGAAACCCACACTGGTCATCGCGCACAACAAGACGTTGGCGGCGCAGTTGTACGAGGAGTTCCGCAACCTCTTTCCGGACAACGCGGTCGAGTATTTCGTCTCCTACTACGACTACTACCAGCCCGAGGCTTACGTCGAGCAGACCGACACCTACATCGACAAGGACGCCTCCATCAACGACGAGATAGACCGCCTGCGCCATTCCGCCACGCGCTCGCTGTTGACCCGCGACGACGTGATCGTCGTGGCCTCCGTGTCGGCGATCTACGGCCTGGGTGACCCACGAAACTACGAGGAGATGAGCCTTCGCCTCGAAGTCGGCCAGGATATCGGGCGCGACGAACTGCTCGCCCGTCTCGTCGATCTGAACTACGAGCGAAACGACGTGGATTTCACGCAGGGCACGTTCCGCGTCCGGGGCGACACCGTCGAGATATTCCCGATGTACGGGCGCTACGCGGTTCGCGTCGAGCTGTGGGGCGACGAGATAGACCGGATGGTGAAGATCGACCCCCTCGAAGGCGAAGTGAAATCCCAGGAACCCGCCGTCCTCGTCCACCCGGCGGAGCACTACTCGATCCCCGAGCAGACGATGGAGCAAGCCATCGCCGAGATCGAGGAGGATCTGGAGAACCGCATCCGCTACTTCGAGCGCAACGGCGACCTCGTAGCCGCCCAGCGGATCGAAGAGCGCACCACCTTCGACCTGGAGATGATGAAAGAGGCGGGCTACTGTTCGGGTATCGAGAACTACTCGGTCTACCTCTCGAACCGCGACGTGGGAGACGCACCGTACACCCTGCTCGACTACTTCCCCGACGATTTCCTCTGTGTCATCGACGAATCCCACCAGACGGTGCCGCAGATCCGCGGCCAGTTCGCGGGCGACAAGTCGCGAAAGGACTCGCTCGTGGAGAACGGTTTCCGCCTCCCGACAGCCTACGACAACCGCCCGCTCACCTTCGAGGAGTTCGAGGAGAAGACCGCAAAAACCCTCTACGTCTCCGCGACGCCTGCGGATTACGAACACGAAGAGAGCGAGCAGGTGGTCGAGCAGATCGTTCGCCCGACGCACCTCGTCGACCCCAGGGTCGAAGTCAGCGACGCATCGGGGCAGATAGACGACCTGATGGCGCGCATCGATAATCGCGTCGAGAACGACGAGCGCGTGCTGGTGACGACGCTGACCAAGCGGATGGCCGAAGACCTCACCGAGTACCTCGAAGAGGCAGGGGTCGCCGTCGAGTACATGCACGACGAGACGGACACGCTCGAACGCCACGAACTCGTCAGAGGGCTTCGATTGGGCGAGTTCGACGTGCTGGTCGGCATCAACCTGCTCCGTGAAGGGTTGGACATCCCCGAGGTGTCGCTGGTCGCCATCCTCGATGCCGACCAGCAGGGCTTCTTGCGCTCGGAGACCGCCCTCGTCCAGACGATGGGGCGTGCGGCTCGGAACGTCAACGGCGAAGTCGTTCTCTACGCAGACGAGGTGACCGACGCGATGGATTCCGCCATCGACGAGACCCAGCGCAGGCGACGTATCCAGCAGGAGTTCAACGAGGAACACGGCTTCGAACCCCAGACCATCGACAAAGAGGTCTCAGAGGCCAACCTGCCGGGAAGTAAGACAGACACCAGCAGTGTGACCGGAACCGCACCCGAGACGGACGAAGAGGCCGCCCAGTACATCGCCGAACTCGAAGACCGGATGCAGGAAGCCGCGAGCAATCTCGAATTCGAACTCGCCGCCGACATCCGCGACCGAATCCGTGACCTGCGACACGAGTTCGACGTGAACATGGGTGTCGAACCGGAGGACGGCGTCGAACCCGAACTGGACGAGTTCTGAGCGACGTTCCCGAATCCAGTCTTTCATCATCGTTCTCTGCATTTCTGTCGAACATCAAACCTTTTCAGTGAGCTTCCGGTTAGCCCGGACACCGATGCACTCAGAGCGACTGCGAGCGGACGCGCCGGATCGCCCGTCGAAACAGTCCCGACACGCATCCCTGCCGAACGAGGAGGTCATCTGAGATGGCCCTTCCACTGGGATTCTCGCCCGTCGGTCTCGCTACCTTCGTCCTGCTAACCTTCCTCATCGCCACGACCGTAAACACCTTCGCGATGGAGGCAGCAGTGTTGTTCACACCTGCATTCCTGTTCGTCTATCCAGAGATCGTCCCTGCATTCCCGGATCTCGCACTCCAGGGTGCGATCGGGCTGGCGCTGTTCGTCGAGCTGTTCGGTTACACGAGCAGCGTCTCGGCCTACTGGTTCCGCGGACAGGTCGATTGGGACATCGCCAAGGCCATCCTCGTGGTCAGCGTCCCGGTCGCGGTCGTCGCCCGGACAGTCTCCTACTTCGTCCCTTCGGCCGCACTGAAGGTGCTGTTCGGCGGAATGCTGCTCGTGCTCTCGGTCATCCTCTTTCAGGCGCATCGTCACGGTTCGTCGGTCGCCGACTGGGTCGCTGGCACCCCCTTCGAGAAGCTGCTTCCGAGCGATTCGCCGCCGACGCGAACAGATGGCGGTACACCTGCCGTGACGCCGTTCGACCGATTCGACAAGACCATCGCGGGAATCGGTGGTGCGATGGCTGGTCTCGTCGGTATCGCTATCGGCGAACTCTCACAGACGCTCCTCACGGTTCGCAAACGCGTGCCGATTCGACTCTCGACCGGGACGAGCGCGCTCGTCCTCCACGGCACCATCGTCTCCGCGCTCGTGACGAACCTCTTCCTCCTGCGGTACGCTCCGGCCTCGCTCAGCGGCCACCATTTCACTATCCCGTTCGGGTTCGGTCTCGTCGCCGGACTGGCCTGCACGCTCGGCGGTCAGATGGGTGCCTTCCTCAACAGCCGCGTGCCAGAGAAACGAACCATCCAGACGATGATCGTGGCCTACTCGCTCGTCGGTATCCTCACCCTCGTTCGCGTCTTCGTCCTCGGCTGAGGCCGGCATCGACTCCCGCTTCGATTCGTTTCACGATCCGTCCTGCTGCGAGTTCGCTCACCGTGACTTCTCGACTGATTCGCGCTCTCGTTCCTGCTCGCGGTCGTCACGGAGATCTCGTGCGTCCTCTGCCACCTCGCTGTCGAACTCGGCCAGCGTTTCCTCGATGTCGTCCAATCCGAGCAGTGCTCTCGTCTCCGGGTCGAACTCGTTGGGTTCGAGCATCGCTCCGTCGCCGCGAACGTCGCTTCCGGTGAGGTGTTTTCCGAAGCGACCGAGGAGCGAGGTGAGTTCCTGCGGCAGGACGAACGTCGCCGATTCGCTCGTTCCGATGCGCTGCAGCGACTCCATCCCTCTGTCCACGATGGCGCGTTCGCCCATCGATTCGGCGGATCTCGCCCGGAGCACGGTCGAAACCGAATCTCCTTGCGCTTCGAGGATCTGGCTCTGTTTCTCACCCTGTGCGCGGATGACGTTGGACGCTTTCTCACCCTCTGCTTTCTCGACGGCACTTCGGCGTTCTCCCTGCGCTTCGAGGATCATAGCGCGGCGTCGGCGCTCGGCACTGGTCTGGCGCTCCATCGCCCGCACGACGGGTTGACTGGGGAGCACTTCCTGTACCTCGACGCTTTCGACGCGAATCCCCCACTCGTCGGTCGGTGCGTCGATCTCCCGACGGATCCGGGTGTTGATCTCACCCCGGCGGCTGAGCGTGTCGTCCAGCTTCATGTCGCCGAGCACGGCACGGAGCGTCGTCTGGCCGAGATTTCTGACGGCCTCCTCGTAGTTATCGACGCCGAGGAACGCTCGCTCTGGGTCCATCACTCGGACGTAGAGTACGGCGTCGGCGGTCACGGGCGAGTTGTCCTCGGTGATGGCCTCCTGTCGCGGCACGTCGAGGACGCGCGTCCGAACGTCGAAGCGATGGGTGGCGCTCACGAAGGGTGGGATGAAGTGGATACCGGGATCCAGCAGGCCACGGTACTCGCCGAACACCGTCAGTGCGCGCTTCTCGTACGGGCCGACGATCTCGACGGCGCTGTTCACCGTGGCCGCCGCGAGGATGAGCAAGAGCAGTCCCGCGACCATCACCGGATTCAGCATCGGGAAGGCGAAGAGGAAAAGGAGCACGAAGCCGACCGCTAGGAGGGCCTTCCCCACGCTCACTCCTCGGGTGAGCTTGCCGAGGACGTAGAAGGGGTGTTGCATACGTAGAGTATACTCACCAGTCGCTTAACAGTATTGTGCTAGTGAACCCAGTGGTGGCGTGATTCGACCCATGATGGGATTCGAATAACGTCCAGACATTCCTGCCCGTTCGCTCGCGCTCACTGCGTGGGCTGTGACTGGTCTCGTTCGAATCCCCTTTCGAACCGGTCCACTCGTCACACCGTTCCTCGTTGCACGGGCACGATGGGATTCGAACCCACGGCCGTCGGATTAGAAGTCCGACGCTCTATCCAGACTGAGCTACGTGCCCTCGATTCCTCATTATCGATGCGTCGTCATAAGAGATAGGGATTCTCCCCGAGAGCACAGCCCTTAAGCACGGTTCACGAGAAAATCAGAACGATGCGAGTAATCGGAACCGTCGGGCTACCGGGGAGCGGCAAGGGCGAAGCCGCCACTGTCGCGGCAGAGCTGGGCGTCCCAGTCGTCACGATGGGCGACGTCATCCGGGATGCGTGTCGAGCGCGGGGTCTCGACCCGGCGGAACACCACGGCGAGATCGCGAAGGCACTCCGGGAGGAAAACGGTCCGGACGCCATCGCACAGGAATCGCTCCCGCAGATCGAAGACGCATTGGAAGAAGAAGACACCGTTCTCGTGGATGGGATCCGCTCCGGTGTGGAGGTCGAGCGATTCGAGGACGCCTTCGGCGACGATTTCGTCCTGGTGAGTATCGAAGCCCCGTTCGAGGTTCGAGCCGAGCGACTCGGCAAGCGTGGACGCGACCTCTCCGACGAAGACGAAGAGAGCCTTCGGGAGCGCGACGAGCGCGAACTCGGCTTCGGACTCGACCGCGCGATGGCGCGGGCCGACGCCGTCATCGACAATACCGACTCCCTCGACGCGTTCCGAGAACAGATCCGTTCCCTCCTCGAAGATGGACTTTCGGGGCTGGAGAACGGACGTACGGCTGAGCAAGCATGATCTACAGCATCGACATCCAGATCACGGCTCCCGTGAACGACACCGAGATCGAAGCCCGAATCGCGGACGCCATCGACAACATCTTTCCGGGGGCGGAGATCGAATCGAGTCACGGCGAACTGCTCGCCGAAGCCCACAGCGTCGAACACTTCTCTGAATTGCTCCACCGACAGGCCATCCTCGATACGGCACGCGGCGAGTTCTTCTCCGGGCGGGAAGGAGACACCCTCACGTTCGCGTTGAAAAAACAAGCCGCCTTCCAGGGCGTCGTCAATTTCGCCGTCGGGAATCCCGACGAACTCGGCGATCTCCACGTCAGGATTCGGGTGAAAGATCCCGACGTCGAGGAGTTCATCGACTACCTCGCGCCACCGACCGAGGACGGAAAGCCGATCACGGACGACCGCGAATAATCGCTCCGGGAGCCGAACCGGGTCACACCACTATTCTGACCACGATGAACAGCACGATGACGCCGAACACGTCACAGGCGTTCGTCACGACTGGAATGACGACGTCGTCCGGGTCGAGTTCGAATCGGTAGGCGGCATACGTCGCGACGAGCGTCACGAATACGGCGATGAACGCCAGCGCGATGCCACTCGAAAGTGAGACGATGACGACGGTCAGCAAGCCGAGTTCGGTCACGCCGACCAGCCACGTCAGTACCCACGCACCGGCACCGACCACCGGGAAGACCGTGATGGCGAGTGCGACAGTCGCGATGGCGTTGCCCGTGAGTATGTCGTCTCCTCTACCGAACGAGAGCGTCCCGAGGTGGAACGCGGTGGAGAGTCTGGCGGCGAGGATACTCCCGAGATTACCCGCCGTCCCGATGGTGACCGGCACCAGTGCGAGAAGTGTCGGATAGCGAAGCAGGGTGCTCTCGAACGACCCGAGGACGAGCCCGCTACCGATCTCGACGACGGTGAGCAGGAGCAAGACCGGGAGCATCGCCCGCATGATCGCGCGGACGGTCCAGCGTGTCGGCATCTAGCCGCCTCCGAGTGCGAGCACGGTTCGAACGGCGAGCAGGAGAAACGAGATGCCGAACACGTCGCCGGTCGTCGTCACTAACGGCCCGACGAGCGTGTCCGGGTTCTGACCGCGTCGGTAGCCTGCGAACACCACGACGACGACGGCGACGGTCAGTGCGATGCCGGAAAGTAGGCCTGCGATGAGGGCGATAGCGACCAGCGTCGGGAGTGGTGCGACCGGGTCGGCGAGCAGGCGGAGCACGGCGAAGGCCACGACCGATGCGAAGAGGCTGGCGAGGATGCCGTTCGCAAGCGAGGCCACTATCGCGGCCCACACGCGCTCGTCGCTCGGGACGAACGCCGGTTCGACCAACCCTTGATGAAGACCGGAGGCGAGTCGTGCGCCAAGCGACCCGTAGACGTTCCCGCGGGTAGCGAGCAAGGCGGGGACGAGGACGAGCAACCCTTGCACTTCGCGGAGTTCGGCGCGCATCCCGCCGAGGACGATGCCCGCGAACAGCCCACCGACCATACTGGCAGCCAGCGCGGGGAGGGCCTCGCGGTACGCCTCGGCGGCGACTTCCCGGACGGTCATCTATCGGTGTGGTCACGCGCACGGGACAAAAAACCGGTGTGTTGCAGGAGGCTCGTTCGCGCGGACTCTCACCAATCGGGCTTGACCGTCATTCACCGATCGAGCAGGTTGACCGTCGTCGTCGGACGGGCGAGCGGTGGTGGAATCGAACGGTGTGGTTCCGATGGATCGGTCTCCGGCTCTCGGGTGTTTCGCTTCGTGTGATCGTCCATCGAGACTGATTGGTTCCGTTCTGGTATTCAAATCTCGGCACTACCGAGTACGTGACCGCAGAAATCGAGATCGATCCTGCTTTCTATCCGAACGGCCCGAGACCGCCGCCACCGCCACCGCCGCCACCCTGCATCTTCTTCATCATGCGTTCCATGTCGCCGCCCTGTCCCATCCCCTGGAACTGCTTGAGCGTCTGGGACATCATCTTGTGTTGCTGGAGCAGTTCGCGGACGCGCTCTTCGTCCTGTCCGCTGCCACGGGAGATACGTCGGATCTGGCTCGCACCGATGGAGCGTGGATTTTCGAGTTCATTCTCGGTCATCGAGTCCATGATGACCTCGAACGACCGCATCCGATCTTTCGTCACGTCCATCGCGTTGTCCGGTAGTTCGTCCATGATACCCCCACCGAAGCCGGGAATCATGTCCATCACCTGGTCGAGCGGCCCCATCTTGTTCATCGCGTTCATCTGGTGACGCATGTCCTTGAGGGTGAACTGGCCCTTCAGCATATCTTCGGGATCCCAGTCTTCCTCTTCTTCTTGCGTCTCCGTCATCGCTCGCTGGACGCGCTCGGTGAGCTGTTTCAGGTCGCCCATCCCGAGCAGGCGAGAGATGAAGCCGTTCGGCTCGAACCGCTCTACGTCCTGTACCGTCTCACCGGAACCGAGGAACGCGATGGACGAGTCGGTCTCGTTGACCGCGGTGAGTGCCCCACCACCCTTCGCAGTCCCGTCGAGTTTGGTGATGACGACGCCGTCGATGCCGATGGACTCGTCGAACTGCTGGGCCTGATCTTTCGCGCCTTGCCCGATCGCCGCGTCGAGGACGAGCAAGTTTCGCTCGGGGTCGACGACCGACTCGATCTCCTCGATTTCGTCGATGAGGTCGTCTTCGAGTGCGTGCCGACCGGCGGTGTCCACGATGTGGATGTCCGCGTCTTCGGTTTCTTCCAGCCCTGTCCGGGCGATATCGACGGGGTCGTCGTTGTCCGGATTTCCGTAGAACTCCACCTCGGCGCGGGCACACATCTCTTTCGCCTGATCGTAGGCACCTGGACGGAAGGTGTCGGTCTGGATGACCGCGGGGCGAAGGCCCTTCTTCGAGAACCACCACGCCATCTTGGCAGCGGTGGTCGTCTTCCCCGACCCCTGCAGTCCGGCGAGGAGGATCGTCTGATTTTCGAGTGGAATCTCCGTACTCTCGCCGACGAGGCCGACGAGTTCTTCGTAGACGATACTGAGAACGTGGTCGCGGGCCGTCGTCCCGCCCGGCGGTTCTTCCTCCAGCGCCCGTGTTTTGATGGAGTCGGAAAGCTCCATCACGAGGCTCACGTCCACGTCTGCCTGTAGAAGCGAGCGCTGAATCTCTTTCACGATTTCCTCGACGTCCTCCTCGCTGACCCTCGATTTTCCGCTCAACGTGTCGAGGGAACCGCGAAGAGAACTGCCGAGATTGTCGAGCACCATCGTTAGGAAGTGTTTGGCTTTCTGGCGGTTTAAAGCCTTTTTCTAGTCCGTTTGCTCGAACTGTCGTTCTCAGTGGTCGATTTCGCTTCGTTACGTGCCAGCTCTCTCGTGCCTTTGGAAACCTCTCGCGTCTGCCGAAACTGGTCGTTTCAGCGGAGGATGGTCACGTTTGGAGTTCAAACGAACCGGATCCAGACTTCCGAACTTCTACTCTCGAATCCGTACTGCCGAACTCGGCGCTACTCTGCGCCGAGTTCGGCGAGCAAGTGCGAGATGTGAAGCCTGTCGTTCGTCCCCTGTGCCAGATCACGGTCTACCTCTGCCGCGAGTAAGATCGCCTCCGCCAGCGAATCCCCCGTGTAGCGGTTCGAGCGCCCGAAGGCGTCGATTACCTCTTCGAGCACCTCCTCGCCGCTGTACCCCTCGTCGATGAGGAGGTCGTCGAGCGCCTTGCGAGCGTCCGTGAACTCGCCATCTTCGGCCTGCTCTATCATCTCCTCGACGCGCCCGCGGATGCCGAACTCCCGAAGTACCTGATAGGCGTCGGTGGTGACCGCGCCCTCCTGCTCGTAGAGGAGTTGCGCGCCGAGGATCGCCTTTCTGAGGTCGCCTTTCGCGTACCCCGCGACGAATCGCAGGCCCATCTCGTCGTACTCCGCGTCTTCGGCCTCGAGGATCGGTTCGAGAACGCCGACGATCTCGTCCTCGGTCGGCGCGCGCAGCGAGACGGGGAAACACCGCGATTTGATCGGCGGGATGAGCTTCGTCGGCTGGCGAGTCGTGATGACGAACTGCGTCGTCTCGTGGTACTGCTCCATCACCCGGCGGAGCGCCTGTTGGAAGTCCTCGCGGATGGCCTCGGCGTTGTCGAGCACGATGGTCTTGTACTCGCCCGTGGAGGGCGCATAGCCCGCGTACTCTTTGAGAACGTGGTTTATCATCTCGCGCTTCGACCAGTTTCGCTTGTACTTCTTCGATTTCCCCGACCCACGGCGGTACTGCTTCGAGAACTCCGTCTGCCCCTGCAGGAAGTTCGAGAATCGCGGGTCGTTTCGAATCTCCTTTTTGCTCCGGTCGAAGAAGTCGGCGACGTTGATCTCGACGAGGTCGTTGTCCGGGTCGTCGTGCGCCTCGCGTGCCAGCGCCCGCACGGCAGCGGTCTTCCCGCTACCCTCCGGGCCGTAGAGCACAAGGTTGATCGGCTCGTCTACCGCCCGCTCCAGATAGTCGCGTACCTCCGGCTGGGGCAGGTCGGCGAGGTCGGGCGCGTACGTCTCGGTCCACAGCGGCGACTCCATCGAGCCACCCTAGGCAGTCGCCGGACAAGAATCGGTCGGTTGCGCCGCGCGAAAAATGAAGTCGATCGAGGTCGCCGAGGTGATTACGCCGTCGTAGTCGTCTCTTCTTCGGTCGTCGTTTCTTCTTCAGCTGGCGTCGTGGTCTCCTCTTCAGCCGGAGTCGTCTCTTCCTCGGCAGGCGTCGTCTCCTCTGCTGGCGTCGTCGTCTCCTCTGCTGGCGTCGTCGTCTCCTCTTCGGCTGGCGTGGTCGTCTCTTCCTCAGCCGGCGTCGTCTCCTCCTCTGCTGGCGTCGTCGTCTCCTCTTCGGCTGGCGTGGTCGTCTCCTCCTCAGCAGGCGTCGTGGTCTCTTCGGCCGGTGTCGTCGTTTCGGCGGGCGTCGTGGTCTCTTCTTCCAACGTTATCGCCGCTATCTCGCCGAAGTTGCGCGTGTACACGCCGTGGGTGAACGTCCCTGGTTCGAGGTCACTGGTGTCGATCATGTACGTCACGTCCACGCTTTCACCGGGACCGAGTGTGACGTTCTTGCGCTGAACCACGTCCCCCTCCAGCCGGAAGTCCACAGGTTGCGTGAGCTCCTGGTCGGTGGGGTTGGTGACCGTCACGTTCACCATGAGCATCTCACCGATGGTCGCGTTCAACGGCGCTTCGAGGTTCTCCACGTCGAGCGACGGCCCGAGGTCGGAGACGTTCTCTACCTGTCCGACCTCTTCGGCAGGCGTCGTTGTCTCCTCAGCGGGTGTCGTGGTCTCTTCCTCAGCCGGCGTCGTGGTCTCTTCTTCGGGAGTCGTCGTTTCCTCTTCGGCAGGCGTCGTGGTCTCTTCTTCAACGGGAGTCGTCGTTTCCTCCTCAACTGGCGTCGTGGTCTCTTCCTCAGCCGGGGTCGTCGTCTCCTCTTCAGCTGGGGTCGTCGTCTCCTCTTCAGCCGGGGTCGTCGTCTCCTCTTCAGCCGGGGTCGTCGTCTCCTCTTCAGCCGGCGTCGTCGTGTCTTCGGCAGCTTCGACGCTCACTTCCGCCGGGTCGATGACGACCTGCTCGTTCACGACGTACGGCAGGTCTTCGGCTCCGTCGGACGTGACGAAGTCGTACACCTGATTATCGTTCGTGTCGAGGTGCGGCATGGCGATGAGCGTCTGGCTCTCGGTAAGCGGTTCGTCCAGCATGACGCTCACGTTCTCGTGTGTCCCCGGTTCGAGATACTGCGACGAACCGATGACACTTCCCACGACGTTGCCATCGAGGAGGCTCCTGTCGTGGATGGCGACGAAGCCACCCTCCGACATTGTCACCGAATCGATGGTGACTGTCTCACCGCTGGTGGTCTGGTCTTCGAACGTGACGTTGGCGTCGAGCTGTGCCGGTTCTCCCACCGCGGGTTGACCCGGCATCGCCGAGATGTTCAGATTCGGCGGCAGCTCCACGACGAACGTGACGTTCGAGATGGTGATGTCACGGAGGACGACGCGGACGGTGTCGATGTCGCTCGATACCATCACGCCTTCGTCTTCCGCTATCTTCTGCGCATCCTCGGCTGCCTGCTCGGCATCTTCCTGCGTGGCGTCCTGTCCGCGCTGGATGACCTCCTGCGTCGATTCGTTTTCGAGCAGGGCCGTCAGGTTGACGCGAACCGTCTCGTCGCTCAGATCCACGTCGCTGATCGTCTCGGTGCGGTCGGGTTCAGTGCTGTCACCGATGATGAACGACCACTCATCGATGTTCACCGACTCGACCTGGAAGACGAACTGTTCGGGAAGTTGACGCTCTTCGGCCGGCTCTTCGGGTTCTTCGACCGTGATCTCGGCGTCGTCCGTGATGGCTTCGCCACCATCGACGTACGGGCCGTCGACCATGCCGTCACCGATGACGAAGTCGTAGACCTCGTTCTCGTTGGTGTCCTCGTGTGGCATGGCGATGAGCGTCTGGCTCTCGTTGATGGGACGCGCGAGCGTCACGGTGACGTTCTCGTGCGTCCCCGGTTCGAGGTACACCGAGTTACCGAGCACGCTTTCGACTGCCTCCCCTTCGAGCAGGGTTTCGTCGTGAATAGCGACGAACCCACCTTCAGGGACGGTTACCGACGAGATGACGATGGTTTCACCGTCGCTCTGCTGGTCGTCGATCGTTACGTTAGCTTGGGATTCGTTCGATTGAGATTCCTCCTGCAGGTTCGTAATCTGCGTTTCGTCTGCTGTATTCGGCTGACCTGTGGCTCCCAGTGATACTGCAACTCCGCTAGCGAGTATCACGAGAACAGCCACAAGTACGGCACTAACTGTTCTCGAGATTCGTGTCATATCTCCCTCCTCATCCGCGAACGAGGAGACGACGAGACGACCGATAAACAGCTTCGACCGTTCACGGGCTAGGCTGGCGATTCGAGTCGTTAGGGCATCCCTGTTGTCTTCAGGTCGAAATGCAGTGGGGTACGACGGGACGGAGAAATGCTGGCTTATCAGTCGAGCGAGAGATGCTTTCGAAGGCTGTTTAGTTGTCGGGTTCCGAACTGCGAAGGGATGTCGATGCGCGTGACCTTCCTCGGAACCAGCGGGGCAGTGCCGACGACAGAGCGAAATCCGAGTGCTATCCTCGTCAACCGAGAGGGCGACCGGCTGCTGTTCGATGCCGCCGAGGGCACCCAGCGCCAGATGATGCGCTTCGGAACCGGGTTCACCGTCTCGGATCTCTTCATCACCCACCTTCACGGTGACCACGTCCTCGGGATTCCGGGACTCGTCCAGACGTGGGATTTCAACGACCGCGACGACCCCCTCATGATTTACACGCCCCGCGGAACCGGCGACGACATCGACGCGCTCGTCCACGCCGTGGGAAACCAGCCTTCGTTCCCGATCCACATCACCGAGGTTGCGCCCGGCGAGGTGGCCGTCCGACGCGACGACTACGAAGTCCGCGCGTTCCGACCCGACCACGACACGAACGCCCTCGGCTATGCGCTGGTCGAAGACGACCGGAAAGGTCGATTCGACCGCGAAAAGGCCGAAGAACTCGGCGTTCCGGTCGGTCCGAAGTTTCAGGAACTTCACGCGGGCACCCCGGTCGAACTCGACGACGGAACCGTCGTCCGCCCCGAACAGGTCGTCGGTGACCCCCGTCCCGGACGGAAGTTCGTCTACACCGGGGACACTCGCCCTTCCGAACAGGTCGTTTCCGTCGCCGAGGAGGCCGACCTGCTCGTTCACGACGCGACCTTCGCGAACGACAGGGCCGACCGCGCGAGAAAGACCGCCCACTCGACCGCGAAACAGGCCGGTGAGATCGCGCAGAAGGCTAGCGCAGTCCGACTCGCGCTCACCCACATCTCCTCGCGCTACGCGGGCAACGTCTCGTCGCACCTCAGAGAAGCCCGCGAGGTCTACGACGGCGAACTGTTCGTCCCCGACGACGGCGAGTTGATCGAGGTTCCCTATCCCGACGAATAGGATCGAGACCGACGAGCACGCTGTTTCTCGTCGGATTCGCTGAAGACTTATGCCCATCTGGTGACATGGTGGGTCATGCGTCGAGTCTCCGGATCGGTCGGTTTCGGCAGCGCACTCGCGGCAGCGATCGGCTACCTCCTCGGCGGGTTCGACGCTGCCGTCGTTTCCTTCGTTGGCTTCCTCCTTGGTGTCTGCGTCGTCTGGGCGTTGCTGGTCGTCGTCACTGTCGTCGGCGGAACACCGTCGAGTACGTCTCCGTGGCCAATACTTCCGCTTTCGTTCGGTCTGTTCGTGCTAGTCGTGTTCTCGGAGCTCACACTGCCGTTCGGGGCGGTACTGTCGTTCGAGCACCTCGCTGCATCGTTCCTCGTCACTGGGCTCGCACTCGGGCGAGTTCGCGACGTTCAGTGTGGCCTCTGGGACGGCATCGTCGTCGGAGGAACCGCTGGCATCTGTTTCGTCTACGTCGCGATCTACAGTTCGTACACGGCCCAGCCCGAACTCTGGCTCGTCGTTCTTATCTCGGGTGTCGTCGCACCACTCGCTGGAAGTACACTCGTCGGAACGGGTGGGTTCCTCGGCGGTCTCGCACGGTGATTCCCGCGCCGGATTTATATTTCGAGGGTTCCTATCACGAACCGTGAGCGAGCGAACGAGTGCTCTCGACGCCCTCGTCTTCGGAGTCGATATCCAAAGCGGGGACGTTCGGGGTGATTCTCCCTCCTACGCGCTCGTCGTCTACGACGGCGAGCAGTTAGACCGCGACGTGGTCTCCTATCGGAAACTTCGGCGACTCATCGAGCGCGACGAACCCGCGCTCGTGGCCACCGACAACATGTACGAACTTGCCGCCGACAAGGATGCCCTCGTCCACTTCCTCCAGGGACTTCCCGATGGAACGCGGCTGGTACAGGTGACCGGCGCGGAGCGACCGGAACCACTCTCGCGGGTCGCGTCCCGACACGGCGTCCCCTACGGAAAAGAACCGATGCACGAAGCAGAGGCGGCCGCCCGCCTCGCCGCGATGAACGTCGGCTACGAGGTGTCGGCGTTCACCGACACCACCCGCGTCAAGGTGTCTCGCGGGCGTTCGACCGGGAAAGGTGGCTGGAGTGAAGACCGCTACACGCGGCGAATCCACGGCTCCGTGAAGGAGTGTACCCGCGATGTGGAGTCGGAGATTCGAAGCGCCGGACTCGACTACGAGCGCGAGGTGACCGAGAAGTACGGTGGCTACGCGAACGCTGTCTTCGAAGTGGAAGCCCGCCCCGAAGATATCCCCGTCTCGTCTCTGCGCTCGGGTGACGTGCGCGTCGAAATCGAGCGGCTTCGCCGAGACGGCATCGAGTTCGAACCCCTCGTCAAGCGCAGGGACCACGTCATCGTCGGCATCGACCCAGGAACGACGACGGCGGTCGCGCTGACCGACCTCGACGGCACCCTGCTCGACGTATGGAGTACGCGAACCGCCGACACTGCCGACGTGATCAAGTGGATAATCGAGCGCGGGCGGCCAATCGTCGTCGCGGCTGACGTGACGCCGATGCCCGAGACGGTGGAGAAGATTCGCCGGAGCTTCGACGCCGCCCCGTGGACGCCAGTGAACGACCTCCCGATAGACGAGAAACAGCATCGAACGCGGAACGACGACTACGACAACGACCACGAGCGCGACGCGATGGCGGCCGCACTGTTCGCGTTCGACGGTCACGAAGACCAGTTCCAGCGCATCGCTCGGAAGGTTCCCGCACAGATGAGCCGGGGGGACGTGACCGCCCGCGTGGTCGCGGGCGAAGAGAGTGTCGAAGCGGTGCTCGCGGACCTCTCCGACGATCCAGAACCCGAAGACGACGAACCGGAACACACGGTTCGTGAACTCTCCGCCGAGGAGAAGCGGATCAAGCAACTCGAATCGCAGGTCGAACGCTTGCAGTCACACGTCGACGACTTGCGCGAGACCGTCGAGACGAAAGACGAGCGGATCGAGGAACTGGACGACAAGCTCACCGAAGCCCGACAAGAAGAGCGCCGGAAGGCCCGTGAGCGGCGGGAGATATCGCGGCTCGAACGAGAGAACGACCGACTGGAGCGGGAACTCGAAGAGCGGGATGAGGCAGTGGCGGAACTCGAAGGCAAACTCGCCCGTCTCAAGGAACTGTGGAAACTCGACCACTCGAACTTCAGCGACGTGGCCGAGAAGAAAGCCGGACTCGTCGCCGTCAAACCCATCGACAAGTTCACCAACGACGCCATCGACGCGGCCCACGAGAGTTACGGACTCGCGGAGGACGACGTGATCTACCTCCGCGATGCGAGTGGTGCTGGGCGTTCGACCGCCGAGCGACTGGCTGACATCGACCCTCGCGTCGTGCTCAAGGCGGGTGGCATCTCGGACGTGGCAGACAAGGTGCTGTTCGAACACGAGATTCCGGTCGGCCCGGCGAGCGAGGTGACGATCCAGGAGGTGGACGAACTCGCCGTGGCACGCAAGTCGGAAGTCGAGGCAGTCATCGACGATTGGCACGAAAGAGCGGACGAGCGACGGAAAGAAGAGAAGACCGAACAACTCGACCAACTTATCAGCGAACACCGTGCCGAGCGCCGGGCGAACGAGCGTCAGTCGTCTTCGTACGGAAACTAGTTCTACGGCCCGTTCTCCAATGTCCGTTCGTTCGTCAGTTCGGTGGTACTCCAGAGGAGAGCACCGCATATAACGAGGAAAAACCCGACGAATCCGAGCAGGTACGTAGTTTCGACGTAGCACGTTCTCCCTCCGAGTGTGTGCTGGATTTCCGACGCACGGAACACACCGATATGGGGGCTTTGGTTCCGTCCAACCGCCGGTATACAACCACTAGTTGGTCCGGTTGCTATTGCCCCACCGACCAGGAGCGTTCCAACGACGACCAACCAGAACCCGACACGCGTCGACCGTTTCACGGTGTCCATTTTCTATCGAAGATCGTAGGGTTTCCGTTCCGTGTGCCGCATCAACTCATCCATTCCCCCGTGAGCGTCCGCAAGACGCTCAGCCCCCAGATAACGACGCCGAAGCCGACCATCAGTATCGCTGCGTACAACAGGGCGTACTCGTTCGTCGTGGTACCGAGGTCCTGCCCGAAGCGAATTGCAGGATACAATGCGAGGCCACCGACGACGACCAGCCAGAGTCCGATCCGTGTCGCGTTCATACTCCGCGTTTCGTCCCCGCCGACTTGTTCCTTGTCCAATGACGTAACCCTAAAGCCAGTGAACCATCTTTTTCCGCTCATGGATACCTACGAGCTAATCTCCCGGAATGCCGAGGAGTTAGTGACCGAGGACGAGGTACGCGAACTCGCAGATGACCCCGACGGAAAACGCGCCTACGTCGGCTACGAGCCCTCAGGGGTGCTCCACATCGGGCACATGCTCGGTGCGAACAAGCTCATCGACTTGCAGGAAGCCGGGTTCGAGATCGTCATCCTGCTCGCGGACGTTCACGCCTACCTGAACGACAAAGGGACGTTCGAGGAGATCCGCGAGACGGCAGACCGAATGAAAGAGCAGTTCATCGCCTACGGACTGAACGAAGAGAACACGGAGTTTCGGCTCGGCTCCGAGTTCCAGATGGACGACGATTACGTGCTCGACCTGCATTCGCTGGAACTGGAGACGACGCTCAATCGCGCCAAGCGTGCGATGGCTGAGATCCAGAGCGGCGAATCGACGAAGGTCTCGCAGGCCGTCTACCCGCTGATGCAGGCGCTGGACATCGTCTACCTCGATCTGGATCTCGCTATCGGTGGGATGGAACAGCGGAAAGTCCACATGCTTGCCCGCGATACCCTCCCGAGCATCGGCTACGACGCGCCGACATGCCTCCACACACCACTCATCGCAGAACTCTCGTCGGGTGAAGGCAAGATGTCTTCGAGCGAGGGCGTCACCATCTCGATGGAGGATTCGACCGAGGACATCGAGGAGAAGGTCAACTCGGCGTTCTGCCCGCCGACCCGCGACCCCGAGGGTGACCTCGAAAACCCCGTCCTCCAGATCTTCGAGTACCACGTCTTCCCGCGCTTCGAGCGCGTCGTGGTCGAGCGCCCCGAGAAGTACGGTGGCAATCTGGAGTACGACGATTACGATTCACTCGCCGTCGATCTGGAGAGCGGCGAACTGCACCCGGCAGACGCCAAGGGCGCGCTGGCGACGTACCTGGACGAACTCATCGCGCCGGGGCGTGAGAAGATTCGACAGATGAAGTGAACGGTAGTGAGCGGAGCGTAACTCGTTTTCTACTCGTATCCGCCACCCATCATTCCAGCCATTCCGAAGCTCTCCAGGAGGCCAGACAGGAGTCCCCACGCTGTCAGGACGAACCCGACGACGACGAGACCGATTCCTGCGGCGATGATGAGACTTTCCATGGCGATGACACCGATACCACCGATGAGAACGAGCAGACCGACGATGCCTTTCGCACCGAGTTTTCCGAACATAGCGCGGAGTGTGTCCGGAACTGCCTTAAAAGTGGCAGTTGCGATGGGACAGGGGACGGCGGATTTAAACGTGTCCCGTGCAAATACTGAGACATGAGTGACAACAGCGGACGGAAAAACCTCCGTATGCCAGACGACGACGAGGTTTTCGCTACCGTCACGAACATGCTCGGTGCGAACCGCGTGAAAGTACGCTGTGCAGATGGCAAAGAACGAACCGCCCGAATCCCGGGGAAGATGCAAAAACGCATCTGGATTCGAGAGGACGATATCGTGCTCGTCGAGCCGTGGGACTGGCAAGACGAGAAGGCCGACATCAAGTGGCGCTACGACAAACAACAGGCCGATCAGCTTCGAGAAGAAGGGCATATACAATAGCACCTTTTTCTGCGGTCGGGAGGCGAGACGAACGCCGCGCGGCGTTCGTCTCGGCCCGCCTCCCTGGAAAAACCTGCATCAAAAACCGTCGTCACCCCGCTTCCGGGGGTTCCTCGGCCCGGAAAATCGAAGATTTTCCGGTGAACCGCTAGCTCTCTGGCGGCTGTGTCACTTGTCGACCTCTGGTGGTTGTGTCACCTGCCGATCTCCGGTGGTTGTCTCATCGGCCCTCCTTCCAGTTTCTCCGTTTTGGGTCATCTCTCGCCGTCGTTTTCGACCAGTTCGAATCGAGTCAACAGTTTCGAGTCGTTACCACACCTCAATCGGAAAGTGCCGCCGTTTTCCGGCTTCGGTTAACTGCGGAGTCCCTGTTTTTGGTGTATGTCTGGTGAACTCACCTTCGAAGAGCGTGACGTGGAACACGACGCAGCGTTTCCCGACGCCATCGAGGCACTCCAAACTCGTCGGTCGAGCCACAACTTCGATCCCGAGTCGGTTATCTCCGACGAGACGCTCGAAGAGTTGATCCGGGATGCGGCGCTCGCCCCCTCGTCGTACAACCTCCAACCGTGGGAGTTCGTGGTCGTGCAGGACGACGAGCGACTGGACGAAGTGGTCGATATCGCCTACGGGCAGGAACATCTCCGAGAGGCGGGCACCGCCATCCTCGTCGTCGGGCACACCGACGCGAAGACGGCAGACCGTGTCTTCGAGGAGTGGGTCGATGCCGGTCGGATGGACAGGGAGGCCGCAGAGCAGACGAAAGCGCAGTCGGTCGAGATGTACGACGACGACCGATTCGGGCGGGATTTCGCGATCCGAAACGCCTCCCTCGCGGCGGAGAATCTATTGCTCTCCGCGCACGCACGCGGGCTGGCCGCGACGCCGATGATCGGGTTCGATCAAGATCGCATCGCCGAGTTCCTGGACCTGCCGGACGACGAGATACCGGTGATGCTCATCGCGGTCGGGCCGAGTGGCGGTGAGGAGTCGGTGCGGCTCCCTCGGCGGTCGGTCGACGAGATTCTGCACCGAGAGACGTACTGACGGGCCACGCTTTTACCCCTCCTCCACATAGACGGGACTAGATGAACGAGGAGTACGGATTGCTCGACCAGGAGAACACGGAGGCTCCCGGCGACGAGTGGGAGGAGATCGACGTTTCCGACACCGAAGCCGACCGGATCGCACGCCGCCGTGACCGCGAGTTCAACCAGTTCCGAAAACGGGTCAAAGACTCCGACCAGTTCAAAGTCGAGCAGTCCGTCTTCGACGACGCAACCCTCGCCGCACTCTACAAACTCGTTCAAGACGACTACGTTCAGGCGTTCGGTGGCCCGATCTCGTCAGGGAAGGAGGCGACCGTCTACAATGCACTGGGCGACGACGAACACGAGGAGGTCGCGGTCAAGATCTACCGCATCAACGCCAGCAACTTCCGCGACATGCGGGAGTATCTCGTCGGCGACCCGCGATTCGAGGAACTCGGCGGGGACAAGAAGCGAGTCGTCATCGCGTGGGTTCGAAAGGAGTTCGCCAACCTCAAACGCGCCCAGAAAGCCGGGGTTCGCGTTCCGGAACCCATCGCAGTCCAGCGAAACGTCCTCGTGATGGAGTTCATGGGCAACGACGGCAGACGCGCGCCTACGCTCGCGGACGCGCGACTCGAAAACCCGGAAACTGCCTACGGTGTCGTACGGGAGTACATGCGCCGACTGTACGACGCGGGCCTCGTCCACGGCGACCTCTCGGAGTACAATATCCTCGTCAGCGACGGCGAACTCTGTATCATCGACGTGGGGCAGGCGGTGACGTTCCACCACCCGAACAGCGACGAGTTCCTCACCCGTGACTGTGCGAACATCGCCTCCTTCTTCCAGCGACAGGGGATCGACATCCACGGTGACGAACTCGAAGCGTGGATTCGGGAGAACGCCGACCCCGATAAGTAGTCCCTGCGGAATTTCCTCGGCGACGAAACTCCACGGTCGACAGCGAATGAGTACCACGATCGAGCGATAAGCCTGCGACGCAACCGCCAGAAATCAGCAGATGACACGACCACCAGGGGCTAGCGCGCCCTCTGCGAGTGAAGGAGCGTAGCGACTGAGCAAGTGGGCCGAGGAGCGACCATCGGGAGCGACGAGTGCTTTTGGTCGAGCTTTTACAGGGAGCCGTCAGAAGCGACGGCGGTCGTCGCTTCTGACCGCGACCGTCGTAAAAGGTCGTGGCTAAAAGGTCGTTAGGGAAGGGCTTAAACCGCGTCGGGTGGTAGAAATTTCCATGAAGCACGTGACGATTCCGCAGGACCGAATTGGTGTTCTCATCGGTGAAGGTGGTGAAACGATGCGCGAGATCGAGAGCCGTGCTGAGGTGCGCCTCGATATCGACTCCGACGACGGGGCTGTTCGCGTCGAGCAGACCGGAGACCCGGTTCGCGGGCTGAAAGCGCCGGAGATCGTCAAAGCGATCGGTCGCGGGTTCGCTCCGGAAGACGCCCTGGCCCTGCTCGAAGACGACCTGATGCTGTTCGACCTCGTCGACATCGACGCCGCCGCCCGGAACAAGAACGACCTCCAACGACAGAAAGGCCGACTCATCGGTGAGAACGGTCGAACGCGCCAACTGATGGAGGAACTGACGGGTGCCGACGTGGTCATCTACGGGACGACGCTCGGTGTCATCGGCCAGCCACAACAGGTCGAGGTCGTCCGAAGCGCCGCCGAGATGATCCTCGACGGTGCGCCACACGGTGCGGTGTACTCGTTCCTCGAACGCAAGCGCAACGAGATGAAGCGCCAGGGGATGGAGTACCACCAGTACACCGGCTGAGACGGTTCTCCAGTCCACCACCTGTCAAGTCGTACCAGTCCACTGCCTGACCCGTTCCACCGATCCACCTGCCCCCGTTTTCACTTATAAATACTTCGTTGACATTCACTAGCAATCGCCAGCGTCCGGCGTTTGTGGTGGGTTCGCAAACTCCTTCAGAAAGGTTTATATAGAATCGCAATCAACGAATCTGATGACTATGTCACAGCCAATGGGTAATCAGCCCCTTATCGTCCTTTCGGAGGACAGCCAGCGAACCTCCGGGCGCGACGCCCAGTCCATGAACATCACCGCCGGAAAGGCGGTTGCAGAGGCCGTACGCACCACACTCGGCCCGAAAGGGATGGACAAGATGCTCGTCGATTCGATGGGCGACGTCGTCGTCACGAACGACGGTGTCACCATCCTCAAAGAGATGGACATCGAGCACCCGGCGGCCAACATGGTCGTCGAAGTGGCCGAGACCCAGGAGGACGAAGTCGGTGACGGAACGACCAGTGCCGTCGTCGTCGCGGGTGAACTGCTCCAGAAAGCTGAAGATCTCCTCGAACAGGACATCCACGCGACCACGCTCGCACAAGGATATCGTCAGGCCGCCGAGAAGGCCAAGGAAGTCCTCGAAGACATCGCGATCGACGTCGCCGCGGACGACGCCGAGTACCTCCAGAAGATCGCCGCCACGGCGATGACCGGCAAGGGCGCAGAGAGCGCCAAAGACCACCTCTCCGAACTCGTCGTCGATGCTGTCCTGAGCGTCGCCGACGACGAAGGTATCGACACGGACAACATCAAAGTCGAGAAGGTCGTCGGTGGCACCATCGACAACTCCGAACTCGTCGAAGGCGTCATCATCGACAAAGAGCGCGTCCACGACAACATGCCGTACTTCGCCGAGGACGCCGACGTCGCCCTCATCGACGGCGCACTCGAGATCAAGGAAACGGAGATTGACGCCGAGGTCAACGTCACTGACCCCGACCAGCTCCAGCAGTTCCTCGACCAGGAAGAGAAACAGCTCCGTGACATGGTGGACACGCTGGTCGATGTCGGTGCAGACGTCGTCTTCGTCGACGGCGGCATCGACGACATGGCCCAGCACTTCCTCGCACAGGAAGGCATCCTCGCCGTCCGCCGTGCGAAGTCCAGCGACATGGAGAAACTGGCCCGCGCGACGGGTGCTCGCCTCGTGAGCAACGTCGACGACGTCACCGAAGACGACCTTGGCTTCGCCGGAAGCGTCGCCCAGAAGGACGTCGGCGGCGACCAGCGCATCTTCGTCGAAGAAGTCGAAGAGGCCAAATCCGTCAGTCTCATCCTCCGTGGCGGTACGGAACACGTCGTGGACGAAGTCGAGCGCGCGATCGAGGACAGCCTCGGTGTCGTTCGCGTCACGCTCGAAGACGGCAAAGTACTCCCCGGCGGTGGCGCACCCGAGACCGAACTCGCTCTCGCACTGCGCGACTACGCGGACAGCGTCGGTGGCCGCGAACAACTGGCAGTCGAAGCGTTCGCCGACACGCTCGAGATCATCCCGCGCACGCTCGCCGAGAACGCGGGTCTCGACCCCATCGACTCGCTCGTCGACCTGCGTAGCAAGCACGACGCTGGCAACACCACCGCAGGCCTCGACGCCTACACTGGCGACATCGTCGACATGGAAGAAGACGGCGTCGTCGAACCGCTCCGCGTGAAGACGCAGGCTGTGGAGAGCGCAACCGAAGCGGCCGTCATGCTCCTCCGCATCGACGACGTCATCGCAGCGGGCGAACTCAAGGGTGGCAGCAGCGACGACGATGACGAAGGCGGCGCACCCGGCGGTGCCCCCGGCGGCATGGGTGGCATGGGTGGTATGGGTGGCATGGGCGGCGCGATGTAAGATCGGCCAACGACCGATCTCCATCGACCCCCATCGACCGTCGACCGTCGCTCGGAATCGTCCGGGCGTGACTGTGTGACGCCCGGTTCGCTCACACCCTCACGTCGCAGCCGCACTGCTTTCGACCGATCTCCCATTTTATCGGACCGTTCTCCCGTTTGAGACTCGTACCCGTCGCTACCTACTGTTCGAGTTCGACGGCTATCTACCCGAGTTCGAAATCATCATCGGGTTCGACAGTCGTCGTCGGATTCGACGGCCCCCGCCGTGTTCATTTCGAGCGTCGATGGTAGAAGGTGGTTCGAAGCAGAAATCGCAAATGCGGCGATGGCTCGGTGCCGCGACGATATCGTGACCGAGTCGATTCCATCCGTGCCTTACGCACTTTTGGTCATTCGTCCACTTCGAGTTTGAACTGTTCGTGCTCGCTCGGCGCGTTCAGCACGACGCTCGTGTTGCTCTCTTTGATGTCCGGGTCGATGAGGAGCGTCTTGATCTGCTCGTTCATCCCGTCCGTGTCGCGGAACTTCCCGATGGCGATGATGTCGTAATCTCCAGTCACTTCGTAAACACTTATCATCTGGTCGTGGTCCTGGAGTCGGTCGGTCACCTCAAGGAGCGCGTTTCCTTCGACCTTCAGTTGGATGATCGCCGTCACATCGTATCCCAGTGCGTCGTAATCGACGCGCGGAGTGTACCCCTGGATGACGCCTTTGTCTTCGAGATCTGTCAGATGATTCGAGATCGTCGTCACCGATACGTCTAGCTTCTCGGCGAGGCTTCGCAAACTTGCACGACCATCACCAAGTAGCTCGTTCACCAGTTTTGCATCCAGATTTTCGTACGTCATTACACCAACCAAGCCGCTCCTCACATTAGAATTTAACGAATATCCAATTCTGGGCAAAAATTGCACAATTGACCAACCGTTACTGTTTTAATGGTGGATGTATTTGCATACGGTGTCGATAAAGATGACGGATGGAAATATTGCCACCGAAAAAGAGGCAGGCTTGTCCAAGGAAGAACAGGAGGTTCTCGATACACTCGAACGTGAGAACGTCGACTTCGTTCGTCTGCAGTTCACCGACATCACGGGGACGGTCAAGAACGTCAGCATCCCGGCCCACCAGGTCGAAAAGGCGTTCGACGAAGGTATCTGGTTCGACGGTTCGTCTATCGAAGGATTCGCTCGTATCCAGGAAAGCGACATGCGGCTCGAACCCGACCCATCGACGTTCGCCGTCCTGCCATGGCGCTCGGATGGCGACACCGCGAGTGCCCGCCTCATCTGTGACGTGGTGAACACCGACGGCACGCCGTTCGCTGGTGGTCCACGGCAGGTCTTGAAGCGCGTCCTCGCAGAAGCCGAGGAGATGGGCTACACCGTCAGTATCGGCCCGGAACCCGAGTTCTTCCTGTTCGAAAAAGACGACGAAGGGAAGGCGACGACCATCCCTCACGACTCCGGTGGCTACTTCGACCTTGCACCGAAGGACATGGCGAGCGACGTGCGTCGGGAGGTCATCTTCACGCTGGAGCAGATGGGATTCGAGATCGAGGCCAGCCACCACGAGGTCGCGGATGGCCAGCACGAGATCAACTTCAAATACGACGACGCGCTCTCCGCGGCGGACAACATCGCCACCTTCCGCGCCGTGGTTCGTGCCGTCGCCGAACAGAACGATATCCACGCGACGTTCATGCCGAAACCCATCGCCGAGATCAACGGGTCGGGCATGCACGCACACATCAGCCTCTTCGACGAGGACGGCAACGCCTTCGCCGACGATGACGACGAGTTCAACCTCTCCCAGACCGCCTACTACTTCATGGGTGGTGTGCTCGAACACGCCGAAGCGTTCACCGCGATCACCAACCCGACCATCAACTCCTACAAGCGTCTCATCCCCGGCTACGAAGCCCCCGTCTACATCGCGTGGAGCGACGTGAACCGCTCGGCGCTCATCCGCGTCCCGGACGCCGCCGGAACGAGTTCCCGGTTCGAGATCCGGAGCCCCGACCCGTCGTGCAACCCCTACCTCGCACTGGCCGTCATCATCAAGGCTGGTCTGAACGGCATCGAAAATAAAACCGACCCCGGCAAGCCCGTTCGTGACGACATCTACGAGTTCGACGAGGAAAAGCGGGAAGAACACGGCATCACGATGCTTCCCGGACGCCTCATGGAAGCGCTGGATGCACTCAAAGAGGACGACGTCGTCCGCGAAGCCCTCGGCGAGCACGTCACCGAGAAGTTCATCAAAGCCAAGCGCTCCGAGTACGAAGAGTACAAGATGTACGTCACCGGCTGGGAGAAAGAGAAGTACTTGGAGAAGTTCTAACTCTCGATCTCTCGATCGCTGGTCTCTTTCTCACCCGCGATCTTCGGATACGCTAACATCCCACCCTGGACGATAGCGTTGATGCCGAAAACCGCGACCAGCGGTAGTGGCCATTCGAGTCCGAGGTAGGAGAGCCCGCCGAGTGAGAGGAGTCCGACCACCACTTTGGGAGCACTGACACCCTCGTTCGGTGGGCCGAGCGCCATCCACGTCAGAAGTGCGCCGGTCGTCCCACCGAGAGCGGCGATGGAATCGAAGCGCAATCCGACCGTCCCGGTGGCCGACGACGAGAACGCGATCAGTACTGCCGCGAGCGCACTGACGACGGCGAGTGCGAACGCCGCAACCGGTCGTCGATCCAACCCCTTCACGACGATGGCGAGGTAGGCAACACCGACCACGACGCCGACCAGGACATCGACCGCGAAGTGAACGCCGAGGACGAGACGTGACAGCGCGACGAGCGCGACGACGACTCCTGCTCCCGTCACTCGCAGCCACGTTTTCCAGCGATCTATCGTCACCGCGAGCGCCCCCCAGAAGACGGTCGAACCGATGGCGTGGCCACTGGGATACCCGTAGCCGCTCGCGTGGACGAACTGGAGCGCGTGCGGCGGGCGCGGACGCGCGAAGAATCCTTTCAGTGCGAGCGTGAGCGAGAGTCCACCCAACGTCGCGGCGATGACGAAGCCGAACCGTTCGCGGTCGTCACCGAACCAGTACAGCAGCGCGCCGATGAGAAAGAGCAACCAGGCATCGCCCAACTGTGTGACGAACACGAACAGCTCCCGAACCCATATCGGCAACAGTTCCCGAAGTGCTTCGACGATTCCCCAGCCCCTGGTCATGGTTACGAACGCCAGTCTCGGATGCGCCCGCCGACGCGCGCCGGAGCACCCACCGCGCTGACACCGAATCCGACGAGCACCATCAGGGTGTACAGCCCCAGCGTCGAGAGCCAGATGACCAGCATCGCGGCGATAGCCCACCCGCCTTCGAGATACCGGAACGCGCCGACGGTCATTATGGTTCCGTACAAGAGAACGAGATACGGACCCCAGCCTCGCGCGTGTCCGCGGCGCATACGCTTGCGGACGTACCGCTTTAGCTCCGATTCGAGTTCGGGTTTCTGAACGGTGCGCTCGTCGACATCGTGCTCGAACTCCTCGAACTCCGAGCGAAGACGTTCTACGTCGTCGTGCAACTCGAGGATGTCCGGTGCGGACTGCTCTGTATCGTCGTTCATGTGCTCCCCTCGGTCTTCCTGCTGTCTTTTCTTGGTTTCTCCCGTGTCTTTAGTTTTCCTGTAGCCACGTCCAGCGAGGACGGCGTTCACGACCGCACCCAGCAGGAGGACGATGGCACCCAGATAGAGCCACGTAACGAGCAAGAGCGCACCCCCGAGCACGCCGTAGGCGGAGAACTGAGCGGCTGAATCGACGTACACCTGAAACCCGACCTGCAAGGCGGTCCAGCCGACCGTCGCCAGCACGGCACCGGGAATCGCCTCTCGGGCCGTGACGCCAGCGTCCGGGAAGAAGTAGTACAGAGGGAAGAACACCGGCACGAGTGCGAGGAGGAGGACGAGCGAGGCGAGCGCCCCCGCGAACGGAATCCAGGAGAGAAAGGAGAGCACGAGACTGACGAGCGCGACACCCCCGACTGCGAGCGCGATGACGACCAGTACGACGAGGGCGTCGCGCACCGTTTCGATGAACGTCTCGTCCGGATAGATGCCGTAGGCCCGCGAGAACGCTTCGTCGAGACCGCGAAACACTTTGAGGGTGCTCCACGTCAGGACGAGACTCCCGACGAGGGTCGCACCGCCACGGCCCGAGGCGCTGGAGAGGGCTTCCTGCACGGTGTCTCGCGCCTCGGGCGAGAGAAAGCTCTGGACGATCCGAACCACGTCCTCGGCGAACGCGTCGCCACCGACGAACGACGCGAGCGCCAGTGCCAGCAGCATAGCCGGGAGGATCGAGACGAAGGCGTAGTAGGCGATGCTGGCCGCGAGAAACGTTATCTCCTGCTCGCGTGCCCGTAAAACGATCGCGCGTGCTGTCGCTCCTGCGCGCGCTGGTGCTCCGAGATTCACAGAAAGTATTTCGTCGAAACCCACTAAAAATTTCGCTACGATCGCGTCGCGTCTCGGATCTCCGCGACGCTCGCAGGCGTCTTGAACGTCGTTCCGCCGTAGTGCGTGCGAGAGGCGTCGTAGCCCGCAGCTCGTAGGCGAGTCAGGAACTCGTCCATCCCGGAGGCAGACCGCGTCCACTCCTTGCAGAGGCGATGCTGGTCGTAATGCGTCGGTTCGTGGAGTTCGTCTTCGAGCGCGTTCAGGAGCTTCGTGGCACGTTTCGCGGTTCCCATCTCCTCTGTCACCTCTTCACGGACGCTAGTGACGAACTCGGCGTCGTGGGTCGCGCCGAGCCAGACCGGGCCTGCGGTGACGACACGATTGCTCTCGCAGGCCGGGCAGGTCTCGAAGGGGTCGGCGACGAGTCCGTAGTCGTACTCGCGGTGGAGGCAATCCTCACAGTGGTAGAGGTGACCCAGTTCGTCGACGACGGCGTTCGCGTCGGTCGCGCTGTGGTCGAGTTCGAGGTAGGTTCGGACGTAGTGGTTCGTCGCGTGCGTGAGCAGGGGCGTGACACCTGCGTCGTAGCGTGCGGCGGTGCGCGCGAGCGCGGAGAGGAGGATGCGAACGCCCATCTCGGCGTGATAGTCGGTGTTTCGCGGGATGGCGCTGTACTTTCTGACCCCGCTGTGGAAGTGCGCGCCACAGAGCGGGGCGGTGTCGGTCGCCGTGACACAGACGAGGTCGCGCGTGTTGGCGAACGCGGCGTCGACGAAGGGGATGGGCGTCCCGAAGGGGTCGATGTCCACCACGTCGAACACCGATTCGTGCATGAGCGCGTTGGCGTTCCGGTGGACGACTTCCCCCGAGAGGTCGTTGTGTGCGAAATTCTCGCGGCAGAGTTCCACCGCCTCGGGGTCGATGTCCGCGCAGGTCACGTCCCACTCGTTCGCGGCGGCGCGAACCCCACGGATGCCCGAGGCGGCCATCGCATCGAGGTAGCTCTCCGCTCGCGGTTCGCGGTCGCGGTAGGTTCGCAGGACGGCCACCGTCAAGTCGCGGTTCAGCTCCTGTACCGGGTTGAAGAACACGTCGTCGGTGATGCTGTCGCCGTCCTGTTCCGGGACGATCACCTCGACTCCTCCTTCGCGGACGTTCATACCCTGGCGTCGGAGTTGCGGCGCGAAAAGGGATGCGGGTTCGATCGCGACGAAGCTGGTGGGAAACGTCTCAGTACGGTGGAGAGCACGGCTTTGCTCAGCCAGCAGCAACGAACTCGACACGACCAAGATCGATTTCAACGCGGTAAGCGACGACTCACTCTGCCAGTACGTTTCAGTATCTTTCAGTACATTTCAGTACAAACCGAATCGTCTCGCGGTTTCTCGACCGAAACTCGGTCATCGCTTTGGAAACTTCGACGTCGAGGCGAACTTCTACTCGGTACCGGAACGAGTTTATTTCGCCCCTTCGAATCGATGGCCCGTGCGTTCCATGCGTCGCCCGGTTCGTCGTGACTGCCCGTTCGCGGAGGTGACACTGTGAACGCCGTCGAGCAGTGGCAGGCCGAACTGGCCGACGACGGAACCCTCACACCGGCGGTCGTCCAGCGCATCCTCTCGGTTCACGACGACCGGGGACGGCAGGCCATCGAGGCGGTCTCCGAGCGACGGGTCAAGGAGTACCGGGATTTCGTGGTCGTCGTCGGATTCGAGGACGAGTACATCGTCGAGGATGGCTGTACGTGCCGAGATAGCGAGTACAATCTCGACCCCGACGACCCCACGGCGCTGTGCTGGCACGTGCTCGCCGCCGAGATCGCGTGCCGTATCGATGCGGTCGACCACCACGACATGTGGTACTCGGACGTCCGCGAATTCCTCTGATTCTCGACGAGCGCGTGCCCGCCCGGTCGAATGGACTGATTCTGGAGCTACCTTACTGAATAGCGCGGTGGTTTCAGGACGGCGAGTGCGGCTTCAAGAGAAGTTGGTGTGTTTGGTTCGTCGGTTACGCCGTAATCGGTGCGTCTGCCGTGATGGGCGCGTCTGCCGTAATCGGGCCTGTGATCGGCGCGGCTGCGGTGATCGGCGCATCGGCCGTGATCGGTCCTGTGATTGGTGCGTCTTGGGTTATCGGTGCCGCCATCGCTCCGCTGGTGAAGGCGAGTCCCAGTACGACAAAACCACACAAGATTCCAAATAGTTTCGATTTCATTGTTCTCACTTTTTTGGCATTGCTGCCAATCTACGGCACATCACGAAGTTATTTAATAGTAGTGGTTGATGTTTTTAACTTCTCTCAGGCTTTCTAAGAGGGTTATAGTTCAAATACCCCGTTTTCAGTTCCTATTACTATCAGATTGAATTCATACTACTGAATTTTACAAGATGATAGATGGAAATCATACATATGGGTTTACTGAGATTTGCAGATTTCGACGAAGTTCTGGAGGATTCGAAGTCCCGTTTCACCGCTCTTTTCGGGGTGGAACTGGGTTCCGAAGACGGTTCCCGATTCGTTGGCGATGACGCTGGGGAACCGCGTCCCGTAGTCGGTCGTCGCCACGCTGGCGTCGGCGTCTTCGGGGACGGCGTAGTACGAGTGGACGAAGTAGGCGTACTCTCCATCGACTCCATCGACGATGGGGTGGTCACGCTTTACGGAGAGTTCGTTCCAACCCATGTGTGGAACTTTCTGCCCATCGTCGAATCGGACGTTCGTTCCGGGAATCAAGTCGAGTCCGGTCACGTCCCCCTCTCCGGCGTGTTCCGCTTCCTCGCTCGTCGTCAACAGCATCTGCATTCCGAGACAGATGCCGAACACTGGCGTACCGCTTTCAGCAGCATCGACGAGTGCATCTCGGTACGGCCCGGCGTTCTCGACTCCCTCACGGAACGCACCCACGCCCGGGAGGACGATTCCGTCCGCCGTCTCGAACGTGGTCGGATCGTCGGAGACCTCGACGTCCGCCCCTGCGCGTTCGAGTCCCTTGACGGCACTCCGGAGATTGCCGAGTCCATAATCGACCACGACGACCGACGCCGTCCGTGCCTTCTGCTCTGAAGAACTCGCTTCCATGGTGACGAATACGACGCAACCGTGCAAGTTCCTTCCGCTTCACGAACTCTCGCCTCGGCTCTGTGTCATCGGACACTCACCAATTCTATATGGTACCCAAGTAGTGTATAGAAAAAATAGGAAGATTTATCTTAAAACTCTATAAGGGTAAAATGACTTGAAAATGATGAAACGCCGCACGTTCATCAAGACAGCTAGTACCGCAGGAGTACTCGGAGTTACGGGGACTGCCGGGTGTGTCGGCAAACTCGGAGAACAACCATACGTCGACGGTAAGATCAAATTCCTGATGTCTCCGACCGAACCGCAAGAGCAGATGGTGGCCCAGTACACCCCCATCAAAACTCGGTTCGAGGAGTACATCGACTCGGTCGACTCGGTCGAGATGAAGTACGCGAAAGATTACAGCGCGACGCTCACCGCACTCGACAGCGGAACGGCGGACGTGGCCGAAACCGGCCCGTTCGCGGCAGCACTGGGTGTCAAGAACGAGCGTGCCGAGATCATCCTCCAGCGTCACGGCTACGGGTCGTGGACCTACCACAGCGTCATCGTCACGCGGAAAGACTCCGACCTCTCGTCACTGAAAGACCTCAAGGGGAAGACGATCGGCTTCGCCGACCCCCTCAGTGCGAGTGGATCGCTCTACCCGATGTACATGCTGAAGAAAGCCGGTCTCTCGGTTCCGGACACGCCGGGCGACCCGAAAGGTGCTGACTTCACGCCCAAGTGGTCGTCCCACGGAAACGCCTTTGAGGCGCTCAAGAGCGGTCAGGTGGACGCAGCCGGTGTCGGTCGGTTCATCGTCTGGGACTACGACAATTCGGACTACGTCGAGGGTGTCAAAGAACTCGACAAGCGCTCCGATATCCCGCGAGCGCCCATCATGGTCTCGCCGAAACTCTCGGACGACGAGAAACAGAAGATCGTCGAGTCGTTCACCAAGGCCCCCGACAAGATGTACCTCGGTGAGGATGGCAAGGCCGACACTGACGACGACCTCTGGTTCGACGGCGTGAAGAAAGCAGACGCCTCGACGTACGACCCGGTCGTCAACGTGGCGAAAGACCTCGGCTACGGCGAGGAGATCTTCGAGAAGTAACCATCGCACGATAACTGGTATCGTGACTCGATCACAAACGACAGATTTTGACCTACTCTGGGTCAGTATTTGAACAAGTAAATGGCATCATTAACAGTATCGAACGTCACCAAGGTCTACGGCGAGGATACGGTGGCGCTGGACGACGTTTCGTTCGAGATTCCCGATGGTGAGTTCGTCATCTTACTCGGACCGTCTGGGGCGGGGAAATCGACGTTGTTGCGTCTTCTCAATGGACTTGCACAACCGACGACTGGCGAGATTCGAATCGGCGACGAACGAGTCGCTGGAACCCGAAGCGACGTGGCGATGGTGTTCCAGATGCACTACCTCGTGGAGAGCCTGAGCGCCTACCGTAACGCACTCACTGGCGCACTCAATCGGACAGACACCGTCGATAGCGTACTGACACGCTACAGCGACGAGGACAAGGAGATGGCACTCAAGTCGCTCGACACGGTCGGACTGCTGGACGAAGCCCAACAGCGCGCCGGAAGTATGAGTGGCGGGCAGCAACAGCGTGTCGGCATCGCCCGCGCACTGACACAAGATCCACAGCTCCTGTTGGCAGACGAACCGGTTGCGAGTCTCGACCCGAAGGCCACACAGGACGTGATGCGGTACATGAAACGGGCGGCAGACGAACGAGATCTCACCTCTATCGTGAGTCTCCATCAGGTCAACATCGCTCGTGAGTTCGGTGAACGGTTCATCGGCCTCCGAGACGGGAAGGTCGTCTTCGACGGTGGGCGGGACGACCTCACGATGGAGGACGTCGACCGGATCTACTACGGCGAGTCGACAGCCGACAACGAACTCGAAAATATCGCATAACATGGCTACGGATATCACTCAACTCAGACAGCGGATCGAACGAGAGCAACGAATTCGTCGGATATTCGGAGGCCTCGGTGTTCTTGCGGTCTTGCTGGTGACCGGTGCTGGCATGACGTATCTCGGATTCACGCTCGCACAGATCATCCGCCAGTTCGGTACCTGGCTCAACTTCGTCGGTGCGTTCTTCAACCCGAACTTCGTCGATTTCACCAGTTTCACCCGCGAAAACGATATCAATGGTCTGCGTGCGATCTGGGTCAGCTTCACCCATCCCCAGCACATCATCGACACCATCACACAGGCGTCTCCGTCGAGTGGCACCGTGCTCCTGTCGTCGGCGTTCGTGACGATACTCGTCGGCTTCTGTGGCACCGTCATCGGGTTCCCACTCGCGCTCATCTTCGGTATCCTCGGCTCCGAACGCGTGACGCCGTTCCCGTTCAACTTCATCTTCCGCGGGACGATGAGCACCATCCGCGCCGTTCCGGCACTGGTCTGGGTGCTCATCTACATCCCGCTGACGGGAATCAACCCCTACGGTGCGGTGCTCGCCATCGCAACCGACACCATCGGAAATCTCGGACGACTGTTCACCGACGAACTCGAAGAGATCGACGACGGCCCCATCGAAGCGATCCGCTCGACCGGAGCGAAACGCCCGCAGGTCGTCATCTTCGGGATGTTGAGTCAGGTGTCGAACTCCTTCATCGCGTGGACGCTCTACGTGCTGGAGATCAACACGCGAATCGCCATCAGCCTCGGTGTCGTCGGTGCTGGCGGTCTCGGGATGTACATCAATCTCCGTCTCCAGACGGTCAGCGCGTCCTCGTACGCCCGCGCGGCCGCAGGCCTCGTGATGGTCGTACTCATCGTCGTCACGGTCGAACTCATCTCCTCGCGCATTCGCGCGCGTCTGCGACCGGGCGAGCACGAGTCCGCTGGTCTCCTCGAATCGCTCCGCAACCTCGGAGATGCGAATCGGTGGTTCGGCACCGGTGGGGGTAACTGACGCTTTTCACCCCCCGTAGCTACTTTTAAATAATTCGTTCTGGTCAATACGTCTATGGCCCCCTCGTCCTCCGCGCTTTCCAGACGCGGTTTTCTGACGGCTTCCGGGACGTTCGGAGCGACCGTCGGACTCGGGCGTGCAGAGACGACGACCGCATCGTCCGCTGCGAACGCGCCGGAGCCGAGGTGGACGGTCACCGGCTCCAGCTCGGAATCGTTCTATCCGATCGCTCTGGTCGAGGGGACGGTGTACGCCCTCGGGATATTCGATTCGAGCGGAAACGAGAAACGGCGAAGCAAGGTGTACGCGCTGGACGCGGAAAACGGCGACGAGCAGTGGTCGTTCGACCTTCCATCATTGCCGACGATTCCGGAGATCGTCGATGGAACGCTGTACGTCGGTGCCGATATCGGGTCAGCCGAACCGGGAGATCGGCGAACCCTGCTCGCCCTCGATACGCAGAGTGGTGACGAACTGTGGCGCAAACAGACGAGCGCGTACTTTTTCGACGGCCCGATCATCGCCGACGGGAAGGTGATTCTACAGCACAAATCCGGTCTCGTCGCCCTCGACGTCGAAACGGGAGATCAGAAGTGGCGGTACGACTCCGACGACCATCGATTCGATCGGGTGGTGTCCGCCGAAAAGACGGTGTACGTCGGCGCGAGCGAAGGCATCTACGCGATCTCGACCGCGGATGGAACGGAGAAGTGGCGAAGAGACCCACGAGAATCTATTTTCGAACGGGCGATGCACGTCACAGACGAGCACGTCTACTGCATGAACGATGACGACCTCTTCGCGCTCGATGCGACGGACGGCACGACGGTGTGGCGGACGTCGGTCAGGAGCTTCGCAGAGTTTCTGTTCGAAGATGGGACGATATATCTCTGGGAAAACGATCGGTTGCGCGCCATCGACCCCCGAGACGGAATTCCTCGCTGGACGTACGGCGAAGATGTGATGCAAGGTGTCAACCCGATCATCGTCGATGGGACGCTCTTCGCTGGTTCCCGTGGTGGTGTGTTTCACGCCGTGGATGTCACCGACGGGTCGAAGCGGTGGTCGTTCGCTCCGCAACATCGGTCTGGGTTCGATCGGTTCTGGGGTGGTGTGCGCGACGGCATCGCCTACGTGACCGCTGACGACCGACTCTACGCCCTCTCCGCCGACGATGGGGCGGTCGAATGGTCGTTCGAGCCGGACGAGCAGACGACGTTCACAGTGGTCGGTGAGGAACACCTGGTTCTCGGGACGCAGAACGCGATCTACGGTTTCGACCGACAACGGTCGTTTCTCACCGCGTTCGTGGACGATACGACGGACTTCCTCACGTCCGGGGTCGGTCTCGCGCTCTCCGGGGTAGTGGTCGGAACCGGCGCGTTCGTAGCATATCGCCGACTGAACAGGGACGAGGAGTTCGCACCCGAATCTGAACACGAACCGGAACCGGAACTGGAGTACGGTCGTCTCGAACGGGTCGCTGGTGACGAGATAACGGAAACGTACCGCGTCAGAAAGCGCACCGACGACGGCCCGCGCGTCGTGTGGGAGAGACGCCTGACGGACTCGAATCTTCAGGAGGCGTTCCGCGAATCGGTCGCACGCTGGGCAGAACTGAGTGACAGACGTGGCGTCGTTCCGGTGCTCGACTACGGCGACGACTGGGTCGAACTGCCGAACTACGAGGGTGGGTCGCTCGCCGACTGCGACCGCCCGCTCGCAGAGCGAATCGACGCGCTCTCGGAAGCAAGCATGACTATCCACGGGGTACACGCTGACGGTCTGGTTCACGGCGCTCTCACGCCCGAATCGATCCTCCTCGACGATGCGGAAGTGGCCCACGTGAGCGACTGGGGTTTCGACGCACTCGCCGAACACCGTGATCCGTCGCCATACGATGCGCCCGAACAAACAGCAGATGGGGCAGTGGACGAGCGAACCGACGTGTACCGCCTCGGTGCGATCGCTCATTTCGTGGTGACCGGCGAGGCTCCCGCCGACGCTCCGCCGCACGATATCGATCCGACGCTGTCGCGGGCGATGGCGGACGCGCTCTCGACTGCGTTGGCCGACGACCCGGACGACCGTTACCAGTCGGTCGTGAAGTTCGACGACGTGCTTCGGTGGGCGGCGTTCCGAGCCTGAGTCGGCGAGAAAGAAGGAAATAGCTCGAAACCGTTGTACGCTACAGAGGTTTCGAGTGTGGTCACTGTATTACTACTAGTCGGACTGTTCGTCGCGGTGTTCGTCGGGTACAACATCGGCGGTTCGTCCACGGGCGTCGCGTTCGGCCCCGCGGTGGGGAGTCGAATCATCGGCAAAGTGGGTGCGGCAGGCCTCTTCACGGCCTTTGCGCTCTGGGGTGGCTGGACGGTCGGGCGGAACGTCATCCAGACGATGAGCGACGGCATCGTTCCGGCGGGCCAGTTCACCCTGGAGACGAGTATCGTCGTCCTCTTTTTCGCTGGTTTCGCGCTCCTCATCTCGAACCTCTTCGGCGTGCCCGCATCCACGTCGATGACGGCTGTGGGCGCTATCGTCGGGTTGGGACTCGCCAGCGATTCGTTGAACGAGCCGCTCATGTTCACCATCGTCTCGGCGTGGATCGTCGCACCCCTGACGGCGTTCTGGGTCGGATTGCTCGTCGGGCGCTACCTGTATCCGCATCTGGACGCGCGGTTTTCCTTCTCTCGAATCGAGGACGGACTGTTTCGGATCGACCGTTCGGGGACGGTTCCCAGACCGACACTCGGTCGTGGCGTCGGGACGCGAGACGTGATCGGTGCGGTCTCGGTGCTCGTCATCGCCTGCTACATGGGATTCAGTGCGGGTGCATCGAACGCGGCGAACGCAGTCGCACCCCTCGTCGGCAACGGATCGATAACCATCGACCAGGGCATCCTGCTCGCCATCGGTGCCATCGGTCTCGGCGGGTTCACCATCGCTCGGCGGACGCTCGACACAATCGGCGACGGAATCACCGACCTCCCCATCCTGGCGGCGCTCATCGTCTCGATCATCGGTGCGACCATCATCACCATCCTCTCGCGCCTCGGCATCCCGGCGAGTCTGGCGGTGAGTACCACCTCGTGTATCATCGGTCTCGGATGGGGCCGGGCCAGTCGCGCGGTGACGCTCGTCGAGGCGGCGGACGTCGCCATGCACCCGGAGCAGACCCCCGAGCTCGACCTCTCGTCCGGTGCGCTCACCGCGGAAACCAGCGAGACGGAGGTGCCACACAGCCCGACCATCGGCGAGGTCGCAGAAGGCGAGACCCCTACTCCGCCCGCGTCGCACGACGGCGGCGAGACACCCGAGGTTCCACAGATCGGCGAGGAGGACTTCGAGGAACTGGCAGCAGAGAGCTTGTTCGACCCTGCGGCGGTGAGTCGAATCGTCGTGCTGTGGATCCTCTCGCCCACGGTCTCTGCAGTCGGGTCCTATCTCCTCTTCGAACTCATCTTGCTCGACTGAGCCTCCGTCGAGCCGAGGTTTCCATCTCAGTTCGTGACACTGACAGAGAAAATCGCTTTACTGGATTGCAGTCGTCCGGTCGCGTATGGGGGAACACGTACTCGTTCCGCTCGATGGGTCGCCAGCGGCATCGGCCGCACTGGATTACGCACTGACGTTGCCGGACGTGGAGATTACCGTTCTCACCGTGGTCAATCCGTTCGACATCGATCCGCTGTCGCCGGGCTATCAGTCGCCACTCGGGAAGGCGGGGATGCCCGCCTACTCGACCGAATGGTACGAGAAGGAGTGGGAGAACGCGAAGGAACTTCACGAGGAGATGCGCGAGAAGGCGGGTGACGTGCCCTTCGAGAGCGTCGTCAAGATGGGCCAACCGGCGAAGCAGATCGTCAGATACGCCGAAAAGAACGACATCGACCACGTCATCATGGGAACACACGGCAAGGAAGACCTTGGGAACATCCTGCTCGGTTCCGTCGCGGAGAAGGTGTCCCACCGTGCGCCAGTGATGGTGACGATCGTTCGCTGAGAAGGTGGACGATTCGGCCGATTGTACTGAAGCGTACTGAAATGTACTGCCAAAATCGATCGGGCTGTGGCTATCGAAATGTACGCGAAGTGTATTTGCCGTTGGGAATCGGGACTGTGGATACCATCCCCTAAAAGTCGCCAAGACTGGACTGCCCGCCTTCCGCACCCGCCAGCGTTGCTGCCTTTTCGAGGGTGCTCTCGAACGTCGATTCCTGGCTCCGGTCGTAGAGGGTCGCCGCCGGGTGGACGCAGATCAACAAGTCGCGCACTTCGCCGCCGAGGTCGGCGTTCGCTACGGTTCCGGCTTCCTTCGTCACCGCCACGTCGCGGTCGAGGAGATGTTCGCTCGGCACCTTGCCGAGCGTGACGATGACCTCGGGGTTCACCAGTTCGATCTCGCGTTCTAGGTACTCTCGGCAGTTGCCGAGTTCCTCTTTCGTGGGGTCGCGGTTCTCCGGGGGGCGACAGCGCACGCAGTTCGTGATTCGAACGTCGGCGCGCGAGAGGCCCCGGTCGCGGAGTCCGTCGTCGAGCACCGACCCGCTCCGGCCGACGAACGGTTCGCCCTGCTCGTCCTCGCGCGCACCCGGCGCTTCGCCGACGAACAGGATGTCCGCGTCCTCCGGCCCGACGCCGTTGACGATCTGACTTCGGCAATCGACCAGTGCCGGACAGCGCGTACAGTCGGTGACGTCCAGTCCCTCCATCGTTCCCATGCTCGGGGAAACGAGTGGGGCGTATTAAGTTTCCTCGGCCTGCCGTTACCGTCCCGTTTCATACCGCTCTACACCTTCGGCCCGCCACTCGTCGGCGGCGCGCGCGGCCATGCGCGCGACTCGAATCGGTTCCGGTCGGCCACCCTCCGGCGTGAACGCCCTGACCACGTCGCGGGCCTCGCGCTCGTCCACGCCGACGCTCCTGGCGAAGACCGTCTGGTCGTTGACGGCGAGTTCTCGCCGCGGTGGCTGTCTGCGGTAGACTTCGCGCCGTCGCTCGCGTTCGTCGCCCGAGAACTCGGCGTCGATAGCGGCGGTGAGGCCGTCGCTCTCCTCGAAGGTGACGGAGATGACGGGGCGTTCGACCGCCTCGTGGACGCGGTGCATATCGAGCACGTTGTACCACGCCAGCGCGATGCCACTGACGAGGACGTAACGAACGTCTTCGCGGTCGAGACGTTCCGCGAGGTCGACCACCGATTCAGATACGTCTGTCCCACCGACCGTACAGCTTCCAAAAACGAATCCGTCGACGACTCTGCTCGCGCGAGCGACCACGCCTGCGAGTGTGCTCGTGTCACCGGCGTACGATTCTGCCACACCGAGCGCCCGGACGCCGGGTTTCACGTTACTCTTCGTCTTTGATGTCCGAGAGGCGGTCTAACAGTTCGTCGTTCGACGCACCGATCTCGAAGTCGACGCTTCCCTCGTGGTTGTGTTCTGCGGTGTTTACACCGCTGTCGTCGTCCAGATCAGCGTCGTACTCTCGGTTTTCTTGTTCGGACTCGTCGTAGCTCCCAAAACCCATGTGCACATGACAGTAGGGTCTTCGTATACAAAAATTCCACGCCGCCCATCAAATCTTTGCCACACGAGGCGAAACGGACCACCATGCAAGTCATCAACGTCACTGCGGACGCCGATACGTTCACCTGCAACGCCTATCTCGCGCTCGGCGACCACCCCGTTCTCGTCGACGCCGGAGCGATGGACGGCGTAGTGGACGTGCTCCGTGACCACACGGACACGCTCGACGCCGTCGTCCTGACCCACCAGCACGGCGACCACGTCGAACGGCTCGACACCGTCCTGGATGCCTTCGATGCCGACCTCGCCGCCTACGGCCCGCATCCCCGGCGGGATATCGCCATCGAAGACGGCGACACTCTCGACATCGGTGACGAGGAGTTCGAAGCAATCCACACGCCGGGTCACGCCGACGACCACCTCGCTTTCGTCAGCGATTCGACCATCTTCAGCGGCGACGTGGTCGTTCACGACGACGGCGCCTTCGACTACGGGAGCTTCGGTCGCACCGATATGCCCGGCCAGTCCCGCGAGGAACTGATCGAGAGCATCCGCGCGATACTCGATCGATCGCCCAACTCCGTCGAACACATGTACGCCGGACACGGCGGTGAATTCCACGGAGACGTACGGGACGTCATCGAAACCGCCCTCGAACGCGCCGAGAAGCGCGAACCGAAATATCCCGAGTGATGCTGTCGTCTTTCGAACCGGACAGCGTTTCGCGGTGCATCTCGGCGCAGGTGCGTGAACTGAGTGCCACCGCCGACGAATCTTCCGAACGATTACCGCCTTCGTAGCGATACGACTTCCCTCTTCTCGGCAATTTATCCGCCAATCACGCTCCTTTAACAGGCTAGCACCCCAATCGCAACCCGAATGAAGATAGTCGCGTTCGACTTCGACGGTACGCTTTCGGACTCGGAGATGACTGTTCTGCTGGGCGAACAGCTGGGTGTCGCCGACCAGATGGCCGACATCACCGCCCGAGCCATGAACGACGAGATCAGCTACGCGAAGAGCCTCCGCGACCGCGCGGCGCTGCTCGAAGGACTATCGCTCGAACAGGCCGACGACGCCTTCTCGCAGGTGGTTCTCCGACCGGGCGCGGCGGACGTACTCTCCGCGCTCGCCGAGAAGGGAACCCACGTCGCTATCCTGACCGGCGGGTTCGAGCGCGGGGTGCAGGCCGCGCTCGAACGCGAAGGCGTCTCGGTGGACACCATCGTCGCCAACCGACTGCCGGACGACGGCGAGGCACTGACGGGCGAGGTGGACGGGCCACTCATCGAGGGGACGAAAGACGATGCGCTGGAGCAGTTGGCACGGGAGCGGGATGCCGACATGGTCAACACCGTCGCAGTGGGCGATGGCGCGAACGACCTCCCCATGCTCGAAGTGGCTGGGCTGGCGGTCGGATTCGACCCCAAACCAGCGGTTGCACCGGCCTGCGACACCATCGTCTCGCATATGAACGAACTGCACGAGGTGCTCGTACAGCGAAACGCGATCTGAAGGCATGTTCGATGAGCGGATGGAAGGGCGGTCAGGAGCGGTCGATTCGTCGGGTTGATTCGAGCGGTCGAGTGGCCATCCGAGAGAGGTGATCTGCGGGGTCGGTTCGAAAGCGATCGTGGTCTGTGGAGTCGATTCTGCCGATCGATTTTGTGCGGTGGGTGAAATACAGAATATTTCGGATAGAAGCTCTGAGAAGCGTGATATTACGTATCTCGATATCTTTATATCTTCATAGCGCCTCTACTATTATCGGTGAATATCATGGAACGATACACTCCGTTCGAAGAGATGGACCGTATGTTCGACCAGATGCGTTCTCGAATGGGAGGACTCGGTGAGTCCCGCCCCTTCGGAAGCCGGGAGACTCACATGAACCTGAGCGAACGCGACGGGGAGTTCGTCCTCGCCGCCGACCTGCCCGGGTTCGAGAAGGACGAGATCGAACTCTCGTTCTACGATGGCGTGCTCACCGTCTCCGCAAACCACGAGGTAACCGGTGACGAGTTCGCCCGCTCGCGCAAGGTGTCCGAGCGCGTGACCCTGCCGAAGACGGTCGAGAAAGAGAAGATCACGGCGTCCTACCGCAACGGCGTCCTCGAAGTGCGTCTGCCTATCGAGGAGGAAGCGGAGGCCGAAAACCACATCGAAATCAGCGACTGATTCGCTCATAGCAACCGGTTCGGACGCATCGCTGATTCGTTTATATCGACTGACTCATCAGATCAACCCGTTCGTTCGTTCAGCGTTCTCGATGATCGGCGGTATCTCCTCCTCCACGACGCGTGCCGGAATCGCGAAGCCGAGGTTTTCGCCTTCGACGATTCCGGCGGTGTTGACACCGACGACGCGACCCTCACAGCTCATCAGCGGGCCGCCACTGTTGCCCGGATTGATGGCGGCGTCGGTCTGGATCGCGCCCGGAATCGAGAATCCTTGTCGAACCGGAACCGTTCGGTTGACCCCGCTAACGACACCCTGCGTTATCGTCCCTTGAAGACCGAGTGGATTTCCGATGGCAGCCACGCTCTCACCGGGTTCTGCCGGGGTTTCGGCGAGTTCGAGAGAGCTAGAGTAGTTCGGTACGCCCTCGACCCGCAAGACCGCGAGGTCGACTTCGGGAGAGGTTCCGACGACCTCGGCTTCTCGGAACTCTCCTTCGTTGAACTGTACTTCGACACTATCCGCCATCACGACGACGTGTTGGTTCGTGACGATGTGAGCAGAGTCGTTGGAGCCATCGGCGTCGTAGACGAATCCAGAGCCCTGCCCGACACCTCGTGGCGTTTCGACCCTGACTGCGACGACCGAATCTATCGTCCGATCGTACAAGCTAGTGTAATCGCACGTCTGTTCCTGTGCGTGAGCGACCCCATCCTCCCAGACGATGCCACTTGATATGCCAGCCCCCGGTACAAGCATCACGACGACGACGACGAAAGCGAGAAGTCGGATTTGCATCTCACCCATCAAACGCCACCGAGAACAATGAAAGCCATGGCGTCATACTTCGGTATCGGACGACTTCCCGAAACGGGAGACGGCGAGTCCTTCGATTCGGCTGCCTCCAACGTGGTTCCACGACCACCCACGAACGGGATTCGATACCGCGGCCACTGCGGGGTTGGTAAGCGACCGCTCCAACCGCAAATTCAGTGTGCGAACAGGCTGGCGTGAACCGGCGCGAACCGTTCCGCAGGCGCGATGAGTCGTCTGATTGGCGGGCCGACAAGTTCCGGCTCGGTGAGGAAGGCATCGTGTCCGTAGTCGCTGTCGAGGGTGCGATGAGTGACCTCGCACCCTGCGTCGCGGAACGCGGCTTCGAGGTGGTTCGCCTGTTCGACGGTGAAATGCCAGTCGCCCGCTATCGATATGACGAGGGCCTCGCCATCGAACTCCGCCAGTGCGTCGGGATCGGAGTCGAATCCTGCCGAGAGGTCGTAGTTCTCCATGGCGTGCGTGAGATGGAGATAGCTGTTCGCGTCGAACCGCTGGACGAACTTCTGTGCCTGATAGTCGAGATAGCTCTCCACATCGCGGTACGTCTCGGTGTCGGGGGCAAACCCACTGGGGCCGCCATCGGCGGCGAACGCGCGCGGCGGGCAGTCGGCGAGTTGCCTGCCGAACTTGTGATCCATCGAATCCTTCGAGAGATAGCTGATGTGACCGAGCTGTCGAGCGAGCGCGAGGCCCGCATCGGGATGGTCGGGATAGTAGTCGCCACCCTGCCACGCCGAGTCGGACGTGATCGCCCGTCGGGCGACAGCACAGATGCCGACCAGTTGCGGGTCGAGGCGGGCCGCGGTGGCGATGGGAATCACGCACTCGACCCGTTTCGGGTATCGCTTCGCCCATTCGAGGACGTTCATGCCGCCGACGCTTCCGCCGACGACGGCCCGGAGCGTATCGATTCCGAGGTGGTCAAGGAGACGGTGCTGGGCCCGCGTCCAGTCGCCGACGGTCACGCTCGGGAAGTCGGAGCCGTAGGGTTTGCCCGTCTCGGGATTCGTGCTCGCTGGCCCGGTCGTTCCGTAGCACGACCCAGGGACGTTGACGGAGATGACGAAGTGCTCTCGCGTATCGATGTGCTTTCCGGGGCCGACGACGGTGTCCCACCAGCCGGTTCCCTGTCCGCTCGACTGGCCCGTCCCATCGTTCACGTCGTGCACCTCACGCACTCGATGGCTTCCCGTCAGTGCGTGGCAGACGAGCACCGCGTTGTTGCCGGTGTACTCGCCGTAGGTCTCGTAGGCGACTTCCAGGTCGGGGATACTCCCTCCTCGCTCGAACTCGAACTGGCCGAGCGAGACGGTCACGATGTCGCCTCCTCGATGGCCGCATCGAGATCGGCCAGGATGTCTGCCGGGTCTTCGATGCCGACCGAAAGGCGAACGAGGTCGCGCGTCACGCCCGCTTCTTTCTGCTCTTCCGGTGAGAGTTGTGCGTGCGTCGTGCTCGCGGGATGGATGACGAGCGTCTTTGCGTCCCCGATGTTGGCGAGGAACGAGGCGAGGTCGACCGTCTCGCAGAACGTCTTACTGGCCTCGAACGAGCCGAGTCCGAAGGCGATCATGCCGCCGTACCCGCCCTCCAGATACCGACTGGCATTTTCGTGTGTTTCGTGGGATTCGAGGCCGGGGTAGGCGACCCACGCCACTTCGTCGTGGTCTGCGAGGTACTCGGCGACGATGGCCGCGTTCTCGCAGTGGCGGTTCATCCTAAGAGGGAGCGTTTCCATGCCTTGAAGGGTCTGCCAGGCGTCGAACGGGGACTGTTGATTGCCGAGACTTCGAACGCTCCGGAACCGGGCGGCGGCTGCGAGCGGCGCGTCTGAGAAGTCTCGTGCGAAATCGATACCATGGTACGCCGGATTCTCGCCCGCGAGTTCGGGATAGTCATCCCAGTCGAAGGTGCCGCCGTCTACGAGCACACCGCCGACCGTCGTCCCGCTTCCGTGGAGCCACTTCGTCGTGGACTCCCAGACGACGTCGGCACCGTGTTCGAGGGGGCGACAGAGTGCGGGGGTGGCGAAGGTGTTGTCCACGACGAGGGGGACGCCGTGTTCGTGAGCGACTGACGCCACGCGCTCGAAATCGGGTGTCACGAGCGACGGGTTGCCGACGGTTTCGACGTGAACGAAGGCAGTGTCGTCGTCGATGGCGTCAGCGTAGGCGTCGTAGTCCAGCGTGTTCACGAGTCGCGCATCGATCCCCCGACGGGAGGCGGTGTGCGAGAAGTAGGCCGTGGTTCCGCCGTAGGTGTCGGTCGAGACGACGACGTTGTCTCCCGATTCGGCGAGAACGAGGGTGAGAGAATCCAACGCTGCCATTCCACTGGCAGTGGCGACTGCGCTGGCACCGCCTTCGAGTGACGCGATACGGTCTTCCAGCAACTCGACGGTCGGATTGCTCAACCGGGAGTAGATGTGACCGTCGGCTTCCAGCGCGTACAGGTCGGCGGCGTGATCGGCATCCTCGAAGGCGTACGAGGTGGTCTGATAGAGGGGCGGCGCGACCGCCCCTGTAGCGGGGTCGGGCCGCTGCCCCGCGTGGATGCTCCGGGTGTCGAATCGGGGCTGGTCGTCGCTCATGTGTAGTAAGCATATTCATGGAGAATTTTATAACCGACAGTTACGGCAAGGTTTGCTGGTCGTGGTAAATCGTATCACGCAGTGAGGGCGCAAGGAATCGGACGAGGGAGGTCTCGTACCGCCAGACCGTCTTCTGGCAGGCAACGACGAAGGTCATGTGAATCGACTCTTCTGAATGGTCCGCCCGAACCACCGACCGGATACCGTCTCACCGCACAGCTTGGTTCCTCGTCGCCCTTGCTCGCGTTCTTTTCTGCGGTCCTCTTCGTCGCCTCGGCGTTCGGGTTCGGTGTCTTGCTCTGGTATGGCCAGGGTGCCCCCGACGAGATCCGAGTCGGCACCGATCTCGTTGAAATCGCACTCGGTGTCGGCGTCGTTCTCGCTACGCTGATCGTCCACGAGGCGATTCACGGACTCGTCTTCTATCTGCTCGGCTACCGCGTCTCTTTCGGCTTCGCACCGCACATCCCGGCGCTCTACACCGCCGCGTTCGATCAGTTCGTCACGCGACGGGACGATCTGCTCGTCGAACTCACACCGCTCGTTGGTATCACCGTCGTGGCAATTCCACTATTGGCGGGGCCGCCAGTCGTCGCCTCGGTGGCCTACCTCGCCCTCCTCGTGAACACCTCCGGTGCAGTCGGTGACATCCATCTCGCGTGGCGACTGTGGCGAATGCCCCCCGAAACGGTGTTCTACGATGTCGACATAGAACACGGGTACGTCTTCGAACCGACGAGCGATACGGTTATCATCGGTCAGCGACTCGACGGAAACCAATGAGAAAGCGCACGTTCGTGCTCCTGGGAATCGGCGCATTCGTCCTCACCGTCGTCAGTTTTCTTCTCCTCGGTTTCGGGCGACTCGTGTTGCCCTATCGGACTGCGCGCGCTCTCTCCGCGCCGACCATGTTCGTTGGCTTCGCGCTCGTCGTGATACTGTTCGGGTACTCCGTTCTGGCCGCTCTTGGTGTCGCAAAACTGGAGTGACTCCACGGCGGAAACCGTTCTTCAACTAAATCACCAGAGATGTTCGATGATGGTATTCACGAATTCATCTATCTCCGTGAAACTCCAAAAATGGCTCCCTCAGTCGCAGATTCATGGATATCCGTGTTCTCGAACCAACCCCTCCGCGACCCAAAGGCACTTTAAATGTGGGGACATACACATGAACAAGAAATGTCTCGCAGTCCATCCGTTCCTGATCGACCAACGCTCGAACTCGACCCCGATATGTCCGATGCAGAGCGCTTGTCGGCGCTTCGGGAGCACTTCTTGGACATCCAGAAAGTCAACGAGAAACTGAACGAGCGCGTCGAAGCAGCGGCTGACCGACGGAACGATCTGGCGGCGGAAGTCGACCGACTCCAGCGGGAGAACGAGACGCTGAAGACGACCTCGCTGTACGTTGCGACGGTCGAAGACGTGACCGATGACGGTGTCATCATCAAACAACACGGTAACAACCAGGAGGTACTGACCGAGGCTGCAGTACAGCTCCGAAACGACATCGAGGCCGGTGACCGCGTCGCAGTTAACGATTCGTTCACCATCGAGACGAAGCTGGATACGGAGAAAGACGCGAGAGCACAGGCGATGGAGATCGACGCATCGCCGAAGGTGACCTACGAGGATATCGGCGGTATCGAAGACCAGATTCGAGAGGTCAGGGAAGCGGTCGAAGAACCACTCATCAACCCCGAACAGTTCGAAGCGGCGGGTATCGAACCTCCGAGCGGTGTGCTCCTCCACGGCCCGCCCGGCACCGGGAAGACGATGCTGGCGAAGGCCGTCGCCAACGAGACCGACGCCACGTTCATCAAGATGGCCGGGTCGGAACTCGTCCAGAAGTTCATCGGTGAAGGGGCGCGTCTCGTTCGCGACCTGTTCGAACTCGCTTCGGAGCGCGAACCAGCAGTCATCTTCATCGACGAAATCGACGCCGTCGCCTCTCGCCGAACCGACTCGAAGACGTCGGGTGATGCCGAGGTACAGCGCACGATGATGCAACTCCTGTCCGAGATGGACGGCTTCGAAGACCGCGGCGAGATTCGCATCATCGCCGCGACCAACCGCTTCGACATGCTCGACCAGGCCATCCTCCGTCCGGGTCGCTTCGACCGCCTCATCGAGGTACCGAACCCCGACGACGAAGGTCGCCACCGGATCCTCGAGATCCACACCCGCGACATGAACCTCGCCGAGGACGTGGACTTCGACCGACTCGCAGACGAGACGGACGGCTTCAGCGGTGCCGAGATCGAGAGCCTGACCACCGAATCCGGCATGTTCGCCATCCGCGACGGTCGCACCGAGGTGACGATGGCGGACTTCGAGGACGCACTGGAGAAGATCGAAGACGGCGACTCGTCGGTTCCGAACCTGCGGTACGCGTACTAACAACGACCTTTTGTCCA